>CABQKC010000057.1 GCA_902464635.1 uncultured Caryophanales bacterium | reverse complement strand
GTCTACGTCTGCTACCCTCTGTCTGTGACTCGAAATTAATTCAGCAGACCCTAATATAATGTTTAATTCCATTTATACATAATAAGCTAAGCAAGAAGGAAAATACGATTCCTCCGATTGAAACAACTCCAAAGGTATCACTACCAAACTCATCTATGAACTCACCTTTAAAATCGTTACAGATAAAATATAGGAAAACCAAAAGCAAGGGTAACAAAACAAATGCTCCTTTCTCTAAAGGACTAACGAAGTGAGTATGTATAATCGCTACTGGACGCAAGGTTATATCTGGAAACAAATTAGGAGTATATTCATCCTTGCTTGTTAATAACGGATGTTTACACATCCTGCAAAATTTTGCATTTGCAGGGTTTTCTGTTTGACAATTTGGGCATATTATAATATCACTCATTATATTCGCTTTAGTATTAGTTTCAAATTTTGGGCATAACCTTATTGTATAGACACTTTGGTAAGTGATTATATGTTGAGTTATTTTATTTGTTTATTAACTATTGGCATATTGCTAATAATTTTAAACTCTAATTTTAATGCTTACTTTTAAGAGTTTTTCTATGACTATTTTCAAATAATTTTCTATTAGAATCAATTCTAAACAAATATCTCTACAAATCTATGCGAAGCTGACATAAACTCTATTGTAGGATCAAAATATTTAGTAAACAACCCATTTGTATTTAATTTTTGAAATTGATTGTTTTCAAATCTATTTGGGGAATCCCATGTACAATCCATTAAAATCCATCTGTTGCTAACAAATGCAGCTGTAAAAATATGGTTTGTTTCATTTTTCATATTTATTGGATTATTCCACCCTCCAGAATTATCACCGAGTACATAACATCTAATACCAATAGCAGGAATATTTAACGATCTCATCATGGCAATAGTTAATTCCGTATATCCTTGACATACACTTTTTCCTGTTTTTAGCACATCGGTTGCAGATATTTTGCTTTTTTTATAAGCGTCATCAATTAACAAATCATAATCGTAAAATAAATTACGGGCAGCCCAATTATGAATTGAAAGTAAGCGATGGTAATCGGAGTGAGAAAACCTTGTTATTTCTTTTGCTTTCTTTATTAACTTAGAGTCATAGCTTTGTATCGCAAAAGACGGTTTTGTATATTTGTGCAAGTTAGAAGAATCCGTTTTTATGTTGTATAGAAACTTCTTATTCAAGTCAACAATTATTGGAGGACAGAATCTCATCAAATTTCCCAAACGATTTATGATGATACATGCCCCGGAAATAAAAGGTTCATAATATCCACTATGCTCTAATGATTTATAGTATATATTCAAGTAATAATCGCCATCAGATAAATCAGGAAACTTATATACAATATTTTTATTCCTTTCTCTTCGAAGTATTTCTTTTAGCACTTCATGTTTCCTATCATCCATAATAATCATTATTTCATCAAAATGGATATCAGCAGGGAGGTTGAGAATTATTAAAACGTTTGAAGAAAGTTGAAGCTCAACTTTTTCTATATAATCATTTCAGCACCATCCTGAACGTGGTTCCTTTCCCAAGCTCCGATTC
>CABQKC010000056.1 GCA_902464635.1 uncultured Caryophanales bacterium | reverse complement strand
ACCAAAAAATAAACAGAAAAATCATTTTTTATGACGTAAAATGGGGAAACTCAAAGGAAATAATCCGTTGAATCAATAGAAATTTGATTATAAATTAGTGAGTTTTCTCATTAATGTTTTTTCTCTTTAAAATATACCGTATTTTAGGCAGTAAATTACTATTATAGGTAGTATTTCAAAAACAGTTTTAGTCTACTTTTCCTTTTTTATTGAAAGGAAAAAACAGCATACTTCCATCATTTATTCTTCTTGATGTTTATGTTCTGAATAAGCGATAGGGCTTATCGCTCTTTTAGTCGCAAGCTAACAATAGTCTCAACGTGTCTACTATTTCTAACCAGGGTTGAGACTATCAAATAACTTGTTATTTGACGCTTCTTACATTCGTTGAGAATTATGCAAAAAGGTGTAAATTAATATTAAGATTATATTGCAAAAAGGTGTAAATTGGTTTTATACTATCCTTGCAAAAAGGTGTAAATATATGGAAAGAAAATATTTATCAAAATTAGAGGAATGGATTAAAAAACCAAATAGAAAACCCTTAATGGTGTGGGGTGCAAGACAAGTTGGTAAGTCTTATCTTATCGAAGAATTATTTGCAAAAAAATATTTTGAAAATAGATATTTAAAAATTGATTTATCTGATGAAGATGATTTTGTAGAATATGCTGAAAATAATTCTAATTTAGAAAAAGTTCTCGAATATATCGAACTCCATTATCACTTTGTTCCGGATAAAGACCATTTATTATTTTTTGATGAGGCACAAGAATGTCCTTCTATTGTGAAGATGATGAAACATTTTTGTGAAAAAAGAAGAGACATACCTCTTATCGTCAGTGGTTCATTGGTAAGACTTCGTATTAATCGAGATAGTAAGAAAACAAACAAAAAGTTTTTATACCCAGTTGGAAAGATGAACCAGTTATATGTTTTTCCTATGACGTTTGATGAATTTTTATTGAATTATGATTTAAATACCTACAGCTATGTTAAAAGAAAATTTGAATCGAAAGAACCTATTGATCGTTATGTACACGAAGAATTAATGAATATTTTTAGAATATATATGTTTGTAGGCGGAATGCCTGAGGCAGTCGATACCTTTTTACAATATAAAGATAAAAAGATACAAGCCTTAAAAGAAGTAACGGAGAAGATGCAAGAAATATATGATGACTATTTAGCAGATATGGATTTATATCAAACTTCAAAAGAATCAGTAATTAGAAGTAGATTGATATATAAAGACATTTATAAGCAATTAAATAAAGAAAATGAGAATTTTAAAATATCCAAATCCGTTCCTAACGCTAAAAACAGAGACATGATTAATCCATATTTTTGGTTAATAACCGCTAGAGTTGTTTTGCAGTCATTTTGCTTAAAAGAAAAAGTTGCATTACCGCTGATAGAGGATGAAGATTCTTTGTTTAGATTTTATTTATCTGACGTTGGAATGTTTGCTCATCAAAGCGGACTAAATTATGAAAAGTTCTTAATTGATAAAGATAATGCTTTTTCTGGAATATATTATGAAAATTACGTCGCTACCGAATTAGTGGCAAGAAGATATCCTCTATTTTACTGGAAAGGTAAAAGAAATAGTGAATTTGAATTTGTTATAGATATAAATAATTCCATTGTGGCAATAGATGCAAAAAGAGGAAAAAGCAATTTGAATTCGTTGCAAGAATTTAGAAATCACAATAAAACCGATTTAGTTATAAAAGTATCTTCAAACCAATATGGTTATGATGAGAAACAACAATTGTTAACACTGCCTCTATATTTCTTCTCGTTTTATTTAAATAGTTTAGATAAAACTGACAAAGATGAATGAGAAAAGACATGTTATCAGTCTCAAGCACCCGTTTAACCAAAGGTTGACAAATAGAGACTTTTTTATGAATTTTATTCTGGAAATAATAACAAAATTATTATTTCTTTAATTGCAAGCTAACAATAGTCTCGACATGCGTAGATTGGACGCAAGGAACAAGTCTACCAATACGAGGCACAGTGCGGAAGG
>CABQKC010000055.1 GCA_902464635.1 uncultured Caryophanales bacterium | reverse complement strand
ATTTTTGTCATACAAATTATTTTTCACTTGATTTGTTAATAGTTAAATTCCTCCTTTTAGCCCTTATATGATACTCATATAAAATATTTATTCATTAATTAAATTTTCTTTTTGAAGTAAACTCTCCCTTCATAAGGAAGCAATATTCCTTCGTTTTTATTTTCTAAAGTTGCTAAAACTTTATAAAAACCTGTTACATCCACCTTATTTTTGCGTGTCTTTTTACCTAAATTAACGATAATTAAGGCTTCGTTATCTTTATAATTCCTAGAGAAAACAAATACATCTTTATAAGAAGAAATATACTTAAAATCACCTTCTTGAAGAACTTCATTTTCTTTCCTTAGTTTTAATAATTCCTTATAGAAAGAGAATATCGAATTCGGATCTTTGACGTTATTTTTCGCGTTTATTTCCTTATAGTTAGGATTGACTCTAATCCAAGGGTTATTTGAAGTAGTAAACCCTGCATTAAACGAATCATCCCACTGCATTGGGGAACGGCAATTATCCCTATCGATATTGAATATCAACTTGTTTCTTAGGCAAGATGGGAAAAGAAGTTTCTTCATGATGTCATTGACTTGAATGGAAACAACATCTTTTGAAGTAGATATATCCTTAGAAACAGGAAGGTTAGTCATGCCAATTTCTTCTCCTTGATAGATAAAAGGAGAACCCCGTAACGTCAAATTGATTAATCCTAGGGCTTTTGCTGATTCTAGATAATGATATTTTTCATCCCCAAATTTATAGATAGAACGAAGCTGGTCATGGTTTTCTAGATAGTTCGCATTCCAAGAAATGTTCTCTTGCCATTTCCTAATGATAGAAAAGAATTTCTTGGACTTAAATTTCTTTTTGAATACGGGCAATTTGGATTTGGTGACACCCATTAGCTCAAATTGGAAGAACATATCCAATTCATGATTAGATAAAAACTTCTTCCCATTTTCTAAATCGACATTGAAAGTCTCTCCAATTACAACTGAATCATATTTAGAAAATACGTCATTATAGAACTTGGCCAATATGTCATGGTTTCCCTGTTTCATCAAATAATGTTCTTGACCCATGCCAGAAAAATAATGGCCTTTTCCATCTTCTAACGATTCTTTATATATTTGGTTAATGACATCGCATCTAAATCCATATACCCCCTTATCTAAATAGAAACGAAGGATGTTTTCTACTTCTTCAATAACTTTAGGATTATGGTAATTCAAATCAGGTTGTTCTTTTGAATATAAATGCAGGTAATATTCCATTGATGAAGGATCATATTCCCAAGCCGAGCCTGTAAACATGGAAGTCCAATTGTTAGGAGCTTTCTTTCCTTTTCCTTTTCTCCAGTAGTAATAATCCCTATATGGAGAAGATGGGTCTTTAGATTTAATAAACCATTCATTTTGGTCAGAAGTATGGTTTACTACCAAATCCATGACTATTCTGATATTTCTTTTCCTAGCTTCTTTGATTAGAAGGTCAAAATCTTCCATCGTCCCATAGTCTTTATGGATTTTATAATAATCTTTTACATCGTAACCCATATCTACTAAAGGGGAATCATATATTGGGGATAGCCAAATGACATCTACTCCTAAAGATGCTAGATAATCGAGTTTGGATATTATCCCTTGTATATCCCCGATTCCATCCCCATTAGAATCACAAAATGAACGAGGATATATTTGGTAAAAAGATAGAGAATGTATATTTGTTTTTTCCATAAGGAAATTATACTTTTCTTATTTTTCTAGTAAATATCTAGCTATAGAAAAGGTGGAAATATAGAATATTTTATAACCATTCGATGTTATTTCTTAGTAAAGAAGTTTCTTACCAAGTCATTACCCAATATTTTTTCAATTCCTACATATGTCAAGCCATTGCAATCCATAATGTATTCGGAGTTACCGGGCAATCCTATTAGATGAGGTATGTTTGATTTAAATTTAATGAGTTTTTCAATGTCGTTACCATCTTCATCCAAGCGAATATTGATAATAACTCTCTTGTCAAAATTAAAGACCAAAAAACCACGATCGAATTCAGTGCGAACCCTTTTCCCATCTTTTGTTTCGTAAAAATAGGAAATTGCCTTTTTAACGCCGAATCCATTATAGACCATTCTCGCGACGACGGCTGTCGCAGTTTTAAGGAAATATTTTTTCTCATTAGAGCAAGGTACTTTATCAAGATTATTTATATGCGTTGGATAGCAAATGAAACCACTGCTTATGTCTTTATTTTTCGAAATATCTACTCTAAAAAGTCTATAGAATAAAAAATGATTTATCATGTAATCAACAATATCAATAGTCTTGCCGATGGATAAAGTTTTGCCGATTCCTTCATGAATCTTTCTATAAGATAACAATTCGCCAGAATGATTTAAGATATAAGAATAGATTTTAGAAGCTTGTTTAGAATAAGAACTAAATGAAAATAAATCACAATAGTTTATATTTTCTATTTTTTGAGAATCCCCAAAAAGAACAGGAGACAAGAAAAAGCGATTATATCTGCCTCTTACCAAAGTATCTTTTTTTCCTAATTGGTAAGAAACGTCTACATCTGTAGTAATAAACGCGCTGATATTATCAAATCCATAAAAAGAATTAATAATTGCTTCAGGATTTTTATAGGAAAAGACATCATTTATTAAAACTATAACTGGATTTTTGGATGAAATTTCCTTTAAGTTAGGAATGAAAGAAAGAATATCTTCCTCTTGCTTAACTTCGACAATATGATAGCTAGGAAAAGCCTCGAATAGGCGGTTTTTCAATTCAACGAATAAAAAACGATTTATATCATAGCCTTTAGAAAATTGAATGATGTTAGTTTTTTTAGAGCCAACACTTTCAATCAATTTATTAATAAGCCATTCTCTATCCACGATGTAATTATGGCAAACATTTATTTGTTTTGCAAATTTTTGTTCATGTTTTCTTTCTCTTTTCGTGGACAATTTTTTGCATTGCAAATTTTTGTTCATGGTTGGAAAAACAAAAAGAGTACCCTTAAGGCAATTAAAAAAGCCCAATTAAGGGCCAAAAAACATAGATTCTAAATTAAGAATTCTTTTCCGACTGGGACTCAAACGCCTTTAAAGTCTCTTCATTCGAGGTAGAAAGGGCTAAGGAATAATAGGCATCCATATCTTCTTTTTCCATCTTCTTGCTATATTCCTTCTCGTCCATAATTGTCTCCTAAATTGGCAATATTCTATTATGAAAAATTACATAGTAAATCTATGATTACTAGACACTGTCATAGTTTCTTCTTCTTTCATTGATTAAGACTAAACAAAATCAAATCAATGTAAATTTTTCTAGCAGCACACCAAATTGGTGATAAAGAAAGCAAACCCTTTTGTAATAT
>CABQKC010000054.1 GCA_902464635.1 uncultured Caryophanales bacterium | reverse complement strand
ACAAGAGAAGCATGAACCCTTCCATGAGGGAATTCATGAATACTATTGAATATGGTGATAAGGTGTATTAGATTAACATAGTCAAAAGCATGGTGAACCAAGATTCACCTACATTAAAGAAACGGAATCATTAGCAAATACAATCTTGCAACCACGTCTTTCAAATGGCAAGTCAATGCCACCTACGCCAGAGAATAAACTAATTACTTTTAACATAAATGCACCTCGCCGCTATTTCTACAATATTCTAACCGAAAAAAGGCAAAAAACGAAGACTGTATTTAATCTTCTACATCTTCATCTCGATAGCCTGACATCCAATTCTCATAGCTATCAAGTTTTGCAAAATTGATTTTATAAACTTCATCGCTTAATTTTTCAATTCTAACCGAATCAATGCCGATATAAATAAATAAACGATAATCAACTAATGTACCAGGTTTAAGTCGAAGCACCTCTCTAAGCAACCACTTTCCTAAGTCTGAATTAGGGTTACTCATTAATGCTTTTGAATTGTCCTGGCACACTTTTGCAGAAATGGTTTTGCCATCAGGCAAGATTAACGTAAAAGGGGAGTCCCTGTCGGGGAAAAAATGTGGCGACCTCTTATGATCTTCACGAGAAATCGGAATATAGATTTCATCTTGATTCCTTGGTCTTCCACCAGCATTCCACTGATTTAATCCACTCTTTTCAGGAACAAATTTATCATAGGTTTTTCTATCTCTATACGAATATAACTTAAGATAAATAAATGGATTCTCTGGTTCTCCATAAAGACCAGCTAAACCTGTTTCTAAGTTTTCAAGTGAGTCAGTGTTAGAAACACCAAATGTTTCTTCCAAAAGCTTATATGGATTAGAGAATATGGACACACTCACTCTATCCTTTTCAACTAGTTTGTCGAACTTCATCAACAAAACACTTTTTGAAATATAGAAATTATAATGATTTTTACCATCAGTAAATTGAATAGATTTATCTGTTTCTGATAAAACCGAAAGATTATCAACATCAATCTTTTCAAGGGGACACTCTAGAATTTTAATAAAGCCAGGTTCTCTAATTGTTACATGATAAATCATTTTAGATAAGCCATATTGTCTTAGGGTAAAATCAATCCTAGCGTTTCTTAGTTCGGCTATCTTTCTGACTTTATCAAGACCGTTTAAATGACCATATTCATTTTTCGATTTATTAAATTCCGCTATTTTTTGAGCCCCTGCATCCCCTACCCACGTTTTGATGCCAATGCCAATGCTTCCAATTTTTGCATCAGCAGTAGAATCATCCCTTGCAAGATTCTCGGCTTTGAAGCACTTGCAAAAAATATTTTCTGCAATTCTAGAATCAAAATAGGGAGAATTGTTCTCCGAAAATAATCTAGAAAGCGAGCCAATAATACAATAAATTTTCTATAAGATTCTTTTTGGGTTTCCGGTAATGTTTCGTAGAATTGCATAACCATATGATAACACTTTTGAAGGAAACGGAAGTCCCAATTAACTTTTCTTAGTAATTAGCATTTCAAAAGCAAGATAATTAAACGTTAGTATTTGTATTCATTGATTATGAAAGATTTGAAAGACGCTTTACTTCTTGTATCCAAGAATGTTTCCGAATTTATATTCAAATCTAAATAAAAAGGTTTGTCTTTTCTCATAAATAAATTTCCATCATTTTGTAATGTTGCCTTAAATGTATTGGCCGGGATTCTTAATACATAAATAACGCCTTTTACTTGATTATTAAGAATTAAATCCCAATCTTCTTTCAAAAAATCAGTCTTCGGATTAATCCAAAAAATATTTTTGTTTTCTTGAAGTTTTGCATAGACTCTATTTTTTAATAGCTTTGCACCTTGTTCTTCCAAATATTTAATGGTCTCCCCTTTGGCCCTTAGTTCTATAGTATCAATGGAATTTACAGGGATTGACTTTAGCATCGACTCTTTCTTCTTTTCTTTTGAAAATACATCTACCCCAATGAGTTCAAGAATGAAAAGCGCTTCATCTAAATATTGATCTAATAGCTTCTTTGTGAACTTATCTAAATTAGATTTATTACCTTCGGTTTTATTATCACAATCTAAAGTTCCACAATGAAGAGCTTTTGTAATTAAAGAAGATTCAAGATAAGTAATATGAGATTGATTTAGTTCATCGTTTTTTGAAGTCAGTAGAATAACCTTCTCCCACCAGTCTTTTTGAAGCAAGTGTTGTTTGATTCTATGCCTTAAATCAGTCGATTGACCAATATATACTTTTTCAGAAGATAGCAATAAATAAACACCGTTTTTATCGCAAGAATCATCATTAAGCAATATGTCAGTCGATTCTCTAGGACAAGAATAAAGAATTCCTCCCAAGTCCCATCCATCTGACTCACTTACATATGTCATTCCATTCAATGTACCATTGTACAAATATAGCTCAATCTTCTTTGCTTTAGCACTCATATTTTTAACCGAAAACAGTCTAACAGATCGTGCCAGTTTTTACCAGATCACGTGCCTTAACATTTTCTAGATTTGTTGCTATTTTTGCCTTAAATAATTCATTTCCATGACTTTATTGGACAATTACAAATCACTAGACGTTATTGAGTTACAGCAAATCAAGGCATATTAATAAGCGCTTATCGCCTTTTAAATTGTCGTTCTTCTCTTACTTTTTCAATTATTCTAAAAACCAATCATAGTCTCATTTGAACTATATAGAAAACTATATAATTATGTCGCCAATAATCGATTTTATATACTTTTTTATATAATAAACACAGCACTTAAAGCATTAATTGTCTATCAAATTTAATTTAATAAAACGGTATTGCATTTAACTGCCCGGTTTAGTTCCATATTAATGGAATTCACCAGTAGTAGCTAATGACTACTGTCTGTAGGGAATACTTTTTTCTTTTATTGAAGACTTATCAGAAAAGATAGCTATATTATTAGTCCAACTAATTTGTCTCACCAGTGGTGCGACAATTACATCGTCTTTATAAGTTTCATAAAATTGCATCGTCCTAAAAAGGCCAACTCTTTCAAAGCCCTTAAGTATTGGATATTTTTTAATCCTTTTGCTAATGAATGAAATTGCTTTCGTTCCCGTTTTTTAGGAGCGACTTTTATCTGATAAATACTCATGAATTTACCAGTTCGAACCTAAAAGCATTTGCTAAACTGCTGATAACAAATAAAAACACGTACTGGCCACAATACGTGCGTTTTATTATACTGGCGCGCCTAAACCGACTCGAACGGTTGACCCACAGCTTAGAAGGCTGTTGCTCTATCCAGCTGAGCTATAGGCGCAGCGTCGATATAATATGCAAAATAGCAAAAAATATCAATAGGCAACAATCAATAGATTGCGTTTCATGAATGTAGGTAACAAAAAAATGGAAGTTCATCTATAATGTTTTTTGACCACAACACAAAGGAGGAACTTCCATGGACATTATACCAACAAACACGTCCACGTTCGAGGGTCTTGTT
>CABQKC010000053.1 GCA_902464635.1 uncultured Caryophanales bacterium | reverse complement strand
AACAAGACCCTCGAACGTGGACGTGTTTGTTGGTATAATGTCCATGGAAGTTCCTCCTTTGTGTTGTTGTCAAAAACATTATAGATGAACTTCCTTTTTTTGTTACCTACATTCATGAAACGCTATCTAATATCTAGATTTAATAGTAATAATTGACCCTTGCTACTATAATAGAAAGGGTCTTTTTTTGATTGGAGATTTATGGATATTGCTTTTATTGTACTGACTATTTTGATTGGACTAGTTTTTCTTTTCTTGTTCTTGCTTCTTTCCTTTCAAGTCATATTTATTTTATTCGCCCCTTTAAAGCCGAAGAAATTCAAGAAACACGAAGCTAAAAATAGATTTGCCATTATTATCCCTGCCCATAATGAAGAATCTGTCATATCTAATTCGGTACATAATTTGCTTAATAACATTGATTATCCTAGGGATTTATATGATGTATATGTTTGCGCGGATAATTGTAATGATTCTACATATTCTTTAGCAAAAGAAGCTGGAGCGATTGTCTATGAAAGATTTTGCGAAGATCCAAATAAAAAGAGGGCTGCCTATCCGATAAAGTTACTTATCGAAAAGGTTTTGGAAGCAGATAAATATGATGCAGTCATTAAATTTGACGCGGATAATTTGCCTTGTCCTGAATTCCTATTAAGGATGAATGATGCAATTAGCGAAGGAGTCAATATTGCTAGGGCACATGAAGCCCCATCCAATATGGGACAAAATCTATGGAGTTCTGTATCTAGCTGCTATTATGCTAGAGATTCTAGATTAGCATGTAATTTCAGGGAGAGAATGAATTGGAATTCCATGATTTCTGGGGCTGGAATGATGGTTACTACAAAGGTATTAAAAGAAATAGGTGGCTGGGATGCACTTTCTGGAATCGACGATGCTGAATTTGCTGTTAAGAGAATGTTAGGCAAATACCATATCAATTACATTCCAGAAGCTATTGTATATGAAGATCAACCTTCATCTAGAAAAGATTCCGCCAATAGGAATGCCAGGATGGCCAATGCCTTGAATAAATTATATTTCGGAGAGGGGATGAAGCTACTTGGAATGTTTTTTAAAACAGGAAAGCTAACTTATCTAGATATGTGGTGTCAGCTTTCTTTTGTCCCTCTTCCTTTGGCCTTATCTATTTCTATACCGATTTATCTAGCTTTTTATTTTATTACCTTAGGATTAGAAGCAGGTGGTATCCATATTTTTTCCTGGATGTTTACTCCTGGGTTAGAGGGAACAGCTTTCTTAACTATTAAGTGGACCTTAATAGCAGGATTAATTGCCTTGGGATTATTCTATATATTATGGACATATCAATCTTGGCTAGGGGTATATCTAGATAGAAAGATATTAGGGAAGAATTGGTATAAAGATGCTAGAAAAGGTATTTGGCTAGGGGCTTTCGCCATGATTGTCTATGGCTTCAGCGTGACTGATGGGACTAGCAAAAAGAAGGTTAAATGGGCTTCAATTAAACGTAATCCACAGAATAACGATAAAAAATAATAGGTTAGTGGACTGCTAACCTATTAGTAGTTATAATTTAGGAGTCGAAGGGTAATCCCTTTGATAGGACGCCGGAAGGGGTCCACCCACAGCGAGAGATAGTCTCGCTTTTTTATTTATCCTTAATAATATCTTTCTTATTATCTTTATCTAATTTACGGTTATAGGAGATTTCAAATACGATTACGGAGATTAAAGATAAAACCATCATTAGATAATAAGTTAATGCTCTCCATAATAAGGATATGACTACGTGATCTATATTGGATTCACCAGTCACGGCTCTAGCAACAATTGCAAAAGCCATTTCAATTCCCCCAGTTCCCCCTGGAGTAGGAACCCAACATACTGCAGCAGAAGCAAAAGCAGTGGCAAATCCGCTCTGAATAAATTTATCTATCCCGATGGAATTATCTACCATGACTGACTTAATGATGAAGAAAGGCAAGGAGAAATATATTCCATATACAACTAATTTGACTAGGGTAGCAAGCAACACTGCTTTTTTATGTTTAAATAATTCTTTTGTAGTGGTCTGCACATTGTTGCAATAGGCTTCAAAAGCAGGGATCTTTGGTCCGAGGAATTTATTTATTAGCTTGGCCTTGCATAGGCATTTGGCTATTTTTATAAGGCAATTGGCCAATCCTTTATTTAGACCTAGGCAACATACAAAAACTAGGAATCCTAGATTGAATACATATCCAACAATTGCTAAAGCTACAAAGGTCCAATATGCAGTATCTGGTGAGCTAGGGAAATTTGACATCGAATAGCTCATGATTGCATCGGAGAATGAAGGATAGAATATAAGTGCTAATACCTCATATAGATTAAGTACGACTAGATAGATAATGAAATTAGATAATACTAATCCAGTAGCCGTAGCGGCTTTCATTCCCTTCTTGGTAAAGTCATATATTTGGATTGGCTGTCCTCCTGCTGCAAAAGGAGTGACTCCATTGAAGAAATGTTCTCCAGCCCCGATTAAAATAGCATCGCTTGTAGAAGTATTTTTATCGAATGATTTAGATAATATTAATAATGGGATTGGATATAGTACAAAGAATAACAAAGCTGCTAAAACTGCATATATAAGCCAGACATAATTAGTTCCATTAGCAATGTTAGAGAAAGTCTCTAGCATTTTATTAATATCGCTCATTGAAAATAGAAGCGAGAAGAAAACTATCATGACCATCAAGCAGAATATTATTGATGATATAAGCTTCTTTTTATTCTTTTTCGACTTAGGATTGTCAAGTTTATCTAATTCGTTTTCTATATCCTTATTATTTATAGGATCATTATTATCTAGGTTATTCATATTTTTAATGGCTATATATTCTCTTTTTTTATTTAATTAGTCAAATTTTTAAGGCAAAAAAGGCTCAATTAACGGCAAAAACAAATAATTATAGTTAAAAGTAAAAAATAGTCTTGATTTATTGCCCACTTTTATCGATAATATTCAAGCGCTTAGGTGACTATGGACCATTGGTGTAGCGGCCTAACATGTCTCCCTGTCACGGAGAAGACCACGAGTTCGAATCTCGTATGGTCCGCCAAGTGGCCCGATAGCTCAGTTGGTAGAGCAAGGGACTGAAAATCCCTGTGTCGGCGGTTCGATTCCGCCTTGGGCCACCATCTAAGCAGATTAGTCCTCGATTGAAAGATTG
Source organism: uncultured Caryophanales bacterium (assembly GCA_902464635.1). Taxonomy (GTDB): domain Bacteria; phylum Bacillota_I; class Bacilli_A; order RFN20; family CAG-826; genus Alloenteromonas. The sequence goes on along the minus strand of CABQKC010000053.1, from coordinate 770 downwards.
GGGATTTTTTCTTTCTAGGGCTTTGAATTATAAATTGATCCAAGGTTCGAACTCTCGAACGTATCTATTTAATAATGTCAAAGTAGTGGGAATCCTATCCTATCCTATATAAATGTAAGGAATAAATGTAATTACCTAATTTATCCGAAAGAGAAAACTGGTCTGCGGAAAAGCTATTTTTTTCGTAACATTATATTGTAGATGCAAACTCTATATTTGTCTACTCGATGTATTTTTCCCATTAAACATAAAAATTATAGTTTTTTGATTCAATAAAACTAATATAAATATCTTTTTTCATTGACAATAATTTTGCAAGATTTGATTATAAACAAGAAAATACAATTTTATGCCAACTTAAAATAATCTATAAAAAATAGACTCGTTTAACGTTACAAATTATCAGAATATGTTACGTTAAATTATGTAAGCGGTTACAATTTTTACCAACATACTGATTTGATGGTTTTCTATTTAAATTCAAAGGTGACAAATAAGGGATTAAAAACTGACAAAATAAGGACAAACCAATTTTTAGGGTCAAAAATAGGTGGTAAAAATGGCTGAAAAATATGTTTAAAATTAATTAAAAATTCCACTAGTTTGCCGATTTAGAAATATGAATATTTTGTTTATAACTATAAAAAACATTCGATGAAATCAGAATTATTCTTGCATTTAATATGTATAGATAAAATAAAAATTGAAATAATTTCTAGATAGAGAACCAAATGTTGGATAAATATAGGCTTCAGTTGGCATCTTTTTCC
>CABQKC010000052.1 GCA_902464635.1 uncultured Caryophanales bacterium | reverse complement strand
ACTTATTCCATATCCACCTATATCGATCTTAGCTTTCAAGAATAATGTCTTATTCTCTAGTTGCTTAAAAATAGGATATTTGTTGAATAGGGTCTTAATATCAAAAGATACTATTTCACCATCATTAAAAGAAGCAATAAGAATAAGATTGCCTTTTAAATATATCTTGGTGATAGTTTTTTCCATTTTTCGCACCTTTATAAAGATTCATTCTAACACACTTTTTTGAAAATGATGGTATTTACTAAATTGCAGGTTTGGAAATACAGATTCTATAATAAAAAACAGTTTCAAAGCATTCAAGCAAATTAAACAATATGGCTTTCCAATTTTGCGGATATGTTCATCCATCATTTATAAATACAAAAAAGTACCGATTACTCGGTACTAATGTTCAAGTGCATGCTCATAACTAGCTAATGCACCTTTATTCTATTTCTTCATAGTAATAGGATGTGTTGATACCTTTCATAAATAGTTCCCTGTTGTCAATTTCATCTGACAATGCAGTTTTTAATAATGCTTTAATTTTGATATCAGAAACAGGACTATCTTTCATGGCATCAAAGTAGTCTTTTTTATCAATTTTTGCCCAATCAATACATTGTTTTAGTTCTTTAATAAATATTAAATCAAGCCAGATCCTAGTTGCACGTCCATTGCCTTCCATAAATGGGTGAGCAATATTCATCTCTATATATTTTTCTACTATTTCATTAAATGTAGATTGGGGCATTTTATCAATTTGCAAAAGAGTCTCAGGCAAAAAATCACCATTAGCGAAAACAAAACCACCTTTTGAAATTGTCTTCGTCCTTATTTTTCCAGCAAAGTCATATAAACCTTCAAATAAATATGCATGTATTTTCTTTAAAGAAATGGTTTTTCCAACTTCATCTTCATTAATCAAGTTTGTTTTATAAAGCTGATATGCTTTTCTTTTGCTTTGTTCGTCAAGAGGATCCAAACTCCCATTAATCCAACTTTCAAATTCTGGATTTATCGAAGAACGTATAATAAAACGCAACTTGCGGATACCGTTTTCATCGATTACATCTGATAGATATTGTTTATTATCATCGGCATATATTTTAAGTTGTCTACAAAATGCATTCATCTCAGGATGTCTTCTTTTTAAGGCGTTCCAGTAAATACGGGGATTATTAGAATCTGTAATAACAAAAACAATATCGACTGCTGAATACCACCATTTAGAGTTGCCTTCATCCCAGATTGCACGAACTTTTTTATTCAAAAAATATCTTATTGAATGTTTTGTCATGAAAATACGATAACATTAAAGTGTTCAGTTGTCTACAAAGTGTATACAACTTAGCAAAAAGTAAATAAAAACCGGAATCTATTTGGCTCCGGCATAATGTGCAAGTGGTTGCGGGAGATGGATTTGAACCACCGACCTCCAGGTTATGGGCCTGGCGAGCTACCAAGCTGCTCCATCCCGCGATGCTTTGCCTTTCGGCTTGATTAATATACTCTTAGATAAATATAGTTGCAAGTGTTAGTTTTTTAAAAAAGTCCCTAGCAATGAGAATTCATCCTTATATACCTAATTATTATATTTATACATATTGTATCCATTTGTAGTCCAATAAACCCTATATCAGTAAAACTAGTAGAAGAACTAACCTATCTTATGTAAAATACACGTAGGAAAAATTAATTATGACTATTACTTTTGTTTGCGATGTGCTAGGGGAAGAAAATAACGGCACGACTATCGCCACCATGAATGTTATTAGGGCCATGAAGGAAAAAGGACATACTGTTCGTATAGTCTGTCCAGATGAAGATAAGATTGGAAAAGAAGGATATTATGTCGTCCATCCAGTTAACTTCGGCGCTTTCAATAATTATGTAAAAAAGAATGGGGTAGTGCTTTCTTCTACTAAGGATATGGATATAGTAAAAGAAGCCTTGACCGGGGCAGATATAGTCCATTTTAATTTCTGTGGATTCTTATCTTGCGCGGTTGTTGATATAGCTCATTCAATGGATATACCTTGCACGGCAAGTTTACATACCCAAGCCGAGAATTTTACAAACCATTTCGGACTAGACCATTCTGAAGTTATCAATGATGGATTATATAAATTCCTTTATAAGAAATTATTCTCTAAAGTCGATGCGATTCATTATCCGTCCCAGTTTATCCATGATTTATTTGAGAAGAAGAATAAATTCCATGGGAAGGGGTATGTAATATCTAACGGGATACAAAGCTATTTCAAAAGGATAGAGCAAACCCGTCCAGTAGAATTAGAAAACAAATATGTAATCGTCTATACGGCTAGATATTCAAAAGAAAAGGTCCATAAAGTCTTAGTAAAGGCCATGAAATATTCTAAGCACAGGAAAGATATAATTCTTATTCTTCCTGGAGCTGGTCCACTTGAAAACAAGATAAGGAAGTGGGGAAAGAAATATTGTGTGAATCCACCTGTACTAGGATTCCATTCTAGGGAAGACATGGTAAAGATATTGAATCTAGCTGATTTATATTGCCATGTTGGCAGGGTTGATATCGAGCCAGTATCCTGTCTTGAAGCCATTTCAGTCGGCATTTGTCCAGTCTTAACTGATTCTAATTTATCTAGCGTTTCTTCTTTTGCTATCGATGAACGCAATATATTCAAGCACGGCAATTCAAAAGACCTAGCCTTAAAAATTGATTATTGGCTAGACCATGAACAAGAAAGGAAGCAATGTGCCGATTCTTATCTAGGATTTGCCAAAAGATTTGATTTTGCTACTTCGATGAACAAAATGGAAAATATGTTCCTAGAAACAATCAAGAAATATAAAGAAAAACAAAAGAAATAAAATGAAACCAAAGAAAATCGTCTATTATAAAGATCCCCTAAATGATGAATTCTCGGGGACTAAAATAAAAAGAAAGCCACTTCCAGAAAATTATAAATATGTCCATAAGAATATCTTCTATCGTGCCTTTGCCTGGTTTTTCTATTATATAATCGCCCTTCCTATCATTTGGTTTGTACTTAAATTTGTTTTCCATTATAAGGTAAAGGGGAATAAACGTATCAGGAGTATCATGAATAGTGGTGTCTTTTTCTATGGCAACCATACTTCAATTACCGATGCCTTAATCGCCCAGGCTTTGGTTTCTAGGGGCAAAAGGACTTATATAGTAGCTAACCAAGATTCGACTTCAATATCTGGGATTAGGTGGCTAGTAAGCATGCTAGGTTGCATCCCTACTCCAGAAAATGGAGTTGAATCTGCCAAATTCGTCGATGCTATTAAATATAGGATAAAGCAAAGATGTGGGATAATGATATTCCCTGAAGCCCATATCTGGCCTTATTCAACTCATATCCGTCCATTTCCTGATTCTAGCTTTATCTATCCAAGTGAATTAGGAACCCCAGTAGTCGCGGTTTGTACTACCTATCGTCCTAGAAAGATATTTAAGGATAAACCTCCTCTTCCTACCATACATGTCTCTAAGCCATTTTTCCCTAATATGGCTTTATCAATTCCAGAAAGAAAGAAGGAATTGAGGCAAAAAGTATATGATTTCCTATTAGATGTGGCTTCTAGCGAGGAAAATGTAGAATATATTTCCTATATAAAAGCAAAAGAATAGGAAGCATCTTGCTTTAAGAAAATAAAAAATAATCTATAATAAAGCTATCGAAAGGAAAATAATTATGGAATTGAAAGGATCTAAAACCGAACAATGCCTTATGCAAGCCTTTGCAGGTGAATCCCAAGCCAGGAATAAATATACCTACTTTGCTTCTAAGGCCAAAAAAGAAGGCTATGAACAAATAGCTGCCCTCTTCCTAGAAACTGCTGACAATGAGAAAGAACACGCTAAGTTGTGGTTCAAATATCTTGAAGGCGGAGATATCAAGTCAACTGAAGAAAACCTTGAAGAAGCTGCTAATGGGGAAAATTATGAATGGACTGAAATGTATCCTGAATTTGCCCGTGTTGCAGAAAGTGAAGGTTTTAAAGAAATCGCCGCTAAATTTAGATTAGTCGCCGAAATCGAAAAGCATCACGAGGAAAGATATAAGAAATTACTAAATTCAGTCAAGACTGGAGTAGTATTCGTATCTAATGATGTTGCCGTTTGGAAATGCAGGAACTGCGGACACATTGTTGTTGGCAAATATGCCCCTGAAATCTGCCCAGTCTGCAAACATCCAAAGGCTTTCTTCGAATTAAATGCAACTAACTATTAATATCTAGATTCCGTTTCTTTAATGTAGGCGAATCTTGGTTCACCATGCTTTTGACTATGTTAATCTAATACACCTTATCTCCATATTCAATAGTATTCATGAATTCCCTCATGGAAGGGT
>CABQKC010000051.1 GCA_902464635.1 uncultured Caryophanales bacterium | reverse complement strand
TGGCCCTGCACTACAACGAGAAGGTTGGCAAGAGAAAGGTTAGGTGCTGGAGGGAAATTGTTGAATACTTCGATCAAAAGTGATTAGAATTAGTTATCTTACTGGGAAACGTTTACACAAAATTCCTTATACTCTCGAAGACAAAGGCGTTTTATCACTAGAATGTATTAAGAATGCATTAGTGACTTTGTTTGAAAAAGAATATAAAAACGAAATTGAATTTTGCTATCTATTTGGCAGCTACGCGAAAGGATATGCTAAAGATGCTAGCGATGTAGATCTCTGTATTGCGACTTCGTTAACTGGATTAAAGTTTGTTGGATTAAGCGAATCTATAAGAAATGTATTAAATAAAAGGGTTGATTTGATAAGGTTTAATACCTTAAATGGTAATCTAGAACTAATTAATGAAATTATGAAGGATGGAATAAAAATATATTGATAATGAGAAAGATGACCGCTACTTTGCTTTAAAAGCGGTAGAAAACATTGAGATAATTCGAAAATATATTGGAAATAAAACATATGACCAATTTATGTCTATTGATGAATTGGTTGACGCGATAATGTTTAGATTGGTTAAACTAATCGAAAACATCAAAGATATTTCAAAAGATTTTAAAACCGAAAATAGCCAAATTCCATGGGGAAAAATAATGGGTTTTAGAAACGGCTTAGTCCACGAGTATGGAAAGACAGACTATACAATCGTATATGAAACTATTACTCAAGATTTGGATGATCTAATTGAAGTTTTTAAAGCCTTTTTATAATAGCGATAATGTGATAGGGGCTTCGCTGACTCTTCGGTTCGCAAGTGAAACGAAATGCTAGAAAAGCTGCAAAAGTTCTACGTATAATTCAATAAAAAGCACGTCATTCTCTTTAAACGGGTACTTTCTCCCGGTTTCTTAATATGCCTTTTTTCTAGTCCTTTTTTCATTCCTTCTAATCCCATCTATTTGGAACTGCTTAAATTCAATAAGAAAAATATTTACATAAACTTATCTTGTTATAGGATTATTCTCATGAATTTATCGAGGTAACCATTATGGACCGTAAACAAATAGAAAAGATAATAGAAGAAAATAACATCTCTTATTTAAGATTGCAGTTTACCGATATGCTTGGAGATATAAAAGCAGTCGAGATACCTATATCTAAATTAGATGATGCCTTGAACAATAAGATCATGTTTGATGGATCCTCGATTGAAGGATTTGTAAGGATTAAAGAAGCCGATATGTATCTATATCCTGATATTGATACATTTACCACCCTTCCGTTTGAAAATGATAATTATGGGGGAGTGGCCATGATGATATGTGATGTCTATACCCCTAAAGGAAAACCATTCGTTGGAGATCCTAGATATATATTAAGAAGGCAAATAAAGGTGATGAACGATATGGGGATCGAGAAGATGTATGTCGGTTTTGAACCTGAATTCTATTTGTTTAAATTAGATAACGAGAATATATCTACTAAATTATCTGACAATGCCTCATATTTTGATTTATCCCCATTCGATGGAGGGGAAGATATACGTAGAGAAATCGCTCTTACATTAGAAAGGATGGGATTTGAAGTACAGACATCCCATCATGAAGTTGGCCCAGGGCAAAATGAGATTACATTCAAATATAATGATGTATTAACTGCCTGCGATAAGGTACAGATATTCAAGCAAGTAGTAAAAGTGATTGCTAGAAAGCATGGCTATCTAGCTTCTTTCATGCCAAAGCCACTAAATAAACAAGCTGGCAATGGAATGCATACAAACTGTTCATTATTCGATTCAACTAAAGGTGACTTATTTTATGATAAGGATGCTGATATGGAATTATCCTTATTATGCAAGAAGTGGATTAGTGGAATCTTGTTGCATGCTAGAGAACTAGCATTGCTGACTAATCCAATAGTAAATTCATATAAAAGGTTAGTAAGTGGATATGAAGCCCCTATATATGCCTGCTGGAGTGATGCGAATAGGAGCTCACTCATTAGGATTCCTGCGATTAGAGGAAATGCGACTAGGACTGAACTTAGGAATGTCGATCCCTGTGCGAATCCTTATCTAGCCTTAGCAGGTATTTTAGCAGCAGGACTAGAAGGTATATCTAACATCAAAGAAGATGATATTATCCCTCCAGTAAAGGATAACTTATTCGCATTGAGTGAAGACCAAATCGAACAAAAAGGGATAGAGCACCTTCCTGAAACCCTTCATTCTGCGGTCAAGGCATTTAAGAAGAGCATATTGATGCAAGAAGTAATGGGGGACCATCTATTCCATAAATATATAGATGCGAAAGAAAAGGAATGGAAGGAATACCATACAACCGTTAGTGAATTTGAACTTGCTAAATATCTAAATAGATAAGGATTTATATCCTGGTTAGGAATTTAGTTGCCCTTATATTCCATTACTAAAATATTCATAATCTAGATTAATTGTCTCCTATTTTTTGCTAGACTTTATTTATGAAAAGGTATGGGGTTATATATTATCAAGAAGCTATTTGCCCGGTTTGTAATGGGAAGGCTATTTTTATATGGGAACCACCTGGATTAGCATTTGAATGCAGTAAATGTGGTTATTCATATGCGACTTCCTATTTCCGTCCTCTAGATGAAGACCAAAACGAATATGCCGTATTTATTAAACCTAATAACGTAGTAACCAAGGATAAATTAATGTATTTATCTAGCATTTCTAGTAAGAATTATATCTATTGCAAATCCTTATTAATTAATGGGGGTGAATTACTTAAGGGCAAGCCAAATGAGATTAATGATAGGATAGATGCTTTAATCAATAAGGATATTTCTATAGATATAACTCCTGAATGGAAATACTTTAACGATCCAATTGAAGCTAGTCATGAATGGAAGATAAAGAAAAAAACAAATAAATAACTGATTGGACTAACTTCAACTATTTGTAGAAACAATTTTCAATTGACAATAAGCGTTTTTCTTTTCGGATACGTAATTTTTAGGTTGCTAAAATTGACAAAATCTTGATTTTTCCGGGGGGGGGTAAAATTTATACAAAATTTAACGGAGGGGAATTTATGCTTTGCCAATTTGTTTACGAAGGATTACGTGGCGACCAATTTTATTACGTTTGGTGGTCTATTTATGCTTTGATTGGGGCAATAAGCATTACTCTTTTGGTTTTTACAGGCATTTTGCTTTTCAAAAAGAAGAAAGACCAAAATGACAATCACGAGTCAGAAAAACAACAAAACCAAAGTGGCGAGTAAGCTGATATTGCCTCAAAAATAAAAGCTGTTAAGGTAAGAAACATAAATCTGATTAAAAACAGGAAAAGGATAAAAAGATTAAATGAAGGTGATTATTCCTATTTTGGCATTCGTTTTAATTGTCGTTGCATTTTTTCGAATAGTTTTATTTTCTAAGAATTATTATCCAAAGGCAAAAAAACCTACTTTTCTTAGTTTCTTTTCAAGCATCGCTTCTTTATTAATTGTGTTCGTTTTATTTCTTCTTTTGTTTGGCATTTTCCATAATAAACCAGAGGAGATTGCACTTTTCTTTATTCCTACGTTTATCTTTTATATTTTCATTTGCTCTAGTCTAAAGGTTATTACGACTTGTATAGTTCGTAAGAAGATATCCACTAATATTAATTGCAATCAATGTAGTCGGACCGTTAATTGCACATATGAAAGCAATTCTTTTACAAATGCTTTCATATTCAAACTTGAATATATTTTGATATCCCCTGATTATTGCTTTGCTTATCTATGCAAGATTCATGATTATTATGATGGTGGTTCTAAGAAATCAAAATCTAATCTAATTAAAGCATTTAATATATCAAACATTATTATTTCTTTAGTAGTAGGGATTTTGTTAGTTTGTTTTAACAAATACCTGCCCAATTTCATAGTCACAAAGGTGATTCTTATATTTGCTGGCATTAGATTCGTATCTAGATCCATCGAAATCATTATTTCCTTTGTAAAAGATGTAATTGATAAAAAGAAATCGTCTAGTTTAGTTAGAAACGAAAGAATTACTTTGGCGTTCTATTCATTACTAGAAATAATTTTCTTTTCAATATGCATTTTTTATTGCCAAGTGAACTGTGATTTCTTCCGCGCTGTATTAAGTTCTTTAACACTTATAAATGGATCTTGGAGTTTAGGCGACAAAGTTGATGGTTTCGATGTTATAAAGATATTTGAAAGTTTAACTTGTTTCTCACTTTTAGGAATTGTCATAGCTTCTTATTTGGGAATAGAGGAGACTCCAAAAAGACATACCGGTTTCAAAGGACCTCAGTTGTTTGTTTTTAAGAATGGGTTTATACAAATGTCATTACCGTTCGAAATGAACGAAAAAAGCCATATATATGAATTGAAAGTTTATATTGATTCCGATAGTTACGAATATATAGTTTATTTTCCAGAGACTGATAACTGCCAAGATTGTTATTATCCAAAGAATACAGCTTCTTGGTTAAGCGAAGATGATAACTCTGCTAAATATGCTAGCGGAGATCGTAATTTTTGTTTACTTAGTGGTGACTATGTTTTTAGTTTTGATCCTGTTAGCAAGAAATTGGCTGTGAGAAAAGAAAACGAAGCCAATCCAAATAAATAACAAATATGGATTTAAACGGAGGTTAAAATCATGAAAAAGAAAATATTTCTATTATCATCGGTAGCGGCAAGTATCATTGCCGTTGCCACACTTGTTTTGACAAGTACTAATCTAAATCCATTGTTTAGGACAAACGCCAATATTAAGTTATATGGGATAACATTTGATTCTGGAAGAAACAAGTTCCACGATAATACAGGAATTACTCCTTATGATGGTGATGCAACTGTAAAGACTGATTTAGGAAACGACATTGGCTTTACATATTACCAGTTAATGGGCACAAAAAATACCTGGCATGTATTGGGTAATGGGGGATATTTCTACAATACGGACCCAATACATGGAATGCAGTCAATAACTTTGTCATTTAATACCGATGGCGCCTCTTACTCGATTTTCTACTCGGGTGATACAAGTCTTAATAAATCTAAGAGCTTTATGTCAAAGAAAGGCGCTACAGAGACTTTTGATTTCGATGGTTATCAGCCAAACTATTTGTGAGCTAGAAAAAAAGACGTCGAAAGCAAAAAAATATAAAGGTGTACGAATTTT
>CABQKC010000050.1 GCA_902464635.1 uncultured Caryophanales bacterium | reverse complement strand
TTTGGCACGCTTATTATAGCACATAGATTTATCCAACATTTGGTTCTCTATCTAGTAAAAACGCTAAAAAGGCAGGTCTATATATTTATATAAACCTAGATTTTTACTAGGCCAACATTTAAAATTAACACTTGCTATGGAAGAAAAGAAAGCGCCAAGTCTAAAAATTAATATAATACTTAGCTTCGGCATCCAGCTAATTACTTACCTAGTTCCGTTAATAAGCGCCCCATATGTAGCTAGAATACTTCTTCCTGATGGGGTCGGATCTTTTAGTTATGCTTATTCTATAACCACTATATTCGCATTACTTATTACCTGGGGATTCCCTTATTTTGGAACAAGGAATATATCCAAGCTTAGAGATGATAAGAATGCTCTTTCCAATGAATTCTGGAGTGTGTTTTTCTCTAGGGCATTATTCTTTTTAGCATTAGCATCCATTTTCTTTATCCTTTATTTCACCCATGCATTAGGAAATGTAGTCGATGATGTATTGCTATTAATATGTTCTTTATCACTTCTTAATGCCGTGTTTGATATTTCTTATCTTTACCAAGGCTTAGAGCAATTCAAATGGACTTCATTAGCAACTTTCATTTCTAGCCTTTCTTATTTAATTTGCATCTTTATATTTGTAAGAACTAAACAAGATTTATGGATATATACCTTAATAAAATCATTACAGGCGACGATACTTAATATAGTTTTATTTTGCTGTATCAAAGGAAAAATCAATAAGCCGAATTTCAAGCAGATAAATATCTGGAGAGTTGCCAAAGGAAGTGCCCCGTTTTTACTTCCAGTCGCTGCAATTCAAATCTGTACCTTATTAGATCAAGCAATGTTAGGCAATCTAGCCTCCACTTCTGAAGTAGGTTTTTATCAGCAGGCGACTAAAATCACCTCATTAGTAACTAATCTAATCGCTGCCATCGCCCCAGTTATATTATCTAGAATTGCAATTCTATACAAAAATGGCGAAAAGAAGGAAATAAAAGAAAAGACTAGTACCATGTTTGAATTAGCCTTATTAATCGCACTTCCTTCAATTGGAGGTCTATTGACTGTTGGGGATAGCTTTATCCTTGCCTATTTTGGTTCAGATTTCTCTCCTGCGATAAATGTATTATATGTACTTACCCCGACCGTATTGTTCTTGCCTATTGCCTCTTTAATTACTTCTATCTATTTCTTCCCATATGGCAAAGAAAAGCTAGTATCCATATTCTACTTTGTATCAATGGCATTAAACTGCATCCTTAATTATTTCTTTATAAAACTTTGGGGAGCGTTCGGGGCAGGAATAGCCACGACTATATCTAATTTCGCCCTTGTCTTGCTTTGTATTATATTCTCGACTGAAGAAATAGATTATAAAGGGATATGCAAGAAAGCTATTAAGCCACTTATATCATCAATAATCATGGCTTTAGTAATATTTGGGGTTAATCTATTAATTAAAGATTATATAACTAGAGCAACATTCAGAACTTTGGTTCTTTTCTTGGTGGGAGTAATTATCTATTACATATTCATTAGACTGACTAAAGAAGAATTGGTAAATACATTCGCGTTAAAGTTACGTAAGAAAATATTTAAAGGTAAGAATAAAGAAAATGAAGATAGCAATTGATTGTAGATATATTGGTAAATCCGGAATTGGAAGAGTTCTAGAAGGGTTTCTAGATAATCTAGATTTCTCTAGAAATGAATATTATCTAATTGGAGATAAATCTAAATTAGAGAAATATCACCCCTTCCATATCTTTATTGATTCTAGCGAGCCTTATTCTAAAAAAGGAATAATGACGAATTGGAGTTACATCAATAAAAACTGCGACTGCATTTTTATCCCTAATTTCCTTATTCCATTTGGAATTAAGCTACCCGTGTATTCAATTATCCATGATTTGATATTCCTTGATTTAAAGCAAATAACAACGAACGGTTTTATTGATTATCAAATAAAGAAGACTTTATTGGCTAGATGCGCTTCTAAATCTAGGCATATATTCTGTGTCTCTAACTTTACTAAATCTAGATGCCTGCATTATTATCCTAAATACAAAGATAAATTTGAGACTAATTACATTTCAATTGGTAAGCCAATCCAAGAATTTGATACTTCAAATACAAGTAAAAGAAACCAAATTACTTATGTAGGTAATGTTAAGCCACATAAAGGTATCTTGGATTTATTAAATGTATATGAAGAACTAGACAAAAATAAGCCAGTCCTTAAAGTAATTGGCAATAGAGAAAACTTCATTACAGGATTAAATATCGATGAATCTAAATATAAAGATGTCATCTTCACTGGAGAAATAAATTCTTCTAACCTCTATGAAGAAATCGCATCTTCCAAATACCTAGTCTTGCCTTCTAAATATGAAGGATTTGGCTTACCCCCTTTAGAAGCTTTATATCTAGGGACCGAACCTATAATTTCTTCGATTGAAGTATTTAAGGAAATATATTCTTCTTTCCCGGTTAAGTTCTATTCTTCTTTAGACGAACTAAAGGAAAAGATAATGGAGGAGCCAGACAAGATATCTTCTTCAATCAAGAAAGAAATATTAGATAAATTTAGCTTCGAAAGGTTTGCCACTTCTATAATCAATTACATAGAAAATGACTTCAAAAAGCAAAAATAAGAGAGGCATATAGCAAAATAGCATTCCGCGAGGGAATGCTATTTTTATTTAATGACTATTTAGATTAAGGTAATGGTGGCGGAGGAGGAGGCAATAATCCAGCATCATAAGAAGCCGTTACTTCATTAGTAGTCAAATCTATTGATAAGCTATATTTAGCCGAAAAGGAACTAACTATTAAGGTTAACTTGCCGTTTTCCCCAGTTATCTTCATTGAAGTTAAATCAAATTTAGTAGATCCATCAACAAGACTATAACCTACGACTTCATTTTTAACAAAGGAGAAAGTCTTCTCTCCGACAGTATACTTTCCAACAAACTTATCAAAGTCGGTATAAGTTAGCTTTCTAGTTAATTCTAGGGTTGCTTCCCCTTCTTTAACGCTAACCTTCCCATCTTTGAATGTATATGTCCTAGTGGAAGAAGTAGCAACTAGCCCTGCTTCAGTTTCTTTCCAGGAAGTAATGGAGTCTAGGCTACCGTTATAATAGATAGAATCATTTTGAAGGTAAACTACATTACTATTAGATTCATCAGCATATGTACCCCAAGAATTATAGATACCATTCTTGTAATACTTTTGAGAAACGATAGTAACATAAGTCTCGTAGAAATAAATATAGACATAGACTTTTTCACCGGCTTCATTTGTCGTATATTCAAACGCTATAACGGCTTTGCTAGAATTATCCCCTGCGGTCATGATGAGGTAGTTATATTCGACATCTTTATCTAATCCATCATTAGAAGAATTGACTGTATCAAGAGTTAACTTGCCATCAAGGAATTTGATGTTTTCTTCTCCATATTTAGCATATTGGCTATAAGTGCCGAATACGGAAGTGAATACATCTAATTTGACATAGGATTTATCGTTAGTAATAAAACAGCCATTAAGGTTATTTTCATAAACAACTTCACCTACTTGGATGCCAAATGTATAAGTACCAGTTCCTTTTTGATAGATTGGCTTTAGTTCATAGGAGAGAGTTTTAGAATCGATTACGACCTTCTCGATATCAAGTTCAAGTCTATCTTTATAATTAGATGAATAGGTTCCAAATACCTTATCTAAGGTAGTCATGGAGAACGAATCAAAGACTTCATCTCCATAAGTAACCTCGTAATAACCGATATTTGGTTGAATTAGTTTAATTGTGATTTCTTTATCACCAATCTTACCAACTAGGCTTGGATATCTTTGGCCATGCCAATAAGAAAGGGCTAGATTACCGGAATTAACTCCTTCGCTAGCTTTTAGATTTTCATCAATTTTGATAGATAGATTAGCTTTTTTATTATGTATGACCATCGTATCGACAAAATAGCTACGGAATAAAGTTTCATTAATAAAGAAAGAAAGACTTAGTTCCATTAGAAGTAACTTCAACTGAAGTATCTAATTTATCAGGAGAGACGATATATACAGTTGAACCGATAGCAAACTTAAGAGACTTCCTGTTGTTATGGATGACATAGGTCGTATCAACTTCTGTTCCATTATATTTAGTAACAAGGCTACCTTCTTTTTCACCTTTGCTAATCAAGATGGTATTCCCATCCTTTTTGAATTCGCCGACTAATTCGTTTACTGAATTATAGGCATATACCTTGGTCACATCTTTATTAGTAACGGTAACATAGTGATCTCCAATTCTGATTGAATAAGTAACCTCTCCAGAATTGACATCTACTCTCATGCCTCTTTCATCGACATAGGTGGAATAAACTCCACTAATGTCACCTAAGGTAAGATTCTTAGTCTTGACATCCATTTCCAATGTGGCAGTAGAAGTTCCATCAAATAAAACTTGCTTATTAAGTGCACCTGGATCAGTAACGGAGGCTGTACTATCATCACCAAATCTATAACCTACAGTTCCTTTTTCATCGCTAATCGCACGAACAATATTCTCACCATATCCATAATCATCATTATCATACATTTCCATAGTAACAACGATTGGGAACTTGATATTGTTCGTGTCTATTCTAGTCCTGGAAACATAATAGAATTCATTAGAAGGACCATAAAGAGCAGTTGAAGGCCAACATCTAGAACAAGGATAGACACCTTTATCAAAATCAAAGTCATGATCAATGATGTCATATACATTAGAAGCAGAAGAATCACCAAACGAACTATAAGAACCAGATAGATAACCTACCTCAGGCATAAATGTATCTAAAGTAGCAAAAGTTCCATCTACTTCTTTTTCTAGATGGAAGAAGCCATCTCCATATAAATCAATATAGGCCCTATAGGCAAATTCATTATAGGTAGAATTAAATTCAAGAGCCTCTATCTTGTGGGTAGTTTCTATTCCTTCCTTATCAGTAACGACTGAATCTAATTTAATGGCTTTAGTAGGAATTAAATCTAAATTGAGTTTTCCTTCGATAGATAAACCTGAATTAGTTAGACTTAATGTGCCACTTTTGCCAACGAAAGTACCTTTTAAATCAGAAAAATCTTTCTCATCAATACTTGGAGGAGGCGGAAGAGGTTCACTTTGGGTACTAGAAGAAGTATCCCCACCACAGCTAGCTAAGCAAGCCAAGGCACCAGCTAATGATAAGAAGAAACCAATATTCTTTTTATTCATAAATAAAATCCTTTCTTTTTAACGGGAAAAGAATAATAAAAGAATAGTTATTGTCAATATCAATGCGCATCTTTGACACTTTTTAAATAAATAGACCTAGTTTTTGAAAATTTCATATTA
>CABQKC010000049.1 GCA_902464635.1 uncultured Caryophanales bacterium | reverse complement strand
GAACTCTCAAAAACCTCTTTAGAAAATGTCGTAATGGATCTTCCAAACATTGTTCGGCAACAACACATAGTTGACACTAGAAGGGAGCGGTCCTTATGAGAGAAGTTCAATTAAGAGAAGTTGTTGACGTTTACGATAATTTAAGAAGACCTTTGTCAACAATGGCTAGATCAGTCATTCAAGGTGAATATCCTTATTACAGCGCAAACGGAATAATAGATTCAATAAATCGATTTATTTTCTCGGGCGAATACATTCTAGTGGCCGAAGACGGTTCAGTAAGAACGAATGATGGCAAGCCCATACTCAAGTTAACCAAGGAAGATGAACAGTTTTGGGTAAGTAATCATGCTCATGTTTTAAGAGCTAAAGACGGAATACTCAATAAGTATTTGTACTACAACTTAAGCCAAATAAATGTTGATCAGATTATCACCGGAGCTGTACAACTTAAAGTTAGTCAAGAAAATCTTTTAAAACTTAGGGTTAAACTTCATTCATCCACAGAACAGCAACACATAGTTGACACTACTTCATCTCTTCAATAAGAATTTGTTTCACTTTGTCTTCTAATTCTTTTCCCTCCTCCATTAATTTGAATAATTCGGCAGATGTCTTCTTAAGCTCTTCCTGAATCTCTTCAGGAGTCATCTTATTAGAATCATCTACACCAACGTATCTTCCAGGGTTCAAAGAAAAATCTTTTTCCTTGATTTCCTCAATAGAAGCCTTTTTGCAGAAGCCAAGCACATCCTTATAGTCTTCATTTTTCTTATAGGCATGGTATGTCTTGGCTACTTTATCGATGTCTTCAGGATCCAACACTCTAAGTTTTCTAGAGATCATTCGACCCATCGAAGAGGCATTAACAAATAAAATATCCGTATCAGTTTTACCACGGTTTAGAACCCAGCACTGAACACTAATACCTGTATTAGCAAATAGTTTATCAGGCAAATCAAGAATGGCGTCGACCTTACCAGCTTCCACCATGGCTTTGCGAACATTTAAATCAACACCGCCACTAGTAGTAGCGCCATTTGGCATAAGAATGGCCGCCAATCCTTTTGGAGCCAGCTTTGCGTACATTAATTCAAGCCAAGCATAGTTTGCGTTCTTTTCATCAGGTTTACCGAATATCCACCTTGGGTCACCTTCTAATTCTGCTTTCCAATAGTCTTTGGAATTATAGGGTGGATTTGCAAGAATATAATCAGCACGTAAATCCTTATGCTTATCATCAGTAAAAGAATCGCCATTGCTTTCGCCCAAATCGCCTTCAATGCCGCGAATAGCAAGATTCATTTTTGCCATCTTCCAGGTACCGGGATTTGATTCCTGACCATAGATAGAGAGGTCATCAACCAGTCCTTGATGCTCTTTGACGAATTTTTCACATTGAACAAACATGCCGCCGGACCCGCAGCAAGGATCATAAACACGGCCTTTATGGGGTTCAATGATATCAACCATCAATTCAACGATAGACTTTGGAGTAAAGAATTCGCCGCCCTTTTGCGGCATATATGTAGCGAAAGCTCCGATATAATATTCGTAGACTTGACCGAAAAAATCTCCGTCAGCATCTTCCATATGAAGATTTGTGGTAAAGAAATCAACCAATTCGCCTAAAGCCTTTTTGTCTAAATCGCTCTTTGAATACGTCTTAGGTAGAATACCCTTTAGCTGATTATTATGCTTTTCGAGTAAGATAAAAGCTTCATCAATTTTTTGGCCCAATTCAGGGCTTTTAGAATACCCAGCAACGTTATTCCATAAAGCTTCTTTTGGAACAATAAATACGTGATCAGCGATATATTCGTCTTCATCGTTTTCTGACCCTTCTCCTTCTTTAACCAGGGCGTTGTATTTGGCCATATAACGATCGCTGACATATTTCAGGAAGACCAAACCCAGAACAACGTTCTTATAATCAGCAGGGTCACATTTATCGCGGAGTTTTTCGGCGGCACCCCACAACACTTTTTCATCAATAGTTGCCATATGCTAATCCTCTACTTTAATTTTATGTTTCTTACAAAGGCCCATAATTTCTCTTTTTGCTTTATAGGTAGGTTGATGATGCCCATTCTCCCAACGATTTACGGTTGCAAAAGAAACATCAAGAAACTCGGCCATCTCCACCTGCGATAAGAGAAGCTCTTCTCTCAGAGCCTTTATTGCCTTTGAAAAATTCATCACAAATATTATAACAAGTTTATAGAAAGATTTTCTATTTCAAAACAGTTAATTCCATATTTCTACTGCATGTGTGCCATTCAAAGACTTCTAAAATCTGGTTGCATCATCGACACTCATCCAAAAAGCAAGACTCGATTTCGAGCTAATCAATCAATTTTCGGCCTTTCGAATCAAACTATACCCCTGTTTTTGCCCCTTTTTCGGCCAAAAATCGGTTTCCCAGGTTGTCTGTGTAGTTGCACTGTACTCCGAAAACGCAAAAAATCTGAAAATCGTGATTTTTCGAAAAAGCCGATGAACAAGGGCTTTTTCACCTATTCCTACCATCGTGTAAACCTACCTGCCACCTATCCCCATATCGATACTAGGTAGGTTGGGTGTTCATTTTTGAAGTTGACCTATTTCCCCATACGAGTAAAGCCCTGTTTTTTACCGGTTTACCGCCACTTAGTCCATTTTTGCAATAAAAAAAGAGGATTTCCTGCTTTTTTGAGAAGTAGGAAATCCATCAATTTCTATCGATTTTTGGCCTTTTTCAGCCATTTTTGCGACTCAGCAACACCACAGTCTCAACATGAAAAGTATGTGGGAACATATCAAACGGCTGTATGTCTTTAATTTCATAAGATTTAGATATATATGCTACATCCCTAGCTAAAGTAGTAGGATCGCAAGAAACATAGATAACTCTCTTTGGTTTTAATTTCAATAAGGCATCCAGGAATCTTTTATCAGATCCTTTTCTTGGGGGATCCATGAATAAAACATCAACCCCTTGTTTATTTGTCGCCATTTTAACCATAAAAGAAGAAGCATCATCGTTATACATCCTGAAATTATCAATGTTATTTCTTTTCGCGTTTTTTATCCCGTCTATAACAGCTTCCTTTATTAATTCGACTGAGATAATTTCTTTTGCTTTCTTGCTGGCAATTAATCCAATTGTCCCGATTCCTGAATAAGCATCAAAAGCAACATCATCTTTAGTCAATTCAGCTTTATCAATCGCATAGCTATAGAGCTTTTCAGTCATTATAGGATTAGTTTGGTAGAAAGATTTCGCGGATATTTGGAAATTAACCCCACATAAGGTATCTTCTATATATCCTTTCCCATACAGGATTCTTTGCTTTTCACCTAGGATGACATTTGTATCCCTTGTATTTATGTTTTGGATGATTGTAGTGATTTCAGGACATTCTTTTATTAATGCCTTTACAAAATTATTCCTGCTAGGAAAAACATCAACTGCAGTGACTAAAACAACCATTATTTGCTTCTTATAAAATGAAGTTTTAATGAGGACGTGTCTTAATATTCCCCATCTTTCATCTTCAATATATGGTTCGATTTTAAATGACTTCAATAGCTTTTTAATCGCATCCAAAATGTGTTTGGCACGTATATCTTCTATATAACAAGTATCAATAGGAACGATTACATGGGTATTGGATTTATAAAAGCCGCAGTAGGGGTTGCCTTTATTATCTTTTCCAAAAGGCATTTGGATTTTGTTCCTGTAGAAATAAGGATCATCCATCCCGATGCAAGGATTTATCTTAACATCCATTTTGGCAATCTTGGTGAATTGCTCCTTAACTTTCTTGGTTTTATATTCTAACTGGGTATTATAGGAAAGCTGCTGAAAGCAACACCCCCCGCAGGCAGAACATACTTTGCATTTAGGTTCGATTCTATCTTTAGAAACTTTTGTTAGTTTTTTTATCTTTCCAAATAAAGCCCCGTTACGTTTATAAGTTATTTCTATTTCCCCTTCTTCGCCAGGAAACATCCCATCAACAAAAACGACATTCTTGTTGGATTTGAAAACACCTTTGCCTTCAAAAGACAAATCGACACAGCTTCCTTTTAGAATTTGGGGGATAGACTTATTCATTTTATATAGCGGCTTTTTCCTTTGGGCCATTCATCATCTCGACAATGGCTTCAATTTCTTTTTTAGCATCTAGACGAGGGAATAATTGCTCACCTTTATTGACTTTGACGTTGTCTAGAAGATGTGCATTATGTATGTTTTCGTATGCACGCCCCTCTTCTTTTAGTCCAAGCTGATTAAAAATCTTATCTGATTTAGTAACTAGGATTGGCTTTAATAACATACCTGCAGTAAATAAGACATGTGCTAAATGGGACATTACTGAAGATAGTTCTCTAGTCTTACTTTCATCTTTTGCTAAAGCCCAAGGAGCATTTTCTTCGATATATTTATTAGCCCTGCTAACTAGGCTCATAACCTCTGCATAAGCTTCTGTTACTTTTAGATCATCAACAAGCAATTCATATTTAGAGATGGTGTTTTCTTCCATTTGCTCTAAATCAGTATCGAATGGTCCAACTCCTTTTTCATAGGCAGGGATTATTCCGTTAAAATATTTATCAATCATGGAGACAGTTCTATTTAAAAGATTGCCTAGGTTATTTGCTAAGTCTTGGTTAATTCTCATGACAAATTGTTCAGGAGTAAAAACGCCGTCTTGTCCAAAAGGTATTTCCTCGACTAGATAATATCTAAGGGCATCGACTCCATATCTATCAATAAGTGGGTAGGCTGAAATGGCATTTCCTCTAGATTTGGACATCTTTCCATCTTTCATCATTAATAAGCCATGGACAAATAATCTATTTGGTTCCCTTAATCCAAGAGATTCGAGGAACATTGGCCAATAAATCGCATGGAATCTAGTTATATCAGCCCCGATTACATGTACTATCTCACAATCTTCATCTTCCCAGAATTCCTTGAATTTAGAATTATCATCTTGAAGATATCCTAAAGCAGAAATGTAATTTACAAGGGCATCAAGCCAAACATAAACAACATGCTTTTTATCTTCTTCTACTGGTACTCCCCAGGTAAAAGAAGTCCTAGAAACACATAAATCTTGAAGACCGGGTTTAATGAAGGTATTAATCATTTCATTCTTCCTGGATTCAGGGGTAATGAATTTAGGATTTGCGTCATAGAACTTAAGCAATGAATCAACATGCTTATTACATCTATAGAAATAAGCTGGTTCATCCTTTCTTTCTACTGGCCTATGGCATTCTGGGCAAAGATGTTCTTCCCCAACTTGGGTTTCGGTCCAATAAGTTTCTTCATGGACGCAATACCAACCTGTATAGGAAGAAAGATAGATATCGTCTTGCTTTAGTAAACGAGAAAAAATCTTTTTGACAGTTTCGACGTGTCTAGCATCCGTAGTCCTAATGAAATCATCATTAGAGATGCACATTGCTTTCCAAAGGTTTTTGAATCTAACAACAATTTCATCAACAAATTGCTGTGGGGTGACTCCTTTTGCCATGGCGTTCTTTTCTATTTTCTCGCCATGTTCATCGGTACCTGTTAGAAAATAAGCTTCATACCCCCTTAGCCTTTTTCCTCTAGCAATGACATCACATAAAGTCGTGCAGTATGTATGTCCTAGATGTGGAGATCCGCTTGGATAATAAATAGGGGTAGTAATATAGAATTTTTTCTTGTTCATGATTGTTTCCTTGTATTCTAAATTCCATCTTAGGAACAGGAACTAGAATAACTTCCTTTCTTGA
>CABQKC010000048.1 GCA_902464635.1 uncultured Caryophanales bacterium | reverse complement strand
ACCAAAAAATAAACAGAAAAATCATTTTTTATGACGTAAAATGGGGAAACTCAAAAAACTTTCTTTTTCTAGAAGGGCTAGACATATCCTGACTTCTTCTTATCTAGAAATCTTGAATGTGGGTTTATCTATATTTAAATTAGATGAAGAGAAATCGTTAAGTACTAGATAATCAATTCTAGATATAAATTCATCTAAATCCTTTATCACTTTGCATCCGTATACTTCTTCAATTTGGATATTTGGATCATAGATAATGACTACATGTCCTGCATCTTTTATGTTTTTGATGATATCTTCCATTGGGGAGGATTTATAATTCGTCCCTCCTTTTTTAGAAGATATTCCATATACTCCTACGATTGGATTATCTAGTTTTTCTAATTCTTTATTTATCTTAGAAGAAAGATAATTCTTCCTAGTTTCATTTGAATCCACGATGGCTTTAATTAAGGTCTGAGGTATCCCTTCAAATGAAGTCAATAACTGCTTGCTATCTTTTGGAAGGCAATATCCCCCATAGCCAAATGAAGGAGAATTATATCCTTTACCAATCCTAGGATCGTCACTTAGTCCTTTTATTATCAACGAAGATGGAATTCCTTTTTCCATGCAAAAAGAATCTAGTTCATTAAAGAAAGCAATTCTCATGGCTAGATATGAATTAGAAAATAGTTTAATGGATTCGGCTTCTTCATATGAACATATGTATTTATTTGGATTATTCTTTGCTAGATTAGACAATATATCCATTACTTCTTTGGCTAGATTTGAATTATTATCCTTTTCACCTATGACGATTCTAGTTGGATTTAATATATCAAATATAGCCTCCCCTTCTTTTAAGAATTCAGGGGCGTAGATAATATCTAATGTAGGATATTTATTTGCTAGTTTTCTAGAATCCCCATAAGAAATAGTAGACCTAATTACTACTTTATTGATATTAAATTCCTTACATTTATCTAGGCAATTTATAAGATTATCTAAATCAAAATAACCTTTGTCCTCAATGAAATTAGTAGGTACGGCGATGAAAGCTAAATCGAAACGCTCATTATTGATGCAATTAATCCCTTTGACCTTACTTATATAGTCTTTCATCAATGGGTCAAATATTGGAGATATGCCTTTATTTATTAGGTCAATTCTATTTGAATCTATATCGATTACCTTTACTTTATGTTTTTTAGATAAGGCACAGGCAAGAGATAATCCAACATATCCTGCCCCGAAAACTAAAATATCCATACACATATAATAACATTGTTTGTATACTTTTACGTATTATGAATAAAGAAATTTGTCTATCAACCAACAATAAGGGAAAGCTAAAAGAATACAGGGAACTGCTTTCTCCTTTAGGTTATGTTGTCTATACCCCTGCTGATTTAAATATCGATCTAGAAGTAGAAGAAACCGGTTCTACCTATAGGGAAAACTCCTATTTGAAGGCTTTGGCGTTATCTAAGCTAGTATCCTTCCCCGTAATCGCGGATGATTCAGGATTAGAAATTACTTCATTAGATAATTTCCCTGGATTACATTCATCTAGATTTGAACAAGAGTGCGGTTCCTATCCAAAAGCCTACGAAAAGATATTCAAGATGCTAGAAAATAAACCTAGGGATGCTAGATTTGTTTGCTGCATCTGCTACTTAGAAAACAAAAATGCAAAACCTTTATATTTTGAAGGGGATGTAAAAGGAGAAATCACTACTTCACCACATGGGTCAAACGGATTTGGTTATGATCCAATATTCTTTTGTAGGGAAAACAATAAATATTTTGGTGAAATTAGCGAAGAAGAAAAGAATTCCATCTCCCATAGATTTAAAGCTAGCAAAAAATTATCTTTGTTTTTAGCTATATAATCGGAATGAAAGTAAATACTAAACCCAAGGCAATTAAAGCCTGCGCCAATAAATAAGAGGCCATGATGAAGAAGTCTCTTCTTTTCTTGTCCTTAACAAATAATGTGTAGCATAGATAAATATCAGAAACTATGAAGGAAAGACCGCCACAGCTAGCAATAGCAAGAGAAATGGAATGCCTACTTATTGCCAAAATAAACATCGTTAGGAAATCAAGAGTAAGAATAGCCCCATATACGCTGGCACCAAAAGACAACCTTCCTTCCCTAATTATCTTTTTGAATACAAAATATCCACCTAGGCAAAATATAATTGGGAAAAAGCCTAGGAAGAAATAAAGGAAATAATTAACTGGATAGCATAACCTGATTGCTTCTGCTATAAAACAAATGTGATTAAGGAAGAAGGCAATTACCCCGGACACAAAGGGCCAAACCTTATGTTTCTTAATCAAGCATATATCACCGATTACCCCAAATAGTAATCCTATATATATTAGATATTGGGTAGGTGAAGCAAATGCGATGGCTATAGCTAAAATAATCACGCAGAAAGGTTTGGTAATCTTTCTCCACTTCTCCATTTCTTTAAAGCAAAATACCAAATGGATGATGCTAATCAATAGGAAAAGTCCAATAAAAATATAAAAGGGGATTCCATTAAAAGGCATAGATTATCTTTCCTTCCTCATTTTCTTTAATTGTAGTTTCGTCTCGTTTTTGATTTCGTTATTTCTTCTTCTATTCTCATCGAATTCCATTGCCTTTTCAACATAGGATGATGCTAAGGTTACTAGATTTACTTTCGAAGTAGAGAAAGCAAATATCCAAGGAGCATGTTGTTTCATCTTCTCATGATATTCAGCAAAACTAGTCTTGGCTTTATCCCACTCAAGAACGAGATTAGAAGACTTAATAGCTTTCTTAAGTTTAAAGGCAACGTCGAACGAATAATAGCAATCTACTAGCAATATCCCGTATAGGATTCCTAATATAAACAAGAAATAAATCGCATTATTTAAGAAGAAATCGGTTATAAAGACAAATCCAGGATGAGCTAGATATCTATATAATGCCCCGCATAAACACCAGATAAGAGAGAATTCAGGACATATGATGCCCATAATATTAAGAGGTCTATTCGTATAATCCCATAATTTGATATTCATTCCCTTGATAAAGATAATCCCGGCAATGAATTCAACTAAAGTCATAGCAAGCCCAATTGAGATAATGCAAAGTACTTCTCCCCATGCTTTAGATATTGATCCGGAGAATGTGTAATCGATAGAACATAGGTAATATAGACAAATTACCCCAAATCCATACAAAGGAAGCAATGGGCCTGCTAGAAATCCAGGGTTGACCCACTTTTTCATCGAAACAAAACGACGGAAAAATAGTTCAAGAACCCAGCCTCCAACTCCGCCGATTAAAAACAAAATACACAAGCGATAAAATTCCATGCCAATATTCTAGAATAAAAGATGTATAAAAGCCATTTGATAAAAAGAAATTAGAACATTGTTCATTCTTTGTATGGTTAATTCTTATCTAAAAATCAAAAAATAGTGAGGACATGTAGTGATTTAAACTATTTTTGCATAATAAACTAAAAACTCTATCTCATCCTAGAAACGAATTCTTTGATGCGGTTTTCTTCTTTAATCAATAAATCCTTATTATCTAATTCTAGATATAGCCTCAAGACTGGTTCTGTATTAGATAGTCTTAATAATCCCCATTCATGTGGAGAGAAATAATATTTGAAGTTCCTATCAATGTGTTCCTTCTTTAACAAAGGAATATCAAATTCAGGATTATTGTTTTCTAGATATTTTTCAATGTAATTCTCTTTTGAAGAAGGATATTCGACAAAAGATTCAAATTCAAAAGATTTATAGGAGGCAAATTCTTTTACTTCCTTTACGATTTCGGATACAGGTTTATTCATATCATCCATCATGTTTAGGAATAAGGTTAAGGCAAAAGTCGTATCTTTGCCTTTTAGATAGCCTCTAACTGTAAGACCTCCGCTACTTTCGCCACCTAAAAGGGCATTAGTATCGGCCATGCCTCTAGTTACATTTTTAAATCCGACATCAACTTCATGGCATTTTTGACCTAAAGCAGTAGCTAAATCATCAAGAAGGAAGCTAGAAGCGACATTTCTAACTACATCACCCTTCTCTCCTTTAACCTTGACTAGGTAATAATAGATGCATGCCATAGTTTCGTTTGGAGAAACAAAATTACCTTTTTCATCAATTACGGCAAGCCTATCTGCATCTGAATCAGCAGAGAAACCTACATCATATTTATCTTCTTTTACTATATTGATAAGATCTTTTAAGTTGCACGGGATTGGGTTAGGTAACTTCCCGCCAAAATTAGTATCGTGTTCTGGATTTAAAACTAATGGGTCTTCTATTCCTATTTCTTTTAATATGGGTAAAATCGAATCAATCCCAGTTCCATAGATATTGTCATAGGCAGCTTTGATGTTATGGTTTAACTTTTTCTTTGAAAATTTAAGAATGTTAGAAATATATTCCGGAAGAGGATTGAATCTAGTTATTAAAGAATAATATTCATCCTTAAATTCAGGGATAGATGTAATTGAATCGACTTTCTTTTCTACTTTTTTAGTAAAAGCTTCATCGGCATCATAACCGCCTTTGGTAAAGAGTTTTACCCCATTGAAAGTAGATGGATTATGGCTAGCTGTAATCATTATTCCATAATCATTATTTCTAGCCATTGTATGATAAATTGCTGCAGGTGTAGGAGAGTCGGTATTTGCTAGATAAACTCTTATATTATGACTAGCTAAAACTTTAGCCATTTCTAGTCCTGCTTCAGGGGAATAGTTCCTTCTATCGTAACAAATCACTACTTCTTTTTTGGCATTTTCTTCTTCAATTATCAAAGAAAGTGCCTCTGCTACTAACCTTACGTTTTCTTTGTTGAAGGCTTCGCCTATTATTCCTCGAAACCCGCCTGTTCCAAACTTTATCTTTCCCATAACTATATTATTTCATATTATGAAAATATTTTTTCATACAAATTGCAAAATGAGAGTATCCGTTTAATTGTGTAAACATTCCTGAATGAAATGAAGGGATGGTTGCACAATGACCCCTAGGGGTCGCGCGGCGGAATTGACAAAAGAAAAGCAGGAACTCACAATTTTAACGACCAAATTAGAAAGGAGTCCTGCATGAATAATCTATCACAAACAATGCTGAACGCGTTAGTAAATGCTAATGCAAATGGTCAAAAAATAAACCTGGACGAGATACTCAAGGAGGTATTGAGGGAGGAAATCGAGAAGGGCGTCAACGAAATAATTGGTCACGAGTTGACTGCATTCCTCGGATACGAAAAGAGCACCCAGGGTGCCTCCAAGGAGCTAGGCAATTCCAGGAATGGATATTACGAAAGGATGCTGAATACATCCTATGGCGTCATAAAGATTGATGTTCCCAGGGACAGGAAATCGGAATTCGAGACTGGCCTTTTCGACCGTAGGAAGAGGTCTACCCAGAACATCGGGCAGACCATTCTCAAGCTCTATTCCGCCGGGATGACCGATTCGCAGATCCAGGAAATAGTCGAATCGCTATACGGCCACAAATACTCCTCCTCGACGATATCTGTGATTACGGATGCCGTCAAGGAAGACGTGGAAAGGTTTTCCTCCAGGCCGATAAAGGAAGGATACCTGGCACTCTTTGCCGATGCCATCTACATACCGCTGCGAAGGGGGACGGTGGAGAAGGAGGCAGTCCACATAATAATGGGGATTGGCATGGATGGATACCCAGAGGTATTGGCGTTTTCCATACAGCCAAGCGAGACGAAGGACGAATGGTCGAGCATGCTCGATTCCCTGGTCAAGAGGGGGCTAAAGCATGCAAGGA
>CABQKC010000047.1 GCA_902464635.1 uncultured Caryophanales bacterium | reverse complement strand
GCCTAGAAAGGAGAAGTTATTCAGTCATCAAACTAGGCCTAACTGAATAATACGAAACAAAAATGGACGATAGCTTTGCGAAAATGATCGAAGAGAAAAAAAGAAAAGACGAGGAAACTATCAAAAAATTTAAGAAGTCCCATGTGCTTAAGTCGTTGCTAAAATATATGAAAGGCTCATGGAGATATTGTATCTTGGCCTGGGTTTTCGTCACGATTGAAGTTGTAGGGGAAGTCCTTATTCCTTTCTTTGCCGCTAAAGTAATTAATATCATTGACCCTCAAGTTGGCTCTATGGGTGCTGAGCAAGTCCCTGAACTAGTCTATATTTGCTTAATTATGATTGCCATGGCCTTAGTTAGTTGCTTCGGTGGCGTCATGGCAGGCTTTTTTGCGTCTATTGCATCTAGTAATTTTGGTAGAAACCTAAGAAAACAGATGTATTACCACATACAGGATTATTCTTTTTCTAATATTGATAAATTCTCTACCCCTTCGCTTGTTACTAGGTTAACAACGGATGTCACTAACGTCCAAAATTCGGTTCAAATGATTTTAAGGACTATTGTAAGATCTCCTATTATGCTTGTCTTTGCCTTTATCATGGCTTGTGTCACTTCATGGCAATTGGCATTGACTTTCCTCGCATTAATCCCATTACTTGGATTTGTTTTGTTCTTTATCTCCATAAAAGTCCATCCAACTTTCGTTAGAGTATTTAACGCATATGATGATTTAAACGCTTCTGTTCAAGAGAATTTAGCCGGCATTAGGGTTGTTAAATCATTTGGCAGGGAAGACTTTGAAAAAGAAAAATTTGGGCACGTTTCCTATTTTATTTACAAAACGTTCTTGCATGCCGAAAGGATACTGGCCTTTAATTCCCCAACGATGAATTTTGCCGTTTATTCCTGCATGATTGTTATCTCTTATTTCGGGGCTAAGATGATTCTAGCTTCAGGAAATTCTCCAATTGGATTCAATACAGGTTCTTTAACCTCATTAATAACTTATACATACCAGATACTTAATTCATTAATGTTTGTTTCCATGTGCTTTGTAATGGTAATTATTGCTAGAAACTCTGCCGAAAGAATTTCAGAAGTAATTGACGAGAAACCAGACATTACTTCCCCTATAAACGCAGTAAAAGAAGTAAAAGATGGAAGTGTTGTTTATGATGATGTGTGTTTTCGTTACAGTGCTTCAGGAGAGAAAAACGTCCTTGACCATATTAATTTAAATATTCCTAGTGGTTCTACTGTTGGAATTATAGGGGCGACCGGTTCATCTAAATCCACATTAGTATCCATGATGGCCAGGTTATATGATGTCAGTTCTGGATCTGTCAAAATTGGCGGAGTCGATGTTAAAGATTATGATTTAAGGACGCTTAGAGACAATGTAGCAGTTGTTCTTCAAAAGAATGTTTTGTTCACCGGAACAATAAAATCTAACTTGTTATGGGGTAATCCAAATGCAAGCGATGAACAAATAAAGAAAGCAGCACATCTAGCTTGTGCGGATGAATTTATTGAATCGTTCCCTCAAAAATACGATAGCCATATAGACGAAGGAGGAACCAATGTTTCTGGAGGTCAAAGGCAAAGGCTTTGCATCGCACGCGCCTTATTAAAATCCCCAAAGATATTGATTCTAGATGATTCGACATCTGCAGTTGATACACATACTGATTCTCTTATTAGGAAAGCATTTAAGGAAGAAATTCCAAATGTTACTAAATTCATCATTGCCCAAAGGGTTTTATCCATTAAAGACTGCGACATCATCTTAATCATGGATGATGGGAAAATTGTTGCCCAAGGAAATAATGATGAACTAATGAAGAGTTCTTCTATATATAAGGAAATGTATGAAACCCAAATGGGTGGAGGTGATTTCGATGAGCAATAATAATGCAAAAAAGATTGGATTCAAGAAGTCTGCTATTCTTTTTGGTTCAATCATAAAAAGAATGTTTAAATTCTCGCCTGCCCTTCTTGTTTTGGCTTGTGTTACTATTTTGATTTCAGGTGCAGCAGGGGTAATTGGCTCTGCCTTTATCGGAAGCATCCTTATCGATGATTTCATCACCCCGATGCTTTCGAATCAACCTACATATCTATATGGAATACCAATGAGCCTAGAAACCGTAATATTAATTATGGTTGGAATATATTTAATAGGTGTTGTTACTAATTATATCTATCAAATAGTAGTGTCTCAAATTGGACAAGGAACCCAAAAAGAGATAAGGGATGAGCTATTTTCACATATGGAAAGCCTTCCTTTATCATATTTCGATACTAGGACACATGGGGATATCATGTCTGTTTATACAAACGATATTGATACATTAAGGGAATTCATATCAAGAGTTCTCCCAATGGTTGTTTCTTCTATTGTCACTATGGTTGCGGCTTTAGTAGCAATGCTAGTTTTAAATGTCTATCTAACCTTAATCGTATTGTTCTTCTTTGTGATTATCATTACCTGTATCGCGATTTTCTCGCATAAATCATCTACCTTCTTCATTTCTCAGCAAAGAAGTTTAGGTATGACAAATGGATATATCGAAGAAATGATTTCTGGTCAAAAAGTCATTAAAGTATTCACCCATGAAAAAGAATCCGAGGAAGAATTCGACAAATTAAATGATGCCTTATGCGGATATACAACAAAGGCTCAGCAATTCTCCAACATCCTTGGTCCTATAACTGTTAATTTGGCCCATTTGCAATACTGCGTCATTGCTTTAGTTGGTGGTTTATTGATGGGATATGGGGTCATGCCTATAAAGGCTGGATTAATAATTTCTTTCTTAACATTAGGGAAATCATTTACTCTTCCAATTGGTCAAGTTGCTAACCAAATCAATTTGGCTATCATGGCTTTAGCAGGGGCAGAACGTATATTTGCCCTTATTGATGAACCTAGTGAAGTCGATGACGGATATGTAATGCTAGTCAACGCCAAAAAAGATGAAAACGGCAATCCAATTCCATGCGAAGAAAAAACTAACATGTGGGCTTGGGAGCATCCTCATACAGATGGTTCTCCAACTTCCTATACCTGGTTAAGAGGGGATATAACTATGTCGGATGTAGACTTTGCTTACGTTAAAGGTAAGACAGTCCTACATGATGTAACTTTATATGCTAAACCAGGTCAAAAAGTAGCATTTGTTGGTCCTACCGGGGCAGGTAAGACCACGATTACCAACCTCTTGAATAGATTCTATGATATCGAGGATGGCAAGATAAGATTTGACGGAATCAATATCAATAAGATTAAAAAGAAAGATCTTAGACGTGCTATGGGCATGGTTCTTCAAGAAACTAATTTATTCACTGGAAGCGTTAAAGATAATATTAGATACGGCAATCCTTCCGCTAGCGATGAAGAAGTCATAAAAGCTGCTAAATTAGCTAATGCCCATAATTTCATAATGATGTTGCCAGAAGGCTATGACACTATCTTGCATGGAGCGGGGGCAGGATTATCCCAAGGGCAAAGGCAACTTATATCTATTGCTAGGGCTGCCTGTGCTAATCCACCTGTACTAGTTCTAGATGAGGCAACTTCTTCAATTGACTCCCATACTGAAAAACTAGTCCAAAATGGCATGGATGCAATTATGAAAGGAAGAACGGTATTTGTTATTGCTCACCGTTTATCTACCATTCAAAATAGTGATGTCATCATGGTTTTAGAGTCCGGCAAGATAATTGAAAGAGGCAATCACGAAGACCTATTAAAACAAAAAGGCAAGTATTATCAACTTTATACTGGCTCAAAAGCCAAAGAAGCAAATGCCTAATATTAGCGTCCTAAAAAGGGCGCTTTTATATTGCCTATAAACGCCTAGGCTTTATACTAAATTCGAGGAGCAATTATGGTAGATAAAGAAATAGAGCAGTTTTTAATTGAAGAAGAAAATAGGCAAAACGAAGGAATAGAGCTTATTGCTAGCGAGAACTATCCTTCTAAATCAGTAAGAGAAGCACAGGCTTCGATATTTACCGCGAAATATGCAGAAGGATATCCAGGGCATAGATATTATGGGGGATGTGAGAATGTTGATGCGGTGGAAAACATTGCTAGGGAAAGATTAAAGAAACTATTTAATGCCCAGTATGTTAATGTTCAGCCTCATTCAGGATCGCAGGCTAATTTTGCAGCCTACCATGCCTTGCTAAATCCTGGAGATAAAATACTCTCTTTAACCTTAAATGATGGGGGACATTTAACACATGGGTCTAATGTTTCTTTCTCCGCCCATACGTATAATTTTGTTTTTTATCCTCTTGGAGACGATGCTCATCTTGATTACGAAATAATTAGAAAGAGACTAGACGAAGAAAATCCTGCTTTATTTTTGGCAGGTTATAGTGCTTATCCTTTTGATATTGATTTCAAGAAGATGAGAGAGATTATCGATGAACATAATTCTCGTTCTGAAGCAAAGACATTGTTCATGGTCGATATGGCCCACATTGCTGGAATAATCGCTGCTAAATTAACCCAGAACCCAGTTGATTACTGCGATATTGTTACATCTACTACCCATAAGACATTAAGAGGTCCTAGGGGAGGGATTATCCTTTCTAATCGATTAGATTTGGCTAAGAAAATTGATTCTTCTGTCTTTCCTTATACACAAGGCGGACCGCTTGAACACGTAATCGCTGCCAAGGCAATTTGCTTTGGAGAAGATTTAAAGCCAGAATTTAAAGAATACATGACCCATGTATTAGAAAACACGAAAGCATGCAATGATGAACTTGCTTCATTAGGCGCAAAAGTTTCTGGTACGGATAATCATTTGTTCTTGCTAAATGTTCTCTCTTCTTATGGGATTAATGGCAAGGTTGCTCAAACTAGATTAGAAAGAGTTGGAATAACTGCCAATAAGAACATGATTCATAATGATACCTTAACTCCAGGATTAACTAGCGGGCTTCGATTAGGCTTTGCCGCTGCGACAACTAGGGGTTGTAGCAAAGAAGATGCGATAGAAATCGCTAGACTTATCGACTCAATTCTAAAAGAAAAGGATGAAGATTTTGATGTAGTTCCATACAAGAAAAAGGTAAAAGAAATCGTTTCTAGATGGAAAAATGTCATGGATTTAGAATTTTAAATCACTACACGGGTCGCTTCTTTTTAAATTATATTTACTTTAACTGATAAGTTAATTCAAAATGCAAACAATTTAGAGTAAACTACTAAGGCAATAGTTTTGAGGTTTTTATATGGAAGAAAAGCTAAACGATCAAGAACAAGTACGTCTTGATAAATTACCAAAATATGAAGAATTAGGTGTTGATCCATTCGGAACTAGATATGAATGGAAAGACCAAATTAGAGACATTAGAGCCAAATATGGCGAATTAAGTGCTGAAGAATTGACCGAAAAGAATATCGAAGTAGATGTCGCTGGTAGGTTAATGGCCATCCGTAGAATGGGAAAAGCCAGCTTCGCTAATATCAAAGATGAATATGGGAACATCCAGCTTTGGATTGGCATCAATATAATTGGTGAACACGATTATGCCGTCTTTAAGCTTGCTGATCTTGGTGATATCGTCGGGGTCAAAGGCATCTTGATGAAATCTAGAACCGGTGAGTTAACTATCAAGGTTGAAAAATATACCCATATCTGCAAATGCTTAAAACCATTACCAGAAAAGTTCCACGGCTTAACCGATACAGAAGACCGTTTCAGGAAGCGTTATCTAGATATGATTGTCAATGATGATTCTAGACGCGTTGCCATACTTAGACCTGCAATTGTTAAAGAAATAAGAAGATTTTGCGACGATTTAGGGTTTGTAGAAGTTGAAACTCCAGTTCTTTCTCCTATTGCTGGGGGCGCTTCTGCTAGACCATTTATTACCCATCACAATGCTTTAGATAAAGACTTCTATTTGCGTATTGCGACCGAACTTAACCTAAAGAAAGCCATGATTGGCGGTATTGATAGAGTTTATGAAATTGGACGTATTTTCCGTAATGAAGGAATTGACACTCGTCATAATCCCGAATTCACTACAATCGAACTTTATCAAGCTTATGGCGATTTGTCCGATATGAGAATTTGGGTCGAAGGATTATTCAAAGATTTAGCTGAAAAGATTGCCAAAAGCGACATTGTCACTTGGGGTGATATCCAAATTGATTTCTCTAAACCATTCAAATGGATTTCTATGACCGAAGCCATTAAAGAAAAAACTGGAATCGATTTTACCAAGCAAATGAGCTTTGAAGAAGCAGTGGCTTTGGCAAAAGAACATAATGTACCTCTTGAAAAAAGTTGGAACTCAGTCGGGTACATTATTCAAGCCTTCTTTGATGAATTTGTCGAAAAGACTTTAATCCAACCTACATTCATCCATACCTATCCAATTGAAGTATCTCCTCTTACAAAAAAGAGCGAAGATCCCCGCTTTGTTGAAAGATTTGAATTCTTTATCGGCGGATTTGAATTCGGGAATGCCTATACCGAATTAAATAACCCATTCGATCAATTAGAAAGATTCAAGGCTCAGTTAGAAGCCAAGAATAGAGGGGACGAAGAAGCAAACGATATTGATTATTCATTCATGGATGCCCTTAAATACGGCATGCCTCCAGCAGGCGGTATCGGAGTTGGCATTGATAGACTTTGCATGTTATTCACTAACACGCAAAATATCAGGGAAGTATTGTTATTCCCAACCATGAAAGACGAAAAATAATTCAATTAATTGGCTACAAAAAATAAAAAAGTTTGTAGCCTTTTTTGTTGCTAATCGCCTACTTATATAGTGAGGCCATAATTGCCTTAATGGATGAATGTTTTGATTCCGTTTCTTTAATGTAGGTGAATCTTGGTTCACCATGCTTTTGACTATGTTAATCTAATACACCTTATCACCATATTCAATAGTATTCATGAATTCCCTCATGGAAGGGTTCATGCTTCTCTTGT
>CABQKC010000046.1 GCA_902464635.1 uncultured Caryophanales bacterium | reverse complement strand
TTTGGCACGCTTATTATAGCACATAGATTTATCCAACATTTGGTTCTCTATCTAGAATAATTTTAAA
The DNA here is from genome assembly GCA_902464635.1 of uncultured Caryophanales bacterium. Classification (GTDB taxonomy): domain Bacteria; phylum Bacillota_I; class Bacilli_A; order RFN20; family CAG-826; genus Alloenteromonas. The sequence continues at coordinate 7,753 of CABQKC010000046.1, read as the reverse complement.
AAAAGTGGTGCGATTGATTTGCATTTTTCAAAATTCTTGCTTAAATAGCGGCACTAAAAATAGGAGGCTATGATAATGAAAAGATTTTTAGTATCAATTTTGGTTCCTGCCGCAGTCGCCATTGCTGTCGTAGGTTCGGGTTTCTCTGTTTGGTATTTCGGAGATAAACAAGTCGACACCAAGTCCAATGCTTCTTTAAAAGTTGAGAACATGCTTCATATTGGGACATTTGAAACTGTTTCTGACACATTCAAACTTCATCTAGATCAAACTGCCGAAACAAGAGCAAAGATTGTTGCCGCCGGAGATGAATTACTTGGTTTAGAAGTCACTGGAATTACTTTGACTAATGAAACCAGTGCAACCTCAACAATCAAGTACAAGCAACCATCTACTCCACAAGTCGATCATGGGACATTTGGTGAAACTACTGTCAAAGTTAAGATTGTCACTACCGTCGAAGTTAAGAATGAATTAAATAAATGGGTCGTTCCTACCGGATTGGCTGCTGCTACTGGTACTGTTACAACCGGTTATACTGGTTATGACCTTGTTTGGGGTGATGCTCAAATTACCAATGGCTTAGAACTAACAACTGCTTTCACCTTTGCATATGCTCCTCATACGGATCACTACACAACTGCCGATAGAAAAGGCGTCACTACTTGTGAACCTATCAATTCTGCAGAATATGCAACCATGAAGACTGCCGTTGAAGCCATCGGCGAACCAATGAAGATTGTCACCAGAGCCACAATCGTCAAAGTCGCTTAATCATAAATAGGAACCATTTTTATACTCAATATATAAATATATAAAGGAAAGGAGGGGTACTATGGTTAATGATAATGTAACAAGAGGTATATATATCGTATGTCTTGTAGTCATAGCTTGTTTTGCCATAGCCTTCCTTTCTTTGTCCTATTTGTATTTCAAATCTAAAAAGTTGCTTTATGTAAATGGACTAGAAGACGTCTCTATTAATAAAGAAATAAGTAAAGACATGCCTGCTTTAAAGAAAAAGGCCAAGAATGAAGATGTCGTTACTTATTTTGAAAAAAGAGGGAAATCCGCTAAAACAACTTTTTCGATTTGGAATATATTCCTTTTTGTAATTTGCGGATTATCTGTTGGGATTGTTGGAGTATCTTTATATTCCCACTTTACTGATAATCAAGTATTCATTGGCAATACAGCCATGTTAGTAATCCAGACTGGATCAATGGAAACAATCCATCCAAGTAATACCTATTTAAAAGACAATAATCTTTTGTCTGACTACAATAGAATCGAGCATTATGCTTTTATTACTATTGAAAAAGTATCGCCAGAAGACATGAATATCTATGACATCTACGCTTTTAAGATGTTTGATGTTGACCAAAACAAAGAAATAACAGTAGTACATAGATTAATTGATGTTGAAACCAAAGAAGGAAAGAAACTATATACCTTCAAAGGTGATGCCAATGCGGAATCTTACTTTTTTGAAAAAGAGGTTGGGTTTGAAAAACTAGTTGGTAAGTTCACTGGTTATCAAAATGTATTCCTTGGATATTTCTTTATATATCTAAGATCTTCAATTGGGATGATTACCTTAGTAGTAGCATTCTTATTGCTTCTTATTTATTCAATGCTTTATTCAAAACTCGTAAATGTACATGATAAGAGATATTTATATCTACTTGGCTTAGCAAATCCAAGCACGGAAGATATGCCTGTATATTTTGTACCTAAGATGGCTGATTCTACCCTTTCATTTAATAAGATTAACGATAATGAATACGCCTATACTGGTCTAATTAAGCAAGGTACCATCCAAATAGAAGGATTAGATGATATCGATATATATGATGGTAATTACGAATTGGTATTATCATCCCCATCAAGAAATATATTTGATGTTGTTTCATATAAAGAAGAATATGAATTCAATAAGCAGATGTGTTACTTAATGGATAAGGGTTCTGATATTGAATTTATATCAGATAAAGAAGAAGTATATGATCTTCTTATCAAGATAGAAGAACCATATAACAAATCTAGCAAGAAGATGTTGTTCCTATATTCTTCTATCCATAGAGGTGAAGACAATGATTAGGGTTAAAAGGTTATTAGGCATTTTAATCCCAGTTGTTGCCTCTTTTACTATCGTTGGGACTGGATTCTCTGCCTTCTATTTCGGGAATGGATTAAATAAAAAAGATGCCGATGTATCCGCGAATGTCCAAAAGAAGGTACCTTCTTCATTTGGGGGATTCGAAGTAAAGTTTGTATTAGATGGAGCAGAGGTTTCTTCTCCTTCTTTCCTTATTTGGCAAAACGAAGTCGAAGGTGTAGAAGCCATCAATTTGACTTATACATTTGACACTAGCAAAGAAAAAGAAGGGGATTATTCCTTTAGTGATTTTACCTATCAAATTCATTATAAGCTAAGTATTAATGAATCTTTAAAAGATGGTGGGAATCCTTATTTCCAATTCGATGATCCCATGGATACTGAAGGATTAATCTGTGAGAGTTTAATCTTAGATAATTCAGCCAACCCCCAACCAATTGTTTATGATTATCCTGAAACTACTAAAGAAATAAAGGCTTCTATTCCATTAGCAATCGTATATAGACCAGGTATGGTTCCATCAAGTCATGAAGATTATAAGAAACTTTCCAATATGGTTCATGCTCTTGGAGATAGCCCGTTTATAACATATGAATTCTCGTTAGTACCGACACTTAAAGGAGGGATTAAATAATGAAAAAAAGATTCTTATTGCCATTATTGCTATTTTTCCTTCCTGCCACGATTATCAGTGCAGCTTATGCAGGTTTTGTATATTCAAATAAAGTAGATACTAAAACTGATTCAAACTCAGGTAAGATTGATGACGTCAAGCCTAACTTTAAGCTCGATGAGAATAACTATACGATTTATTTCTTCCCATCCGCTCAGGCGGCTAGGATTAATTTTGAATCTCCTTATGATTTACTTTCTATTCAACAAAAAATATCAAAAGAATCACCTTACGAAAATGATAAGAACAATAAAGATCCAAAAGATAAAAAAGGGGCTGCTTGGGGATTTTGGTCTGGCAATACAGACAATGAACGTTATTTTCCTAAAGTTGTAAATACAGTTGGTGGTCCATCAATTTCTTTGGAACAATTTGAAGGCATCGGCGAACCTTTCACAAATGGCTTCGACAAAAAGAAAAAGGGGATATTTTATGCTGATGCTTTTAAATTGAGTTTTAGCGGTTGGACAGCTAACAGAGATTCATCACTTAATATGTATGCTGGTCATGGGGAGTATAATACTATTTCAGCTTTTGATGATTTGACAAAGATAGACAATGAAACGAATGATGGAACAAAAGCGAATGATAAGGTGATATTTTTGTATCCTATTTTTACTACAGGAAAAGATTACGACAATAAAATGAATTCTGTACAAATTTTAGAAGATTCAAAAGAAACAAGTAAAACGCGTTTTTTTCCAGGGTCGATGGAGAAGAAAATAAATCCTATTTTTATTATAAAAATCTAGTTATTAATCCTACTGATAGATTTCATATACAGTTTGCTGGACTGATAACGAATAGTCTTGGATGGTATGAAAAATGGTATGATTACTGTAAAAAGATTGGCGATAAATTGGTTGATATTTATCTTTTTAATATGGGACAAAATGAAAATGCTATTATAGGAGAACCTGGCGTTTATAATGTGTATGTTTATTTGCAAAGACAACGTAACGACTTGTTTGGTAGCGATTTTAAGCCAGGTGATGCAGCTTTATTTAATTCCACCATTAATGGCAATAATATCCCCCTAATTTACGAGGATGTTTCAGACCCTTCGATATCGGATTCTTTCAAACGATCCCTTAGTTCTCATGATTTTTGGCTTTTTGTAAAGGTTGAAAAAGTTTATGAATTTAGGCTTGCCGGAACCGAAGGAAGAGGATTCACATTTAATACAGCTGGTCAGTTATACGTATCTAATTTCAGTAGTGCCAAGTATGCAAGTTCAAATTTGGGTGTACTTTGGAAAATGTATTATCTTGATAATGTCTTCATGGAAAAAGGTAAAAACAATTTATTTACCGAATATACAAATTCTTCTGGTGACAAATATAAAATCAGAAATACTGTTTTCTCATTTTTGCCATCAGATGAAAATCTAACAACAATTGAGAAAATTGAACAAATGAATCAGGAAGAACTAGATTTTGTTAATCAAGAGGAACCGGATTCAAATGTTGGCGAATATCTCGGAATTTCAACTTCTTCTTTTAGAGATATTAAGGATAATCCTGGAGATTATATTAAAGAACCAGAAAATCTACCAAATTACGTTCCAGGTAATGATTATGCTAATTATTTCTTTGCTTCTGAATTTAAGTATTCAGGCTTCTGTAAAGTATTAATCAAGGTGGATTTCGCTACTTTCGGAGATCATAAAGGAAAACCTACATCTATTCGAGTTGCAGTGGCCCCTTATCTTACTAATGTTCATAAAGTTTATGTTTACCCAGACGAAACTAATTTAGTGTTATTCAGGGATCCTGATACTAAGCTAATTGATCCCGAAAATAATACGACTTTAAAAGCTATCGAGCTTACTTCGTTTGAAATGCAAGCAAGTGATGATTATGAATTAAAAGATCAAAATATCACTGTGAGAAATAATGCAACTGGTAGTTCAACTTCAATGTTGCTATCTGAGTATTTGGCTAATAACGAGGTTATTGACCATTTGACTAACAAATCAATTACAATCGGCAAGAGTTATAAACGTCATATGGCCTGTTGGCAGAGAGCTAGAACAAAGAATTAGTAATATATTACTCCTTATAACTAGGACAGATTAATTTCTGTCCTTTTTATACCATCTACGCTGTAAATATATAAGTAAGTATTAATGAAACAAAAAACATTTGACTATTAAGTACTTAAAAAATCAGTAGTTATATAAACTGGCATATTATTAATTCTATCAACATATTTATTCACTTAGTTTTAAGTTATTTGTATCTAGTATTTAATACAAGATATATTGACTTTCTTTACTAGATGATTAATATAGTAAGTATGAAAGCTACTAAAATTCCATTACCACAATATACATTAGCCCAGGATTTGTGGAATTCAATCTCTCATGGGGCTGGAGCAGTATTTATTGCTATAGGAGGGGGATTCCTTATCCAAAAGGCTGTACTAACTGGATATTGGCTAAATATATTATCTATATCCATATATGTACTTGGGGTATTCCTGATGTTTACTATTTCTTGCATATATCATGGGTTAGCCAAAAATAAAGGCAAGCAAGTACTTAGGGTCATAGATCACGATACAGTCTACGGGGCTATTATGGCAACTTATGTCCCTTATTGCCTTATATCTTTATCTAATGTTCCTAATACTTCATTCCCTTGGGGATATGTCTTATTAGGTATTGTCTGGGCTGGATGCATAACTGGAATAACGCTTAATTCAGTCAATATGAAGAAATTCAATATATTGAGTATTTCTTTATATGTAATATTAGGCTCTACTATTTGTTTAGCATTCTATCCACTTGCCTTAACTCTTCCTATGGGAGGCTTGCTCCTATTGGTTTTTGGAGGAGTTTCCTTCTGGATTGGAGCAATTCTATATGGGCTTGGAGGAAAGAAAAACCTTTGGTTTCATTCAGTCTTCCATTTCTTTGTCCTAATCGGGGCAATATTAATGTTCTTCTCGGTTTATTTCTATGTTCTTTAATCTTTGATAATTAATTCAATTGGGCAGTGATCAGAACCATTAATATCATTTAATATCAAGCTATCGGCTACATTATCAATAAATCTAGATGAAACTAGAAAATAATCTATTCTCCATCCAGCATTCCTGGCTCTAGAATTAAATCTATATGACCACCAGGAATATTTGATTGTATTTGGATAAATATATCTAAAAGTATCGATAAATCCTAAATCAAGCAAAGAAGAAAAAGCATTCCTTTCTTCTAAAGTATAACCTGCATTATGCTCATTTGATTTAGGGTTTTTAATATCGATAGGATTATGGGCAACATTAAGGTCGCCACAATATATAACTGGTTTAATTTTATCTAATTTAGATAGATAAGATGCCATCTTCTTTTCGAATTCAAGTCTAAAATCTAGCCTAGCTAGATTCTCTCCTGAGTTAGGAACATAAGCTCCAACTAGATAGAAGGAGGGGTATTCTAAAGTAATGATTCTACCTTCTTCATCATATTCGTTATTATCTAATCCAAAATGAATGGATAAAGGTTCTTTTTTTACTAGAAAGGCAACTCCAGAATATCCTTTCTTAATTTTAGATATAGTAAAAATAGATTTATAAGAGGTGGATTCAAAATTAGATCCTAATGGATAAGATAATTCAGATAATTTAGTTTCCTGAAGGAAAACTATATCGGCACCCAAATTATCTAATGTATCTATTAACCCCTTTTTTAAAATTGCCCGAAGACCATTGATATTAAAAGAGACTATCTTCATTTCATTAAGCCTTTTAGGAAAGCCTTGTTTTCGCTAGTTAAAGAATCGTCTAAGAACGCTAAAGCCATTATTCTTCTACCAATTCTAGTATAGAAATAATATGCCCCTTTATATTCTTCTACCTTTTTTAGCATTTCATATTTGATTCTAATTAGAGGTACAACCATTTGGTTAGTCTGGAATTCAATTCTATCAGAATAGAATTCAAGCCTATTTTCTTCTTTCTTGCTATTTTTATAGAAAATAATAGGAATTAGAAAATAATCAGCAAGGAACAATAATATCAATAAAGCACCTGCGATTATTACCATTATAGGTAGCATAAACATATCAGGATTATTTAATCCTATTGCTAATATAGTTCCAATAATTACAAATACTAATCCTGATATTAAGGCAAACATATTGAATACTTTATTAGTAATGCCTAATAAATGGACATAATGGATGTATCTAAGGTTATTCTTACCCTGCACAACTAGGATAGGTTCTTCTTTAATTTCGTTCATAGGCAATGCTTTTGACTCCTTTATATAACGGGATTAACAATATCCCTATAATAATGCTACTAAGTAATCCTACACCAATTCTAGAAAATAGTTCAATAATTACGAAGGTGTATGGATAGCCAATAATAAGTGCATCTAGATATAAGGCCAATGTATTTACTAAAGTAGTTAATAAGGCCCCAATTAATAAAGTAACAAAATACATCACCTTATTATCCATTAAATCCTTATCTTTTCTTTTATATAGATAACTAATTAATCCAATGAATAATCCCCTTATAGCAGGAGCAATAATCCAAATAGGAGTAGTTAAAGTAATCCCAAATTTTATGAATTGGTTTAATAATTCTCCTAGTATTGAGACGATTAATCCATCAACTGGTCCATATAGAAGTGCAGTTAATATAGTGGCAAGAGGACCTAATCCTATCTTTATGTTTCCGATACTAAAAGATAAGTAAGTCAAAACGACATAGACTCCTATTAGCATGCCATCGCTAACAAGGCGTTTAATGATTTTATTTCCCATAAGTATTCCTTACTGGGAGGCTAAGTGTTAAGCGGCTGCGATTAGACACCGCGACTATTGTCTTCGTTTAATGGCGACCTCCCATCCATTAACACTTGACGCGTCTAATCTACTCTTAACTATTTGATTATATCTTAATAAATCACATTTAGGTAGACGCTAGTACCTTCTGGGGTTCTTTGATAT
>CABQKC010000045.1 GCA_902464635.1 uncultured Caryophanales bacterium | reverse complement strand
TAATATGAAATTTTCAAAAACTAGGTCTATTTATTTAAAAAGTGTCAAAGATGCGAGTTCTTGTGCTGAAAGCATAAAAAATCCCTTCCGCACAATTGGGAGCCACACTCAGGGAAGGGTTATCGCCAAACAACCAATCTAAGCGTGTCTCCCAATTATGCTTGATTGTTTGGCACGCTTATTATAGCACATAGATTTATCCAACATTTGGTTCTCTATCTAGAAAAATAATTTTTCCTGTCTAGTAAGATGGCTTTTATTAGAGTAAAATAATATATTACAAAAAAGAAAAGTTCCGTATTTATCGAACCTTTTAGAATTTTAATTATACTTTAAGTCAAATAAGAAGTGTATCTTTTTCTATATGATAGCGCTTTCAAAAAAATAGTTCTTTTCTTTACGGCCGAATAGTTTACATTGTAGAGATAGTTAGATTGGAATTGGCAAGAGGAATTAAATTCAACCTTAAACCAAATCTAGTATAACTCCGGCTTATAGGCCTGAAAGGATATGACATGAAGAAAGTCAATAAATTCTTCCTACTCGGCGGACTCCTTAGTGTAGCCGCTATCGCTGCATCTTGTGGCAACAATTCAACCGAACCTGGTGATGAAAAGGAAACAATCAAAATCCAATTCGTTCCTTCCAATTCCCCAGAAAAATTAGCTACTTTAGCCAAAAAGATGGCTCCTCTTCTTGAAAAGATCGAACCAAATTACAAGTTCTCCATTACTACTGGTACCGATTATGCTGCAACTACAACTGCTTTGTTAGCTGATCAAATCGATATCGGATTCCTTACTGCTTCTGGCTATGCCGAAGTTACCCTAAAAAATCCAGGAAAAGTCGAAGTTTTAGTTACTTCCGTCCGTGATGGATACCAAGTTCAAAAAGACTATAAAACCGAAGCCGACCAAATCAAGGCTATGAACGGCGAAGTCGAAGGCTATGAATACCTTGGACAACAATCCACCGAACAAGTCAACTGGTATACTTCCCAATTAGTCGTTAGAAATCAAGACTACGTTGACGTCAACAAAGATGGCAAGATCGATATTCTTGATATGGCTGGCAAAACTGTTGGCCGTATGGGAAATACTTCCGGCGCTGGATATTTACGTCCTTTAAAATATCTTGCTGACCACGGCATGTCCATGGTTGACAATATCACCGATCCTACAAAGCAAATCAAGGGTATTGATTATGGCAAATCCGGTTATTCCGCCGCTTGCGAAGCCATGATGAATGGCGAAGTTGCTGGATTCTGGGGATATACCGATGTTAGATATTCTAACTTCTATTCCAAATCTGATTCCGCCCATTATCAAGACAAGAAATTATTCACCGATTATAAAGTAATCGCTATCACCGATGGAATCTATAACGATACCATCTCTGCTAGAAGTAACTTATCAAAAGAAAAGAAAGCCGCAGTTGTCCATGCCTTCAAGGAATTATCCAAAGATGGCGATAAGAACAAAGAAGGAACTGGCGCTTATTATCTATATAACCTTTATTCACATACTGGTTATACCGATGCAAAAGATTCTGATTTTGATGGCGAAAGATCCTTCTATCAATATTGTGTCGATCATAACCTTATCTAATTTAAATTAATCCTCTACTGGGGGAGCTAGTTGGCTCCCCCTTTTCCTAGATATAGACGGAGAAAAAACAATGATTGAATTTAAAAACGTTACCAAAACCTATCCAAACGGATTCACTGCCTTAAAAAATATAAACCTTACTATAAAAGATGGCGAATTTGTCTGCATTATCGGCCTTTCCGGGGCTGGCAAATCAACTCTAATTAGGACAATAAACAAGATGCATCCAATTAGTGAGGGCGAACTTTATGTCGATAACAAAGACATATCCAAAGCCAAAGGCAAGGAATTAAGGGAAATAAGACGTCATATAGGGATGATTTTCCAATCGTTTAATTTGGTAAAGCGTTCTAGTGTCTATAAAAATGTATTGTCTGGAAGGGTTGGATACCATAATACATTTGCTTGTCTTTTCTCCATTTATAGCAAAGAAGAGAAAATGCTTGCCTTAAGGTGTCTAGATAAACTAGGAATATTAGACAAAGCCTATACTAGGGCCGATCAACTTAGTGGTGGGCAGCAACAAAGAGTAGCCCTTGCTAGGGCGCTTTGCCAACAACCTCAACTAATTTTGGCAGATGAACCAGTTGCTTCTCTTGACCCTATAACAACTTTATCAGTCATGGATGATTTTAAGCGAATCAACCAAGAAGAAGGCATAACTATAATTGCTAATATGCACCACGTTGACTTGGCTATTAAATATGCGACTAGGATAATCGGCATCAAAGCTGGCGAAATTGTTTTTGATGGTCCAAAAGAAGAAGTAACAGACGATGTACTCCTTAAGATTTATGGACGTGCTTTAAAACGTGAAGAGAAACTCGGGGTGGAAGATCATGAAAAAGAAGCAAAATAATTCTTCTAAAACCCCAATATCAATTTATTTTGCTTCCCCTAAATTCGATAAAGCCAGGGCTTTTTTCCATAAAGTTAGGTATAAGCAAGTAAGAGTTACTTTTGATAATGGCAACGAAGATAAGATAATCGAAAAGAAAAGGCCGTTAGGAGTTTATATAGCCATCGTTGCTATTGTTGCTTTATTTATCCTTTGTGCATCTTTTACCAGGTTAGATTCAACCGTAAGAATTAGATGGGATAAGATTCCTGAAATCGTATCGCAGCTATTCACTCCTTCTAAATGGAGTTTAAAAACCAAAGATGCCTGGTGGGACTATTTATTTAATGTTGCCTGCAAACGTATTTGGGAAACTGTGCAGATGGTATTTATCGCAACTGTATTAGGCACTTTATTAGCAGTTCCATTTTATTTGCTAGCATCAAATAATGTCACTAAAAATAAACCAGTAAATATAGTTGTCAGGGTAATTATCAATATTATTAGGACTATCCCGACATTCGTTTTAGCAATTATTGGAGCTATATTCTATGGATATAACAATACGGCCGGTATCTTTGCCATGACTATATTTACTTTCGGTATTATCTTCAAATTAATGTATGAATATATCGAAACCCAAGATATGAATCCATTTGAAGTATGCATTTCTAATGGAGCGAATAGACTCGAGGCTTATTGGAACGGACTACACCCGAGTGTCTATCCAATGTTTATGTCTAATTTTGTCTATACATTTGAAATAAATATTCGTGCCTCAGTTGTCTTAGGCTTTGTCGGGGCGGGTGGAATCGGACAGCTTCTTTCTGATGCGACAAGTGCCACCCAATGGGATAAAGTAGGGGCAATATTAGTTCCACTATTTATCGTAGTATTCGTCTTACAGTTAGTTTCTAATTATCTAAGAAGGAGGGTAATTCAATGAAAAGTATTGAAAAAGAAGCATATGATGCCCTTCCTTGGTATAAAAAGGTTTTCCATAAGGTAATTCATCATTTTACTAGTGTTGAAGATGCATATTCTTGTAGGCCTAAGAAGTGGATTTATAATTTAGTTTTCTTCGGGGTTATTGTTGCTGTTTTGCTTTGGTTTAGCCTTGACTGCGGGACTTTTGAGCATTTCAAGAATCCTAACTGGGCAAAACTTGGCAAGATGATGGAAGGATTTATCCACCCTGATTTTGATTATATGTTCGGGGCTAATCCGAATTCCTTATTTGATTTTACCGATTCTGTCGTCTATCAAATAATCGAGACTTTCGCGATTGCCTTTGTTGGGACTACAGTTGCATCTCTTTTATCTATTCCATTTGGCTTTCTTGCTTCAAAGATGATTGTAGGGAAATGGTCAATAATATCTGAAGTCATTCTTATTACTATTCGTACATTCCCTGAAATCCTATTAGGCTTGATTTTGATTCAGGTATTTGGCTTTGGGGCTTTTACTGGTGTCATGGTACTTTCCATCCATTCGATCGGAATGATTGGAAAGATGTATGCCGAGCAACTCGATATGATTTCAAAAGAACCGTTGGAGGCTCTTGATGCAGTTGGAGCGACTGCCTTTACTAGAATCCAATTAGGAGTAGTTCCGCAAGTTGCCCCTAATTTCCTTTCCGTAATCCTATATAGATTCGATTTAAATGTCAGGACTGCTTCTTTGCTTGGCTTAGTTGGTGCAGGGGGAGTTGGCTATCCAATTTCAATTTATTCTTCAGGCGAGAATTGGTCCCAATTGGCTGCGGTTTTATATGGAGTCATATTCCTAGTAATCGTGATAGATTTGATTTCTAGCGCCTTAAGGAAAAAACTTCTTTGATATGAATACTTTGGTATTGCTTTCTGGAGTTGCAGGGAGTGGCAAATCTAGTTTTGCTAAAGTTTATTTTAAGGATGCCAAAGTCATTTCTAGCGATGAAATCCGTTATTCTTTGACTTCTTCTTATCACATCTTGCTTAAGGATATGAATATTGTCTATGACAAGATGATAGAAGAAACAAACGATTTATTTAAATCTAATAAAGATATAACAATCGTCTTGGATTCGACTTTTCTTGATGATTCTAGGCGGGAATATTTTCTTTCTAGAATCAAAGGGCAAGATAAAACGATCCTTATAATGTTAAGAGTTCCTCTAGAAGAAATAATTAGAAGGAATAAGAATAGAAAAGAAGATAAGGTTGTTCCTGAGCAAGTAATTAGAGAAATGTATTCTAGGTTTAGCTATCCTAAGCAAGAAAACATCTCCCATTATGATGAGATTAAGGAATATAATTGGTGATATGGAATTATTATTTTTAGGTAACGGAGATGCCTTTAATTACATTAACGGCAATAACTCATCATTTTTTATTAAAGACAAAACATTATTTCTTTTTGATGTAGGGCAAGCTATTTTCCAAAAAGCCATATATCTTAAGTTATTTGACAATATCGATAACATCGTTATTTTTATTACCCATCTCCATCTAGATCATATAGGTTCTTTAGGTGAAGCGATTTGCTTTGTTAAGGTTTTTAATAAGGATAAGAAATTAACAATAGTCTATCCTCATAAGGATAAATTAATCGATGCGGTCAAATTATATCCATTAAATGAAGAGGATATTATTTCTTCCTTAGACGGGAATATATTTGGGATTAATTTCCATTTGGAACCAGCCATCCATATCGAAAATAGCTATTCCTATTTTATTGATGATGGTGTTACTAATTTCTATTATTCGGGGGATAACTCGGTTTTGAATCAAAATGCTTTGAGGTTATTAAAGGAAAATAAACTTGATTATCTTTATGTCGATGTTGCCGTAGCTCAATCTAGCCTCCATTTAGGTTATACAGAATTAAAAGGATTTATCGAGCCAAAATTAAGAAACAAGGTCTATATCATGCATATGAATTCTTCTTTTGATATTGATAAAGCCAAAGTAGATGGATTTAACATTGCTAAGCTTTATAAATAAATAAGTAAGTATTAAAGAAAATAAATATATTTGATAGATACGAAATATTGATTGTTACAAAACCATTGTTTTTATTTTTATAAACTGGACTTTATCACTTATATATAATTAAATTTCATAGTTTATCATCTACTATTTTGTTTTTGTTCCTAGTAGAATAAGTCCTATGAATAAAAATAAAATTATTGCCCTAGGCATGCTTGGCCTTCTATGTTTCTCTTGTTCAGCGAATAAGACCTATCCTTTGGAAGATTATATCAAGACAATTGAATTCGGCTCCAAGTCTAGCCTAAATATCCTTCAACTCGCGGATATACATTTTTCCTTTGCAACCGATAAAGAAAAGCAAAGGGAATACCTCCAAACATTAATTAAGAAATCTGAAGCCGACATAGTTATCATGACCGGCGACCAGGTTTTATCTGCCAATGCAAGTAGCTACACATCTTTATTAGATATTATCGAAGAATCTAGTTGTTCCTATTTCGCCTTTGTCTATGGAAACCATGATGAACAAGGCTTCTATGATAAACTCTTTCCGATTAGGGAAGCCCTAAAAAGGAGCAAATGCCTCAATACCTATCTAGATGATGATTTATTCGGGGATACTAATTTTGTAATCAATATTAAAGATGGTGCTAATCTAGCCTGGCAACTTTATTGCCTTGATTCAGGCTCCCTTAATCCTGGCAGCTTTAAAATACCATATGATGTAATTCATGATGAACAGATTAGCTGGTATGAAAACCAAGTAAAGCTAGCCCAACAGTCAAACCCAAATTCCAAATCATTATGTTATTTCCATATTCCTTTATGGGAATTCGAATATGCCTATAGACATGCTTATGGAAAAGCAGATGAGTCTACTCCAGGAAAAATAAGGAATTTCTCTGGCACGATGAACGAATATCCTTATGAAGTAGAAGGACTAGGAACTACCCAAGTATTCGCAGGTTATAAAAGGACTAGTTTCTTTGAAGTAGCGGAGAAACTAGGTTCAACAAAGGCTATTTCGGTTGGCCATGATCATAAGAATAATTTCTGTGCCGAATATTATCTAGACGAATCCAAAAAAGATGATCCAATCGCACTTTGCTATGGACTTAAGTCGGGAAACGGCCTCTCTTATAGAGATGATATGCAAGGAGGCAACCTTATTAAAATAAATAAGGATGGAACCTATTCGATGCATAGGGCTAACCTAGATTATTCATTAAATTATTTATTGGAGGCTTTGTTCTAAATGAAAAAATACGATTATATCTATAAATTAATAGATGCCTTGTTGCTAACTTTTTCAGGACTACCTATATTTTTCATTGGATGGTTCTTTATTCAGGATGTTGGTTCTAGTTTGGTATTCCTTCCTACATTCTTACCTTTATATCTATCTTGCCTTGGCCTTTTCTATTTTTACCACGCCTATCATTTTTGTTTCTTCTATAAAAATAGGGACAAACAGAAACTAGCTTTGAAAGGTAATGGACTAGCATTATCCATCCTAGGATTTATCATTGTCTTATTAGATGTAATATTTCTAAGTAACGGGACTTATAAAGGATTTATCATTGACCGTGCGACTGCAATTTATCCTCTTGATTCATTCTTGCTAGGTTTCTTATTTTGCATCATAGGTGGCTTATATTCCTATTTTGGATTTAGGAAAAAGGAATTCGAATATGGATTAAAAGTAGGGGATAGCCACGTAATATTTGTTATTTTAAGGACTATATTTTCCCTTTTTGCATCTTTCTTCCTTGGGGATTTCTTGATCTCTTTTGTCAATTTCGATAGGAGTTTCGATAATTTCTTCTGCTGTTTAAGTGTCTATCTATTATTCGCATTTATTCCGTTCCTTGAGATTTTCTTTGTTTGTTACAACGAAGAAAAAGAAGGGATTGAACGCATAAAGAAAGGAAAGAAGACTTCCTTTATATTCTCTCTTATTGGATTATTCCTAGTCGCCTATTTCTTAATTGTCTTCTCAATTAAACCGACATTCCTCTCTTTATCCATGGTGGGTAATTTCCCATTGCTATTTATGACTTCAAAGATGACTGGACCTCTTATTTTGTGCCTTTTGGCTATTCTAGTTCCATTAGGAAGCTATATTTATTATTTCATTATCGATTATAAAAATAACCTTGTCTTGGCTAAGAAAGAATAAACCAGGTTAAGAAGTATATAAGCCTCGTTAATTCGGGGTTTTTTACTATTTTTTATTAAACTAAAAATAATTTATCTATTTATAAGGTTTTTTCTCTGAGAGTATAAGGAATTTTGTGTAAACGTTTCCCAGTAAGATAACTAATTCTAATCACTTTTGATCGAAGTATTCAACAATTTCCCTCCAGCACCTAACCTTTCTCTTGCCAACCTTCTCGTTGTAGTGCAGGGCCA
>CABQKC010000044.1 GCA_902464635.1 uncultured Caryophanales bacterium | reverse complement strand
AAAATTCGTACACCTTTATATTTTTTTGCTTTCGACGTCTTTTTTTCTAGCTCACTATTCGATTAGATTTTCTTGCTATTAATTACATCCAGTAAGTAATAAGTGGTGAATATTACAAACAAGAGAGTAAATGACCAATACTTGAAGACGAATATAGAGATAATCATGAATAAATAAGAGAAACAGAATAACAAATTATTTCTATACATATTGAAGTGAAGAACAAAATATAATGCCAACAAGAGATGAATGCATATGGTTATTAAATAAGAGGGGGCGTATATTCCTAATAATATATCAACGGTTAATGTCACTAGGAATATTGGAAGGTTAATTAGCATTGTCACTAGGAATGGAGATTTATGGTCTTTATAGGCATCATTTACTATTCCTACATAGCTAAGTTTCTTATTTGGGATGAAACTAATAAGAATGTTTAATAGTGAAAGCATGTAATAGCTCATTTTCTTTACCCCCTTTTATGGCTAACTAGGTTTTCTTTCATTGGACGAGGTGAAGTTTCTTCTTGCTTTGCAGTATTGCTCTCTTCATTTTTATGTTCTTCAGGTTTAATTTGTTCGATTTGTTTAACACTGACTTTTGAATAAACAGCTCCATTATCAATAATTAAGTTAGAATCAATAACTGGGTTTTGGTCTTTAGCGATAGCACCGCTTTTGAATAAAGCTAATTTAGCTAGACCAGGACCTGCCATTTCATAAAGGACAGAAGAACACAAGATGATTGAAAGGAAAGTAGAACCAACTCCATCAGGAAGCATTCTTTCGCCCATGAAGGCTAATCCAATAGCGACCCCAGCCTGAGGAATCAAAGCTAAGCCTAAATAGTTCTTAACTTGTGGAGATTTCTTAGTAACTAGGCAACCTAGATAGGCTCCACCATATTTACCAACAATCCTAACAACGAAATAGACAACCCCAACAAGTCCAACAGTAGCAAATGAACTTAGATCCATGCTCATTCCACTCATTACGAAGAATAGAAGCATTACAGGAGGAGTGAAGTGGTCGATGTATTTAAATAGTTTTTCGTCTTTTGTGAAATTGATATAGGTCGCACCGAATACCATGCAAGAAAGCAATGGGGAAATATTCAATACAATGCAGGCCCCAGAAATCATGCAGATTAAAGCAACCGCAATAATAAGTTGGCTATTTGAACTCCTTTTCCTTACTAGGAAGCCAAGCAAGAAGCCAGAAATCAATCCAACGAATATAAATCCAATATTATATAGGATAGGCAGTATGATGCTTAATACATCAATGCCTTCTCCGTTAGTCCCTGTTACTATAGCAGTAACAACGCTAAATACTAATAAACATACAACATCATCAAGAGCAACAACTTGCAATAAAGTATTAACGAATTCGCCTTTGGCTTTATATTGATTGATGGTCATCATTGTTGAAGCTGGGGCAGTTGCAGTTGCAATCGCACCTAGTAAAAGAGCAAAAGACCAGCCTAGATTTGGGAAACATATTCCAATTACCAAAGTAACTAATAATCCTGCTAGTAAAGCTTCAAATATGGTAATGATAATCGTTTTGATTCCAGCGCTTTTTAAGACGTTCTTCTTAAAGAATTTACCAACTCCAAAGGCAATAAATCCTAAAGCAAGGTCACTAAGGAATTTCATTCCATCGCTAACTTGGGATGGAATCATGTTCAAGACATATGGTCCAATCAAAACACCTGCAATAATATAGCCGGTAACATTTGGAAGTTTTAATAACTTGGTTAATCTAGATAAAGCAAAACCAGCTAAAAACATTATCCCAAGTGCTATTAAAACGGTAGCAACCCCAAGTCCGTCATAAATTTTATAAACTTCTAGTAACATATTTCCCCTCCGACAAAGCTCCTACTTGATTTCGGTCTCAAGCATGCTAATATCTTATTCATAAAGGTCATAAGTAAAACTAATAAAAACTTATAAGGCCATAAACAAAACTTATATGAGGCGTTTTTATGGAAGATACAAAATTAATATCTCTTTTAGCAGTAAATGAATTAAAAAACTATACATTGGCAGCAAAACAACTTAATTTGACTCAACCTGCTATAAGCCAACATATAAGACAATTAGAAACTGAACTAAATATTAAGATATTTAATAGAGTTGGTGCGGAATTAAAAATAACACCAGAAGGCGAGATCTTGGTTAAATATGCTAGACGCATCGTATCAATGTATGCGGATCTAGAATCACGTTTAAAGGATTTAAAAAGGCATTCTAAAACCCTTACTATTGGTATTACCCATACGGCAGAAAGCAATATTGTAGCCGAAGTATTGGCCTCTTATAGTCTTTCTAACAAGGGTACAAAAATAAAAATAATTTCTGATACTATAAAAAATCTTTATGACAAATTATCAACTTATGAGATTGATTTTGCTTTTGTAGAAGGAAAAGTTACTGAGAAGAAGTATTCTAGTATTCTTCTAGATACTGACCATCTTGTTGCTGTAATGAATTTAAATAACCCATTAGCTAAGAATAAAATCATCGATATTAATGATTTAAAGAAAGAAAAGATGATTCTTAGATCAAAGCAAAGTGGTACTAGAAGTTTATTTGTAACCCAACTTGCCAACATGAATATGAGCATTGATGAGTTCAATGTCATTATGGAAATCGATAACATTGCTACAATTAAGGATTTGATTAGGAAAGGCGTTGGGGTATCTGTACTTCCAAGAAGTGTCTGCTTCAGCGAATTAAAAGACCATTCTTTAGCCATATTGCCTATTGAAAACGTAGATATGATTAGAGAAATGAATGTCGTCTTCGTTAAGGATTTTGTATCTATGGATATACTTGATGACATTATATCTATATATAGAGAAATGAGTATTTAGTCTTTATTAGTTATTTTTCCCGATGAAATATATAATTAGATAGTCGTTTTAAACACGTCTAAATGAATAGAGGCCTAGAAATGAGTAAGGGATATATAGTTGTAAATAGCTTCGTTAATAATGAGAAATTCTCTAACCTATATAATATATTAGTTAAGTCTTTTTCTAAGTTTCATATAGATTTAGAAATAAAGACTGCTATTGAATTAGGGACTGAAGTTAATTTGCAGTTAAAGGAAAAACCTGATTTTGTCTTGTTTTGGGATAAAGACATTTATTTAGCTCAAAGATTAGAGAATCTAGGCATTAAATTATTTAATTCCTCTAGAGCCATTGAGTTATGCGATAACAAGATATTGATGTATCAAGAATTAGCAAAACATAATATTAGGATTCCTAAAACATTTATTGCTCCGAAAACTTTTGAAGGACTTGGCTATACAAACTTATCTTTTATAGATGATATAGCTAACCAAATAGGCTACCCACTAGTTATAAAAGAAGCTTATGGGAGTTATGGAGAACAAGTCTATCTAGCTAAAAACAAAGAAGAAGCAGCTTCTATAATTAATAAAATAGGATATAAGGATTTTCTTGTTCAGGAATTTATCAAATCTTCTTCTGGGAAAGATATCCGTGTCAATGTCGTTAGAGATCAACAGATTGTTTCTATATTAAGGGAAAATAAAACCGATTTCCGTTCAAATATTTCAATCGGTGGAGTTGGCTCTAGATTTGAACCAGAGCAAGAATATGTCGATTTGGCCATTAAGGCTAGCCTGGCATTAGGTTTAGATTTCTCCGGTGTAGATGTTATGTTTGGAGAAAATAACGAGCCTATAATATGCGAAGTAAATTCTAATCCCCAATTTGTTTCTACTTTAAAAGTTACGAATACTAATCTAGCAGACTTCATTGCTTTTTATATTGCCGAGTATTTAAGAAGATGAATGGAATAATAATCTATAACAGTTTTGATATAACAAAAAACAAATGGTTTATCTTTTCTATAATTAATTCTTTTAAAGAAAAAGGCATAAATGTTGAATTAATTGAAGAATCAACTTTAGACTATAAATCCTTAAATTGCGTAGATTTTGCTATATATAGAGGTAGAGATTATCGGATTTCTAAATCTATTGAAGATGAAGGAATATTAGTTATCAATAATTCAAAAACCAGCAAGATTGCTAATGATAAATATTTGTTTTATCAATATCTTGCTGGACATTCATTTCCTTGCATGGAAACATCTTCTTTTATAGATGAAGTTTGTTTTTCTCCATTTGTTGCTAAACCAATAGATGGGCACGGAGGGAATGGGGTCTATTTGTTTTCATCCAAAGAAGAATATTTAGAGACGGTTGATTTTAAAGATAGATCAAAATATATTTTTCAAAAACCATCTTCGGATTTAGGAATCGATTTAAGGGTTTATGTCCTAAATAAGAAAATCTATGGTTCGGTTCTTAGAAAAGCCAAAGAAGGAGAATTTAGAAGCAATTTTTCTCTTGGGGGGAACGCAACTTATTTCGAGCCTCCTATAAAAGTAAGAGAAACGGCTTTAAAGATTGCAAATGAATTTGATTCCTTTTTTGTAGGGATTGATTTTATTGTAGATAAAGGCAACTGGATAGTTAATGAAATGGAAGATCCGGTTGGGACTAGAATGCTATATCAAACATCTTCAAAAAATGTAGTTTCTGACTACGTGAATGAAATGATTTTGAAATACGGCTTAAAATAACATTTGTATAAATAATATAAATATTGTCAATTAAAAAATATTTTGTCATAAGTTTTTAGAGGCTTGAAATTCTTTCATTGACAATATTTTGACAATTAAAAATATAATTGCTATCCCTATAGTTCTTTTAAAGACCTATAATTTGGTGGTTAATTAGGATTTAAAAATGAAAAAACACTTAATATCGTTAATCTTGTCTTCGTTCCTTATTTGTTCTTGTAGCGAAGTAACAACGTCTCCTTTTGATGATTCTAAAGATTCTTCTACCGAATTAAGTAGCGAGATAACTACTCCCGAATCTAGTGCTGAATCTAGTAAGACAAAAGAAGATTCGATTTCTATAGATACATCAAGCGTCTCTTCGAGTTCGACCGAGCAAGCGGCAACCTGGAGAGAAGAATCGATTGATTCGATGAAGAAATACCTAAAAGGATTTGATTTAATTCCTTTTCCAAATGGATTTAGTTCAAATTACATCGATGCTAGCGGGGCTGATCAAGATGGAGATTCTTTCTATGTATATGATTTTATTAAGGAAGATATTTCTTCAAGCTACGAAAAACAATTGATAGAAGTTGGATTCCAAAAAGGCTACATCGATGATGAATTCAAAGGAATTGCTTACTGGATCTTAAATCCTGGGACTAATGATGTTATCTATATCCAAGGTGAACTAGTTTATCCAAATACGAATTATTCTAGATATGATATCTTCGCTTGGTATGAGGTCGGAGCTCCTAAAAAAGAAACTTTCCCATATGAAGAAATCAATTCTTTCTTTGGGGTTAGCAATATAAGTCAAGAAAATTTGCCATCATTCCAACTCTCAAGCGGAGAAAAATACGACTATTATTCATCTAATGCTTTCTATTACGTTGGAGGTAATTTCTCTAATCAAACAAACGATGTAGATTTTACTTCTAGTTATGAATCTTCCTTATCTAAAGCAGGTTATGAAGCAAAAGATGGAACAGCCATTAATTCTTCTATTTGATTAAAGGCTGAATATATGGCTACCCAAGGCTATTTCCTTCTCCAATTATCAAAACTAGCATTATCAAATTAAATATAATTTGGTAATGGAGTATATTATTTGTTGTGGTTTTCCTTTTTAGGAAACTATATATGTTTTAAAATTAGAAAATATGAGCAAAGTTTACATCCAGTTATTAAAAGAAATAGGACATCTTCAAGAAAAAGAAATCAAGAAAGCCTCCATTAGTAAAAATGGTTCTTATGTAGTTACTGATAAAGGTGACTCTTATTACCTAAATAAAGAGAGCAATTCTTTTGCTATCCTCCAAGAAGGCCACACAAGCATTAAAGAACTTGATGAATACTTTTTTTCACCTTTAGGAAAGGAACTTCCTATTAGGCAAGAGATAGATGAAGATAGAAAATCCTTAAAATACAGTCTAACTTTAAAACAATTAAAAAGCCTTATTGAAACTAGTTATACAAATGGGGACTTAGAGAAAATCGACTGGAAAGAATTTGTTTTCGCTGCAATAAATATAGACCCATATCTATATAAAATCGAAAATAATAACGGCGAAGATCCTAATGACTTGTTTTTTGGCAAAGAATCCCATATTGTCTATATTTTTCTAGATGATTTATTCTTTCTAGATGTGAATAATATCTATTCCATCCATGAATTCATGGTTGAACTAAATAATGCCTATTCATCGTTAAATAAGAAGCCAGATGAAAGACAATTCTCTTTATCGATGCTAAATGCAATGGCATCTTCTAGGCGTATCAAGGATTTGTTCCAAAACCCTTCTAATGAAGATAATTATTTCTTGATCAAGAAGATTTTAGAGACCATGAGCGAGAAATATTTCAATATCGACGCGCTTGATGAAACTGCCAATAATCATTATCTAGGCAACGCTTTTGAAGCGCCTGATTTAGATTCGGCAGAAAAAGAATTGGATATACTTTTAAATAACGGAGAACCTTCCGCGGCTAAATTACTTGGTTATCTTTCCTTAAATAAAAATGATGGACAGGGTGATTTAGAAAATGCATTGCTATTTTTCCTAATTAGCGGTTGCTTTAACTGCAAAGAATCAAAGATGAAAGTAGGGGATATCCTTTCTAATAGCGAATCGGCCTATTATTCTCCTGCCTTAGCATCCAAACTTTATAAAACCCTTTATCCAGACGCTTATTTTTCTTTCCTTGATGGGGATGATTACGATTCTTTATATCCTGAATTAGCCTATAGGGCTGCGAATACATATCTAGACGAAAAATATGGCGAGATAAACAAAGAAGCCGCATTATGCTTTCTTTTGTTCGCTTCTTTTGCTATTAAAAGAAGAATAACTAACTGCGGCACCCTTTTCCTAGATGAACCTCTTGCTAATGAAATCGGAGATAAATTAGATAGCTATGCAGAAGAAGAAATTAAACCTACATATAAAATTAAAAACATCCAGGAATGCTTTTATTCATTCGGTCAAATAAAGTTCAAATATAAATTCTCGATAATATCTTCAATTGAATATGAAGATGATGGGTTTATAAAGATGACCATAATGACTTTTAATGAAAATAATTTCACTTCATATGAAGATGGAACTATTTTCTATTGTCTTCCAAGAATCAAAAGAGCAGTGATGGATACTAAATTTGTATTTAGATTCAAAGCTGATTCTTCTTTTGATTTGAAATATCATAACAAGGTAGTCAATTCGGTCGAATTATCTCCAACAAATAATGAGAATGAATTCGTATTATGGATAAATGTCGGCTATTCAAAACAAAGGAAAGCCTATTTAGTAAAAGATGCCGAAATAGTAGTTCCTGATCATATATTAAATGAAAAGAAAGTTAGGATAGCATCAGTTAATTCGAATATACCAAATTCATCTAGTATAAGAGATTATATTTGTCTTGACGAGAATATTAGGCCTAATGACATGGTTTATTTGACTTCTAAAAGCAAGACTCCAGTCAAGGTAATATCCATTAGGGAAGTCTATCCATCTAGTTTGCCTTTGCCTATAGATACCTATGACAAGATTTTTAAGAAAAAAGACTGATTTTTGCCGAATTTAATTTAAATTTTTGCTTCTAGGTATAGAATAACCTCTTATGAAAAAGCAAAAGAAAACATTACAGCAAAAAATTAATTATAGGAAATACCATCAACCGAATAGGTTTATTTACTCGTTCCTTAAAAGGTTAGTAATCGATAAAATTCTAGCCCCTAAATATAACATCCATTATGAAATAATAGATGATATCAATAAAGAAAAAGGCCCTTGTTTCCTTATTTTTAACCATCAATCTAGAATTGATTATGTCTGGAATGTGCAGGCAACTTACCCTAGAAGGCTAAATTTTATTACTGGATATAATGAATTCTTTAGGTCGCATTGAGAGTATAAGGAATTTTGTGTAAACGTTTCCCAGTAAGATAACTAATTCTAATCACTTTTGATCGAAGTATTCAACAATTTCCCTCCAGCACCTAACCTTTCTCTTGCCAACCTTCTCGTTGTAGTGCAGGGCCA
>CABQKC010000043.1 GCA_902464635.1 uncultured Caryophanales bacterium | reverse complement strand
TAACGGCATATATTGATTATACTGATTAGATAAAAAGAAAATCTAACCAAGTACATGATTAGATTACATTATTTGTTAAACAGATAGAAAAATTATATTCTATTTCACTTAATTAGGTTATTAAAATTACCGATTAAGTTAAGTTAACAAACAAAATAACCGAAAATGTTTACTATCCTTATTATATCGGTAAATTGATAGTTTAATTGAAAAAGGCAATTTGTTTTCCTAAAATTACTAAGTCAACGGGCTATTTATAGCCCTTGGAGGTAAATATGCCAATAAAAAAAGAAGTTATAGAAGGGGTTAAGTCTATTTGTGATGCCCATAAAGACGAACCTTCTCCTTTAATGATGATTCTTTCGGATATCCAAAAGAAATATGGATATATCCCACTTGAAATACAGGAAGTCGTATCTTCTTGCACCGGTATCCCTGTTGCAGAGATTTATGGAGTAGTCTCTTTCTATTCATATTTCTCCTTAAAGCCAAAGGGAAAATACGTTTTAGGCATTTGCTTAGGGACTGCTTGCTATGTAAAGAATTCCCAAGCTGTTGTCGATAAATTCTCTGCCATGCTAGGTGTTGGGCCAGGAGAAACTACAGAAGATGGCTTATTTACTATCGAAGCTGTCCGCTGTATCGGCGCTTGCGCTTTAGCTCCAGCCATGTCAATCAATGGCAAGGTCTATCCAAAAGTCACCCCTGACCAAGTAGGAAAGATCATTGAAGAATATAGAAAGCTAGACGCGGAAGGGAAATAAAGGAAATGAACAAGATTACTAGCCCTGAATGTTTGCAAAATTGCATTGATAAATATAGTGCCGAATTTGAAGCCAAGATTAAAGGCACGAATGGAAAAAGAGCCGTTGTCGTTTGTGGCGGTACTGGCTGTTTGGCCAATGCTTCTGCAGATATTATCGAAGAATTAAGACGTTTGGTAAAGGAAAAAGGATTAGAAGACAAAGTAAGTGTCAACCATGTTGGCTGCTTTGGTTTTTGCTCCCAAGGACCTTTTGTCAAAATATTCCCAGAGGATACACTTTACCGTGCCGTTAAGGTAAGTGATGTCAAGCAAATCGTCGAAGATGATTTAATCGGTGGAAAGATTTGCGAGAATCTTCTCTATGTCGATCCAGTCACCCATGAAAAGGTTGTTAGGCAAGATGACATCAACTTCTATAAGAAACAAGTTAGAGTTGCCTTGCATGGCTGCTCTTTGATTAATCCTGATTATCTAGAAGAGTCTTTAGGATATGATGGCTTTAAGGCTTTGAAGAAAGTCCTTACAACCATGACCCCTCAACAAGTAATCGATGAAGTACTTGCTAGTGGGTTAAGAGGTAGGGGAGGAGCTGGTTTCCCTACTGGAAGAAAATGGCAATTTGCCGCTAATGTACAAGCTGATCAAAAATATATAGTCTGCAATGGCGATGAAGGCGACCCAGGTGCCTTCATGGATCGTTCGATATTAGAAGGAAATCCATTTGAAGTCATCGAAGGCATGATGATAGCTGGTTATGCTTTCGGCGCTAGCGAAGGCTATTTCTATGTCCGTGCCGAATATCCAGTCGCAGTCGAAAGACTTCAAAGAGCAATTGAAGACATGGAGAAAGTCGGACTTCTTGGAGACCATATCCTTGGAACTGACTTTAGTTTTAGGGCCCACCTTAGATTAGGTGCTGGCGCCTTTGTATGTGGTGAAGAAACTGCTTTATTAAATTCTATCGAAGGCAAAAGAGGTATGCCTCGCCCAAGACCTCCATTCCCTGCAATCAAGGGATTATGGGGCAAGCCAACTTGTGTCAATAACGTCGAAACCTTAGCCCAAATCGCCTATATCATTAGGGTTGGTGCTAGTGAATATGCCAAGATGGGTACTGAAACCTCCAAAGGTACAAAAGTATTTGCCCTTGGTGGCAAAGTCAATAACGTCGGTCTAGTTGAAGTCCCAATGGGAACTACATTAAGGACACTTGTATTCGATATCGGAGGAGGAATTCCAAACAATAAGAAATTCAAGGCTATCCAAACTGGTGGACCTAGTGGTGGCTGCCTTACCGAAAAGGATTTAGATACTCCGATCGATTATGATTCATTAGTCGCCAAAGGCTCAATGATGGGTAGTGGCGGTGCCATTGTCATGGATGAAGATAACTGCATGGTTGACGTTGCCCATTTCTATATGGACTTCATCTGCAATGAATCTTGTGGAAAATGCTCACATTGTCGTATTGGTACAAAGCGTCTATACGAAATGCTTACTAGCGTTACAAACGGAACTGCTACCGAGCAAACTCTAGAAGACATGAAATATCTTGCTACCGTCATTAAAAACGGTGCGCTATGTGCTTTAGGACAAACGGCCGCTAACCCAATCCTTTCCACCATGGTCAACTTCCCAGAAGAATATGAAGCCCATGTTAAGGATAAGAAATGCCCAGCCCATGTTTGTAAGAAACTCATGCGTTATGTCATTGATCCAAATCTATGTAAGAAATGTTCCTTGTGTGCTAGAAACTGCCCAGTATCTTGTATACATGGCGTCCCAGGCAAAGAACCATATCAAATTGATCAAAGCAAATGTATCAAGTGCGGTTCTTGTATGGCTAGCTGCCGTTTCAAGGCCATTAGCAAGGAATAAGGAGTAGAACGATGGAAAAAGTTAGTAATGTAAACATCAATATTGAAGGAAGAATCTATTCCGTTCCTTCTAATCTCACTGTTTTAGAAGCTGCTAGGAAAGTTGGATATAACATTCCTACTCTCTGCTATTGGAATAAGGGACATAATTCACTTGCTTCTTGTAGAGTCTGCCTAGTCGAAATTGCTTCTAGCCGTGGCTCTAAATTATTCGCATCCTGTGTCTACCCAGTCACTGATTGCCAAGCCGAAAAGGGATTTGTTATCAAGATTTCTTCCCCAATGGCAATCGATGCTAGGCGGACTTCGGTTGAATTATTGCTCTCCAACCACTCCAAAGATTGCCAAACCTGTGTCAAGAATGGACAATGCGAATTGCTCCATGTTGCATCTTTAACAGGTGCTAGAAGCAATCAATTCCTTGGAGAAAGAACAAAGGCTACCTATGATGATGCCGCCCCTGGCATTGTTAGGGATACAAGCAAATGTATCCTTTGTGGCAGGTGTATTGAAAAATGCAAAGAAGCGCAAGGTATTGGAATTCTTGGCTTCGAGAATAGAGGGTTCTCTACCATTGTCTCTCCTGCTGGCAATCGTTCCTTCAAAGACGTTCCATGTATGCAATGTGGTCAATGTATCGAAGTTTGCCCAACCGGTGCTTTAAGCGAACATAGGGAAATCGATAAAGTCGACCAGGCCATGCATCAAGGCAAATATGTCATTGTCCAGACTGCTCCAGCAGTAAGAGCTGCACTTTCAGAAGAATTTGGCCATAAGATTGGTGAAGAAAATGCAACTGGCAAGATGGTTGCTGCCCTTCATAGACTTGGCTTCTATAGGGTATTCGATACCAATTTCGGCGCTGATTTGACCATCATGGAAGAATCGCAAGAACTCCTTAATAGAATCAAAACAGGCGGGACATTACCTCAAATTACATCTTGTTCCCCAGGTTGGATCAACTATATGGAATATTATTACAAGGATTTGATTCCAAATGTCTCAACCTGTAAATCTCCTCATGAAATGGAAGGCGCAATCATAAAGAGTTACTTCGCTTCTAGACATAACTTGAAGCCAGAGGATATCTTTGTGGTTTCTATCATGCCTTGCACTGCTAAAAAATATGAGGCCCAAAGGAAAGAAAATGCCGCAGTCAATTCATTGCCTGATGTCGATGCCGTACTTACTACTAGGGAACTAGCTATCCTTATTAAGAGAGCTGGCCTAGTCTATGATGAACTAGAGGAAGAAGAATTCGATAATGACTTAATCGGAACCTATTCTGGCGCTGGTGTCATATTTGGTGTTACTGGTGGGGTTATGGAAGCTGCCTTGCGTACTGCTTACCATACTCTTACTGGAAAAGAATACGAAAAGATTGATTTCAAGGAAGTTAGAGGACTAGAAGGAGTTAAGGAAGCTAGCGTTGATATTGCTGGAACTACCCTTAAAGTCGCGATTGCTTCTGGAATGAAAAACGCTAAGCCATTACTAGATGAAATTAGAGAAGGCAAATCCAAATACGCCTTTATCGAAATCATGGGCTGCCCTGGTGGATGTATCAATGGTGGTGGACAACCATTTGTCAAACCAAATTTACTCCCAAGGGAAAGCGTCGATATCCTTTCTACCTATAAGGAAAAAAGAGCTGCATTGCTATATGGAATTGATAAAAACATGAAATTGCGTCAATCCCATAATAACCCAGATATCATTAAATTATACGATGAATACCTAGGTTCTCCTTGCGGAGGGGTCTCTGAAGAATTGCTTCATACTCATTACAATGCAAATAGAGATTGTTTTCCAAACAAATAAGCATAAAAAGATATTATAATTAGGGCTAGGGAAACCTAGTCCCTTTTATATTTTATGTACAAAAACCTTATATTTGACCTTGATGGCACTCTCCTTGATACTCTAGTAGACATTAGAGCAGCAATCAACTTAGCTCTGCAACAATGTGGCTATGATTATTCTTTTTCATTAAAGGAATCTAGGACTCTTATTGGCAATGGCAGCGATATGCTTGTTAAAAGAGCCCTTAAGGATAAAGGTGATGATGAAATTGCCTTTAAGCAACTAAGGGCAGCCTATTTGTCTTTATATAAAGAAAAGCAGAATGAACATTGCAAACCCTTCAACGGATTAAAAGAATGCCTTAATTTCCTAGAAGAGAGGGGATGTAGCCTTTATGTTTGCACGAATAAGCCTGACGAACTTGCAAATATTATTGTAAAAGCCCATTTTGGAAAGACTTTATTCAAGGATATAATAGGCAATGGCAGGAATTTCCCAGTCAAGCCAGATCCTAGCATTGTAAATTATTTAATTAACAAGTATGACTTGGAAAAGGAAGAAACGATTTTCATCGGCGATTCTAGTGTTGATATTGAGACTGCTAGAAATGCCAAATTGAAATCGATATTAGTTACATGGGGTTATGGGAATTATAAACCAAGTTTATTAGAAGAAGCCGATTTCGTGGCTAATAAACCAAAGCAAATAGTCCAATATGTCATGGGTAAGGAAGGTTGGTAATTATGGAAGAAGTAAAGATATTCAATTCATATGGAAATAAATTAGAGACATTTGTTCCTATTAAGGAAAATGAAGTCTCCATGTATGTCTGCGGACCTACTGTCTACGATGAGCCTCATATTGGAAATATGCGACCCGTGATAGTATTTGATGTCTGGAGAAGGCTTTTCATTGCCCTTGGATATAAGGTTACCTATGTTTCGAATTATACCGATGTCGATGACAAGATTATTGCTAGGGCTAAGAAATTAAATATAACTGAGCAAGAACTTACTAGCGAAGTCATCAATGCATTCAGGAAAGATGTAGATGAAGTCAATTCGCTTCAACCTGATATCACCCCAACCCCAACTGGATATATGGATAAAATCATTTCTTATGTCAATGATTTAGTTAAAAGCGACCATGCTTATTTAGCAGATGGGGATGTATATTTCCGTGTCTCTTCCATTTCTAATTATGGGGATTTAAGCGGGAATACAGTCGAATCATTAATAAGTGGGGCTAGAATTGAGGTTAATTCCAAGAAGGAATCCCCACTAGATTTTGCCTTATGGAAGAAAACCGATGAGGGCATTAAGTGGAATTCCCCATTTGGAGAAGGTAGACCTGGTTGGCATACTGAATGCTGCGTCATGATTAATTCCATTTTCTCCAATCAAGACGGGTTTATTGATATCCATGGTGGAGGATTTGATTTGAAATTCCCTCATCACGAGAACGAAATCGCCCAGTCTAGGGCCCATAATAACAATAGATTGGCTAGATATTGGATCCATAATGGATTTATTAACATCGATAACCAAAAGATGTCCAAATCCCTTGGAAATGTGTTGAATGCAAAAGATGTCATTGCCAAATGGGGTGGCATGCCTTTTAGGTTAATGGTCTTGAATACCCATTATAGGGCCCCATTGTCTTTTACAAACGAAACAATAGAAGAAGCAGTTAAGTCCTATGCTAAAATTAGCCAAACCATAAAAGGATTAGCAATTAAGCTTCAGCTCGCTGACATTGATTTATCTTCTATCAAAATAAAAGGAGATGAATCTTTCTATAAAGAAATGTGCAATGACTTAAATACTCCTAATGCACTTACTATTCTTTATGCTTCCTTGAAAGAGGCAAATATGATGCTAAGAAACCCATCTACTAGCCTTATAGATATGAAAAATATGTTTGGAAAACTAGAAGACTATTTGTTTATTCTTGGAATAAAGGTACAATATCCTATTCTCCAAGAAGAGGATAAGGCCATATATAAGCAATATTTAGAGGCCAAAAAGGAAAAAGACTTTGCAAAAAGCGACTCTTTGAGGAACATTCTAATAGAAAAAAATATCTTTTAAGGAGGGTTTGCGATGAATTCTGTCGACCACATGATTGTAGAATGGTTTAATTCCGATTTCGGTTTGAACTTTTCTAATGGAATTGTAGGTAATCTCCTTCTTATATTTGTTTCTTTGTCTCTAACTTTGGTATTGTCTGGACTAATCGGATTCGAAAGAGAATATTATGGACATGCGGCAGGGCTTAGGACACATATGCTTGTTGCAGTTGGGTCTTGTCTAGTCATGATTATTTCTATCTATGGCTTTCAGGCTTGGGATAACGCCTATATTGGTTCTTCCTCGACTCCAATTTCAAGAGACCCAGCTAGATTAGCGGCCCAGGTAGTTTCTGGGATTGGCTTTTTAGGTGCAGGAACGATTGTCCAAAACGGGATTAACGTAAAAGGTTTAACGACTGCGACTACCTTATGGGTATCGATGGCAGTGGGGCTAGCTTGCGGGACTGGTTCTTTTGTAATTGCTACAATGGCGACAGTTATTTCTCTTGCTTCCTTAGTTTTATTAAGGAAAGTAGAAATATTCGCCTCAAAGAAAAATCCGATCATTACGATTGTCGTCCCTTCCGATAGGCCAGTTATGAAAGACATCTTGTTACTTAGCAATAGATATGGGATGAATCTTCGCGATACTGCAAGTGAATTAGTTACTTATGAAGAAAATAGTGCGTTAAGAATCACGCTTAGGTTATCACATTCATCAAATAGTTCGGTGACGGCTTTTGTTGATGAATTACGTCTTTCAATCCATCCACTTGAATTAAAAGTTTCGTCAGAATTTTAATTGGGACTTCCAAGAGCAAAAATATGAGTATAATAGTTTATGGTAAGAATACCGTTCGTGAAGCGGTGAAATCAAAAAATGCCTTGAGCATTAAGGTCAACCCTAAATATGGTAGGGATCCTATTATCACCGTAGCGAGAAATTGTTCTATTCCAGTTGAATTCGCTTCAGAGGACGAATTGACTCGGATGGCCAAAAACTCTTCTCACCAGGGGTTTGTGGCGATCTGCAAGGACTTTAGGAATTATACTTTGGAGGAGATTATAGCTTCTTCAAAATCTTCCGCTTATCCTCTCCTTTTGATGCTTGATGGCATCGAAGACCCACATAATCTTGGGGCAATTTTACGTTCCGCTGATGCTTTTGGCGTTGATGGAATCATCATTAAGAACAGGAACGAAGCCCCGCTAAATGCAACAGTAGCCAAAGTCTCTACTGGCGCGATTAGCTATGTTAAGGTTGCTACTGTTACAAATTTGACCAAAGCCATTTTAAAACTGCAGGAAAATGGCTTCTGGGTTGTTAGTGCCGATGGCAGTGGCAAAAGTAACATTGATGAAATCGACTATAAATGCCCAATATGCCTAGTTGTTGGCTCTGAAGGGTTTGGCATTTCTAGGCTAGTTTTATCTAAATCAGATTTTGTGGCCAAAATAGACATGGTAGGTCATGTAAATTCTCTTAACGCTTCTGTTGCGACTGGAATTCTTCTTTCACACATTTTCTATTCACGTAAGTAATTCTTGCCCTTGAAGGGTAAAAATATGTACTGTAACTATGAAAATTGTTCTGACGAGTCGCTTTTGCTAATGTATCGATTAGGGATTGTCTTGGCTAGAGACGTCCTTACTGTAAGGTATTTCAAGAATAGGAAGAAATATCTTTATTCTGTCGTTCCTAATTTAACTGATGTCTTGGATGATTGGACTTACAATGAGGTTTTCTTTCATTCTTATTTGCAGGCTGAAAATAGCTTTGAATTAGGAAACGGCAGGTTCTATGGCTATTTCAAATTGATTCTTTCTAGGGAAATAATGAAAGCCATAGGAAAGCAATTAAATGAAAAAAGATTGCTCCCGATGACATCCCTAGACTCAGTTATTGATAAAAACGAGAGATGCACTTTATGCGATAATGTTCCTTCTTCTAGCGATGATAGTGATCCAAAGGTATTCTTCTCTTATTGCGATACCTTGGATAGCCTAAACAAGCTACCAAAGAAGATTAATAAACTAGGTTTGAATACTGCGAAAGATTTAGTAGCAGGATATAGC
>CABQKC010000042.1 GCA_902464635.1 uncultured Caryophanales bacterium | reverse complement strand
ACTAATCTTACTAGGAATCCTGCCTTTTTTCATCCGCGCGACCCCTAGGGGTCTTGTGCTAAATGCCTTCAAGAAAGGCATTTACACAACATTCTGGATACTTCCTGAAAATGTCACTTATTTTTATCTAATTAGCAAAAGTTGGCTTTTGATGGGGATAACAAAAAAAGAAATCCCTTTATTTTTAGGTTGAGAGATTTCTAATTTAAAAAATTATTAATCTAATTTGGTAGATGAACCTTTAACAAACTGGGCATCGAATTTGGATGTCTTTTCGATTAAGTCACGGTTCATTAAGTCGGTAAGCATATACATTGCCCTTTTACCAACTTCAGACATATCGATATGGAAGGATGATAATGTAGGTCTAACAATCGAAGCATATTTAGTACCTACGATAGAGACAACTTCGACTTCGCTTGGGACATTAAGTCCTGAATCGGTTGCAGCATTCATAACAGCCGCAGCGATAGAATCGCGGTAACAAAGGAAATATCCGCCTTTATGGGTCTTGAAATACTGTATGAAATCCGCATAAGTCCTAGCATAGGAATCATCGCAATTGAAAACTTTGTAAGTTTTTCCAAGTTCTTCACTAGCTTTTACAAAATTCTTCTCGCATCTAGCAAGTAATCTACCGGCATTATGGACATGGAGGAAAGTCATTTCCTTATCCCCTCCACGTTTATAATATTCTTTTACTAACTTAGTGACGCATTCATCATAATCAAGAAGGATGTCCCCTACTTTATCTCCACTTACTTTGGCATCGATTACAATGCTTGGGACATTATATGAAGCAATGGTATTGATATCTTCGGCACCTAATTGGTCATCAAATATAATCGCTCCATCTACGTGTTGGGTAATTACCTTCTCGATCATTGATAAGGCTTCTTCCCTAGAATGTGATGTAGAGAAAAGAGTCAATACATAGCCTTTTTCTTTCGCTACAGCGGTAATTCCGTTTAATACATTGGCAATATAGACATAATTCGCACTAGGAATAATAACACCAATGGATGTAGTCCTATTTGTAGCCAAAGCCTGGGCTAATCCAGAAGGCTTATAACCTAAGGCGGCAATTGTCTTTTCTACTTTTTCCCTAGTCTTATCGGTAACTGAACCTTGTTTATTTATAACTCTTGATACAGTTGCTAAAGATACTCCAGCGGCCTGGGCTACTTGATATATAGTTACTCTATCTTTTAAATTGTCCATGTTTCTATTTCCTCCTCTATCATTATAGATGTAAATAAATGAAAATAAATGTAAAAATTTTCCTAAATTTGTAAATAATTTCCCCTTGACGAATATATTCTATAATAAAAGGCAAATAAAAAGGAAGGCATTTTTTCCTTCCTTTATATCCTATATATATTATAAGGATGATAAATCTACTTTTATTAACCTAGTTGAAGGGATATTATGTCTTCCTTCTTTGGCCTCAGGCTTGCCGTCTAATTCAACTAAATCCCCAGTGAATCCACAGGTGGTATTCCTACATAGATAAGTGCCAACCCCATACATATCAACAGGAACATTCTCTTTAGTCCATTCATCAATCTTTTCTGGGGCAAATCCGCTGGAAACGACTATCTTTACATATTCGAATCCATTCTTATCTAATTCATTCCTTAAGGCATAGATAAGTTGCTTGCAAACCCCATGCGGATCAAATCCAGTCGTATCCTTATCATCAAAATAATGGTCAATCAAGGCTTTAGATGTATCAACTCTAATGGCATTTAGTTTATGTCCAAGAGCCTTAGCTAACTTAATCGCATCGACTGTAACATTGTTATTATAGTCAATTAATGCAGTTACTTTTTCATTTGGGAAGGTTTTTGCATATAAGCTAGCGGCCTTAATGACATCTCCCCCACATATTTGGATTAAGGCATGTGGCATGGTTCCCATTCCTTTTTTATTTACCCAGCTACCTTGCGCATCAGTCGAAAAAGCCTTTATTCCCCCAACATAAGTTGCATAGCCATCCCCTGCCTGGGTTAAATAGTCATCTTGCCTATCCGCCATTGAAAAAGTCGCTTTTCCTCTTAAGGCGCGTACCGTCCTCATCGTATTAGTCGCAACGCTACTTCTTCTAGCTAATATCCCATCGATTAAGGATTCTAAAAATCCAAAATCTTCATATTTGCCAGTTATTTTTAATACGGGTTCATTTTTAGAGATTAAGTCCCCATCATTAAGGGCTAATATTTCTAATTGTTCTGGATTAACTGCGAATTTCTTGACTAAAGCAATACATTCATCTAATCCACAAACCATGATGTCGTCATCGCGTTGGAACCATTGCTCGGTGACTATATGGTTAGGAACGTTTTCCTTAACAATCTTCCTTGATTTAAGGAAATAAGAGGCACTATAAAATCCTTCCCCAATCCTTGGATCAAGTTTGAATGTCTTGTCGGTAATCCTAGAGATCTTCCCTTGCTCTTTTAATGTGATTTCTGCTATTTCTTCCATAAATAAACCCTTTATCTAAATATATCTGACCCTATAGGCAATTGACTAATATAGGCATTTTTGTAATCTTCTCCTAACCCTAAATCAAAAGGAGAATTCAATTCGACATCTATTGGGATATTTCTTTCTATCCTAGAAACAAATAAGGAACAATTTAGCCTACTTGCGCCATTTAGAGTAGCCACTACATGGTCACCTACTTTGATATTTTTATATCTAGTGACTGTAGAATATTCTTTGTTTAAATCTTTTAAACTAACTATATCTAATTTGGCATTCAATGGATGTTCTTCGATTTTGCTTACTTCCATAACGATAAATCCAGAAGTAGATACATAATCTAGTTTAGGGAATCCTTTATTGACTAGATAGGCATTAATCTCATCAATTAACTCCTTAGATGGGAATTTTTCTAATCCAGAATCCTTAATAGATAAATTCTTATCAAAGAAATTGACTCCGATTAATTTATTGTCCCTAGTTAGATAGCTAACCCCATCAATAGATTCAATCTTATTAGGAACTACATCAGCTTCAATTACTAAGGAGACTACTTTTGAATTATTATGGGTAAATGAATAAATATGGTACATATCAATTTCCTTTCTTTATCAATATAAGTCTATGTATTGGGATGCCTAGACTCCTAAATTGCTTTTCATATTCGGTCTCGACATCATTATCAAGCAATTTATAGTCATTGTCTTCACTTAATATAGCCAAATCAGTAGATGGGATTTGCTCTAATGTAAAGCTAAATAAGTCTGCATTGTCAGTTTTTATATATATCTTGCCATCCTTATTCAATAAAGAAGACATATTAGATAACCTAGAAGCATACGTGAGCCTTCTTTTATGGTGCTTTAGTTTTGGCCAAGGGTCAGAGAAATTTAGATATATCGCATCGAATTTATATTTAGATAGTTCTTCAAATACATTATCAAAATCATCATTGATAAGCTTGATATCCTTGTTGTTATTTTCTTTTACCTTCCTACCTGCAATTGCAGCGATGGAAAGATCTTTTTCTATACCTATATAATGCCCTTTTTGGATAAACGACATATTAAGTATAAAATCTCCCTTACCTGTTCCAATTTCTAGATACAAAGGGGAAGTGAAAAAGTCTTCATTAGAAGCAAAATCTTCGATAAATATATCTTTATTTTCATTTATGAAGGGGAGGGCCCACTTCTTCCTTCTACTTCTCACTTCTTCAATTGACCTAATTTATATATTGCATCGGCATAGATGGCAATCTGGGCGAATAAATCTTTTACATAGATATATTCATTTGGGGAATGGATATTGCCTGGATGTCCTTTGAAAGCACTTCCGTAGGCAACAATATTCTTGGCCTCTTTTGCATATGTCCCCCCTCCAATGGCCATTGGCTTATCAAAAAATTTATGGGTCATATGCTTATAGGACTTCATCAAAGTCGCTACCAAAGGAGACTTCTTGTCAAATAAAAGGATATCTGATTTTGAAGATGGGACAAAAGTCATATCAACAAATTTAGACAAGTTATTAACTGCTTCTTCTGAATTTGCATCTTCTCCATATCTATAATCAAGCGAGATAGTTAAGACATTCTTGGAATTATAGGAAACCAATCCATAGTTATAGGTGGATTCTCCTAGTTCTTTTGAAGTGGCATTTCCTTTAAATAAAGAGCCCCTTGTATCGATAATGGCCTTAGCCAAATTAAGCAAGAACTTATTGTTATAATAGCTTCCTAGGAAGGCAAATCCTTTGGCCATCGCAGATTCTCCTAATTCAGGAGTAGAGCCATGCGCGGATTTCCCTTTGAAGGTGACAATCATTATTTCCCCAACTTCAGAAATATCCCCATTTATTTTTTCATCGAGGAATTTCTTTAGGAATTTCTTATCGGTTGGGATAGTTACTACCATCTTGTCACAAACCGCATTAGAGGCAACCCCTCCATCGATAGCAACAATTGGAGATAGATTAATTAATTTAGTCAAAGAACCATGGACGATTCCCTTTTCGGCATAGATAAGAGGGAAATCAGCATCAGGAGTAAATCCATAATCGCAATGAGGATTATTCTTTGTTTTGAAATAATAATCTAGACAAGATGAACCTCTTTCTTCATCTCCCCCAGCAACTAGGCGGACTCTATAATTAGAGATAAGTCCGTTGTCTTTT
Source organism: uncultured Caryophanales bacterium (assembly GCA_902464635.1). Classification (GTDB taxonomy): domain Bacteria; phylum Bacillota_I; class Bacilli_A; order RFN20; family CAG-826; genus Alloenteromonas. The sequence goes on along the minus strand of CABQKC010000042.1, from coordinate 5,093 downwards.
AATAATTTAAGGGAATATAGGGCTGCTACTAATGGTCCTTTATCATCGCTAGTCCCCCTCCCGATGACTTTCTTTTCTTTTCCTTCGCCGACTATTTTTCCTTCAAATGGGGGATTATCCCATTTTCCAGAAGCAGGAACGACATCGCAATGCGCATATATTCCAATTAATGGGCCATTATTTTCGCCATAGCTAATCTCAACGCAATGTCCATCGACATTCCTTGTGTTAAATCCCATGGCAGCAGCCATTTTCTCTAAACAATCTAATCCTGACTTAACTCCCTTTCCATAAGGGGCATCATTAGAGATGCTAGATTCATCATAGATAGATTTCTTCCTTACTAATTCAACTAAAGCAGAAAGACAATTCTCTTCGTATTTTTTTGCTAATTTCTTGAAATTTGGCATATATTCTCCTTTTTACTTACCTAATCGTGGCATGACCTTATCTAAAACTAGTCCTAATGAAGGGACAATTATACCTGCTAAAGCCATTTCTCCTAAAGCCCCAAATCCTATAATTGCAAAGAAGGTAAGGGCAGTTCCTGTTGCTACTGGGGAAGAAGAAGTAAGTAATCCTCCAACAGTATCAGGGAAGAAGATATATAGATCTAGGAATACTAGAGCAGTATGAAGAAAAGTCAGCACAATTGCTAACGCTGATAAGTATATCCCTTTTAGGGATAATTTGTGAAGTTTCCTTATAAAAGAAAAGCAAATTCCTGCAATTAGGCCAAATAATAATCTTGGAGGGATAGCAGTCCAAGGGTAAGCAAACAACAAATTGAAGCCACTCCCGGCAGTCAAAGCCTGCAAATATGAACATACACCAAATATAAATCCATATAGCATCCCTCTTTTTGGACCAAATAGATATGCTCCAACTAATACAGGGATATGAAGCAATGTAAATGATATAAATGGGGTGACTGCGATAAAGCCGATATTAGGGACAAATGTAAAGATCACAATCAAGGCAATAAAGAAGGCGTCAATTACCATCATCTTGATTCTTTTTGATGTATCTATTTCTTTATTATGGAAACTAGGATAGATAAAGAAAGTAAGCATTATTACTAGGGACAATAGAATTATCCCGACTATAGTTAGATTCATATTAATTATTTCCTTTTGCTATATAGATAAAATAACCCATCTAGGAGCAAGCTTGGGTCATAGGTGAATTCATTTAAAAGAGGGTAGATAAAAGAAGAATATCCTCCAGTTAGGATTAGGCTTGGCTCTTCCTTTAATTCTTTCTTGAATAAATTAGCCATTCCCCTAACTAAACAGGCATTCCCATAGGTAAAAGCCGAGTTCATCGAATCAGGGGTATTCTTGCCGATCGGGGATTTAGGTATAGAAAAATCTACTTCCGGCAATAAAGCAGCGTTGCTAACTAAGGCTTCTTTTGATATTTCTAATCCTGGTCCAATCGCACATCCAATAAAAGTAGCGTTTTCATCTAGGGCAATGATTTTATTCGCCGTACCTAGGTCTACTATAATCGCAGGCAATTTGTATTTAGCTTTCGCACCAACGCAATCTGCAATCAAATCCGATCCCACTTCTTTTGGATTATCAGTCCTAATTGCTATCCCGGTTTTTAATTTAGGTCCTAATGTCAGTGGCTTTACATTAAATAATTTAGTTATGACATTAACCCATTTCTTTTCTAGAATCGGAACTACACAAGAAATAATCGCCCCCTCAACATCAAAAAGACTTTCCTTATAAGGAGAAAGCAAATTGATTAAGGTAGACTCGATTTGGTCAAGTGTAAAACTAGAATCGCTTTTCAATTTGAATTCTTTTACTAGGGACGAATCAGAATAAAACCCTAGGTTAGTAAGCGTGTTACCAACATCAATGGCAAGTACCATATTTCTTCCTTCCATTGCTTTGGTCTATCCAAAGATAGTACCAAGCAAGAAGATTATAGATGAAATATATCTAAATTCCATTGAATATAAACTAAATAGAAGCATTTTACTTAGTAAGCAATGTTTTCGAATGGGGTAAAAAGAAAAAATCCCTATTGCTAGGGAGAGGACAGGAGTCTCCTATTCCTCATTTAGGTTGAACCTGGTTCTTTCGAACAGCTCAACATTATAATATCGAAAATTCATCAAGACTCAAGTATGCCCATGAAAAAAGGACCATGTTTTATCCTGATCCAATTAGATAGATAAGAAATTATTTCTATCTAGGAAGTAAGTAGAAACAGAAAGGCCCTACATCAGTCCTGCCGTCAGTTAGTCTCTTTCTTTTAAATACAAAAGTGTAATCGGTTCCGCTTGAACCCCCATGGAAATCTAATGTTGCATTACCTGTGGCAGTTTTATTCTCCTTAGTTCTATGGTTATAGGTGTAATAGACATTATTAGTGGCATCGCCATATCCGTTATCGGTTTTGTAAGACCATTGTATAAACATATCTTGTCTTTCGCCTGCTGGAATGGTAAAGTCCATTATGAAATAGATACTTTCTCCAACAGGAATATCTAGATTGATTGTGCTGCTATTGGTATATCTTCTTCCATCTGTTTTTGGTTCACCAAATACTAATTTTTCAGCATGGGCTTTAACAAATGTTTTACCCATTAATTTCTCTTTATAATTTGTAGAAGAGTAGCCTGCTAAAGGAATAGTTATATCAACTACATCCCCTTTTGTAACAAGAGAAGTTGAGCCTCCATTAGATAACGCCATCAATTTTACGCGCATCGGGAATTCTCCAGTTCCGACGATAATATCATTGGTTCTAAGAGTACCTGCATTGATATGCACATTGCTCATAGTTATTAGTTGATTTGAATTATCAACTTCAAAATCGTCTTCGCTAGTTGAGGTAGTAACCGATAAGGCTGCTCTATCATAAATAACAACCGATACAATTGCTTGAGCTGGATTAAGATATCTAGGCGTGAAGTTAGAATGATCAAATGATACTTTCTCGACTGGGACGTTATATCTACCAGCTTCTGAATAATCTTCTCCATCAAGTAATAAAGTAAGGGTTATTTTTTCTTTTGTTGCAGGAATCTCTGCTTCGACTTCCATTAATTCAATGTAGTCAACAACCATATTTGGCAAAATGGCAGAGAAATCAATACTACGAATTAGTACGCTTAATGGCTTGATTTCATATTTAGCAGTAGCGAGTTCTCCTTTTAGATAAGTCGAGCTTCCCCTACTATAGATCCTAACATCATACATTCCAGCATCAGTTGGGGCTACATTAGTATATGAAGAGGCATCTTCAGCTTCCTTTTTGTATTGAATTTCACATAAAGGGGCGATGCCGGCATCGATTTGATAAGAACTAGCCGGGATTGCTAATGAGGCACCGCTATAAGTTGCTGGGGCGATGGTTTTAAAGCTAGCCTTGCCAGCTAAAGTCCTTTTATATCCGCATAAAGAACAATCTGTTGAATCTGGATTTTCAAATACATGGTCGAATGTGCCAACTAATATAGAATCATGTTCCTCGCAGGCAGTAAACTTGCCATGCTTGAATTCATTTTGGGACTCATATCTATATGTATGTTCTGCCTCATTCCTAGTCATCGTATCATGGCCTTCGCAGGTAGTACGCTCATAATGTTTATTTTCATCATAAGCATATTCCCAAGTATGGGTAGCAGTATTTTCAATAGTCCTACTAGTTTCATACGAGCATACTGAGCATGTTCCCTTTTCTACTTTGTCTACATGGAATCCAGCTGGAGTCTTTTCAGTCCAGACGAATTCGTGGTTACCTAAAGAATTTTTTTCAGTGCAGTCGCTATCTTTGCATTTATGCCAGTGTTCAGTTTCATTTGTAGTCCAGGCGGTTTCAAATTCATGGACATGGACAATAGTCCTTGTATAGCCACATACATTACATGTTGCATCCTTATCATCATCATAGACGTGAGGTGCAACGCCATCTTTTAATGTAGTGTGTTCGCAAGTTGCAGCATGCCAGTGCTCAGTTTCGTTTTTGCTCCATCCGCTAGCAAATGTATGGGTATGGATTGATGGGGTTTCTGTTTTTGTTGTTGTTTTAGTCTCGCTTTCGCTACTACTAGGCTTTTCACCACACGAAGCAACACCAAAACAAAAAGAAACAAAGGCAGGCATCATCAATATTTTGAATTTTGTATTATGTTTCATTTTCTTTTCCTCTTTATCTTTTAAAGTAAATAACAAATATTAAATCTAACGATTTTATAAAACCTAAAGCTCTTCTAATTGCACGTTCCTCCTTATTTATCTAACTCCCATTTGGCAAAAAATAGCCAAAAGGATCTATAAAACTAAAATTCAAAATGAATTACTTTCACCTATGCATATTAAAAGACAAAAGAGGCCTTCAAAATTAATGAAGGTACAACTTCTATTGCCTTAATGATTGAAATTGGTGCGATACGTGTATTTATTTTGACAAGAAAACTTTATCAAAAGGAACACGAAAGCACAATACCCAAATGGGTACTTTTAGGAAAAAATCTTATTTATTTTTGTTAATGTTTTATTAATTAGAATTAGGACGTTCCAATATGACTAATCCAGTTTCTCTTGCTCTTACTGCTAATTCAGTCCTAGAACGTAAGCCTGTCTTATTTAATAAATTGGATATATGTTTCTTAATCGCATTAGGAGAGACATTAAGCTTCTTTGCGATTTCTTGATTGCTATATCCTCCAGTCATTAAGCGAAGGACAATTAATTCCTTATTGGTAAATTCATTGCTTTTAGCCAAGCCTACATTGACGCTCATGGTAGCATCAGGATAGACAATCCCCCCGTTCATTACTTTATCCATAACGGATAAAATGCTTTCCTTATTGGCTTCTTTATACCAAAAGCCTTCTGCCCCTAGTTTTTTAGCGCGCTCTATATAGGAACATTCGGGCATGCTTGTAACAATTATTATCTTTGTATTAGGGAATTTCCTTTTAATTTTAGAAGCGGCTTCAAGTCCACTATAGCCATCACTAGTAACTACATCCATCAATATCAAATCTATCTGGGTGGACACGCAATAAATCGTGAGCTAGAAAAAAAGACGTCGAAAGCAAAAAAATATAAAGGTGTACGAATTTT
>CABQKC010000041.1 GCA_902464635.1 uncultured Caryophanales bacterium | reverse complement strand
CGAGCTGGGTTCAAAACGTCGTGAGACAGTTTGGTCCCTATCTGTCGTGGGCGCAAGAAGTTTGAGTGGAGTAGTCCCTAGTACGAGAGGACCGGGATTAACAGAGCACTGGTATACCAGTTGTCACGCCAGTGGCATGGCTGGGTAGCTACCTCTGGAATGGATAAACGCTGAAAGCATCTAAGCGTGAAACCAACCACAAGATGAGACTTCTCATTCGAAAGAAGTAAGAGCCCTCCAAAGTCAGGAGGTTGATAGGTCAGAAGTGTAAGCACGGTAACGTGTTCAGCTGACTGATACTAATAGCTCGAGGACTTAATTTCACTAATTCTATATTTTATTTAGATGAGTAAGCTAAGTCAGGCGCAAAAGTAAATTGCAATTGATAAGAACGTGTTTAATAATAATATCTGGTTTTCAAGGAACATTGAGTAAACGAAAAAGTCTGGTGGCGATGGCGCGGTGGTCACACCTGTTCCCATCCCGAACACAGAAGTTAAGCACCGCAGTGGCGATTGTAGTCGAGTAATCGGCAAGAGTAGCGCGCTGCCGGGCTTTTTCTTTTATGGGGGGTATTTTGCCCCTTTTTGTTATCTTTTAACTTGCTTGGCGAACTTATTTTTGATCAAGAAAACCCCTTGATTCTGAAATAGGTGCATCATAAGGGTATTTTGGTAAAGGATTATTTATTTTTTTACCGATTTACCCTAAAAATATGGATATTTGCTTAATTTCCTATAAGTGAGATAATATATACATGTCTTCCAAAGGAAGAATAACTTTAAATTGCAAAAATGAGTATTAACCAAAAAACACCCTATGGGGGAATAGATATTTCTACCGAGGCTATTGCCTCAGTAGCCGGGAAAGCCGTTAGCGAATGTTATGGAGTTGTTGGACTAGCTTCTAAGAATTCTTTGCGTGATAACATCAGCGAGCTTTTAAATGCCGAAGATTATGTCCAAGGCATATATGCAAAAAAGACCAAAAAGGGATATCAAGTCGATGTCTATTTGTTTTTAGCATACGGAGTCAAGGTAAACGAAATACTTTCCGAAGTCCAAAAAAGGGTTAAATACGTACTAGAGAAGACTTTCGAAATCAAATTTGCTAGCGTCAATGTCTTCGTACAGGATATTAAAGAGATCAAATAATATGAAAACTATTAATGCAACAATGTTGAAGGAGATGTATATTTCAGCCTCCAACAATCTATATAACCATTATCCAGAAATAGACCAACTCAATGTCTTCCCTGTTCCAGATGGCGATACAGGGATGAATATGAATTTAACAGTTACTTCTGGTGCAAAGGAAATCCAAAATAGGGAATATGATGATATATATGAAGTAGCTTCTAATTTCTCTAAGGGCCTTCTTATGGGGGCTAGAGGCAATAGTGGCGTCATTACTTCCCAAATTTTTAGGGGATTTGCTAATGGGGTCGAAGGTAAGAAGCATCTTAATTCTCTTGATTTAGCAAAAGCCTTAGTAAGTGCGAAAGAAGTTGCCTATAAGGCAGTCATGAAACCGGTCGAAGGTACCATTTTGACTGTTATAAGGGAATCAAGTGATGCCTTGAAGGACTATGTTAAGCCAAATACATCGATTGAAGACGCTTTAGAATATCTATTAAAGCAAGCAAAATTATCTTTAAAGCATACTCCTGAATTACTTCCTGTTTTAAAAGAGGTTGGTGTTGTCGATTCTGGCGGAGCTGGATTAGTCAAAATAATCGAAGGAATGGTAAGTGCGGTCAAAGGACATGTCATTACTAGGAATTCCGATATCGGATCAACTGAGCCTGCTGCCCCAATTTCTTCTTATGCCGGGGCTAAATTAAGCGAAGATGAAGAAGGATACGGCTATTGCACCCAGTTCATCCTTAGGTTAGCTGGTGATGGAGAAGAAGGAAAAAAGCCATTTGTCGAGAAAAATTTCATCCGTTTCCTTTCAGCTCATGGCAAATCTGTCGTCACTGTCAAAGATGATGATATCGTAAAAGTCCACGTTCATACCTTGACTCCTGGACATATGCTTAATTATGCCCAGCAATTTGGTGAATTTGTTACTATCACTATCGAAAATATGTCTGAAGAACATAGAAATATCGAACAAGGACATAGTGCGACTGATTACAACATCGAATCAAAGAAAAAAGAAGAAACCCCTGTTGCTGATATAAAGATTGAGGATTTACATCCAGAAAAAGAGTTGGGACTCATTGCTGTTTCTAGCGGTCCTGGGCTAGATGAGATGTTTAAAGAGCTTGGTGCCGACGAAATCGTTTCTGGTGGCCAAACCATGAATCCATCTACCGAGGATTTTGTAAATGCGATCAAAAGGGTAAATGCAAAACACGTCATCTTGTTACCTAATAATTCCAATATAGTCATGGCCGCTAACCAAGCTAGCCTAGTTATGGAATCTAGCGAGATTGATGTATTGGTAATTCCTTCTAAGACTATCTTACAAGGTATGTCTGCTGCCATGATGTATAATTCCGAAGGTGATGCCGAGGAAGTATATTCTGATATGAAAGAGGCCTTGAATAATATAAAATCCGGATCAGTTACATATGCCATTAAGGATACTGATATCGAAGGAGTCCATATTACAAAGGGATTCTATATGGCTATGAAGGAAAAGAATATCGTTTCCTGCGTCAAAGATAAATGCCATGCTTTATTTGATTTAATTGATTCATTAGTAGGCAAGGATGATTCAATCCTTACTGTCATTGTTGGGGAAGATGTTACTAATGAAGAAGAAGAACACCTAAATAAGGTGCTTAATGATAAATATGCAGACGATATGGATGTCGATATAAAACGCGGCAACCAACCTGTATATTCCTTCCTTGTCGGAGTTGAATAAAATGGCAAAATCCTCCTGTTTATGGAGGTTTTTTGTTTGGCTACCTAAATAAATTTGACATAATAATCTTAATATGTATAAATAACAAACATAAAGGAAAAAATTATTATGAAAAAATTGTTATTTGTATTTTCTTTGCCTTTCTTTATGGCTTCGTTTTATGGAGGATCTAATCCACTTGTTTTGTTGGATAATCATGGGTTTGACAAGGAAATATTTCGCAACAAGAAACAACTTCAGTTTTCTGTTGATGGGCAGACCTATCAAATGTATTCTTCTACAAGCGAACTAAAAGGTCGCATTGGCAATCTAGAATTATTCGAAACTTATCGTAGCCAACAATACCAGCAAGATGGCTTTGGTTATTATTACACCTATTCTATAGAAAGAATGTATAGTAAAACTGGTGTATATACCAATTATTTAAACACTTATTATTCTGACGCGCAGCTTAGGAGTGGTTCCTATACTTTTTCAAATACCAGTGAAGATAATTTTGCTGTAAGTGCTACGATGTCGGCTAGGTCTAATATTAATTTTCACCAAAGTTTTGTTGTAGATTTGGGGGCTAGGGCGTCTTTTGCGGGTCTTACAGGGTCTTTAAGTTCCGGAACATCTTTCGGATTTAATCATTCTCAAGAAATATCGTACCTTTATAGTCGCTCTATTTCTTATCATCAAAAAGAAACAAGAACTCTTGGTGCCGCTAGCGCTAAATATTGTCCAACCGGGCATTATATGTCAATGGGATTAATTGGCGAGTGGACAGAAATTAGTGGTTCATACACTTATTGGAAGGATATCTGGGATATTTTAGGTGGAGATAGGGTGCTGGCAACTGGAGAATTCACTATTACGATAGCTAATTTCGATAATCTTCTTGAAGGATTTATTTATGCAAGACCTAGAGAACCTAGCTTTAGAGGTTATTTGGGTCCGGTCTCTCAAAATCCTGAATTTCCGCTTCCTAATTGTTAGTAGGCTATTTTGCGTTTTTTCAATAGAATGTTTATATGGTAAAGTTTGTCAATGTCGATAAATCTTTTAATGGTAATTCAATTATAAAAGATATCAATTTCACTTTTAATACAGGGCTTTATTGTCTTTGTGGCGTCTCGGGTTCCGGAAAAACAACCATTTTAAATTTAATCTACGGAATTGAGCAACCCGATAACGGGAAAATAGATATTTCTCCTAATCAGATCGTTTCTTATGCGGTGGTAGAAGGCGATAACATTGAATCATTAACGGTTTTTGATAATTTAAAACTAGTTTGCAAAGATAAAAAGGCGATTTCCGAAATCGTAGAAACCTTAGGCCTCTCTAAGGTATTGAACAGGAAAGTATCTCTTCTTTCTGCAGGTGAAAGGCAAAGATTGAGCGTTGCCAGAGCATATTTGAACGATGTGCCATCCATATTTTTGTTCGATGAAATAACTGCTAATCTAGATTTTGAATATAGCGAAGCAGTTTTTCATGTCCTTAGTGAAATGTCGTTAAGAAAAGCAGTAATTATTGCAACGCATGATAGCTCCATTGCTAGAAAATACTGCAAGAGAATTGTTTCAATTGAAAATCATGAGTTGGTCTTTGACGATAACGTTTCATCAAATAAAGAAAAACTCGTTTCAGATGTAGTGAATCATGGAAAGAACGGCGAACTAAAAGACCAAGGTAGTAATTTGCCTTTGATAAAACTTGCCTTTAAAAAAATAAATATAAAACCAGTACTTATGGGATTTTTGCAATTGTTTATGGTTTTATTTTCTTCATTTTTCGTTTTTGGTTTAAATGAGGCATCAATTTCTGATTCAAAAATAAGTCATAGCTTAATCGAAAGCATTAATAAAGAAAACCTACTTCTTACCAATTCTAGTCTCATTACTTCTTTGGGAAATCCATCCTCCATATATGGAAAATATGAAAATTCTGTTTTTCCTGCTATTAAATTATCGAATCCAAAACTTATCGATGATAAAGATGTCGTCTACGCTTCGGTTTCAAATTTTGAGGTTAGCGAAGGCGCTATGAAGTCGGATATTCCTTTTTCTATTGGGAATGGAAAAATTGAAAAAGGTATTTTGAACATACCGGTTTCTCTTGATGATGGGTTTTTGAGTTTATATAACAAAACATGGCATACTGATTTAAAGCTTGGCGATAATCTAGATTTTGGATTAGAACAATATAGAGAAAATCATCTATATAATGTTAATTTCTATATTGCGGATATTGTTGATGACAAAAGTGCGCTAGATAATTTTTCACAAAATCCGGTTATAAAAATTTATGAATCTAGTTTCAAGAAATTGGTAGAAAAAGTTGGGTTTTATCAAGACTCTCTCTCGTTCAGTGGATTAAAAACTGATTTTAATGAATTTGCCAAAAATAACGATTTGAGCAATTATCAGATTGCTGGGTCCGTTAATTTTTCTAGCAATCATGTTACGTCAAAAACTTTTGTTGATTATTCATGGTATTCTTGGAAAGAAGATTTGCCATTAGACGTTAGTGTGGTTCACTTTGCAGGAAAGATTCCTACTAATAAAAATGAGATTATGCTTCCCTCTTCCCTTGCTTTTGCTCTTTTTGGACGTGATTATTTAGATTATTTCCCTGAAAACGAGGGAAGCATGGCGTCTTTCCGCCCATTTGTTAAGAACAACCATAACGGAACTTATAATTATGGTCTTGATGATGGACTATTTAATGGATTTTATAAAGAATTAGTTGAGAATGAATTTATTATAACCGGATTTTATCAGTTGCTTGGTCCAGCTTATAGGGATGAAGCCGGTAATGTTACTTATGATAATGGAATCCCAAAAAGACCTTATTCCGATAATGGTTTTGGACCTGCGATTATTTCAGAGTCTTATTTTGAAGAAGCAGAGGACTGGTCTATTAATAAAAAAGGGCTATTTGGTTCCCTATCTAATGTGTTGATTGATAAGCAATATGCTCTTTCAAATAGTGATAAAGTTATTAAGGATTTTGATATTGTAGATATTTATGGAGAGTATGAAACTTTAACAAAAGTCATGCACACCCAATCGATATTGCTTTTATCAATTTCCGCTGTGTTTTTTGTAATTGAAATTATTTTGTTAGGTATTTACTCAAAAGTCATTATAAAGGAGATAAAAAATAATATATACAAGATGAATTTATGGGGAAAACGTAAGGGCTTTGCAGTTTTGCTATGTTCTTCACTTGTCTTTGGTATGTATGTTTCCATGGTTGTCGGTGCGATTGCAGGTCAATGTTTATGGGGACTATACGCAAATAATTATTCTTCAATTCGACATATGAGTTATGTTTTACCAACAACTTTTATACCTGCATTTATCTATCCAATAGTTATTATCGCATCAACTCTTGCGGCTACACTGTTGTTTTTTAGAAAGAAGAAAAAATGAGAATTTCTTTAAGAGAGGTTTCAAAAAAATACGAAGATAATTTGCTATTTTCCAATGTTTCTATCGATTTTATTAGTGGAAATGTATATTTTCTTTCTGGGGAATCAGGTTGTGGCAAATCCACGCTAGCCTCAATTATTGGATTGATTGAAGATCATTCTAGTGGTGAAATACTTATTGAAGATGGTTCTTTTTTGTCTTTAAAAGGGAAAGAGAAAATAGAATTTAGAAGGAATAATATTTCTTTTCTTTTCCAGGATCAAAATTTAATTGATGACTTAAGTGTAGAAGACAATTTGAGCTTTGTGAGCAATGATAAAGGAAAGATTATCGAGCTCTGTAAATATTTTAAAGTAGATTCATTGTTAGAAAAGCACGCCAAGAACTGTTCAAGAGGAGAAAAACAAAGAATTTCATTATGCAGGGTCTTTCTTGAAGACAAAAAGGTAATGATTTTTGATGAACCTACTGCAAATTTAGATGAAGAAAATAAGGTACTTTTTTATAACTTAATTAAGAAGATACAAGACAACAAAATCATAATCATTATTGCCCACAAAGATGAAAGTAAGATGACTTTGCTACCTTTTTATTGCTCTTACAAGTTAAAAAACAAATCAATCAAAAAGGAAAATTCCTTCGAAAAGCAAGAAGAAACATCCGCTTTAGGGAACATGGCTTTAAATAATTCTTTTTGTAGAAGGAAAATGTTGAAACTTTCCTTCTCTAAAAACAAGTTTTTAACCCTTTTTACTTCATTGTTGATGATTACTTCTGGGTTGCTTTTGGCTTTGTCTACCACAATTATCGAGAAAGATTCTCATTCTTTTTTTGTTAATCAAGTTAGAAAGGAAGATTTGTCTACTATTAGATACGAGGGATACTTAGATGATGAAAAATCATTTAGGAAACATAGTTTTTTAGTAAAGAGTCCTACAAATAGCAATATTGTTCCTTTATATTATTCGGATTCTTTGAATTTTTTCTCTAACGAAGACATTAACGTAGGTTATGCTTCGGCATCGTTTTTCACTGCTTTTAATATAAACCCTGGCGAAGAAGTTGATATAAATGGTAGCAAGATTAAAACTTATATCAAAAAAAGTCCCAAGAATTTTGCAAGGAAAAGCAACGAGCCATACATACTTTTATCAACGGATTCTTTTAAAAAAGTTTTTAAAAATGAAGTGGTTTTGTTCAATAAGGATTCATTAAGTGACTTTACGAATTACTTTATTTCTAAAGGATTAGCATTTCAACAGTTCGAATTGTCTTTAGAGAGTTTTGCCGAGAGCGAAAAGAGCAACGTGATTAAGATTATTTTTTCTAATTCCATGCGAACGGAAATTGAGAATAAATGTAATGACATAAAGTCTAGAATGTTTGTTTCTAATTCTTCTAAAGGAGCAGGACTTTCTATTGAAAAACTATATAAGGATTATTTTGTTGAGAATATTGAATTTAAACACGATGTTTTCGACGCTACAGTCAAAATTTCTTTGCCAACAGATAAATATTATTCCATATATGAAAATTTCTTTTATTTTTCTCCGATTTGCGATGATTCCAATTCAATTTATCTAGATGTTAATCACAAAGATATTCGCCACTTGCTTTTTAATGAAAAACTTAAAGTTGAAGAATCTTTAGGACATGATTTTTATATTGAATTGAGTGAATATAGTTTTGCTTATTCGGTTTTTGCTGTTATTTTTGTATTGTCTATTATTTCTTTGGTTTCTTCTAGCTTACTTTTTGTATTGATGTTTACTAGAAGGCTCCAAAATGAATCTGCCATTTTAGAGGCAATTGGTTTTAATACAGATTTAATAAAAATACTGATATTTTTTGCTTATTTTGTCTTTCTTTTTCTTCCTTGCTTGTTATCTTCTTTCATCGCTTATAAGGCTGATTTAATAAACATGCTTCCTGTATTAAAAGATTTTTCGGTTATCGATATTGTAAACAGCTTTCCTTTGCTTGCTTTCTTAATCTCGTTGGGGATGCTTTTTGTTATTGGTGCATTTTTGATAATAGAGCAAGGAAGAGAAAAAAGAAAATTGGCTTCTATGCTTAAAATTAATAAGGAAATCGATAGTGAATAAGTATAACTTGCTTGGCGAAAACGTATATTTTGATTATAAAAGGAGCATTTTCTCCTTCAAGAACATAGAAGAATCGTTTCTTCAAAGTTTGCCCTTATTGCCTAGTCCTATTGAATATGCCAAAAATTATAAAATCACTTCATATTCAATTTGTTTGGATATTTCTAATGCTTGTAATCTAAATTGTTCTTACTGCTTCAACAATTCAAAAGACGGCAAATTGATTAAATATAAAGATGCCATAAAACTTCTTGAAATGTTTTTCAAAGAATTTCCAGACGGTCAAAAGTATTACATTGATTTATCGGGCAAAGGCGAACCTCTTTTGAATGTGAAAACTATTTTAAGAATAAGCGATTGGTGTAAAAATAAACAGGATGAGATTAGGAGAGAAATTCTTCCCCAATTCGTTACTAATGGTACCCTTTTAAGTCCTGGCATTGTGTCTAAACTGCAGGATAATGGAATGCTTTTTGGAGTTAGTTTGGATGGCGATAAGGTAATACATGATTTATATCGAAAAGATAAATCTGGGAAAGGTACATTTGATCTTATAATTGACAATGTTTCGAAAATAGAAAATAGAGATTATGTTGGATGCGCCGTTAGCATTACAAACAACGTCTTTTCTTTAGTTAAAACAATTGATTATTTAAAGAAATATTTCAAAACAATTAGCATTAGACCCGTTAGAGGTGAGTTTTCCATTAGGGGTGATTCGGTCGAGAAATGGAAACGTGAGTATGATGATTTAAGCGTTAAAATTCTAGATGAAGTTGGTGGCGGTGATACTTCCACACTATTTTGCTTGATGAATGGCGAAGATTATTTTGGCCGTTATTTAAATAGAGCTATTGGCGGATTTAGAACTCCGATTAGATGCGATGCCGGAATTAGCAGGTTTGCCTTTGATGTAGAAGGAAGGCTTTATTCTTGCCCAGGGATGAGCGCGGACGTTTCTTTTTCAAAGGATTATTCTTTTTTGCATAAACAAGATTTGACGGTAATGTCAAAAGCTCAAATATGCAAGGATTGCGAGTTTAAGTTATTGTGTGGCGGGGAATGTGAGATTGTTCTTTTGCAGAAGGGCAAAGCAGATGATACTCTGTGCGATTTCAGAAAGCATTTAATTCTATTGTCGTTGTTTATAAGCGAGAAAATTAGACTTAATTATCCTGATATTTTCAATGAACTAAGAAAGTTCTCTTATGAAAAACTTAATAGAAATCTAATCAACCCTGAACTGGAGTCATATTTAAAAAACAATCCAACTAAGCCTTTTACTCAAGTAAAAAGAGAATTCGACAAACTTTCTAAAAAGTATTGATTTATTACTGGAATGTTTTGCTACTTTTTACATATGGTTAGCTAAAAATATAGTAAAATAATATTTATCTGTTTAACAAATAATGTAATCTAATCATGTACTTGGAGAGAATACGGAATTCTGTGTAAACCAGAAACTCGCTTTAACGTTCTAATTCTA
>CABQKC010000040.1 GCA_902464635.1 uncultured Caryophanales bacterium | reverse complement strand
ACTAATCTTACTAGGAATCCTGCCTTTTTTCATCCGCGCGACCCCTAGGGGTCTTATGCTAAATGCCTTCAAGAAAGGCATTTACACAACATTCTGGATACTTCCTCCTTTAATTAGCAATAACTCGAAGATAAAAATTCTTAGCAACATAAATTCAGCCAGTTTGGATACACGGGTCCCCTATTTTGTTAGTTAAAAAGGGCCACCAGTCACAGTAGCCCTTCTTAATTTGAAAGGAAATGAATTAAGTTAAGATTACTTAACCTTTGTTAGTTTAACATATTTCTTTATCCATGCAAGTAAAATGATAAAAGAAATTATTACGAATAAATTATGTCCCTATAAACATTTATTGTTTATCGTGTAAAATATCTTCTGAAAGAAGGATTTTATGAGACGTATTCTATCTGGGATTAAGCCAACAGGAAACTTAACATTAGGAAATTATATCGGGGCTTTAAAGCATTTTAAGGATTTCCAAGACCAAGGAGAGGTATTCATCTTTATTGCAGATCTCCACGCCTTAACTTTGCCGATTGACCCACAGTTTTTAAATAACAACACTAGGGATATAGCGTGTTTTTATCTAGCATCTGGATTAGACCCAAAGAAAACAACGATATTCCTACAATCCAGCGTTTCTGAACATGCTGAATTAAATGCCATATTACAAAATTATCTATATATGGGCGAATTATCTAGGATGACACAGTTCAAAGATAAATCAGCCAAGATGAAAGAATCTGCGATTGGATTGGGGTTATTCGCCTATCCAGTCTTAATGGCAGCAGATATCGTTCTTTATGATGCCGACATTGTTCCAGTTGGAGAAGATCAAGTCCAACACGTCGAACTTACTAGAGACTTAGTAAAGAGAATGAATTCTAGGTATGGGGAAAATACATTAATCGAACCAAAATACCAAATGAATAAAGTCGGGGCTAGGATTATGTCATTAACTAACCCAAGTGTAAAAATGTCCAAATCCGATCCAAAAGGAGATATTTTCCTTCTAGATGATTTAAAAACAATCAGAAAGAAAATCATGTCTGCCGTCACTGATTCAGGAAGTGAAGTCAAATATGATAAGGAAAATAAGCCTGGTATCTCTAACTTATTAACAATATATGCCGCTTTAAAGGAAATAAGTATCGAAGAGGCTGAGGCATTATTTAAAGATTATAGGTATGGCGATTTTAAGAAAGCGGTCGCTGATGCTGTCATTGAAGAAATCGAACCATTCCAAGCTAGATACCACCACTTCCTTGATAGTAAGGAATATATTGAAGTATTAAGACAAGGAAGAGAAAAAGCCAAAGCTGTCGCTTCAAAAACATTAGCAAGAGTAAAACACGCTGTCGGATTACTAGATATAGATGAAGAATAAATTAATCGCTATCGATTTAGATGGAACTTTGTTAAGGAAGGATGAATCTTTAGGCGAATTATCAAAAAACGTATTGCAGAAGTTAATCCAAAGGGGGCATGTAGTTGTTTTGATATCAGGAAGGCCTACTAGATCACTACTTCCTGTATATAATCGCATTGGTTGCAATGCTCCTTTAGTTTCCTATAACGGGGCTTATATTTATTCTCCTTTTGACCCTTCTTTTCCTAACAAAGAATTTTCTATCCCCTCTAAAATTCCATTAGAAATATTAAAAAAAGGAAAGGATATATTTATCTCTTCCATCCTAGATGATTCAAATTACCTATATGCATCAAAAGAAGATAGATATCTAAAACGTTATTTTCCTTATGAAGGGATAATTACTAAATTTGGTAAGATTGATTCTTTTCCTACCGAAGGAGTTTTCTCTGCCGTTTTTAAAACGCATAAAAAAGATAGAGAAAAACTAAACGAATTAACCTCTAACCTTGGCAACATCAAATTACGTCATTGGAGAAATCGTTTCTATAGCGAGCTCTATATCGAAAACGTGAATAAAGGTAATGCGATTGAATATATTGCCTCTATATATGATATAGATAAAGAAAATAGGATTGCCTTTGGGGATTCTTTTAATGATTTATCGATGCTAGAAGTGTGTGGCACTTCTTTTGCCATGAAAAACGCTAAATCGAAAACATTATTAGATAGATTCCCAATAACAAAAAAAGGCAACGACCAGGAAGGCGTTGCCCTAACTTTAATTGATTTATTTAACCTCTAAGCCAAGTTTAGACATGATGCCTTTATAAATTGAGGCAGCTTTTGTTTCTAAATTGGAATCGGTTTTTCCTTTAGTCTCTATATAGAATTTGACTTTTGGCTCAGTCCCACTAGGCCTAATAGCTAGTGTTGAACCATCTTCAAATCTATATTTAAGAACATCAGAAACTGGTAATCCGACGATATCTTCCTTCTTGCCATCGCTATAAGTAATGACATCATGTAGATAATCTTCAATCGAAGAAATCTTTAATCCTGCTAATTCAGTTAACGGGGTTTCATGTAGTTCCTTCATTAACCTAGCCATGGTTTGATTACCTTCCATACCTTCAAAATAGGCATCTTTTAAGGTAGCAAAATGATATCCAAATCTTTCTTCTAGATTCTTATATGCTTCATCCAGGCATAAGCCTTTCCTTTTATAATATAAAGCCATTTCAGAATAAAGTAGAATTGCCTGTACCCCATCTTTATCACGGACGAAAGGCTTTATTAGACATCCATAGGATTCTTCATAGCCAAAGACAAAAGTTGGTCCATTGCCTAATAATTCATAATGATGGATTCTTTCTCCGATATATTTAAACCCAGT
The DNA here is from genome assembly GCA_902464635.1 of uncultured Caryophanales bacterium. Lineage (GTDB taxonomy): Bacteria > Bacillota_I > Bacilli_A > RFN20 > CAG-826 > Alloenteromonas. The sequence goes on along the minus strand of CABQKC010000040.1, from coordinate 7,368 downwards.
AAGGAATGATTCAACTTTAACTCCATAATGCCTAGCCACTTCTCTTCCTAAATCAGAAGTTACAATCGTATCATACATGACTGGGTCTTTTGGCATTATCCCTAATTCAAGGTAATTAGAGAAAAGGTAATCGATTAACAAGGCACCAGACTGGTTTCCAGTCAATCTTTCATAATTCCCTTTGCTAGAAAGATATGCTAAACCACATCTATCTCCATCAGGATCAGTCATGACACATAAATCGGCATGGTTATTTTTAGCATATTCAAGTTCAAGTTCCCAGGCAGATGCCACTTCTGGATTAGGTGATTTAGTCGCCCCAAAATCAGGATCATGAACACATTGTTCCTTAACTGGGATTATTTCATACCCAGCTTTAGAGAACACTTTTAAGGCCGATTCATAAGAAGCCCCGTGTTGAGGAGAATAGATAACCTTAAATCCTTTTTTATCTAATTCAGGATGAATTTGACATCCTAAAACCAAATCGCAATATTTATCATCCAAAGATGTAGGGATTACCTTATTTATTCCCTTAACCTCGCTAGAAGGGATGACTACATCTAGTTCATTTGGAAGTTCCTTAAGGATATCTAGCATTGGCTGGATAGTATCTGGAACTAATTGGCAGCCAGTATCATCATAAACCTTATAGCCGTTATATTGCTTTGGATTATGGCTAGCGGTAACCATAATTCCACCAACACAACCTAATTCCCTAACTGCAAAAGATAATTCTGGAGTAGGACGCAAATCATCAAATATATAGGTATTGATGCCCATTTTGTTAAGTATTCTTGCGCTTAATAAAGTAAATTCCCTAGAAAAATGTCTATTGTCATGAGAGATGACTATTCCTTTTCTAGAAGCATCTTCATATGTCTTCTTAACGAATAACCCAAAGGCAATGGCAACCCTAGTTATTGTATGTTCATTTAATCTATTCGTTCCAGGGCCAAGTATTCCTCTCATTCCACCTGTGCCGAATTCTGCATCTTTATAGAATGCATCGGCCTTTTCTTGCTCATTCATAGAAAGCAAGACCAATTTATCTTCTTTAGAAACTTTAGAAGAATTTAACCATCTATTGTAATTAGCAATGTAATCCATATTTTTCTCCCGAAAATATTTTTGTATCATTTAGTTAACTTTTCAATCATTAATCGATAAGAATCACTTAAAGGGGAAATAAAAACCTTATTAGATAAGTTAGATAAAACTCCATTTAATGTCCCAAATTCAATCTTATACGCATGGAGGAATTGACCTTCTAACTTGACTAAAGAAGATATCTTTTTGTTTAAAGAGAAATCCCCATATTTATCATCTCCGATTATAGGATGGCCAATTGAAGCAAAATGGACACGTAATTGATGAGTCCTTCCTGTACATAATTCTGCTTCAACAAGGGTATAATCCTTATAATTCTCTACAACTTTATATTTAGTAAGGGCCTTTTTGCCACCTTGTTCGACTGAACGGATATATGCTCTTCCTGCATTAGAATCTTTATAAAGAGGCTTATCAATCTTGCCACTCCCCTCAAGAACCCCTTTTACCAAAGTAAGGTAATATTTTGATATACACTTTCTCTCTTTGAAAATATCGGTAAGTTCTTTTAAAGCAGCATCAGTCTTGCCATAAATAATAAGTCCAGATGTATTTCTATCTAATCTATGGGCGGGAGAAGGAACAAAACTTGCATTATTAGGATCGTATTCTCCTTTTAGATAAAGATAATCTAGCACTGCATTGCCTAATGTTTCCCTATTGCCTAATTTATCCCCATATACTAAAACCCCTGCTGGCTTATCTACAATTAAGACATTATTGTCTTCATATACGATTGAGTAGATAAATTCTTTTTTAGCAACTGGACGTGGTTTTTTAAAATCTTCTAGTTGTTTGTCAGTGACATAGATTCTAACTACATCCCCTTCTTTGACAACGGCATCTTTCTTAACCCAATGTCCATTGATTTTTATATCCTTCTTCCTAAAGGCTTTGTATATAAAACCAAGAGGAGCATCCGAAAGATATTTCTTAACAAATTTTTCTATTTTTTGTCCTGATGATGATGAATTTACAACGATTTCTTGCATACAAGCTAGATTATAGCATAGCTAAGCAAAAAAACGTTGCACCGCATGAAATAAAAACATATAATCTTCCTTGCCTAAAAAGGCAAAAACGGAGGAATACCCAAGTGGTTGAAGGGGCGGGCTTGGAAAGCTCGTAGTCTCTTAATCGGGAGCTAGGGTTCGAATCCCTATTCCTCCGCCAGCTTATAAAATCTGTCCCCAAGAGTGATCTGAGGGGATTTTTATTTATGTCGGAAGTATAAACGTAAATTCGTAAGCATAAATTCAATCCCGTTCGAACCTATTCGAATGGAATCGATTTAGAATTTTATATTTCTAGTTCCACTTTCTTCAGATTTTACGTTAATGTGCTTATCGATGTTTGGTTTTTATCTATAGAATCCTCTCACCATTACACCAAACTTCTTTAGGCATGCTTTTATAATCAATTAAAAATTCTTCACCTGTTTCTAAATTTTTAAAATCGATTGCATTAAATTCTTCATAACGAGGGTCATCTTCTTCAAAATAAAACCCGTTGTCAGTTTCAAATAAAGTTATAAACTCCGCCTTAAAAGACTTATCGTTATAAACCAATGTAAAAACGTCGTGCTCGTGTATAATCACTAAATCTAAAAGCTTATCGAACCCACACTTTATTTCTTTTTCGTATCTAATCATTCTTTAATTTCTCCTTTTGGCCTAGATGGAACTATGTAAGCTTCGTTCAATAAATAATGTATTATGCCAACCATTGTCATTTTAAAGCAAGTATTCAATGCATATACTTTAAATAATAATCTGTATAATTAGATCCAATATGAAAACAATCAAAGTAGTCGCAGCAGTAATTAGAAAAGATAATCTTATATTCGCTACACAAAGAGGATATGGGGAATTTAAAGACAAATGGGAATTCCCTGGAGGGAAAATAGAAGAAAACGAAACAAAAGAAGAAGCCCTTACTAGAGAAATAAAAGAAGAATTAAACGCATCAATAAGCATTGATTCTTTTATTAAGCAAATCAAATATGATTATCCTTCTTTCCATTTAGTAATGGATGTCTATTTTTGTCATCTAAATAACCCTCATATTGAATTAATCGAGGCAGAAAATGCTAAGTGGCTAAAAATAGAAGAAATATATGATTTAGATTGGCTTCCTGCCGATTTAGAATTGCTTCAATATATAAAATAAGCGATACGTGTATCAATTTATCTCTATTTAAAGATAAATAGTTTATATTATAGAAGATGAAATCCTTAACCAAATTATTTAGGTATGGTCCTGGTCCATCTTCTAGCCATACAATCGCCCCATATAACGCTGCTACATTATTCAAAAAAGAAATAATAAGTATCAAAGGAGCCAAGGCAAAAGTCACTTTATATGGCTCTTTGGCATTGACTGGAATCGGGCATAAAACCAATTTGTCCATAATGGAAGCTTTATCACCTATACCTTGCGAAGTTAATTTTGATATAAAGTCCACTCCTATCCATCCTTTATTAATGAAGATGGAAGCTTTTGAAAATGATAAAAAGATATTAGAAAGACAATATATATCTCTTGGGGGAGGGGAATTGGTTTGCCTTGAGGATGAAAAGGTAAACGAAAAGGATATCTATCCGTTCAAATCCTTTTCCGATGTCACTAAATTCATGAAAGACAATAACATCAATTCCTTCAAAGATTTTGCTCTCCTTTATGAAAGTAAGGATATCGATGAATATCTTTTTTGGTGTTTAAAAAACATGTTCAAATCTATCGAGGCAGGGTTACAAAAAGAAGGAAAAATACCTACTGGTCCAAACAAAAGGATAAATCTATATAGAAGTGCGAAAGCGATATATGAAGAAGCAAAGCAATTAAATAGAGGTGAAGATAAAAGGACATTATTGTTATCTAGCTATGCCTATGCCGTCGCCGAATCTAATGCTTGTGGGGATAAAGTCATCACTTCTCCTACTTGTGGAAGTAGCGGAATACTCCCTGCCGTACTTTATTATGAATATAAACAAAAAAGAGTATCTCTAACTAAATTAAGGGATTCATTATATGTAGCAGGGTTGATTGGCAACCTAGTTAAGCAAAATGCCTCAATTGCCGGTAGTATTGGAGGATGCCAAGCCGAAGTCGGAACCGCCTCATCAATGGCAGCCGCCGCCTTATGTTACATCAATGATTTATCGATTCACCAAATTGAATATGCAGCAGAATGTGCTTTAGAACATTTTTTGGGATTAAGCTGTGATCCTGTTGATGGATATGTAGCCATACCTTGTATCGAAAGAAATGGAATAGGCGCCATAAGAGCATATACTTCATACATGTATGCAAAACACATCGAACCAATTAGAAAAAACATGGTGTCATTTGATGATGTTGTCTTGGCAATGAAATTAACAGGTGATTCTCTTTCTAACGCCTATAAAGAAACCTCGCTAGGTGGGTTAGCAAAGATATTGAAATAAAAATCTATCTAAAGTTCGGAGGGATTATTTTCTTTTTCATTTTTTGGAATCTCCACTGCCGATTTTAATAACAGCAAGAAGCTCATCGGCCAATAAATCAATATCAAAATCTAATTTATTATTTAAAGAAGATTCAAAGGCCAGCCTAAACAAAGTTCCAGAAAGTACAATAATAGTTTCCTTACTAACAGAAGGAATCAAAAGTACAATTTTAGATATATACGATTCTTTGAAAAAATCCATCATTACCTCCCTGTAACCATCTGAAAAAAGAATATTTCTAATCAAGGAGTTCCGTTTTTGAAACATTTTTATAAAAGAAGAAAGAAAAGCCAATGCATCTTCTTTGTCCAATTTTTTCATAGGGACAATTAATTTGCTAAATATATATCTAAAATAAGAAATTATAAAATCTTGTTTACTTCGAAAATCGTAATAAAACGTTTGCCTTTTATATCCAGTCGCATTGCACAACTCGTCCACACTAAAATTTGTAGAATCGTTATCGGCGATTAATTTATCAAACGCTTTAAAAAAAGCCTTCTTAGAATCATTCATTATTTTACAATATCAAATCAAAGACGACAGTCAACTAAATCATTCCTATTAATACTAGTCAAAATTCAATTTTTGACTAGTTAATTTAAACCTTAAAATTGATTAAATATATTTGCCACCGGTGAAAAATTAAAAGCAAAAGGAAGACAAAACAAAATGAAAAAACTATTACTTTGCCTATCTACTTTATTTTCGCTATCCGTCTGCAATGGCAATGCAACCAATGAAGCTTTCAAACAATTTGGTTCTAGAAAAGAAGCAATTGCCAGAACTCCTCTAGATCATCCAACAATTTCTGGATTTACATATGAAACAGGGGATAGACAACAAGTTATCGCAACCGAACCAACTGGCTATTTCTATTACGACGCTGATATCTATTATTCCGAATTCACTACAAATTCTAGATTATACATAATTCATTTAAGAGTAGATTTCACCCCTGGATCAGCGGCCTCAAAAATCGACAGTAAATACGATTGGCATTATGATTTGTGGAGTGGAGAAATCCAAATTGAAGCCGAAAGAAAATGGGAGGGAAATAGACATACATCTTCACTCCAATACGCAAAATCCTGGCCTCTTTCTAACTCTGACACCACAACTTATTCGGTCTCTTCGTCATTCGGTGGAAACTACACAATATCAAAAGACATTGAAGCAGGAGCAAAATTCGGTGAAGGTGCTGGAATTACCGAAAAAACTAGTCACGGATTTACTTTAGGTTTTGAAAAAACAACTACAATCTATGGCGAAGAACCAGGAATAAGCGCTCAAAAATCGCCAGATCAAACAAAGGATATATATACCTGGGTTTACCAATATCATGTTCAAAGCGGTTTAACCTTTAGAATGAACACTTATTACATGTTCGAAGTTAAAAACGATGGAACTCTTGGTTCTCAATATTCATTTGACTATAATATAAAAATTAAGATGACTAATGTAGCTTGGAGAACCTATTGGTGGGAGCAACAAAAAGACACTGCCACAGATTTGAATAGAACATACGGTCATTAAAAGGAGCAAAAAATGAAATTCAAACGTCTATTTATCCTATCAGTAGTCTTTATGGCATGTGGCCTATTAATGTTTGCTATGGAAACGAATGAAGGAATGAAGTATTCCCTAGATCTCCCTTTAGCAGGTGTAGGATTGCTTAGTTCCTTAGTGTTCTGCTTCCTTGGTGATAACAAAAAAGAATAAGAACAGAATAGCCATGTTTAGCCCATCCAACCATGGATGGGTTTTTAATTGCAAAAGAAAATTCTACTTACAATATTTATTTTTCGTTTATAATCAAAACGTCAAAGGGAGGGTATCATTATGACACCTAGAAAAGACAGAAACAAAAACATCGAATTATTCCACATGTTTAACGTTATTTGCCTATTTGTTGGATTAGCAGCTTTAGGACTATACATGTTAATAATCATAATCGCATCGATCATTAATAAGTCAACCGGACCACTAATAAACCTATTATATATATTCGGCGCCCCGGGGATGTTTTTAGGATATTTCTTGCTTGAACTTCTTATTGATAAAATCGAATTAGATGCCGAAAGAAACGAATTATTAAGACAAGATAAAAAAGAAGTTCCAGTTACTCCTGAAGCCCCAAAAGAAGAAAATATCGAACAATAATTTATTTTAGGTAGAAAACCCTATCTTTATTTCTTGGTTTTGCCTCTATATGAGCAGTTTTGCTATAACCAAGGCAACAATGCCCAATTCCTTCATAATTACCTTTAATTCCTAAACTTTTAAGGAATTCTTTTCCTTGCTCAGTTTCAAATTCTTCCTTAGCGCGGTGAATCCAAATAGAATCAACCCCTAGGCTTTCTGCTTCATTCATCATGCTCCCTAACGCTAAAGAACCATCATAGACATGGGTAGGGACATCTTTATTAGCCAAAACGATAATAACACAAGGAGAACCATAGAAAGGATCAGTTCCAACTCTACCCATAATCGAAGCATTAAACTTAGATAATTCTTCTATTTTCTCTTTATTTGTAATTACAGCAAATATAGGTGATTGTAATCCTAATCCACTTGGGGCATATAACCCTGCTTCTATAATCTTATTTAATTTATCTTCTTCTATTTCTTTAGATGAAAAAGACCTGCAACTTCTTCTATTTTTCAATGTATCTAAGATATCCATATCCTCAGCTCCTATTTATATTCTAATACGAAATTAAGAACAAGGTTTTAGGAAGTTACTAAGGACGTCCTTAGTAAAGACGTC
>CABQKC010000039.1 GCA_902464635.1 uncultured Caryophanales bacterium | reverse complement strand
GGAAAAAGATGCCAACTGAAGCCTATATTTATCCAACATTTGGTTCTCTATCTAGTTATTTTTAGTCAAGGCAAGTGCTTATAAGTCTTTTAAGAGTTTTGCATTATTCATTTTTTAATAACATTTTAAAAAATTCCAAGCAACCCCTCTAACAAAAAAGCCCCTCACTTAGGAAGGGCGAAACATCTAGATAATATTATCCAACGTGATCATCGCCATCATTGAAATAAAGTATTCCAAGGCAATGAGGGCCGCAGTGGCAAGAAATAGTAGCACCTGCAGTTGTAGGAATTATTTCCTTGAATCCTTCTTTTTCTAGTCTTTCCCTTACAGCAGCAACAACTTCTTCTGGAGCAGTCGAATAAGTAATAAATACACGACTATGGTCAGGATTATTATATTTAGCTAATGTATCTTCAACATAACCCATGACGGCCTTGAGCATGTTACCTCTATATTTGCCCCCCACTCCCATCTTTCCATCCTTAACATAAATGGCAGGCTTGATTTTTAATATATTGGCACCAAGCATCTTTAAATAGGAGCACCTTCCACCCTTATATAGATAATTAACTGATTCAAGGGAGAAAGAAGCTTGGTCAAATGGGATTCTTTCTTTTGTTAAATTAACTATTTCTTCTGGGGCATGGTTATTTTTAGCAAGAATAGAAGCATAGATAGCTTGAAGAGCGATGCCAGTAGAAAGTGATCTAGTATCGATAACATCGACCTTATTATCTAATTTAGCAGCGGCATTTCTAGCATTAAGACAAGCACAAGATATCTCACTAGACAAACAGAAATGGATTATATGGTCATATTCTTTTAAAAGGGAAGTGAAATGTTCACTATATTGATATTCATTAACCGCGGCTGTATGAGGCAAAGTGCCGGTTTTCTCTGTATATTCATAAAGGTCTTCAGGTTTAATCTCGCCATCCAACCCTTGTTTTTCACCCATAACCAAAGTAAATGGAAGGGTATGAATATCATATTTAGCTAGAAGTTCCTTTGGTAAATCGATTGTAGATTCGGCCGATATAGCAATTTTCATAATTGATTGTTCTCCTTTAAAGGCTTAATAAGTTTCTTCTTTTTGCATTTAGCCCATTTATTATAAATCCTAAAATAATATTCTCGCCACAATTTAGATACATTATCCTTGCAGTAATATGATGATATCTTCTCGCTTTTATTAACTGCATCTTTATAAAAAGAGCTATCAGTTGCGAGCTTTTTTATTACATTAGAGAAGGAAACAGCATCATTCCCAACTAGATAATCATTAAATAAAATGTCCTTATATAAATCTAAATCCCTGAGTAGGAATGGGGTTTTTGTAGAGGCGGCTTCTAATATGGACATCGGGAATAATTCATTATAAGAAGGCATGAATAATAAATCCGCCATATTGAATATCTCATTCATTTGTTTTCTTGGGATTATGCCTAGGAATCTAACATTGCTAGGAGGATTATCCATGACTTTCTTTAGTTCTTCATATCCATCTGTTAGTTTCCCAAAGCTAAATCCACCTGCCCAGACAAACATCTTGTCAGGATTATCTTTTGCAACTTCAACAAAATCTAGCACCCCTTTTCTAGTCTGTACTTGCCCTACTCCAATCGTAACGAATTTATCCTTATCTATATTATATTTATCCCTAATCTTATCCTTTTCTTCTTTTGGAAGAGGATGGAACTGGGTTGGGGAAACATAATTTGGGATATATGTTATGTTTTCTTCTTTCATCCCAAGTTCTACTAAAGGTTTAATGAAAATCGGGTTAACTACAACGATTTCATCGGCTTTTTTATAAGTCGCGATGACATATTTCTTAAATATATTGAAAGCAAATTTAGGTAAATGGATAGACCCGTCTAAAGTAGTTGGCAAAAAATGGACATAGATGACATTTACATGATGTCTGTTCATCCTAATATAGAATTTAGGATTAACTGTATGTACATGGTAAATATCAGCCTTTCCTTTGTCTTTTTTTTCTAGGACTGTAAATACATCCTTATTTTCATTTACTAGGCTTACTTGTTCTAGATAAGCACTGCCGACTCCTTGTCCTTCAACTGAAGTAGCTTCAGAAAGCATTCTTATTCTTAAGTGATTGATTTTATTTTCCATGTGATTATTTTACAAAAATTATGTTAAGAAAACTATTGCTAATATATAAGAAAAAAGCCTAACCATCGGTTAAGCCTAATTTTCATTTGGTGCCCTCACCCTTAGTCGAAAAGAGGTCTGATCCTTACCATGGATCCGTTCTACCGCTGAACTATGAGGGCGGTAAGCCGATAAGCTCGCTACAAACTCTTTCGGCTTGATGATTATAGTAAGAACCCCCACTAGTAGCAAGAACTTTTTTCGAATTTCCCCATTTTTATGCTAGTTAACGCTGACATAGGACAAATATGGGGTAGAAATATTCGTTTCACTATCAATTGAGCCGGTAGTGCTTAAACATACCCTGCCCTTTCCTCTTGATTTATCTAACCCTTCATAAGTAGTTAATTTATTCACATCTAGCGCAGCATTCTTATATGTTAAAGATGTGTATGTACCTATTTTATAAAGTATACCCTTATAATCCAAATATCCTTCATTATCAGAAATTATCTTCATCTTCCCTTCAATAACAAAGGAATAGATTTTCGAATAATTAGACTCCAATTCATTAGCCTTATGTTTCCCAAAATATAATGACGAAAGATATGGGGTTTCCAATAAATCCATGTCATTATTGCAATAGGAGCCGTTCGCATAAGTGATAACTCCGATGCAATCCTTATTATTTGTAAATATATTAGAATCGATTTCATCATCGCTTAACAATTTGTCGTCCTTATAGATGTCCGTGCCTAAAATGTTAATGCCGTTATCAACTTTCTTAGGATTGATTTTAAATAAGGTGCCATTCCATTTGAAATAAGAATTGCCTTCAAGATTATAAATATTGCCTTCAACTTGATTGGTAGAGATAGCTTTAGAAAGCAGGATACATTCATTGCCAAAATCTTTAGAAGAAGATTCTTGCTTGCCACAAGAAATTAGGATCAAAAGAAGTAAAATAGAGAAAAACAAATTTTTAGTTTTCATTTTCATAGTCCCCTTTTATAAATGTTTGGGATTTATCCAGCGTTTCCTAACAATGCCAAAGTTCATCCCGCTATCATAATAACCTTAAATTAAACTAAAAACAATATTACAATTACGGATTTACAAACTTCAAAACACTTAATTATATTTATAGGATATAAAGGCTTTTTAACACAAAATGCGATAAATCCTTATAATCTTCATAAGAATCATCAAAAGCAGACATTTGGAAACATATTGTTCCTCTTGCATCTACTCCATCTACAAAATGATAGGTTTTTTTATCTACTGTTCCCTCTCCGTTAACATCTAGGCGAGTCTTTTCGTAATCAAATTCAAATAAAACCTCTTTGTAATTAAAATACACTTCTTCATTAGAAATTACTTTTATAGTTCCAATTAATTCAAAACTAATGAAAGTAGGTTTCTTTTTATTTTCAATAGAATTAGGGGTCCCACAAGAAGCAAGCAATGACGCCGAAATCAAGAATAATGCAATCTTTTTCATATTAATCCCTCTTAATTTAGTCTAAGCATTGCTAAATAAGGTGTTGTGAACGATTTATCCTGCCAGGCACAACTTTCATCGTTTCCATTCGCATAACATATTTTGCCAAGGCAAATCGCACCTTCTTTAAATGTATTTTCATCGATATTTTTATGATCTAGACATTCACCATTACGATAAATAAGAGTTTGAGGTATCGTAAAAGAGGGACCTTTGCTTAATAAAATTTTGAAGTAAGCCCCATCAAATTTAAAGTAATCGCCTTCACCAGGTATTTTATGTATTTCTCCCTCTAACTCATCGGTAAGAATAAGAAGATTTATCATTATGCAAGTATTGTTGCTAGATGAAGATTCTACTTCCCCGCAGCTAAATAGGCTAAAAGAAGCTAGACCCGATAAAATTAATTTTTTGAATTTCATAAATCCCCTTTTTTGTTCATTAGTAAATGGTAATACCACTAATTTTAAGTATCAATATCTGCTAACCTAAAAAAGGGGAAATGTAGAATTTATAGGAGTAATAAACCCATCAATATTCAATGTAAGCGTTTTCAATAAAGTTAAGTTATCTTTCATGAGCAAATCCTTAGACTTGATGCTACTTATTTTGTTATACTAACCACGCAAAAAACAGGAGGAAAAACCAATTATGATCAATGAAGAATACTACGATACATTCAAAGGTTCCAAATGGAAAGAAGACATCGATGTAAGAGACTTCATCGTCTCTAACTACACTCCTTATGGTGGAGATGAATCTTTCTTGGAAGGACCAAGCGAAAATACATCTGCCTTATGGGCAAAATTACAAGAACTCCAAAAGAAAGAAAGAGAAAATGGCGGAGTACTTGATATGGAAGAAGATGTCGTCTCTTCTTTAACTAGCTATGGCCCTGGCTACCTAGATAAAGATAAAGAAGTCGTCGTCGGGCTCCAAACCGATAAGCCACTTAAAAGAGCTTTCATGCCTTATGGCGGTATCAAGATGGCAGAAGAAAGCCTTAAGACTTATGGATATACCCCAAATCCAGAATTACATAAGATTTTCACTACCTATCACAAAACCCATAATGATGGAGTTTTTGATGCCTATACCCCAGAAATACTCCACTGCCGTCACAATAAGATAATCACTGGTCTTCCAGATACTTATGGAAGAGGAAGGATTGTCGGTGATTATAGACGTATTGCCTTATACGGTATCGATTACCTTATCGAAAAGAAAAAGGAAGATTTAACACTTACCGATGATGGGGAAATGTGCGAAGAAATCGTCAAGGAAAGAGAAGAAATCTCCATGCAGATAAAAGCCCTCAAGCAAATTAAGGAAATGGCTTCTATCTATGGATTTGATATCTCTATGCCTGCAAAAGATGCCAAAGAAGCTTTCCAATGGCTATATTTTGGCTATCTTGCTGCTATTAAGACACAAAATGGTGCTGCCATGTCAGTTGGCAGAATCTCTACTTTCTTAGATATCTATATTGAAAGAGATCTCCAAAAAGGAATATTGACCGAAAAAGAAGCCCAGGAATTAGTAGACCAAATCGTCTTGAAATTCCGTATGGTCAAATTTGCCCGTATCCCTTCTTATAACGCCTTATTCTCTGGTGACCCAATCTGGGCAACCTTGGAAGTCGCCGGTATGTGTAGCGATGGAAGAAGCATGGTTACTAAAAATGACTTTCGTTTCTTACATACATTAGAAAACATGGGACCAAGCCCAGAGCCAAACCTCACTGTCTTATATTCTTCTAAATTACCTGTTGGATTTAAGAAATATGCATCCCATATCTCTATATTAACTAGCTCCATCCAATATGAAAATGATGATGTCATGCGTCCAGTCTGGAAAGATGACTATTCTATTTGTTGCTGCGTCTCCGCTACTGAAACTGGTAAGGAATATCAATTCTTCGGAGCTAGAGCCAATTTAGCAAAATGCTTGCTATATGCGATTAATGGTGGCGTTGATGAAAAGACATTTGAACAAGTCGGTCCAAAATATCGTCCTTGCGTTGGAGAATATCTAGATTATGAAGATGTTCTAGAGAAATATAAGGATATGATGAAATGGCTTGCCAAAGTCTATGTCGAAGCCTTGAATATCATCCATTATATGCATGATAAATATTATTATGAAGCTGCCGAAATGGCTTTAATCGATTCCCATCCAATGAGGAGCTTTGCCACTGGTATTGCCGGATTTAGCCATGTCGTTGACTCTTTAAGCGCCATAAAATATGCCAAAGTCAAGCCAATTAGAAACGAAAAGGGTATTGCCGTTGATTTTGAAATCGAAGGCGACTTCCCTAGATACGGTAACGATGATGATAGAGCCGATTTAATTGCTGTCCATTTATTAAAGACTTTCATGGATTATATCGCTTCTAGAAAGACTTACCGTAACTCCAAGCCAACTACTTCCATCCTTACCATCACTTCTAATGTTGTATACGGCAAGGCCACTGGAACTCTTCCAGATGGAAGAAAGGCCGGCGAACCTCTTTCCCCAGGTGCTAATCCAAGCTATGGAGCGGAAAAGAATGGATTACTTGCTTCCTTGAATTCTTTATGCAAGCTTCCATATGAATATGCTCTTGATGGCATCTCCAATACCCAAACAATCAATACCGATTGCCTTGGACATAGCGATTCCGAACGTATCTCTAACCTAGTAAATGTCCTTGATGGATATTTTGATGGAGGTGCCCACCACCTTAACGTCAATGTATTCGGCAAGGAAAAGCTAATCGACTGCATGAACCATCCAGAAAAGCCAGAATATGCAAACTTCACTATCCGTGTTTCTGGTTATGCTGTAAAATTTATTAACTTAACAAAGGAACAACAGCTCGATGTCATTGCTAGAACCTGCCACGAACACCTCTAATATCAAAGTTAGATCAGATAAAATCGAAAGCTTCGGGCTTGTAGATGGTCCAGGTGTTAGATCGATATTATTCCTTTCCGGTTGCCCCTTAAGATGTCTATATTGCCATAATGTTGAGATGCAAAATCCTAACTGTGGCAAAGAAATCACTCCAAAAGAAGCCTTTAATTCCTTAACTAGGTATAAAAGGTATTGGGGGCAAACTGGAGGGGTTACTATTTCCGGAGGGGAACCACTTCTATATCTAGATTTCCTTATCGAATTAGGGAAGCTTCTTAAAAAAGAAGGGATATCGATGGTTATTGATACTTCTTTAGCAACATTTAATTTAGAACCAGCTTATCTAGCTAAATTCGATGAATTGCTAAGTCTAACGTCTTTGTTCCTATTGGATTTAAAGGCAGTTGATCCAGAATTACATAAAACCATCACGGGAAAAACAAATTCAAATATCATCGAGGGATTTAATTACCTAAATGAAAAAAACTTCCCTGTTTGGATTAGATATGTACTTCTTCCAACCTATACTGATTCAAAGGAAGTATTGCTAAAATCTAAAGAATTTCTATCTAAATTCAATAATATCGATAGGGTTGAGATTCTTCCTTATCATGCCTTGGCTATCCCTAAATACGAGAAACTTCATATCGAATATAAATTGAAAGATATTCTAGCCCCGTCTAAAGAAGAGATAGAAAGAGCGAATAAGTTGCTAGACACTGCTTCATTTAATAAATACCTAAGTAGGACCTATTGAGGTTCTACTTTTTTATATAGAAAAAAGACGTCCCCCAGGAATAAGGACGCCTTTTATAGAAAGGAGGTTCAACACCAAGAATGCAAATTATTGAGCAGTAAAGGTAGTTAAATCAGGATAGTTAAGGTCGCATTTATCCCAATCATAGGTAGTATTAGTTTCGACTGAGAATGCAGATCCTTCATTATTTCCAGTAGTCTTAGAAGTAACCAAAACTGGTAAATAGGAAGCAGTAACCATCTTGGATTCGCTTGTATAAGACATTATAGAAGAAGAAAATTTAGTAAAGGCTTCGACTTTGATATCTCCATCCCCTTTTCCTTTATAGAACTTATAGGAGGCAGAGCCATTTGGTCCACCTGCATCAATGTTAATGTCAATATTGATACCGCTTGCCATTTTTACAATGGAATCATAGATACTGACGAACATTTCCTTGAGGTCTTCGTTTTCATATCCAGCTTGATTCATGGCTTCATCAAAGCTAGTATCGACATTAGTTTCGACTTTGACATAGGATTTAGTTTCTCCGCTAGAAATAGCATTAACAAAGGCATTGTCTTTTACATATGCCCAGGTTTCGACAGTACCTTTATCTGAACCGGTGTCACCAGAAACAGAGGCATAGATATAACGATTTTCGAAATCGAAAGCACCCTTTATTTCAGCATTTCCAACTGCCATATCTTCATCATATTTGCCTGAAACCTTTGAAGAATTCGAGATTGTAAATTTCTTTGGAAGAGTGAAACTATCTTTCTTAACTTCTTCTTTAGCGGCTTTAGCAGACTTAGCAATGGTTTCTTTATCAACTTCTTTATAATCTGATCCAGGTTCTTTTCCGCAGCTAACCAATAATGTGGCTGCAGGTAATATTAATAATAGGCTTTTGTTTTTCATAATTTTTACCTCGGAATTTTATTATATATCTTAAATTAAAACTTAAGAAATTATTTTTAGTAAAAATAGACAACAAAATATAAGATGTATATTTTTTGGAAATAGTTAAAGAAAAGTGAATAGAAAATTGTATTTATTCTTTTGGATTAGTAAATAAGAAACCGCCCATGGAATAATGCATTTCCTCAGCGAAAGAAGAACTAAGGAAAATATCTTTGCTTAAGAAACTATGATCTGCACCGGTTTGCTCGTGAAAGAAAAGCTCGAATTTAGTTTTATCTATATACCATTCATCATTAGATAAAGGTATATGGAATACATTGATTCCTTTGTCGAAAGAAAACTTCTTTTGCAGGTTCTTTGTGAATTCATCTTTGTATTTTATTCCTAGATAAGAATTAAAATAAAGACCTTCCTTATCCATTAAATAACCATAGTCAGGTTCGCCTATACTTATATCCATTATATACGTGAAAGGTTTTTCTTCGTTATATCTATAAAAGGAAGCATTCCTATAGATCAAATATGTCGCATCAAAGACAAATTCAACTGGTTTTATTAGATTATAAGCAAAACAAATACCCACTTCATCTAAATCAATGCTTATTTCTCCTAAAGGATCTTTCCCTTCATTGCTTGAATAAATAGAGACCGATTCTCCGTAAAGTAAGCAAGGATAATCAGGCGGTATGATTTCTTGATGAAAAAGCCCACACGAAGACAAAATAGATGTAAATAATAGACTAAATGTTATCTTTGCCATCCCAGACATATTCAAGAATACAGCCTCCATGATTAGCAAAACTAAAATATTGAGTTATATCAAAATAGCTTAAGCCTTCACCATCGAAAACTTTGAGTATCGTTCTCCATACATCTTTTGGGAATCCAAAAAAATTTTTAACTGAATGTTTATAAAATTTATAACCGAAAACAGTCATAACATGGGTACCGTGTTGACCGCCTGTTGTTCCCCACATCAACGGAATGTCGGCATCAATGAACTCACGGAACCTGTCTTTCCCCATCTCAGCATTATAATTGAATACTTCATACGAATTAAATGAATTCATACCATATTCTGAGGCAAATAGTTCTAACATTCTTGATTGATCGCCTGGATTTAATCCTCCACTTAGGACAAAATCTTTAGAAATGGAAAGTGCCTTTTTTCTCATGGTCGCATAAGCAGTTTCGAAAATAAGCGGATAGGTTTTGTAGTCATAACCTTTGCTTCTAACTAAATCGTAAGTCTCCTTTTCTTCAGACTCTGGATAGTAATATCTTCGTTGAGCTTTCTTGGGGAAACTCGAAAACTGATGCATATATTTTCCGTTATCATTAATCAAATATCGCATTGCTGCATAGCCTGCAGCTAATTCACAATTTGATTCCGACCAGCCTTGAGCAGTTTCGTAGCAAGACAATGCATGCTGTCCTGGTATATCTATAATTTTAGGCAAAGGGATATCGTAATTAAAAACCGTATCATCCGCTTTTACACTATAAAAGCATTTATTCAGATGTTCTTGTAAATCATCTATTTCAAACGACTCTGTTTCGGAATGTAATTTACCACCTTTAGAGCACGGCTCTATCAAATTAGAATGACTGCTACCCCTAGAAACATCGATAACTGAATGAAAACGAGAATACAAGGTTCCGGATATACAATTGAAGTGTTCCATTCCATCGTTGTTAAAGACTTCTAAAACATCATGGAATTTATCTTTCCCGATAACGAGGGCTTTTCCATCTCTAAATCTGTATAGAGTCTCCTCGCATTCATCTACATCACAATAAACAGTTGTCTTAGAGGCAATCCCGGGATAAGCAGAGTCAAAGTTAGACTCATAAATCAAATTGACAGGGGCCGAGGAATCAATAGGTTCAATGCCAACTGCCCCAACAATGGCCAGAACCAAAAACAATAAATTTTTAATCATAATTAAAGT
This sequence comes from uncultured Caryophanales bacterium, assembly GCA_902464635.1. Lineage (GTDB taxonomy): Bacteria > Bacillota_I > Bacilli_A > RFN20 > CAG-826 > Alloenteromonas. Next base: position 1,076 of record CABQKC010000039.1, on the reverse strand, counting down.
ATACCCATAAATCAAAGTAAATCAATTTTAACATAGTAAATCCCTACCAAGAATTGACACTATCTTAAAATTGTCTATCCAGGACTCGAACTTAAGCGCTTATTCCTCTGAATCTGAGTAAGAAAATACAAATCCTACTCTAGAATAGTACATTTTCTCTGCAAATTCAGGGCTAAGGAATGTAGTATTACTTAAAAAAGCATTTCCCCAAGAAGACTTCGAGTCAAAATCCAATTCTAATTCTTTTTTATCTATATGCCATTCATCATTAGATAAAGGTATGTGGAATATATTGATTCCTTTGTCAAAAGAAAACTTCTTTTGAAGGTTTGATGTGAATTCATCCTTATATTTTATCCCTAGGTAGCAATTAAAATAAAAGCCCTCTTTATCCCTTAAATAACCAAAATCTGACATTCCCATTTCTATGTAATAACCAGAAACAATGCATTCGTTATCATCATTTTTATAAAAAGAAGCATTTTTGTAGCTTAAATAGGTCGCATCAAAAAGGAATTCAAACGGTTTTACTAGGTTATAGGTAAAACAAATCCCTATGTCATCTAAATCAATAGCTACTTCTCCAAGACAATCTTTTCCATCTTCATCTGAGTAAATAGAGATAGATTCTCCATAAAGTAAGTGCTGGACCGCAGGGACTCCTCCTTGTGTTTTAGGAAAAACAAATCCACATGAAGAGAGAATAAATGTAAGTAATAAGCTAGATGTTATCTTTGATTTAAATCTCATAAGCCCCCCTTTAATGAACTCTTTAATTAATTAGATTATAGCAACCAAAAAATATATAGCCACTTCTATCGATGTTTATAGACTTAAAAGAATCATTCATATTCCCATTGACGGATGGTAAGTTTAGAAATATTGAAATTGAATTCCTGGTTATTTTTATATGGGGCTTGGTTAAGCCTGAATTCGAAACAAGATACATTGTCGGCTGGGGTAATATAAATCTTTACTTCCCCATTATTTAACGGAACTTTTACAAAATAAATCCATATAGATTATTCTAAGAGCAAGAAATAGCCGACAACCATCGGCTTTTTTTGATTTTTTAA
>CABQKC010000038.1 GCA_902464635.1 uncultured Caryophanales bacterium | reverse complement strand
AACGACACTTTACGAAATAATTAATTTTTCTCTTTACTTTGAATAGTTAGTCTCCTAAAAAGTATTAACTACCGAAATCAATAGCAAGGTTGATGGAATCTTCACTACTTCTTGCTTTAGAAGCAACATCAGCATCGGAAACATTATTCTTGAATAAACTTGCCATCATGGAATCAAGTTCGCCAAAAGTAGTTTCATAGAATGGCGTGACACCAGCGGAGACAAATTCATTCAAATCGGTATAGAAACCTTCGGTGAAGTTCTGAATATAAGAATCTGATTTATAAGCGGCATCATTTCTTATAAGTTGTGAAGCAGAAACGTGTCCACCGCGCGCCCATTCAACACCAGCATCAACGTTTTTATTCAAGAAATTCATAAATTCGACGCAAGCTGCTTTCTTAGTAATATCGGTGACAGAATTAGATAAGGCTAGTCCATGGGAGTCCCCATAAATCTTATAGGCGTTTGGATTAGCGCCATCTTCTTGGAATATGGTAGCAATAGAAGCCCCGCCAATATAATTATCCATTACTTCAGCGCTAGTTTTTCCACCATTATCATTTCCATATTTTGCAACCAAAGATTCAATCATCCATGGATCATAGGCAAAGAATAAAGCTTTGTTAGAAGTAAATGTAGAAAGTCCAGTAGTATAGGATAAATTTGGGTTAGCTATAGCATTTTCCCCATAGAACATGCTGTTGACTGATTTAACTGCAGCTTGTAAAGCGGCTAGGTTATCTGCATTTGAAGCCCAGTCAACCTTGTAGTTATCTTTATTAAAGAAATTGAATCCGTTTTGAGCTAAGGCAGTTCTAACAAAATACCATTGGAAGAAGCTAGTGCCAGAGGTTGGAACGGCAAATGGAACAAATCCGCTGCCCTCTCCTTGTTTTGCCTTTTTGCAAACCTCAATAAATTCTTCTCTAGATGAAGGAAGGACCCCGTTATTGTATTTCTTCAACAATTGCTTGTTATAAACAAGTATTTGGGATTGGGCATCAACAGGTACATCAAATGTATATCCATCATAGCCAAGGTCGCTATAACTAGCCAAGGTATTGATGACATCAACTTTTGAATAATTAATTCCGGTTTGTTCCAAAACTTCATCAATAGGTTGGATGATATGGTTTTTAGCAAAGGTTGCATGACCTTTGATATGGGACATCAACAAATCTGGTGCGTCTTGATTTTGGCTAATACGGTCAGAAACTGTTTTTTCATAAGTATCTTGCCCAATATTTTCAACATTAACGGTAATCTTGCCTTTATATTCAGTATTGAAAGCCTTAACTACGTTATTGAAGGAAGCAACATCTTCGCCAGCAACAACTGTAGCAAGCGTGATGTTTATTTCGTCATAAACAATCTCGCCGTCTTTCTTTTCTAATTCACCAGTAGTTGACCACCATGGGTTAGCAATGGAATTTCCCTTATCAGTTCCACTAGAAGAGGAACTAGGCCCACCACAACTAGCTAAGATTGCTAGAAATGGAAGGGACGATAATAATAATTTTTTCATATCAATAATATCTCCTATTATTTCTTTATTAACTTAATGGCAGCTCCGCCATTAGCATCCATATTTATAGTAATGGTATCGTTCTTTTTGACTTCATAGGTATCAACGTCGACTGTACTAGAAGCGCCGGTTGTACCATTATCTTTATAAACCTTGGCTTCATAGCCGCCATCACTAAGGAAATCTAGTTTGATAGTGACTTCTTTCTTGGAATCTAGACAAGAAATCGCCCCAATCCACCAGTTATCATAATTCCTTCTAGCTAAGACGGCATATTCTTCAACGTTGCCTTCGATGTAATTGATTTCATCCCAAACACATGGAAGTTGTTGGAAGAATTCCTTGTAGTTAGCTTCGGTGTACCTAGTCTCTTTATCAGCCATCGATGGAGTGCCTGATTCATACATTATGTTGAGGGCCATTTGTTGGGCTGCTGTAATATTAGACCTAAACGGCTTTACTACAGGGGTGAAATCGCTTGGTCCAATCATTGATCTAATGAATGTGTTAAATACAGTTTGTTGAGTGCTGACGGATTTGAATTCATTACCTCTTATAGCCTCACGGTTAATAACATGAGGATATACTCTTCTTTCGCCGGTTGGCTTATTAGCCCCATGGCAATTGACGACCAATTGATATTCAGCCGTTACTTTATAGAAAGTGTCATACTGGGCAATGGTTTGTTTATCTTCCATTTGTCCATCAGGAACTAGATTAGCGTTTTGTCCGTCCCAGAAATCAACTTTTAGACCATCAATCCCCAAGGATTTCCACTTCCTTGCTTTGGTACGCATCTGATATTCGGTACCGAATTCATTAAAGGCATCGCCCCAAGCAGCAACCTTGACATTTCTATCATGGGCATACTTAGTTAATTCCTTGATTTCGGAATCGCTTCTTCCTGCTTGCCATCCTCCATCAATAAGAACCCAACGCCATCCCATTTCTTTGGCTAAATCGATGTATTTTCTTTGAAGGCTATAATCATTTTGAGGAATCGAGCCATTATAATATAGCCAGCTCCAGGCATTTAACCCTGGTTCGACCCAAGAATAATCATATATCTTCTTATTTTCTTCGCTTAAAGAGTCATAATTTGCAGGTTTGTAATAATCTACATCCCCATATACATCTTCAACCAAATTGGATTCGACGATTGTTTTTTCATCCCCAACAACACCTACTCTCCAAGGAGAAGAGAATCCATTAGTTACATCAACTGTATAATCTGGATTCTTACCATGGGCATTTGGATAGACAGTCTTAATAGTCTCGCTATTATCGGAAATAGGCTTCAAGAAGGAACCATGGTATCCACTTCCTATTAATTCTGATTCAGTAATAAGGGAATAGATTCCATCAGTTTGATATAGGAATGGCATAGAATATGAACTGCTTCCTAATCTATCACTCCTTCTATAGCCGAAAAAGTCTTCGTATGAATACCAATAATATCCACTGTTATTACCACTTGGCTTATATGACATGGCGTATGTCTTACTTTTATTTGGAAGAGCAAATTGAGTCAATTCATCAGTCCAGGTAATAGTATTAGGAGCATCTTCAAGAGCTTTGTTTATATCATATTTGAAGGCATATCCATCATTAAATAGCCTAAAAGTAACATCAATATTGAAATAGTATTCATTAAAGGTTAATACCATTTCGTTATAGCTAACCTCGTTATGACGTCTTTTTCCAGTTATGGAATCATAATTGAAACTAACCGTATTTGTCTTAACGTTTTTGAAAGTAAGGAATTGGCTGAGATCTAAATCTTGGAACAGCATTCCTAGTCTAGAACTATTAACAACATTCTTGCCATTTTTTTGGATTTGGTAATAAATCTCGCCATTTTCAGTCAAGCTTACTTCCGCGACTATTGATTCATCTTTGGATTTGACACTCCATTTATCTTTTGCTTCAACTTCAAAGGAAGACTTGCTAGAACTTGTAGAAGGATCTCCGCCGCAAGAAGTTAGCAATAAAGGCAGGGCAAGGGAAAATATAAATTTTGCTTTCTTCATAAAACGCCTCTTTATCCAACTAATGCCCCAATGCTTTCGCCCATCATAGACAACATAGACTTAACGGAATCTTCATCATAAATGCCCATGTCGACAATACTTTGGAAATAGCCGTTATCCAAATTATTGAAGATGGTCCATTCAGCAAAGTTGCCAGGTAAAGTAATGAAATTATCTAAACTCTTAGCAAATATTCTAACTTTAGCGCTAGTTTCATTGGCAGAAGTTTGCATATAACCATTAAATATTGACTTACGGGCTGGAACTACACCTAAATCACTTATTTTTTCAGCGTTTCTAGAGAACCAGTCAATGAATACACCAGCAGCAGCTTTTTTATAAAGATCAGCCGGACCAGTATTGGTAACTGCGAATGAGTAGTTTCCAACAAAATCCTTGGCATTTGCAACGTTTTCAACGTTGAATAAGTTAGTTGCAGGCATTATTAATGTAGAAGCATTGTCAGAAGCCATATTTAATAAGGTATAAGTAGAAGCAAGTCCAAACAAGGCATCACCTGTTTTGACTTTTCCGAAGTTTTCGGTAACACCGGAGCCAAATGTACCCTCCTTGTTGGCTTTTATTTCGCCTTCAGGAGAGAATATTTCAATTATTGATTTAGCGGCATTGAGGGCATTTTGACTAATGTTGCCATCTTTATCGGCAAAATCGTTATAATACTTATTGGTTTTAGCATCATATTTATAAAGCATTGCATCATTTTGAGACCATGGCAAATTGGCTCCATTCTCATTGAATGTCCAGTCATTGTCAGTAACAAGAGCGCCTTTTCCTTCGCCTTTTTGATAAGCAACCATGACATCATGGAATTCTTGGTAAGTCGAAGGCAAAGTTCCATCGGTTTTATAAGGGGCATAATATTTAGCAAGCATTTTCTTATTAACACTTAAAGCAGGAGCAATGTGAGCAAGAGGATAGGATTTTAATTTTCCGTTAACATAAGCATCAGCAATGGCGCTACTACTAAAATCATCCGCATCAAACTTAATCTTGGCTAGATTTAATACATCTTCCATGAAGTGATAGTCAGATGCCCTATTGAAGACATTGGTTTGATGGAATTTAGCAGTTATCTTACTTGTGTTATCGGAAGTATCTGCAATAGGATTGACCTTGATCTTGCCTCTATAGGCAGCGTTAAATTTAGTTATGGCTGTCTTAATAAATGAATCAGAGAGAACCCATGTATCATTTAAGGCAACGTTAATAGACACGTTGGTATATTTGATATTTCCTTCTCCATCATATTCAAAATTGGAGACGTCATTATATTTGGCATATAAAGTAATATCGCCTTCTAGAACAGTGCTAGAGAATACAAATTTGGTTGTAAGTGCCTTATCGGTATACCAACCTTCAACTTCATATCCTAGTCTATCTGGATTTGGGGCAAAACTTTCGCTTAATGTTTGTCCTTTGTAGCCAGAAACAGTTGTAGGAATGCTACCTTCGTAATTGTAATCAAAGGTAACTGTTACAGGAATCTTTTCGATTTCCTTGTTCCATTTTGCATAGACAACAGTGTCTTGATTAATAAGTGTCTTGAAATCAAAAGCAGTAGTTAAATCCTTGGTTGTATACCAATTGTCCAAAGAATATCCGCTTCTTTTAGCAGACCAATAACCTGCTCTTGAATTGGCTTTGATGGTAACAACCCTATTTTCAGGTGCCCCTTCATAATTCAAGTCGTAGGTGAAAGTGTATTCATCTTTTACAGTCGGGGTGGTTTCTTGATTGCAACTAGCCAAAACTCCTGCTAGAGCAAGGCCTGATACTAATAATCCTAGAGATTTTTTCATAAGATCCTCCTAAGTGAGAAACTATACTCGCCTCTTAGATAGATGGCACAAAACTTTAAATGTTTTATTGTTTCCCGTTTTTATTTTAAAGTCATGGCACACATTGTTAGAAACATTAAAATTAACATTTTATAAAATAGCTCTTTTTTCTTAAAAAGAAAAAGGTGGCGGATTTTTTAGATCTACCACCTTTATTAACTTGGAAATAGGAGAATTAATCTGGTTGATTATTTCCAAGTTGGATGATTATTTGGTTTCTGGTACTACGTCTTCAAATGATAAGGAGTAATTCGAAACTACACCAGACCATTTCTGAGAATGCCAAACGAGATATTTTGGGGAACTAACTTTGGCTTTAGAGCCCTCGTTATAGGCAAGAGATTTTCTTATTGACCAACTCTTAGGATTCTCTCCAAGGGTAGAAACTTTAACTTCTAACATTTCCTCGTTAAAGTCGACGGTATAGCAAGAGAATTCGAAATGGAGTTTATCAGTGACGGATGTTCCTTCTAGCGCAGTCTTGAATTCAGTCAAGTGATCAGAATTTGCTGCACCAATTTCAGAAGAGTTGAATCCCACTCCGGTAAAGTTGCGTTGCCACTGTTCAATATATAATTGAGTAACGGCCGCCTTATCATGGAATGAACGCAAGTCAAATGTGACTTTTCCCCAGTTGTTGCCGTCACCAAACTTGGTGGCTTGCATGTCGAAGGATACTTTCCACTTCTTGGTTAAGGTGTTGGCGTAAAGTTCGTTGGTGGTAACTAAAGCGTCGTTAATACCACCAATGTTCTCATCTGCGATCTTATCCAAATAGGTAAAGCCATCCTTTTGGAATGATGCAGGCTGTTTAGCAAGGGTGTTTGCCCAAGAAGGGGAAAAGTATCTGAATTGTGATTCGGGCTTAGCTTCGTTAATTTTGGCAACGGCAGCCGCACCCTCAAGGATTGTGAAGTCGCTTAAGGTTACATCTGGAGCAACTTCGTCATCACCGACAAGCGCGATGCCAGGCCTGGAATCAAGTTCGAATAGATCCGGATTGACATCGACATAGGCAAGGGCGCCATTTAGGAAGTAATAGACATTGTCGCCATTTCTAGCAACGCCAAGTCTAGTATCCCCGTTATGGACATCAAGAGTGGTTACGCCGTTAAGCATATCTGTTGCTGACCACATTCTTGGTTCCCACATAAGGTTCCAACTGTTTACTGTCTTAGAATTGGCAAGTTCGGCACCAGTATCACTTGGCTTGTATCCGAAATAAGTCATTGGCATGCTTTCGGTTGGTTCGCAAGTGTCGTTTGTGATATTGGCGGCGCAAATTAGCATGTTCTTGCCCGCGCGGATGTTTGAAATCTTTGAGACCTTCCATTCGGCATAATATTGCTTGCTAGCGCCGCTTGGCAAATAGAAAGCCTTTAATCCATTGCCTGTATTTGTGGATTTTGCAACCGGGGCAGTAGCTTCATTTTCAACCGTTATCTCGGCAGCACCGCCATCAGTGAAGATTCTTTGATAGACATTGACAGTGATGGATTTTGATCCAAGAACAGTTCCATCTTTATCTTTGGATGTAAAGGTTAGGGTTTGTGCACCTACAACTTTAGAAGAGAATTCCCCATCATTTGCGAAAACTCCATTTGGATCTTTATCACTCGTTACAGTGATGTAGTTGCTAACATCGTTACCATCTTTATCATAGGCAACTGCAGTTGGGACTTCGATTGAATCACCTTGTCTAGCAGTATATCCGCCCTCTTTTTCACCGACCAATTTGATTGTTGGCTGACCTTCGACACGATCAACAACTTTGACAGTGATTTCTTTTAAAGTGGCATTGTCTTTGCTTAGAACTTTTAATTTGGTAGTTCCTTCAGCTTTAGCTTTAATGCTTAATCCATCTACTTCAAGAATGGCAGCGTCTTCGGCTTTAACTGAAATTAGTTTTTGAGTAATAGCATCAGCAGCAGTCAAAGTAACTGAATCATTTCTACCTGTATGGGCAGTTAATGCCAATTCAAGAGTCTTAACTGTATTGATCGCCATATTAGGTGCGAATACACCTTCATTTGAAATAGTTACTGAATCAACTACTACACTTCTATCAAAAACTGTGAATTTGATGCTATCGGAAACTGTACTGTCTTTTGTAGATTCAACTGTGATTGTTGCTTCTCCAGTTGCTAAGGCAGTAACTTTTCCTTCTTTGTCGACACTGACTTTTGCTTCATCAGAAGAATAGAGTTTTACATATTCCTTCTCAATGGCATCGGCAAATGTAATGTCAAAATCCTTATTGTCTTTAACAGCAGACAAATTGAATTCCAAGATGCGTGTATCTTGTAGATATAAGTCAGTGCTGAGTGTTGCCTTATTTGAAATACTTACACCAGTTATTTCAGTAGCAGGTTCACCGCAGGAGACTAAGCCGGCCGTAACTAAAAGAGCCGCAAAAGATACACCTAAGACCTTCTTTAGTTTCATTTTTTTCCTCCCTGGTTAATTTGATAACCGAATTTGATAATTCCATTTTATGTTGTGAAAAATTAGAAAAGTATACGCAATTTTTGTTGCTAGAATTGTTCAACTTTGTTGAAAGGTAACTAACATTAAATTTAATGAAGTTTTTCATATCAAAAATGGTGAAACATTAAAAATAAAGATAGAAAACAGCCTCTTTTATTAGAAGAATTATCATCGAGGAGAGTCAATATGAAACAACAGCTTCCTTCTTACCCATTATTTATTAAAGACCCCTATTTCTCCTTCTATTCAAATGGAGAATTATTAAACGATTCCGATGTTACTTTTTGGACTGGATGCCCAAGGGTGATGCTTGGTTTATTAAAAGTTGATGGAAAGATTTATTCTTTCTTAGGGAAAAGCAATTTAACAAAACTAGAGCAAATAGATATAGAAATATCAACATTCAAGACAACATATACCTTTAGGAAAGATGATTTTGAATTTGTAGTTAGTTTCGTTTCCATCTTGCCACTTGATGATTTGGATTTGCTTTCAATTCCTCTTTGCTATATGTCGTATGAATTCAAATCCAGTAACGAACATGAAATTGAAGTTTCGTTATGCCTGAATGAGAATTGGCTTTATAACGATGTTAATAAACCATTGCTAAATGGAATTAGAGGCGAGTCTTTTACATTTAAGAATTACCAAATCTCTACCTTTAGAGGAAACAGGCAATTCGTTTTAGGGCAGTCTTGTGATGAATTCTTACCAGAACAAGGTTCATTTTTCCTAATGGGAGAAAAATCATATTTCATTGATCAAAAATCTCTTGATAGTTATTTAGAGAATCGCTTTGAAATTTCTAATGACGGTGATAACAAATATTTACTTGCCTTAAGCAAAAACAAGAGGGGCATTATATCAATTGGCAAGGATGATTACTTCTCCTTACAGTATTTTGGCGAAGCACTTAGCTGTTATTATTTTAGAAACGGCAAGAACATTTTTGATGCATTTTCCTATCTATATAAAAACATTGATAAGATTGAAGAAAAACTAAGTGCATTTGACTTAGACTTAAAAGAAAAATGTAAATTAGTCAGCAATGATTATTATAAGATTGCAGTAGCTAGTTACCGTCAATCTGTCGGAGCACATAAATTAGGGATTACAAAGGATAGTGAATTAGTATTCATTTCCAAAGAATGTGGATCAAATGGATGTGCTGCAACTGTTGATGTTACTTATCCTACTTCCCCACTTCTATATCTATATAACCCAGCCTTATTACAAGCAAGTTTAAAGCCAATATTTGATTTTGCTGCCATGCCTGTTTGGAAATATGGCTTTGCTCCTCATGATGCTGGAAAATATCCAACTCTAGTTGGCCAAATATACGCCTATAAATTCGACAAGAAAAATCCATATGATAATTACGATAACATATTTACCTTCCCTTCTAATACCGATGTATATGATTTCAAATACCAAATGCCAGTAGAAGAAAGCGCAAATATGATCATCCTTTCCTATGGATTATATTTCTATTCAAAGAAATTCGATTACGTTAAGAAAAACTATAAGTTCTTAAAGAAATGGGCTACATATTTATTGAAGAACGGGCTTATTCCTACTAATCAATTATGCACGGATGATTTCTCTGGTAGGCTGGATAAAAATGTTAACTTATCAATAAAATCCACCATAGCAGTTCGTTGCTTCTATGAGATTGCTAAGAAGATGAAAGATGAAAAGGCAGCCAAAGAATTTAAGTCTTGCTATAAAGATTTTGCTGCTCATATTGAAAAAATATCAAAAGAATTAGGATATTTGCCTTTAACTTACCTAGATAATGACAACAGGTATTCATTAAAATACAATTTGGCATTTGATAAGGCATTTAGATTCAACTTGTTCTCAGACGAACTTTATCAAAGGGAATTTAATGAATACAAGAAGCATTATGATTTATATGGAACTCCTTTAGATCCTAGAAGTGATTATGTCAAAGTCGACTGGTCAATGTGGGTGGCATCATTTGCAGATGAACCTCTAAAGAATGAATTAATAAAGCAAACAATTTACTTCTTAGAAAATAGCAAAGCTAGATATGCATTCCCTGATTGGTATAGAAGCATGAACGGGGAAATATTCACATTCAAAAACCGTACAGTAGTCGGCGGAAACTTCTTACCTCTACTTGTAAAACTTAAATAATGATTAAGCCTCTAGTTGTTAATGATTAGAGGCTTCTTATTAATCAAGAGAATCGCTAGATGAAGTTTTACAGATCTTATCTTCTAGGAATTGATTATTGCTAGTTAGAAGCATCATTAATAAAGAAGCGATAGAAATAGCAATAGAAAGCACTACTACAACTTGAAGAGGGAAACGATATATCCTTAGGGAATTATTTATCGCGTAACTAAAATAGAAAAGAATAAATAGCCCATAGAAAATCAAATTAGAAAGAATTGTTAATAAGCCATGATAAAAACCCTTAAATCGATTAATGGGTTCGCTATTTTCATTTACTAGATAAGTATTCGTAATTAAATGACCTACGGTTTTTCCTTTTGATAATATTAAAGGCAATAAGGAATAAACAAGTATTCCACTTATTAAAAAGCAAATGGTAAATGAAGCCATATGTAATCCATATACCAAACTTTCTAAATCTAAAAGAGTGTTACATAATTTTTTATAATGAGTTGAATTATTGCTTATTTCATCAATTGTCTTTTTATATGTTTCAGTGAAGGCTAAGTGGAATTTTTGAAATATCTCATAACCTTCTGAGTCAGTATTTCCTTTATCTAAATAATCTAGCATTTTGCTCGCACTGCCATAATTGATAATAGATTCATTTCCAAGATACTTGTTAGTTTCATCTAGAACATTGCTATTTAGATAACCTCTTAATTGTTTAAAGGATAAAACATCCATATAGAAATAGATGTATTTATTGTCTTTATCACCATATGGGTTAGCTAGATTTGGTTTTATGTCACTAGTTTCTCTATATTCCAAGTAATAATTGGCTAAGAAATCATTAACGTATTTCCCATCCTTTATATATCCAAGAGAATTCTCTTCTTTTAATTCGACCTTAACATCGTTAACAACCATTTCCCTATTCTCATATAAATAGGTATTAGTAATCATGTTATAGATATAGACTTGAGAGATATATGAAGAATCTAGTTTCTCGTCATTTTCATCAAACAAGAAAATTCCAAGATTATGCTCGAAATCGCCAATTTGACTTAGATAATCATTATATTCTTTATTTTCTTTAGAAGAGGATGCGATAGGATTTCCGATTAAGAAGTAAGAAAGAAGAGAAACGATACTTAAAAGAAAAAGATCAATTAATGAAGAGATTAGATTTTTCTTTTTACTGGATAAGTTTGCCTCTTCGAATTTGTTTTCTGTCATAATTAATCTCTTTAACGAGCATGGAAATTATAGCAAAGAATTATTAATCTATATTATTTGGTTGGCGGAACTTTTACAAAATAAATCCATATAAATTATTCTAAGAGCAAGAAATAGCCGACAACCATCGGCTTTTTTTGATTTTTTAA
>CABQKC010000037.1 GCA_902464635.1 uncultured Caryophanales bacterium | reverse complement strand
TTCGAAACAATCGAACTTTTTTTGATGGAATTAAAATAAAACTGTCAAAGATGTGATTATAATCGTTTAACGGCCACTGAAGAAAACAAAAAAGCAGCAGAAACAAGTTTGGGCGCTATTCACAATATTAATGCTTCGTTCAAACTTACTTTAGTAACCAAGTAATTTACTTAAAGGAATATCATTTATAAATTGTATTAATCAAAAGGAGAAAAATTAAAATGGCTAAATTAACAAGAAAATCATACAAGAGAAAGAAAGTTGCTTTTGCAGCCGTTGTATTAGGTGGAGTTGCTCTTGTCTCTAGCGGCTTTGCTGCTTTCGTATTATCGGCTAACGCTGAGCAAAAAAATGAAGGTGGAATCCAAGTTGGTACTGTCAAGAATGGTGCTCTAACAATGAAAGTTTATTCTTATAAATCAGCAACTAGCGAAAAAGGTGATGAAATTGCTGCCGGAGCCACTTTGACAAAGGAATATTTTAGTTTTGATGCCGATGCAAAAGACACTGAAAACAATGTAGATGGTAATGGCACAAAAGACGGCGTTGTTCAAAACAATGTAAAATACGAATCCGAAGAAGGCAGAAAACCTGAGAATTTAAAAAATACATTCGTAATTGAAGTAACTTCTGATACAGATTCTCTAAAATCTTTTGCAGTTAGCATGACTACCAAAGGAACCGAATGCTTTGCAAAACCGGTAAAAGCGGGGTTTGTAGTTTTACCAGACTGCGCCGCCGGCGGAGGAATTACTCCTATCACAGATTTCACTAAGGATCCAACTTTGACAAACGATACATGTACTATTGAAAAGGGAACAGGCGAAGGTGGAAAAGGATTTAAGTGGACCTTTACCTATACCGTTGCTTTCAAATGGGGCAAACGCTTCAATGGCAAGAATCCATGTTATTTCTTTGACAATCCGGAAACTTCTGCTTATTTAGATGAGGATGCAAAGACACCAAGAACTGCTGCCACTGATGATGGAATTGGAAATTGTTATGGAACGACGGCTGGACCAGACGGAGCTGTCACTTTGACTCCTGGTTGGGATGTTGCTGCAGACACCAAAAAGGTAGAAGATGACATTAACTGGTTTAGGAACAAAGTTGATAAATCTAAATTCGATATTACATTCAAAGCTATTGGAAAATAATGCCCTTAAATTATGACAAAACTAGAGATCATTGCTTTAATCGCGACTTGTATTGGGGTTATTTGCTTTGCTTTAGTCATCATAATTCTATATAGAAACTACATCAATAAAGCTATCTCGGAGACAGAAAGCGGAATCCGGGATATTGAACTCATAGATACAATCATCTATGAGAATGATCCAAAAACTAAAAGACGTAATAAGGCGGTGTCAATAAGTAAAAACGTAGTCTATTACGTCTTTCTTGTCTTAGCTATTCCATTCCTTTGCTTTGGAATTTATTCTAGGTTTACTAATGGAGTAGTAATGTTTGGGGATTCTTCTGCTATGGTAGTAGCATCTGGCTCCATGTCTAATAAAAATGTCTCCAATGGGTATCTATTTGATAATAACCTAGATAACCAGTTCCAGACATTTGATATGATTGTCCTTAAGAAAGTAGATGAATCATATATTAATAAATATGATGTAATTGCTTATAGGAATGATAAGAAAGTCAATATCATTCACCGTATCGTATCTATTGATAAAATAGATGGGGTGACTAGATATACGACTAGGGGGGATGCGAATAATTCTAATGACTCATATAAGCCTAGCTATGAAGATATCATAGGCAAATATAGCAATAGAAGGATTCCTACGATTGGGATATTTATCTCTTTCTTCCAGTCCTATTCGGGGATTGTAACTATAATATCCATTATAGTATGTTTATATTTCATCGATAGGGATAATAGGAAATTAATATTCGTCGAAGATGATCGAAAAGAATTGTTGCAAACTGTATTTGATGTTACTTCCATGGATGAAAATACATACCAGGATATGATGTCTAATACGGAGACGAAGATTTATTATAAGGGGTATTGCTATAAATTTGCCGAAAAGGAATTCATCTCCAAAGACGAGATGAGCAAAGAAGAAAAAGAAGCCTTCGATAAAGAAAACGAGGCTACTAAAATTACGCAAGACGACAAAGGGGAACATAAATTCAAATTTTCCCTCTTTAAAAGAAACAAGATGATTAATGATTTAGGAGGAAAAGAAGATGAACAAGAATAAGATAATAGGTCCTTATCTAACGCGAAAGAACCTAATAGCCATCTCCGCAATTGCAATTAGCGCAGTTATTTTTGCTTTTTGCGGGCTATGTCTATGTGCTGATGGAAAAGTATTCTCAAAAGCTAATCCAATATTAGCAATTGCTAATGGAATGGGTTATAGGCAAATAAATGTAGAAGCAGGGGCTTTGACTATGGTTGTAGTCTCTATTTTACTTGTTTCGGTCTATATAATCCTTCTTGGATTCATGCTGATCTATATAACTAGGTTTGCTAAAATCAATAACATCAAATGGAAGAACAAGAAGCTAATTGCAACTTATGTAATTGTTATCCTTGCTTCAATACTACTTTCTTATGGATTATCAGTAGTAATCGCCTTGATCCAAGGCAATTTATCTTCAATTGGTCCAATGACCTACTTGTTAGGTTATACCTTCCTTGTAACGTTGCTTATTTCTTTCTTTATGACAATTGGAGTTGGTTCAATTGCCATGTTTATCGTTAACCTAAAATTAGTAGATAAGCCATATAAATTCTTTTGTCCTGATGAGAATATGAAGCTAGAAGATGATGACGTCCCTAGTCAAGATGAAGATGTCACATCTAGCTTTGATACAAAAACAAGTAATACCTCTACTAGCAACAATAACAACGTTTCCATGGGGGACAATGGACAAATATCGCTTGGAGAAGATATCGATAAGGCTAGAAGTCTTGATGATAGGGAAAAGGTATTCCCAGGATTATCTAGGATTGATGAAAAATATTCTGGATTTGAAGTCGATTCCATTCCTAGCGATGATATCGATTTATTATCACTTCCTATTAAATTCAGGAACTATCTAGCAAAAGAAGAACATCTTTATTTTGATATTTCTTATATCCGTACCTTCCTAGCAGGTCTAGGAACTTCTCACTTTATGATTCTAGAAGGGCTTTCTGGGACTGGAAAATCATCTTTGCCAAGATATTTTGCCAAATTTGTCAACGCGAAAGTTACCTTCCTTCCAATCCAGGCGACTTATAGAGACAAGACCTCATTACTAGGTTATTTCAATGACTTCTCTAGGACTTATAACGAGACTGACTTCCTCCTTAATCTATATGAAGCAGGTTACAATAGGGACCAAATAAATATATTCGTCCTCGATGAAATGAATATTAGCCGTGTCGAATATTATTTTGCTGATTTCCTCTCAGTCCTAGAATATCCAGTTCCGGACTGGAAGATAAGAATAATGCAACTTCCTTATGGATTTGTTTCTCCAACTAGGTTAATCGAAGGCAATCTCCATATCGAAGAAAACTGTTATTTCATCGGTACGGCGAATAAAGATGATTCGACTTTCTCAATTGCCGATAAAGTCTATGACCGTTCGATTACCCTTGATTTTGAAAGAAAGAACGAGCCATTTGAAGTAAAAGAAGATGTTTCTAGCATTAATTTATCTTCTTCTAAACTTAATTCCTTATATAAAGAAGCGGCTGAAAATAAGGAAAACCAAGTATCTAAGTCTGATTTAGATAAATTCAATACGATCACAGATTATATCTATGATGAATTCGATATAGCATTTGGTAACCGTATCCTTAACCAAATAGAAAAGATTGTACCTATCTATATTGGTTTAGGTGGAACAAAAGAAGAAATAATCGACTTCATGCTTACTAGGAAAGTATTATGCAAGATTGAAGGCAGGTTTGAAGATTTTGTCAAGCCAGCCTTAAAGAATCTAGTTAACCTTATTGAAAAGACTTATGGCAAGGATGGCCTTCCAAATTCCATTTCCTATATCTATAGGCTTATAAAGAAATTATAAATATGAGAAACGTTGAGGAAAACTCACTTAAAGAAGGAATTACCTTACTTAAGAAATCTATTTCTAGTTATTCCTCCCTTAATGAGCTATTTGGCAAAATCGAAGATATCGAAATCCCTTCTTTGCAAGAAATATCCTTTAAGAAAGATAAATCTAGCCTAGAAGAGTTTTCATCTGTCCTCAACGTGGCTTTTTCTATTGCAAGCAAGCCGTTTTCCCTAAATAAAAAAGAAGAGATAATCGAATCTTCTTCTAGATCTAATGGACTTTCTAGCGAGGCAGTTAGGAAGACACTGATGGATTCATCTTTATGGAAAAGATATGGGGACAAGATGGTTCCTGAACAAGTATATTATTTCCAATATTACGATGAATATATAATCTATGAGAATATCTTTATCATTACTTTTATCGAATCTCTTTATGAAGAACTAGAACGTTGCCGCTCCTTCTATGTTTCTTTATTAGGAGTATATCCAAATAGGCTTAATATCGATGGTGACTATCTATCTATTGCTTTAAAGCAATTAAACAAGATGTTTTCTAAATTAGACAGGATAAAGGATACTAGCTTCTATAAAAGGGTATCCAAGTCTCCAAAAAGAATTAAGAACGTCATCCCAACCAATATCTTGCTACATAATCAAAAATATAATGCGGTCTATAAATTCTATAAGAACATGATTAGCTATTATGATGATGTCTCGCTTAATGTTGATTTAGCTAGGTATTATTATTTCCTTTTGTTAAAGAATCTAAAGCTAAAGGGATTTAAATTAAGGGATAATAGGAAAATATCTTTATTTGACAATAAGGAAATAGCTTTACCAACTTCAATCCATTTCAAGAACAAGGATTTTGATTTGTCGTTAAGTTATCTCTCTTCTTCCTTTTTAATTGAAATAACTAAAAGCAAATTAAGATATTCATCATTACTAAATATCTGTCCAAATGAACCATTTAGTGTCACTGCATCCAAGAATAAATGCTCTAGCTATGATTATATTTCCTTATGGCATCTAGGTTATCAAGTTGATGATAATGTAATTTTATTATCTAAAGATTATCTAGACGAAATGGGATTAATATTTACTTACCTAGATTCCCATCTATATATTGAGCCTGCTAGCGAGGATATCTATAGCAAATATTGCCCAATATGCAAGGAAGATGAATTACTTGAAAGAGGTAGGGATACTTATTATTGTCCATTTTGTAACTCGACTTACCATCTAGAAGAAGAGAAAATAATATTCATTAGCAGGAGGAAGAAGTAATGGAAGAAAAAGAAATTTCCCTAGAACAAGACTTTGATTCTTCTACTCCTGCCATATTGATTAAAGACTTACATAAATCATATGGAAAAAAAGAAGTATTGAAAGGACTTAATCTAGAAGTACATCAAGGCGAATTATTTGGCTTTATCGGTAGGAATGGTGCTGGTAAATCGACGACAATCGACTGCATGATTGGATTAAAAAGATTCAATTCAGGGACAATCGAGCTTCTTTCTTATGATATTAAAGAAGAACCATTATTAGCTAAATCCCATTTTGGATATGTCCCTAGCGAGCCTAATGTATATGAGGCCATGACTGGATATGAATATCTAGAATTTGTCGCTTCTATCTATCAAATTTCAGAAGGCCAATTCAAGACCAATTACAAATACCTTTGCTCTAGGCTCCAATTAAAAGAAGAAGACCTAGAAGTCCCAACTGCTAATTATAGCCATGGGATGAAACAAAAATTATGCCTAGTCGCTTCTTTGCTAAATAATCCAAATATCTGGATATTAGATGAACCTACAGTCGGGTTAGATGTCATTGCGGTCGAAGAACTTAAGAACATGATGAAAGAATATTCTAGCCACGGGAATACTGTTTTCATTACTAGCCACAATATCGAATTAGTCGCGAAGATTTGCGATAGGGTAGCCATTACTGAAAATGGAGTAGTCGCCCATCTTCTTGATTTGAATAAAGATCCAAACAAGAGGCTTCAATTACCTAGGTTATTCTTTGAAATCTACGAGGAGAAGAAGGGTGCTTAATCTAATCGTAAAGGATTTCAAATTGCTTTTTGCCAAAAACGGCACAAGGCTAAATAGGATTCTCTCCTATTTGTTTTTAGGTGTTGTCGCGATTGCTTTTATTGCCTTAGAGACTTTCTTATTCTATACGATAATTAGGAAAGTATCCGTCTATGATGGGGCGAGCGATTCTTTCTTCATCTTATTTCTATTTATAATATGTATATTGCTGACTATCGTTTCTATTTTTGCCGCGAAGAAATCATTTTTTAGTAGCTCTGATATAGCCCAGTTAGCAACCTATCCGATCTCAAATGCCAAAAAGATATTCTCCAAATTATTCTTCTTGGTTATCTTGATGTATCTACTTAATTTCGTATTTTGCTTTCCTTTGTTTGTGGCTTATGGGGCTATTTTCCATAAGATGCTTATATTTTTTTATACATCGCTATATTATCCATTTTTGATATTATTCTTTGAACTAGGGATTGCCTTTATCTTGGTATATCCATTCAAGATGCTGCTTGATTTCTTAAAGAAGCATTTCTTAATCCAGCTTATTTCAGTAATCATAATTTCCTTTGGACTTGCCATTATATATAGCTATGTATTGAATCTATTTATCGATTTAGTATCTTCTAACCAACTAGATAAATTATTTACCGTTAGTAACATTGCTAGAATTAAACAAATTGCAGATAACCTAATCCCGGTCAATTTCTTAATCAAATCAATTGTCAAATATGATCTAGGGATGGTATTCCCTTATATTGGGGTTAGCCTTGGGATATTCTTGATAGGTATGGCCTTAATTATCTATTTCTATTCCTATTTTGATAGCTATAGCCATGATGAAGATGGAAAGATAAAAGAACATAAATACAAAAAGTCTAGCCAAATAATGGCCTTAATAAAAAAGGAACTTATCCTTTTGTTTAGGGATTCGAACTACCTATTCTCATTCACGGGGTTATTATTTGTCGAACCTTTGTTGACTTTTTTGGTTATTAAATCAATAAATACCATATTTACGACTGGTAATATTGCCTATTATGTAGCAGTGGTACCTAACTTGATACCCATTAGCGATATTTTGATAATGATGTTATTTTCTTGCATCATTTCTAGTGGGTCTAGCAATTTCATCACTAGCGAGAAAAAATCCATCAGGTCTATCAAATCTCTTCCTATAACTCCATTAAAGCAATTAAGCATCAAGGTAATGATTCCTTTATCTTTATCGATATTATTTACCTTTATTTCCTATCTAGCCTTAGCCTTAACCTCAACCTTGTCCTGGCTTAGCTTTGGATATGGATTAATTTTGACCATCCTATTAATAATATTAGTAAACATCATATCTTTATATGAAGAATTGAAGATAAAAAGAGGGAAGGAAAGGAATTATTTGCTTTCATCAATCTATTCTTATCTTCTACCTTTCTCTTTCTTTATCATTGGACTAATCATGGCCTATAACCAAATAAATATTAATTTCATATATTTAGTTGGATTAGCTTTAATCGCTTTATTCTCTCTTCCCTTTGTTATCAAGCTTAAATCAAGAATCAATAACCTCTTCTTGGATTTGGAGGTTATCAACTAATGAAAAAGAATGTAATCATCTTATTGTTGATGCCTTTTATAATTGCTTTGGCGTGTCTTACTACAATTTCGGCGACTTTCAATCTAATTGATACGGATATAATCGGGATTATATGGGACTATTCTGCAAATGAAGCCTATAAAGTATCTTCTAACCCATATCAATTAAAAGCAGTTGGGCAAAACCAAAAGAATTATCCTGTCTTTGATTCATCTTTGGTTTGGGAAGTAAGGAATGCTTCTAAAGAAGATAATAACGAATATGCCCGTATTGTTAATTCAAACCAATTATTAGCGATTTCTCCTGGCAATGTCATTGTTTCTGTTTCTAACCAAAAAGGGACGATACATAAGCAGATGAATGTCCTAATCTATGATAATTCGGCGATTGTTATTAATCCTGTTTTAAAAACTTCAGGATCAAATATTGATAAGAATACCTATTTTGGCCAATATGACTTAAAAGACGATTCTAAAGTAGAAGCGTCGATTCCATTAAAGATAAATGCCTATCCAATTTCACTTGAAAGCAATGTAAAGCTATCCTCGATTTCAAGCAATCTAGAATTTGATAAAGATACCTCTAAAATAAAAATAATGGGGGCATTAGATGATAATTCACTTTCTTTTGTCTCTTTTTCCTTTGATGGAGAAGCTACAAATGAAGTTACCTATTCATTTAAAGTAGTTAAGGATGGGGTCAATGTCTATTCTTATTCCGATTTGCTTTACTGCACGAATAAAAGTAAGGCAGGGGAAGTAGTTGTTCTCCAAACTAGTTTCGAATCCTTAGATAACCTTGGATCCAATAAGAATTCGGTTTGCTTTGGAGAAAAGATAGATAACAAATGGAATTTCAAAAACGAAATATATCGATTCAAGACTACATATTCGACTTCTTATATAGAGCAGTGGAACGAATTTGTTAAGACTGATAAGAAATACTCTCCTATCGATGATAATGTCAATGTAGGGATACATGTCCAGAAGGATTTCTATGGAAATGGGTTCTCTATCAATATGCATAACCTTACCTATCCTTATGATGAATCAAAGGTAAATAACGTCATTGTACCTAGACTAGATGATGATAATTTATTTAGGGGACCTCTTCCTTTCTTTTGCTTAGGCAATCCAAATGACACCCCGTTAGTAACTGCCTATGGACAAGATAATATAGGCATGTATGTAGATGGTGATAACATTACTATCAATGACTTGAATCTAAGAAGCTGCGATAGAGGGGATAATTTAGCCAATCTAGATTATGTAGGGACTACTTTAGAGACCAAAGGGAAAAATATAACTATCAAGAATTGCCTTCTTAGCAATGGCAAGACCGTAGTTAGGTCAATTAGTAGCGACCTCCTTCTTTCCAATTGCTTGTTATCATACGCAAGGAATTTCTTATTAAGTGTTGGAAGCGACGAATATCTTGAAATCGATGAAAATAAGATACATTCCTTAATAAATAAGAACGGAAGTAGCAATGAAAATATAGCCGTCTACTGTCAAAAAGAAGGGGCGGCCGATGTATTGATGACTGATTTTATTACAGGCAATACAGATTCTAATTTCTCTTCCTATCTATATTCATTACAAGATGCATTAGATTATACGAATAAGGATATATCTAGTTTATATAAAGGGCATGTAGAGGTTAATGACTGTTATTTCTATATGTCCAATATAGCTTCCATCGCCATGGAAAGCATGTTCAATGGACCTTATCTATATTCTTCTATTCCTTCTTTAATTGGAGGTATATTTGGCTCACTTCAAAACGAGACAGGCAAATCTCTTGTCCCACTTGAAGGGAAGAAGTGCGGTGGTATCTCTTATCCGGTTGAACTAATAATATCAGGCAAGACTAGGTTCTATGACTATAAAGATATTAACGGAATGGATCTAAAAGGCTTGATAAACGAAAACATATCCAAGATTGCAAATGGGGTATTAGGAGGGGATAGCAACATCAATTTGACTATCGATGATATATTCCCGGTTAAGTCGCTTCTATTTGAAAAGGCTAGGGATAAAGGATTTATGGTAAGTAAAAACATAAATGTCCCAATTGCTTTTTATGGAGGTGGGCTTAACTTAAGCAAAGTTACCTATTCTATGGGGGCAGAAATCAGGAAATATATCCAAAACGATATAGCCCCTGGCTTATTAGACAAATTATTATCGTTAGGGGCATCTAGTGCGAGTGGCGGTGGCTTAAGTAATGTCAGGGCCATGATGAAAAGATGTGTCCTTACTACGATTGGTTTCAATGATTTCAAATTCTCTTTAATAAACGGCGAAGATTATTTGTTTAAAAAGAATATTGATATAAAGGATTTAATTAACAATGCTAAATAAGGAGGAAAAGAAAATGAAGAATCTAAAGAAAATCTTATTAGCGGGATTAATGTTAATAACCCCAGTTACGATGGCATCTTGCTCATTTTTCAATGTCGATGATGCTGCAGTTAATATTAAAAATGTCGAGGTTACTACCGATTCAAATGGGAATACCCTTATTACGATTTATTATACTGACGAAGATAAAGACCCAACCTCCTTTACTATCCCTAGCGGCAAACAAGGAAAAGAAGGTGTCGGAATCAAAAATATCGAATATCAAGAACTTGAAGACCAAACAGGGACTATCGTAAAAATTAACTTTACCGATGAAAATAGGGAACCCGTATCTTTCTTAATCAAGAATGGCGAAGGCAAAAAAGGCGATAATGGGAACGGGATTAAAGAAATTACATCCAAGCATGATGACGAGAATAAAAAGACAGTCATCACGATTACATTTACCGACGAGAACTATGAACCAATAAGTTTTGATATACTTGATGGAAAAGAAGGGGAACCTGGTAGGTCAGTTTCATCTATAAGGCAGACTTCTAATGAAGATGGGACTGAAACTATAATTAGCTTTGTTGATCAAGAAGGGGCAATAATTTCTTCTATTTCTATCCCTAGAGCCAATACATGGCTTTCTGGCCCAAAAAAACCAACTTCTGATAAAGGCAATCCTGGCGATTTCTATTTTGAGACAACTAATTATGTAATTTATCAAAAGATTTCTTCTGATTGGAAACTTATTGCTGAGCTTGGTGCTGCGAAAAATAACCAGAATACATATAAGGTTTCTTTTGATATAAATGCCAGTGATGGAAGTGCTAATTTTGTTCCTGGCTATGATCAATCTATTTATGAAGATATTAAAGAAGGTTATAACTTCTATGGGATGGGATATGAACTTCCTATTGCAACTAGAACTGGATATAACTTTTCTGGATGGATTACTTCTAAAGTATATAATCCAACAAAGGGATTATTCACTGATTTGACCCCAGTATATCGTGACACAACCTTATATGCCTATTGGACTAAGTAGTTTTAGTCCTAAATAATACCCAATTTACCGCTCATTTTTATCTTTTGAATGTCTATTTAGCCAAAATTAGGAAAAAAGTTAATTTTTTGCTTGATTTATAGACCGATTGTATTCAAAATATATGGGCGCTTCGGGATGTAGCGTAGCTTGGCTATCGCGTCTGCTTTGGGAGCAGAAGACCATCGGTTCAAATCCGATCATCCCGACCACCTTGCTTGCTAGTTTGATACGTAACAGTGTCAAACTTTTTTTGTTATCTTAGTGGTTTGGTTTTCCGTTTTTCGGCACAAAATCGAATAGAAGCTTAATTGGGGTCAAGCTGATTGATGGAATTTGGTTGAGAGAATACGGAATTCTGTGTAAACCAGAAACTCGCTTTAACGTTCTAATTCTA
>CABQKC010000036.1 GCA_902464635.1 uncultured Caryophanales bacterium | reverse complement strand
ACTAATCTTACTAGGAATCCTGCCTTTTTTCATCCGCGCGACCCCTAGGGGTCTTGTGCTAAATGCCTTCAAGAAAGGCATTTACACAACATTCTGGATACTTCCCTAACGTTTATAGAATAGCTTGAATTATTAATTATTTCCTCAATGTTTAATTTTTCAGCACCAATGTTAAAGTTTTCGCCACTAATGTTTAATTTTTCAGCACCAATGTTTAAATTGCTACTTGAAAAAGCTAAGCGTTTATATAGCGGACTTATTGGAATTGTGACGGAAGTAATATCGATGTTTTCATCATATTCTTTATAATTGATAGCCACATCGTCATTGCTCGACATTGCTCGTTTTGCTTTGCCAACCCCAGAGCCAAACGATTCAATCAAATCTAAATCCTTAAACATTTCTCTAATGCTTGGGTTTTCATATTCTCGATCAGGAAAAGAAGTTTGAGTATTTAAAGCATTAATCGTAACAGGTGGAATGGGCTTATTATAATTATTGATAACTATCGAATCTTCATAAACGTAAATCTGCACGGTTCGCGGATTCTCATAGTCTTTATGAACAATAGCATTCGTTATTAACTCTTCGCATGCGGAGTATGGAAAGTTGTATATCCTCCTACTTTCGAGTTTATTTTCGCTACGTAATGTAAAAGATTTTATATAATTATTGTCAATTTCATTCATGACATTTTTTACCTGCTTCCAAATAGGGCCTTTAAAATCTTTTGAGGACATGACCGATTCGCCAAATTGACTTTTATAGATTAGTTCAACATAGGAATAAGGGATAAATTGCTCTGGATTTCTAGAAAACATAAGTAAGGCATAGTTTTTTACTCTCATGTTACCATCGACCAATTTCATATTTTTCACTATTTGTTCCTTGTCCAAGAAATAAGTGTTATCTCTAGAAGGAGTTTGATGAAGATATTCTCTTAAATAATCGATATCCAAATCATCGATAGAAGCATTTTTAGAATACTTTTCAGTAAAATGATAATTAGCAAATTTTTTTAGCAATTCGAATTCTTCCTTAAAAGTAGCGATTCTAGTTTCTCTTTCGACTCTTACATATCTACCTCTTTTCAATTTTATGTCTTTATCATTTTCTGCTTTTTCAGTTACTTCAAACGGGCCTTGTGGATTGCTTGAAAACGCAACAATTACATAGGGTTTATCGTTATATATATTACTTGTTATATCAAAACAAATTTTTGGTCTAATATATGAAACTAGTGATTTAATAGCGTTTTCAACCACTTCAACAGAAGAAGATAAACCGGAAATAGGCAGTTTTGGCCTAGCCTTATTTTCCAAATCATCACATTCCTCTACATCAATTAAAAGCAAGCAAAGACTTCTATTCATTAAATTATTCGCATAAGCACAAAGTGTTTTTAAAATGCTATCTTTTTGAAGATGCGATTTCTTGTATTCAATAAAATCGGATTCTATTGCTCTTTCTTTTAAATAATTATTTGCAATAACTTTTAATTCGTCGTGATTCATAGAAGTACCTCCAATGTTCAATTTTTTCCACTGAATGTTTAAGTTTTTGCCACCAATGTACAATTTTTTCCGCTGAATGTTTAATTATTCATATAAGAAAAAAGCAAAGATAATTTATCAATCTGTTATTTAGCAGAACCATTGGGACAAATAGAATCTAAGCGCCAAATTCACCCTCATAGATGCATATATTTGCTATCCTGTCTAAACAGGTTAATGTTATATTCCACTTTGGCCAAACATAAATAGCACCTATCACTTGATAAAATCTTAATTCGTTGCTCTATATATTGGTATGGAAGATATCTTCTGACTTGTGGTTTAAAACTCCATTTTGGAACTCAAGTTTTTAAATTCTTCATAATTGAGTTAAAAACAAGAATCGTCTAGAACTCTTTAAACATCCCTCTTCATTTATTGATAACTCTTTTTATGTCTAAACCATAGGAATGGGCAATGCCTCTATCAAGCATCACTGTACATCCGTGGATCTAAAAAGCCTGCCACTGGCTATTCATCAAGGGCTATAAAACGTTATTTCAGCCATATAGCTTTTATAACCCAAGCCAAAATCAAATATATTTCAGGAAAATAAGTTCGTTAGAAATGTGGATAAATAGATAATACGTCAAAAATTGTAAAGCAAAAATCGTAAAAGTTTCTAAACAAATTATGGCAATGTCAAAAATTGTAAAGCAAAAATAATAGAAACTATTAAACAAAAATTGACATTCTTACCATTTTCAATATAATGGAAGCATGCATAATAGAGATGTGATTTTGCAATCAATTAAAGAAAACCTTAATTCGGGCAAAATAAATATTGTTTTCACACCGAAAGGCGTTGATTCCGAATCGTTTCTTTTAACTGATCTAAAATCTTTCATTGAGAAAATTTTTGAAAATAGCATTATCTTTTATTCATCAGGAAGCAGAAAACAATATGATATGGAGCTTTTTGATAGTGTTATTTCTTCAAGCAAAAAAGCGTTTCTGCTTATAGATGATTTATCGCAATTTGATAATCCAAATTCCATCATTAATACATTTTATGGAAACAAAAACATTAATGTCATTGCTACAACTAACGTCAGTGTTGAAAGACTCGCCGGGAAGGACATGACAGACATCAGAGGACGTTACATTTCGTATTTTTTCCCTCCTTATTTATATGGGGATGACTATGATTCAAGCAAAAATAGCATTCAAAACATGTTTAGATTATATTTTTTGGATTATAGGCATAAAGAAAATGCCAAAAAATTATATATGTATGTATTGAATCATTCAGGAGAATTGTTAACCTTTAGAAAAATTTACTCCGAATGTGGCGTAGGAATTAGTCTTGTTACTTTTATAAACATATTCAATTATTTACGTGATTCTGGGTTATTTTACCTGCTTACTAGAATTAATTTAAATGATTTAGCTGAATTGGATTATGGATTTGTTTTATACCCCTGCCGTTGCTTTGACATCTTATCTAGCGAAATTGACGTGGATGAGCAAAAAAGACAAAAAATATATTACGAATCTTCTCTTGTTGCTAGAGTACTTTATGATAATCAAATCATTCATCGAGCGTTTCATGTTAAAAGAGGAATTGCTGATGGCAAAAGAGTTAGTATTCAATTAAGCGATTCCTTTCTTATCAAAAGCAATAATCAAAGTATTTTATTGAAATTTAGTTTCCCAGGGGATAACGATAAATCATTAGAATTGTTCAAAGAATATAAAGGGAATATTCAAAAAATGATTGTTTTCTATAACGATAGCGGTTTTAGACAAGACGAACACGGGATAATAAAATGCGGAATTAAACACGTGCTTGAAAAAGGAGTGTTCTCGTATGGCAATATTTAATAGAGCAAAACAAATAGATCAATTAATACAATCCATTGGAAACAACAAAATAAAAATTGTTACTGGCGTAAGAAGGTGTGGAAAAACATATTTATTAAAAAATATCTTGCCTGGCCAATTAAAAGAAAAGGGATTTGTTAAAGCCATAGGAGATGTCTTAATAATTGAACTAAAGGGCAAAAACAATAACATAAAAACAAAAAATCAATTATTGAATTTCTTAAATGAGAAACGGAACAAAAATAAAAAGTTCATCATCATAGATGAAGTTCAAAAGATTAAAAATTATCACGAAATACTAATCGGCTATAAGCAAGACAAGCCTGAAAAAGAATTGTTCCTAACTGGATCAAACAGCAAAATTTTGTCTAGTGATATTTTGCTTCACTTTCAAGAATTTGGATATGAAATCCATTTATCTCCACTTACATTTAAGGAAATAAGAGAAGCCATCCCCGACTATTCCATTGATGACTATATAAGATATGGCGGCTTGCCACTAATTGTTAATGAACTGCCAGAAAAAAGAGAACAAGAATTAAATGCAATTTATCAAGAATTATACGAAGGTGATATTAAAGATAAATTAAAGGATAGATTCTCTTACATTTCTAAAAGCAAAATTAGGCATGTATTAAAGGCAATATTTTCAACTTCTAGTGAAATTAGCGCTAAGGGTATCGCTAAAAGTTTTGCACACGGCACGGATGCAACCAAATTTGACGATTTAAAGCTTAAAGCCGAAATAGAAGAAGCCATTCAAATATTGATTGATTCGTATTTGATTATTGAATTTGAAAATGATTCTTTTTATGCTCCGGATATCCTCAGAAGAATTGGATTAAACATAAAATATTATTGTGTTGACAATGGGCTTCTTTATATTAATTGCGACGACGAGGATCGCAAGAATGGAATTGCTCTTGAAAATGCAATTTATCTGCACCTTTTGGCAAACAAAATTAAACCAAGAGGGAAAATTATTTGGAATAATAAAAGTGGCAAAAAAGATGGAGAAATCGATTTCAACTATAAATTGAATAATCAGGAATATCATATTCAAGTCACCTATGACTATCATGATGGTGATTACGACAGAGAGATTCTAAATCTCCAATTATTTAATGATAATTCTAATAAAATCTTGATCTATCGATTTGATAGCGCAACAAAAGCTAGAGATCCTAACATAGAATACATCGACTGTGAAACATATCTGTCAAGGTAATCTAGTAAAAAGAAAACATATCATTCATACATCAATAGCAAGATGGCTTTATCAAGTCATCTTTTTATTATTTACCATATGTGTGACATCAATTTTATCGCGATGACTTGTCACCTAGCAAAGCAAATTCAAATCCGATTCTAATCGAACAGGTTCGAACAAACGAAAGTGACCTTTCAAATATGCTAAATCAAAAAACCTCCTGCGCAAAACAAGAGGCTTATTTGATTAGTTCGTAAGAAGACAGCCTTCCCAAAGGTTAGCCAAGCACGGAACTTCTTACAATTTTCATGTTCAGTTGCACTGCTGCAACTTGGGAGTCATGATGCGCATCCAGTCGCTAATCCCAATTAACAGGTTTCCCTAATTGACGAGGATGCATTTTGCGTATTCGATTGTTAATAACAACCTGGGAGTTACGCCGTCATAATCCGCCGCCCATCCTGATGGGCTTGGCAATTGCCTGCATGTCCGCTAGAACGGATTATCTTGTGTGTGAGCAAACTAGTATTCAGGAGTCACACTTAATCAAAGAGGGGTCATCCTCAATTGAACAAAGTTGGCAGGAGCTGAAGGAATCGAACCCTCACTAAAGGTTTTGGAGACCTCTGTTCTACCATTAAACCAAGCTCCTATGGCTTAGATATCTAAGCGTGCGAGAATTATAGCCCTTTTAGGACTTTGTTGACAAGCCCCATATCTACTTTTCCGTTATAATTCAATTTGAAATGCTTCATGACGGCAGGAATGGATTTATCTTCTAGCTTATCAATGATTGATCTAATCTCAATTTCATCCATCATCTTTGGAAGGAATTTCATGATGGCTTCTTTTTGGGCTAGGATATTTTTATAATCCTCTTCCCTATTGGCCTTTTTATAGCCATTGCCTTCTTCATCTAATTCCTTACCGAATTTAACAATGATCTTAATTAAATCAGCATCCCCTACTTCCTTATCAGATCCGGAAGTCAAAAGGGATTGGTAAGAAGAAATTACCATTGAATAGGCAGTCCTGGCATTTTGGTCATGTTCTTTCATGGCCTTTATATTAGCTTTCTTTATTTCATCAATTAACATAAATGTTCCCTCGTTAATTAAATTATATTCCTTAATTTGTCTCTTGGTGAGCAATATCTTTAATCGTCCTGACAAGGAAATAATAAAAAGGCATTATTTCTAGTCTTCCAAGTAACATTGCTAAAGACAATATCCAAAGCAATATATTATAGCAATATAGGGTATTGTTCGCCTTGTATGTAAGGAAGTCGAGAATGCTGTTGCCAGTTCCAGATAAAGCACTGGAGACTTCATAAATAGAATCTGTAATCGATATATTAGGAAGGAATACCAATGCTAAAGAAAGGACAAACAATACAACAATATATAAAGAAGCATATAAAGAAGCATCCCTAAATACTTCTGGAGTTACCTCATTAGTCTTTCCTGCCCTAGTGACATTATGGGGATATAGTTGCCTTCTAGGTGTTAATTTATATTTAATCGACCATTTTAGTTCCTTTAATATAATCACTACCCTATATTGCTTAATCGCCCCAGCAGTAGAACCAACTCCCCCACCAATAATCATGGCCAATATAGACAAGTAGATAACCCCTGGACCCAAATAGGCAATATTAGGGACATTGCCAAATCCAGTCGTAGTTAGACACGATATTATTTGGAAACCACTATATCTAAGGGAAGTTAGATAATCTATAGGTCCACTAATTGAAGAAGAAACATAATCGAATTCATACATGCACATGATTGAAGCAGATAGTATAAAGAATATAAGGATAAAGCAAGCAAACCTGATCTCGCAGTCTTTGAAGAAATTCTTTACCTTGCCTCTTAGCAAATTATAGATTAATAAGAATGAAGTCGCCCCTAGAAGCATAATGATGCAAGTAACAATTTCGGCTGCGATTGGATTATAGGTAAATATGCCATTCCCGATATAGGCACTAGATTCAAAATAATAAAAGCCAGTACTTCTAGTAGAAAATCCCCCAGTAGCCATGCCAGTCATCGAATGGCAAAGTGCCTCGAAACCGTCCATCCCTGACATCCATAATCCTAATGTACCTAAAGCAATGATAAGGCAATAGATAGAGAAAGTAATCTTAGCAGTCTTAGCTAAATTAGGGAGCAACCTATCATTATGCCCTTCGGCATAGAATAATTTCATCCCATATCTATCGCTAACCGCGCTAGCAACAACTAGAACAAGCCCAATGCCGCCAAAGAATTGGGTCAAGGCCCTATAGAACAAATATACATGTGGGGAGAATGTATTTAACCCATAGGCAACTTCTGCGTCCAATAAGTTCCTGAAAACAGTAAACCCAGCAGCAGCAAATCCAGATACAGATTCAAAGACGGATTCGCTAAAGCTCATCTTGATTACTTCTATTTCAGGATAGAAAAACTGTGATAAATAAAATGGAAGGGAACCCAATAAGACGGTCAATATCCAAATTAGGCATAATAAGACAGAATCTTGGTGTTTACCTAATCTAGCCTTCTCTTCTCCTTTCATCAAGACAAAAGAAAGAAGAAGCCCTACTACAATAGAAATGGCCCCTGGAATCAAAAACGATTTATAACAGGCATATTCCTCAGGGTAGAAAATAAGCATGATCAAAGGCAAAAGAAGCATTAATCCTGCAAAAGAGACAAAAAGAGATAGATAGCCGAATATCAATCTATATCCTGCCCCGAATTTCCTTTTGAAAGGACTATTGGTCATTATTTTCACCTTTTAAGAAGGCCATTACCTTCTTTTGGTCATTTGGCGCGCATACTATCAAAAGCTTATCCTTGGGCTTAATTACCGTATCGCCTTTAGGAATAATTACTTCTGGAGTCCTATATATACAGCAAATAGAAGCAAAACTTGGGAACCCTACTTCTTTTAAAGTCTTGTTCGCGATTTTATATCTAGACAATATCAATGCTTCAATCATTACTATCTTGTCGTTTTCTAAAGACAAGGTCTTCATGATGTTTTCAACTGATGATTCAGATTTGACTGATTGGCCTAATAGATAGGAAGAAGAAATAACCGAATCGATACCTAGTTTCTTATAGATATCGACATTCTTTGGATTATTTACTAGACATACGCATTTCTTGGCGTTGAAACACTTCTTCGCTAGTAAACAAGAAGCGTAATTATCTGTATCGGAAGGGCAAAGGGAAATAAAGGCATCGGCATCATAGGCATTTGATTCTTCTAGGGCAAATTTCCTCCAAGGAGAACCTACATATACATTTACTTGGCATCTTTTTAGGATGGTCTCTGCCATTTCTTTGGATGGATTAATGACAATAAGTTCATCATCTTTGCCAGAAAACATCTTGATGATGAATTCAGCTTCGCTATTACCACCAGCAATGACTATCTTCATTTATCTACCCCCATGCGTAACAAATTGAATCTATCTTTCGATAACTGGAATGGATAAATAGCCTTTATATTCATGCCCTGTATCAATAATCCCTTGTCAGGATCATCGAAGCGAACATAGATATAAGGTACTTCATATACTTTTGCACATAGATGGGCCAAGAATAGGTTTACATTATCATCACCTGTAGTAATTACTACTTGTTTGGCATTAGCTATCCCTACTTCTTCAAGTTCATCAACATCGGTAGCATCTGCTACTATGGTATAACCTGAAAAAAGTTCATCTAGTCTATCAAAAGATTCGCCATTGGAATCAATGACGATGACGTCCCCTCCTAATGAGGCTTCATAATTAGCAATCGAAGCGCCAAGTCTTCCACATCCGATAATAATGTTCTTGTTTCTCATAAGCAAAAGCAATTATACACTTCGTCGACTCTATATCAATTATTCAACGACGGATATATTTTCGATATTGGGTGTTAGTTTAGTGATGACTTCGACATCTTTATGGGTAGAACTAATTTCTTTATATTTTGCTAAAGTATCTTTTTTCTTAAGTCCTTTAAATCCTAGTTCAGCATATCTAACTAGGCACCACCTAATGAATTCCCTAGTCCCTGAATTCATATAATAATAGGAACTTCTTGAATCAAAATAATTTAAAGCAGTCTTGCCAGAGAAATGCTTTGGATCATAGGTTTTTGATGCACTTAGCATATCACATACATATTCAACTGCATATTTATATGGCATTGCCTTTACTAGTATTGCCCCTTTAAAGAAATCAGTCCAATATTCCCAGTGATGAGGATTCCTTCTAGTATGGTGTTGGCAAATTGAAGAAAAATAGGAATTAGCCATTCTTTGTTCATATACAGGAGAATGGTCGCCTGCAAAATATTTGACTGACGGGAAGAATTCCTTGAATGAGAATTTAGATAAATCATGTTTAAGGGCATGAAAGAATATGCCGCAGTGAGAAGCATTCCTAATTACCTGGTGACGGTGACGTAATATCAAGAATAAATGACCAAAGAACTTTTTCATAATTCGTACTCGTTTATTCTAGTAAGGTAAAGGAGAGTAAGCAAACTCTTTCCTATAAATAATATAGATAATAAGGATAATGTAAGCGGTATCATTTTTGATTAATCAGTATCAATCTTTTACTAAAACGGTCCGTTTTCTTGTTTTCAAGTCTTTTGAGTTTTTTAATAGAAATAAGGCAAATAGATTCCTTATATTTTGTGTTTATTGCGACTCATATGGAGCGTAATTTGGAATTTTGCCGGAGGGAAATATATGAAAAAGAACAAAAAGACACTCGTCCTTGCTTTAGCGAGTATTTTATCTGCTGGAGCTTTACTTGGGGTAGTAACTTCAACTCAAACGGGGGGGGTCGCTAATATCTTTGCTGCTGATGACGAAGATTCTTATATTTGGAATCATTATAAAGCAGTAGCTCCTACAATCGATTCCCATGGTTCAAAAGAATTCTGGGCCAATTGCTCAGTCCCAGGACAATTTCGTTTTGAAAAGCCGGTAAAAGGTAAAGTCCAAAAAGAAAACTTAGACTTTAAAGCAACTCCGTGGTTTGATGAATTAACTCCAGATGATGCTAGATATGTTGCTCCGCTTCCAAGTAGAACAGTTGCTACTTTGTCTAGTGAAAAAGTAACAGTAATTAAAGATGAGGGCAGCAGTATCATGCCATTTAGCAATGCTATGGATGAATTAGCCTGGAAGAACGGAGGAACCGATTATGGTGAAAAAGCTAAAATCATCGAAGAATTCGGTGGTTCTTCAAGAGAAAATGATGGCATCTTTATAAAGACAAAGAAAGACAAAGCTGACACACTAGCCGATGCATCTGTCACACTACCGGCAATCAATTTCTTAGAAGAATTGAAGAATGGTGGCGTTATTTCCATGGAATTAGGATGCCGTACCGGACAAGGTTATATCAAATTCAATGGAACTAAATTGTTCAGCAATAGCACTGCTTCGATTTCGCAATTGACCAAAGCAAAAGCCTATTTCTATTTAGATAATGGCGCTGTCAAAGTTAGTTTCATAATCTTAGAAAGAGATTCGAAAGATACTACTTATTCAAAATATTTAAGAAAGGAAGTCATGTCTTCTTTAAGTGTCGAAGAAGCAAATGGAACAAAGCGGATTGTTTATAATTTCGGAACCGATCAATATAGTCGTCATTATTGGTTATCCAATCCAACCTTAGTTAGCAAAAAAGAATATAAAACACCAGCTAAACCAACTAGACCCGCCGATAATCTATATGAATCTTATTCATTTGCAGGCTGGTATTCAGAAACTGGGAAATATAATTTCAGCAAGTCAATAACCGAAGAAGAAAGATTTACTCCAAAATGGGTCCCAGGAAAACAAACTCCATCATATTTAGATATTGGTTGGGCTAAAGCCAATTTTGGAATGGGGCTAACCGACAAAGGTGATCCAGAAGCGGCCAATGCTGATATTTATAATGTTGCAGGTGTATTAGACGGTTTAACTTGGGGTTTCAAAGACGATGCCGATAAAGTTAAGAAATACAAAACTGAATTTAATAAAATTTGCCAGCCACAAGGCATTTCAGATGATGCTGGTGTCTTTATGAGGGCCAACGGAAAGGGTAGTTACATTGATTTGCCAAAGATTAACTTCTTAGAAAAAATCCCTGTCGGTAAAAAGTTATTTATGAAGTTAGGCGCCAGCGCTAACAATAGTTACTTGAATTTGAATGTTAAGTCCGATGAAACAAGGCGTATTGTCGAAACCACCAACGAACAAAATGGAATTGATTTTTTTACCAAAGTATTAGTCTCATTCTACAAAGATAATGATGGCAAAGTTAGAATGACTTGCGATGATACCACTATAGATTTATTTGAGGCAAATGGCGGAGGGAAAATTTGGGAAACAACTTTGACTGACGCCCAAGCAAACGGAACCGAAAGCTTAAGGTTAGAACACGACCAAGGTGGTTCGAGATATTACTGGATTAGTAAGCCATTCACATATAATGATAATGATGTAGTATTAGATGTAGCAAAAACTCCTGTTCAATTAACTGCAACGGGTGGTGTATTCCAAACAAAAGCAGTTGCTAATGCTACTGGAAATGCACCATTTAATCAATGGTATAACAATTCAATAATTGCTGCTGAAACAGATGGCATTGGCATTTACGGAAACAATCCAATGAGTGCTGCTTCCCTTGAATTTAAGGTAAATTACAAAGCCATTCTAGACAAGTCTCAAGGCGTGAGATTCACAATTGGGGTTTGGAACGGAACCGACACAATTTACTTTAATGAAGGCATTGGCTACGCTTCCTTAGGAGGCTCATATAACAAACCTATCATTGATCAAAAACATCAATATTTCGATACCACTAAATATACGAGAGAAATCATCGAAAAAACCTGGCACAACTGGCAAGCCACCGTTGATCGCTTTGATGGACTCACCGTATATAATCAAAATACTACTGAAAAATATCAATTCACATTAACAGAAGGCCAATTAAATGGAATCGAGCCATTGTCGTTCAAGCTCACTGCAAGTAACGCTAATGGTCACTTCTTCTACCTCTCCAATTTGACCACCTTCTATTGCTAATAATAGAAAAACCAATCAACTACGGGTTCCTTAAATGGAACCCGTTTTCATTTGATTTGGAGGCAAATAAAAAATCACTCCGTTTCATGAAGTGACTCTTATCTTTATTCCCCTAGCAATATCTTCTCTAAGCTATCCCCTATATCACCATGTATTACATATTTAAATAAATCATCCTTATATGTCTTTTCCTTATTTATCAATATGGATGGTTTATATGATGGATAAAATAAAGGAAGGCTTGCAAAAGGTTCCACCGCTAAAGAAGTAGAGAGTATAAGGAATTTTGTGTAAACGTTTCCCAGTAAGATAACTAATTCTAATCACTTTTGATCGAAGTATTCAACAATTTCCCTCCAGCACCTAACCTTTCTCTTGCCAACCTTCTCGTTGTAGTGCAGGGCCA
>CABQKC010000035.1 GCA_902464635.1 uncultured Caryophanales bacterium | reverse complement strand
GGAAAAAGATGCCAACTGAAGCCTATATTTATCCAACATTTGGTTCTCTATCTAGTTTTTTCTTCTTTTAGGCTTAACAAAGAAGTTTGGATTATGTTACAATAATTCCGCTGGAAATCCCGTAGAGGTTCCGCTATTTCAAATATTTTGGAGTGGCATTGCCACTCTTTCTCTTATTAAGGAGGTGTAAATGGAAGATATTGCAAATAAAATCGCTTCAATTATTGAAAAGCCACTAACTGAATTAGGCTATTCCCTGTATGAAATTAAATTCAATTATTCAAAGCCTTTATCTAGCTTATCGATATCTGTTGATAGAGTTAAGCCGATTAGCCTTGATGAAATAGTTGAAGTTTCTGATTTGATTTCTTCTCTTCTAGATAAAGAAGATCCAATCGAAGGGGCTTATAACCTTGATGTTTCTTCTGCTGGGGCAGAAAAGAAAATAAGATTAGAGGATCTAGACGAATATACTTCTTCTTATCTAAATATCCATTTGTCCCATCCGTATAAGGGAGAAAATATCTTAGAAGGAACTCTAATTGATATAAATCAAGAAAGTGCCACTATGGAATTTAGGGTAAAGGGGAAATTAAGCAAAGCAACTTTCCCAAGGAAAGATATTGATAAGGCTAGGTTAGCCATTAAATTTTAATTAATAAAATAGGAATATAAAAATGAAAAAGAAAACTGAAGAAAAAATTAGCTTCGTCGATGCCCTTAGAGGTGTTGCAGATTCCAAAGGACTCAGCGATGAAGAAGTAGTCCACGCTTTGGAAGAGGCCATAGTAAGAGCCTACATCAAGTATTTGGGCGGATGGGAAGACACAAATGTCGTTTGCCATGTTGACCCGATTACTGGACATGTTGACCTTGCCCAAGTCAAGAAAGTAGTAGATGAAGTCAAAGATGACTATGTCGAAATCTCTACTGAAGAAGCAAATGAAGGATTAAAGAGCCCGAAATATGCTGCCGGAGATGATTATTATGTCGTTTGCCCAGTGGAAGATATCTCTAAAGTTACAACTAACGCCATCAAGAATAATTTCCGCCAAAAACTAGCAGAAGCCGAACGTGGTGCATTATATAAGATATATAAGGATAAGGTTGGTGAGATGCTTGTTGGTACAGTCGAGAAGACTGATGATAAATCCGTCACCGTCTCAATCGGGACTACTTTTGTCGAATTAAGCAAGAAAGAACTTATTGGAAATGAAATCTTCCGTATTGGGGACCAAATAAAGGTATATATCCAAGAAGTCAAATCCGCTAACCCAATCGATGGCAAGCCATCTAGGGGACCTCAAATCGAAGCTACACGTTCTAGTGAAGGATTCTTGAAGAAATTATTCGAAGAAGAAATTCATGAAATATATGATGGAACCGTAGTTATCAAGGCTATTGCTAGACAAGCCGGTATCCGCTCCAAAGTTGCAGTTGCCTCTACTAAAGCCGATGTCGATGCGACTGGGGCTTGCATTGGACAAGGTGGATCTAGAATCCAAAAGATTGTCCAACAATTAGGAAATGGATCTTCTAAGGAAAAGATTGATATAGTCAATTATTCCTATGTTCCAGGTTTCTTTATAATCGAAGCCTGCCGTCCAGCCGAAGTCATTGGACTTAATCTAGATGAAGAAAATAAAGAAGCTGATGTCATCATTAAAGATGGCACACTTCCTGTTAGCTATGGCAAGAAGATGGCCAATTTATTCCTAGCCTCTAAACTTACTGGTTATAAGCTAAATATGATTGAAGAATCCAAGGCCAAGATGGACGAAATCGAATACTTGACCTATGAAGAATGGCAAAAGCTTGACGAAGAAGATAAGCGTCAAAAAGAAAAGCAAGCCTTCATAAAAGAACAAGAAGAAAAAGCCCTTGAGCAAGCTAGAAAAGAAGAAGAGGCAAGGAAGGCTAAAGAAGAAGCAGAACGCCTTGAAAAAGAAAAAGCCCTTGAAGAAGCCAAAAAGCAAGAAGAGGAAAATCAAGTTGAGGTTAAGGAAAAAGAAGTTGCCCCAACTCCAAAAGTCGCCCCTAAAGCTAGTGCAACTCCAGATATGTTCCCTCTTGAAGCCACTAACCCAGCTAAGGCTGCCTTAGAACAAGTCAAGGCCCAAAAAGCCCTTGAAGAAGAAGCTAGTAAAGTCAAGGAAGAAGAAACTGTCGCTCCAGTTAAGGAAGAGCCAGTTACTAAGGAAACTATCGAAGTCAAGACTACAACTTCTCTTGATGACCTTGAAAAGGAACTTGAATCCGCCAAGGAAAAGAAGACCAAGTCTGGTTCTAAACTAAAACGTCCACGCAAGATTACTGAAGAAGAAGTCAAACGCGAAGTAACTAAGCCAACAGTCCAGGCAGTACCTGTCTATACTGATGAAGAACTCTCCGCCATTGAAGAAGAAGAGAGCAACTTGGATTATGATGATATCGATGAAAGCGATATCGATGACGAATATAGCGAATACGACCAATATTACGATGACGATGGGAAATAAGGTTTCTATCCGTACTGATGTAATTTCTAGGCAGCAATTTGATAAATCGGAATTGTTACGCCTAATTAAAATTGATGGATATCTCTATCCCGATCTAGACCAAACTAGATTGGGTAGAGGTATCTACCTTATTAAAGATAAGGAAAAGATTAAGAAATTACTTGAATCCAAGTCGAATAGATTTGGATTGATAAGTGAGGAATTAAAAGAATATCTAGAAAAATGAATAAGAAAGAGCTAATAGGATTCATAGGATTACTAAATAGGGGAGGCAAATTGCTTTTTGGCGAAGCTAGTTACCATTCTCCCAAAACCAAATTGCTTCTATTAGCAACTGATTGCTCATTAAATACTAGAAAGAAGGCGCTTAGCTATGCTTCTAAATTCAATATTGAAGTATTAGAGGCATTTAGCAAAGCTAATCTAGGCGAAGCACTTGGTTATGAAGAGATATCCCTAATCGGGATAACTGATAAGAAATCAAGTCTTGCCATAAAGAAGAAAATGGATTTAAAAGGAGACAAAAATGAACAAAAAGAACAATTACCAATCAAAGAAAAATAATGGCCCAGTAAATAATAGAATGAGCAATTTCTCTCCTTCTAAATCAAAAGGGAGAAACGAATATGCCAAAGTCAATGGTGGCGTATTTGTCTATTCTAAGCCTATAACACTAGGCGAATTGTCAAAGGCTATAAATATACCTGCCACCGATATTATCAAGTATCTTTTCATGCAGAATAAGGCATTTACCATCAATTCGACTCTTGATGATGATTCCATAGGCGAAATTTGTCTTGAATTCGGTTATGACTTCAAAAAGGAAAAAGTCGTTGATGAAACTAACTTTGAAGAACTTGATATAGTAGATGATCCAAAAGATTTAAAAGAACGCCCTCCAGTAGTTACTATCATGGGTCACGTCGACCATGGTAAGACTACCTTGATCGACGCGATTAGATCTAGTCATATTGTTGATACTGAAGCTGGTGGAATTTCCCAAGAAATTGGTGCTTACCAAAAAGAAATACATGGCAAGAAGATTACTTTCATTGATACTCCAGGGCATGCTGCCTTTACTGCAATGAGGGCTAGAGGTGCTTCAGTTACTGATATTGTTGTTCTAGTCGTTGCTGCTGATGATGGAGTCATGCCTCAGACAATTGAAGCTATTGACCACGCTAAAGCAGCAGGAGTTCCAATCATTGTTGCCGTTAATAAAATCGATAAAGCCGGAGCGAATCCTAGAAAAGTAAAAGAAGAACTTATGGCACATGATGTCATTAGTGAAGATTATGGTGGAGATGTCATGTGTTGCGAGATTTCTGCCAAAAAAGGAATTGGCATTGATGATTTACTAGAAATGATTACCTTAAAGGCTGAAATGCTTGAACTTAAGGCCAATCCTTCTAGATATGCAATAGGTACAGTTTTGGAAGCAAATCTAGATAAAGGGGAAGGCCCGAAAGCTACTTTATTAGTCCAAAATGGTACTTTGAATTCTGGCGATTTTGTCGTTGTTGGCGAAACTTATGGAAAAATAAGGAGGATGAGCAATGAATTTAGGCAGGTTCTTAAGTCTGCCGGCCCATCAACTCCAGTTTCCGTTATTGGATTAGCTGCTGTTCCTAGTGCTGGCGATAGATTCATGGCTTTCCCAGAAGAAAAACAAGCTAAGGATATTGCCTTAAAACGTAGCCAAGCCAAACTAGAAGCCACTAGAGGGCAAACTAGCGCCTTGTCATTAAACGACTTAAATAACCTAGTAAACGCTGGCAAAATCAAAGATTTCAATGTTATTGTCAAAGCTGATAGCGATGGTACGGCCCAAGCTTTGAAAGCCAATTTGGAGAAAATGTCTAATGATTCAGTCAAGATTCATGTCCTTCTTGCTTCAGCTGGGGCAATTTCTGATTCCGATGTCTTGCTTGCCAATGCTAGCCACGCCGTCATATTTGGCTTCAATGTCAGGCCTGATGCTAGAGTTAGGACTATGGCAGAAGAAAACCATGTCGAAATCCATCTCCACAAGATAATCTATGAATTGCTTGATGAAATGGAAAAAGCCTTGAAGGGTATGGTTGTTGCCGAAAAGGTTGAAAATATTACCGGACAGGCGGAAATTAGGCATATCTATAAGATTTCTAAGATTGGTACAATCGGTGGATCTTATGTTACTAGCGGTTTCCTTAAAAACGGAAGCAAGATTCGTCTCATGAGAAATGGCGTTGTCATTTATGAAGGCAAACTTGGATCGCTTAAAAGATTCAAAGATGATGCCAAAGAAGTCAAGGAAGGCTATGAATGTGGCCTTACAATCGATGGATATAATGACATCAAAGAAGGCGATATCATCGAAGGATATGAGATGATTGAAAAAGGAGAAAGCGATGGCCAATAGACAAGGTAGAATAAAAGCTGTCATTGCTAAAGACATCTCTGAGATTATCTCTAGGGAAATAAAAAATCCACATATTGGCTTAGTTAGCGTTAACGAAGTAATGGTCAATGATGATTATAGCGAGGCGAAAGTCTATGTTACTTTCTTCGGAGATCATCCAAAAACAAAGCTTGCCGAATTAAAAAAGGCAAGTGGCTTTGTTAGGAGTTCCCTTGCCAAAAAGATGGATTTATATTCAGTTCCAAAGATAACCTTCATTCTTGATGAATCTTTTGATAAAGCCGAATCATTAGATAAAGCCTTAGAAAGAGAAGAAAGCCAAATCGAATCCCTTAAAAAGGATGCGTAGTAACTATCTTTAGAGAATACATTTTATTAGCCTTTTTGCTAAAACCTAGCATGGAGGCTATTTTTTTATCTTTCCTGCAGCTATAAATATATGTAACGGGGACTACTTTCCTTGAATAAGTCTCGATATATAATTTTAGGTATTCTTCTTTTTCTTCCTTGCTTCCTAAACATTCAAAATCAACAAATTCAATTGAATGGGTGGATATATTGTTAATTACCATATAACCAATTATTTTGTGGTTTTTTAATAATAAAATAGTCTCACCCTTACTAATCTTTTTGCTTAGTTTTATATTTTCCTTATTAGAAAATTCGATTAAAGATTTAAAATCATCGACATTATTGATTCTTTTATATGAAAGGGAATGGATTCTAGTAGAAGTGGTTTCTAATAAATTGAAATAAAGCTTGAATCCTTCATCATTAGAAAGCATCTCTGCTAGATTAGTGATTGAATCGCTTCTAGAAGAATATAGATCCTTAAGGAAATCTTTTATGTATTGCCTTTCGGTAAAGCCGTCCGCAGGGCAGATTTTCTTCATTACAGGTAGATTTTCCTCATTTGCCATCCCGATTAAATCTAGCTCGCTACATTCAATTAAAGGACGGATAAATGTGATTTTAGCCCTAGAAAGGTACATTTTTGGCTCAAAAGTCGCGACTCTTCCCCCATGTATCATATTCATGAATAATGTTTCAATCGCATCATCTCTATGATGGGCAAAAGCAACTTTATTGGCCCTCAGTTTCTTTGCTTCTAGATTAATCGCAGCCTTTCTCATCCTGCCACATATCGAGCAAGGCAAGTGTCCATCTTCTTTTTTATGCTCTACTAATATGGGATAGATTTCCTTACAGTCGATTACCCTTAATTTTAATCCCAAAGAAGAACAATATTTTTCCAATTCAATCGAATTAAAATCAGGGAACCCTAAATCTAGGCAGACTGGATAGATCTTAAAGTTCTTTGATGAGAATTTGCCATATATCGACATGGCTTTTAATAGGCATAAAGAATCTTTTCCCCCAGATATTCCAAGGACAATTCTATCGTTATCATCAATAAGCGCGTATCTTTCATCGGCTTTTCTTAAACATGCTAAGACTTTTCTAATATATTTCATGGCAATAGTTTATCTTTCCTAAAGCCAATAGTCATTGTTTTTATAGAAGTAAAGCCTATATTTTTATAT
This sequence comes from uncultured Caryophanales bacterium, assembly GCA_902464635.1. Taxonomy (GTDB): domain Bacteria; phylum Bacillota_I; class Bacilli_A; order RFN20; family CAG-826; genus Alloenteromonas. The sequence continues at coordinate 5,858 of CABQKC010000035.1, read as the reverse complement.
AATTTGCCTATGCTTGATGGATTTATTTTAGTAGATAAAGAGCCTAACGAGACTACTAGACATATAGATAATTATTTCCAAAGGAAGTTCAAGACTAGGAAAGTAGGTCACCTAGGTACTTTAGATCCTTTTGCGACCGGACTTGTAATCGTGGCTATTAATAAGGCGACTAAGGCACTTTCTTTTCTTGAAGATAGCAAAAAAGGCTACATTGCTAGGCTTGTTTTAGGGAAAACAACTTCTTCCTTAGATAAAGATACCCCGATAATTAAATGCCAACCTACTAAGATTTATAAAAACGAAACTGTTGAAGAGGCAGTTTCTTCTTTATTAGATATAACTAGCCAAATCCCTCCAATGTATTCTGCTATAAAAGTAAATGGGACCCCTTTATATGATTTAGCTAGGGAAGGAAAAGAAATCGAACGTAAAGAAAGACCAGTAAAGATATTTGAATCAAAGCTCATCGATTATAAATTCCCTTATATAGATTTTTATGTAAAAGTATCCAAAGGAACCTATGTTCGTAGTCTAGGAGAAACTCTTGCTTCTAGATTAAATACGATTGGATATCTAGATAAATTAAGGCGAATAGAAGTGGATGATTTCAATTTGATAAAAGCTAAAAAGAAAGAAGATATCGATGAAAATGATATTATTCCTGTTAAGGATATCCTTTCTTTCTTGCCTTCGCTTGAATTAAAGGGAAAAGAAATTGAAGATATAAAAAACGGCAAGAAGATTAGATTAGATAGAGATGAAGAAAAGATATTTCTTTATAGTAGCCAAGAAGCCCTTGCTATTTATAAAAAAGATGAAAATGGATACTATTCCTGCTTAAGAGGTTTATTTTAATGGAAATAATTCATTTGGATTTAAATAAGCAATTCCCTCGTATTGATGGATTGACTTTGGCCTTAGGTACGTTTGATGGATTCCATAAAGCCCATGCTAAACTTGCCTATAAAGCTAGACTAGAATCTTCTTCTAGTTCAGGCATCCTTTTGTTTTCTACTTCTCCAGAATTGTTTTTATCTAGAAATAAGAGTAAAGAAGTACTTACTTCGCTTGATGATAAGATTAGATATATATCAAAAGTAGGGCTAGATTATTGCTTTATAATCGATGTAAACCAAGCTTTCTTTGATTTGACTCCAGGTGAATTTATCGAAAAAGTATTGATTCCTTTGGGAGTTAAAACATGTGTAACCGGAAAAGATTATAGCTTTGGTAAATTTGGTCAAGGCGACATATATTTGCTTCAAAAATATTTCAAGGTATTCGCGCTTGATATCGAATATATCGGAGATGAAAAGATTTCTTCTTCTCTTATAAAGGAATTTATTAAGCAAGGAGATGTAAGGAAAGCCTTTAGATTCCTCTCTCATCCATATGAAATATATGGATTAGTAAAGGAAGGATTCCATAATGGAAGGAATATTGGCTTCCCAACAATTAATATTTCTTTTGACTCTCCTTATGTTATGCCTAAAAATGGGGTTTATTTCGGCCTTACTTATGTAAATGGAATTCCTTATAAATCTATGATAAATGTTGGGAATAATCCTACAGTTGGTAAATTAATAAACCCCATAATAGAAGCCCATTTACTTAATTTTGACCAAGTTATTTATAATAAACATGTCTATATTGGCTTCCTTTCGTTCTTACGTGATGAAAAGAAGTTTGCTTCCTTAGAAGAATTGAAAATCCAACTAGAAAAAGATAAAAAAAGGATTGAAGAGATTACTTCAATCCAAATTGATTAGCAATAAGAAGAAAGTTCGTTATTCAATTCGTCTTCATTCTTCTTTTTGGCATCGAATTTCTTACGGTCAGGAGTGGACAATATCCTTTTTCTCATCCTGAATGAAAGAGGAGTGACTTCTACTAATTCATCAGAATTAATATAATCCAAACAAGCTTCTAGCGACATCTTTCTAGGACTCTTCAAGACAACTGTCTGGTCTTTGTTCGAGCTTCTAACGTTAGTTTGAGGCTTGGTCGCGGTGACATTGACGCAGAGATCGACTGGATATCTATGTTCCCCAACAATCATACCTTCGTAGCAAATCGTTCCTGGAAGGATAAACATAATCCCGTGGTCTTCGACCTTTTCTATTGAATAAGGAGTGGCAGGTCCTTTATCAACAGATACAAGAACCCCAAGGTTTCTTTCTCCAACTACATGGTTGTAGATTGGACGATATTCCTTGAATGTGTGGTTAATAATTCCATAACCTTTTGTTAAGGTAAGGAAATTAGATACAAATCCTAATAAGCCCCTAGAAGGAATGACATAGTTTAGCCTTGTCTGTCCATTATTTTCATTCATATCGGACATTATTCCGCCTCTTTGGCCTAGGGTTTCCATTATATCCCCGACAAATTCGCTTGGGACATCGATTTGAAGGTCTTCGTAAGGCTCGCATTTCTTGCCGTCAATTTCTTTTATGATGACATGTGGCTTAGATACTTCTAGTTCATATCCTTCTCTTCTCATGGTTTCGATTAAGACGGAAAGATGGAGTTCACCTCTACCAGAAACAATCCAAGTCTCAGTATTTGGGATACGTTTATATCTTAAGGAAACATCCCTTTGGACTTCCTCAAATAATCTTTCTTCAATAACCCTAGCGGTGACAAATTTGCCATCTTGTCCCCTTAATGGAGATGAATTGGTGCCAAATTCCATTTGTAAGGTTGGCTCATCGACTCTAAGTGGAGGAAGTGGATTTTCATGTCCAACGGCGCAAATAGTATCACCGACATTAAGTTCATCATAACCTGCAATAGCACAGATATCGCCACTTTCGACTTGATTAGTCTCGACTCGCTTTAATCCAAGGAAAGTATATAATTTCATGACTTTGAAGTCTTTTTTATTGCCGTTAGTAGCAATATCGGTAACTGTATCACCAACTTTAATGGATCCGCCTCTAATCGTACCAATGCCGATTCTTCCGACAAATTCGTTATAATCAAGCAAGGCTGGTTGGAATCTAAATGGTCCAGAAGGATCGCAAATTGGTTCAGGGATTTCTTTTAGTATTGTTTCAAATACAGGATCCATTCCCTTTGTTTGGGTTGATGGATCGCTAGAATAGCTACTAGTTCCGTTTAAGGCAGAAGTATAGACAACTGGGAAATCAAGCAAGTCATCTGGAGCGCCTAGTTGGATAAATAGATCCAAGACTTCATCGACTGCTTTTTGAGGGTCGGCATTTGGACGGTCGACCTTATTGATGACGACTATTGGCTTTATATGGTTTTCAAGGGCATTTTTTAAGACAAATCTAGTTTGAGGCATTGTTCCTTCAAAAGCATCAACAAGCAACAAGCATCCATCGACCATGTGCATGATACGTTCGACTTCACCGCCAAAATCAGCGTGCCCTGGAGTATCTACTATATTGATTTTTGTATCTTTATAGACAATGGAAGTGGTCTTTGAAAGGATGGTGATTCCTCTTTCTCTTTCCTGCGGATTTGAATCCATTGCCCTATCGGCGACGGCTTCATTATTCCTAAAAGTTCCGGATGCAGTTAGAAGTGCATTGACTAAGGTAGTCTTTCCGTGGTCTACGTGTGCGATGATTGCAATGTTTCTTTTATTCATAATAAAAGCCTCTCCTTGTTTTGACGTGGTTAAGTCTAGTCTTAGCAGCCCATATAGGCAAGAAAAAATTGATTTTTTCCCATAAAAAAAGCCAAATTAATTGGCTTCTTTAGTTTCATGATATTCTTTATCGGCATTTACGTTCCAGATAATAGATTTATCAAGTCCGTTTTTGATTACATTCACTGTTTCGATTGCAGTTAACATCGAATGGTCCATATTGTTATATCGATGCTGGCCATTTCTTCCGATGCAGTAGAGGTTATCAATCGAATTTAGATAATCTTTTACTTTCGGGAATTCTGCATATGAATCAAAATAGGCAGGATAGGCTTTCTTTATTTTTAGTTCGACTGAGTCCAAGACATCTTCTTTATCGATTATCTTGATTTTTACCAATTCATCAATCGCGAATTTAATGAAATCTTCTTCCTTCATATTCCACATTTCATCACCTTCGTTACAAAAATATTCAAGTCCGACAAAGATGTGCTTTTCCAAATCATCTACCATATAAGGGGACCAGTTGTTAAATATTTGTAATCTCCCTAGTTTTACTGAATTATCTTGAATATAAATCCAGCAGTCTGGGACGATGTTATTGACTGTTTTCATCTTAGTCTTGTTCTTGATTTTTAATTTATCAAGCAATAATCCGACCGTGATGAAATCTCTATATGGGAGGTTATTTGCTATATCTAGCAATGATTTATCGATGTCATTCATCGAATTCATTAAATCTTTTATAGGCATTGAAGAAATATAATAATCACCCTTGATTATATTCCCATTAACCTCGATATAATCGATAGAATTTCCATTTAGGTGGACATTATTTACTTTGGAGTTGAAGTGGATTTCTCCTCCCATTTTTATAATTTCATCTGCCATCTTGCTATAGAGCTGGCCTGGTCCTTTTTTAGGATAATAGAATTCTTCGATTAAAGAAGTCTCTACCTTGCTAGATTTCTTCCTGAATGGCTTAGTAAGGGCAGAGACAAAAGTCTTCATTAATGATAATCCTTTTACCCTTTGGGCTCCCCAATCAGGAGAGATTTCTTTTGGGCTTCTTCCCCAAACTTTAGTCGTATAGTCTTTAAAGAACATGTTATATAAAGGCTTACCAAAACGGTTGATATAGAAATTCTCTAAGGAATCTTCTTTCTTTTTGAAGATGCAGGAATGAATATAACCAAACCCTGCCGACATGGTTCTAAAAAAGCCCATGTTTAAAAATGTTCTTGGCTTCATTGATATAGGATAATCAAAGAATTTGCCTAGATAATAAATCCTAGAAACCCTTCTTCTAGTCAAGAAGACGTCATCTTCTTTTTCAGGATCTGCTTTTCCTTCGTATTGCTTATTTTCATTAAGGAGTTTTTCATCAAGAGCAGGGGCTCCTTGAGGTTTCATTAATTCTTTCCAGACATCCATGACCAAATCATTTTTGGTAAAAAAGCGGTGGCCACCGATATCCATCCTATTGCCTTTATATTCGAATGTTTGAGAAATACCCCCGATTACATTGCTCTCTTCATATATAATTGGCTTGATATCGGTTTCTTTTAATAATTTATAGGCGGCAGTAAGTCCAGCAGGACCTGCTCCGATTATGATGGCTATCTTTTGCATTTACATTCTCCTATTTGAATATCAATATCTTCCTGAATATATAATTCAAGACTAGCCCGATTGCAGTGGCTAATACTTTCGCGATTATATATCCCCAAGTTAATTCTCCAATTAGAATTACATTAAAGTTCATTCCTTTAACAAAAAGTAAGTCATTTACTAGGAAAATAAGCAGGAATTGGAATAATAAAACTAGTACTCCAATTGTGGCAAATATCATGAAATCCTTAAATGATTTGCCTTCGTTTTCATCCTTTTTATCTTTATAGACAAAGACGATGCTAAGGAAATAATTGATGAATAATCCAACAATAAAGCCACAGGCGGTGGATATAGTTCCTGAAACATCCCAGCTATTTACCATTATTAGAGGCATTATAGCCTTGACTAGAAACGACACACCCCAGTCAACTAGAGTGGCTAAGCCTCCAACTAGAAGGAACCTTATTATCTCTAATATTATATTTTTGTTCTTTTTGAAAAATTCGCTCATATGTAACTAGACGTTATTATATTCCAAAAGAGATATATTTGTATTTATCTAAATTTTTATTTGAGTTTCCCCATTTTTAACAGTGCCCTAAATAAAAAATAGCATTTTTGAATA
>CABQKC010000034.1 GCA_902464635.1 uncultured Caryophanales bacterium | reverse complement strand
AACAAGACCCTCGAACGTGGACGTGTTTGTTGGTATAATGTCCATGGAAGTTCCTCCTTTGTGTTGTGGTCAAAAAACATTATAGATGAACTTCCATTTTTTTGTTACCTACATTCATGAAACGCAATCGGGACTTGTCCTTTTTTTGATAGAGAATAAAATTTACTTATAATTAATATAGATATAGAAAGGAGGAATTATGTTTAGATATTCGGTCCAACGTATATTTTTGGCCATTTGTACTACAATCATAATCCTTTCCCTTACATTCTTCCTCGTAAAATTGCAGCCCTTCCCTGCTGCGATTGGTACTAATGACACAAAACTAATTTATTACCTACATCAAGTCGAATTAGGATATGCAGTCTCTTATTCAACTGCCCAGCCTCATCTAGGCAGCCCATTATTCTCATATGTTCCAGATAAAGGAGTTGCCTATTATTTCTACCAAAGGCCAATTTGGGATCAATATTGTGCCTGGGTTAGAGGCTTATTTAACGGGAACTGGGGTACTTCTACTTCGATTTCCCCTAATGTTGATGCGATGACTGTAATTGTTGGCTCTTCTTGGAAAGATTCAAGATTATGGACAACAGTCAAGACTAATATCTGGCCTGTAATAATATCAGTACCCCTTGGAATTGGACTTGGTATATGGGCAGCATTAAAGAAAAACAAATTGACTGACCATGTTATATCTACCATTGTCATGGTATTTATCTCCGTTCCATCTTTTATTACTATCAATATCCTTCTATATCTACTTTCCTATCAAGCTAATTGGTTGCCAAGCCAATGGCCATCTGCAACTGCACCGCTTGGAACTAGAGTATTAGGATATATCATCCCTACATTATCTTTATCGTTTGGTTCTATTTGCGGTTATTGCCGTTTCACTAGGGCTGAATTAACTGAAGTCATGTCTAGTGATTTCTTATTATTAGCAAGAACCAAAGGTCTAACTAAATCCCAATCAATAAAACGTCATGCCCTAAAAAATGCGATGGTACCTATCCTTCCATCCATATTATCTGAAATCATCGGTCTATTAGGTGGATCAATGATTCTAGAATCCTTATATGGAATACCTGGTGTAGGTAGATTATATATCTCCGCCATACAAGGAAATGACTATAACGTATTGATGGCGGATATGGCCTTATATACCTTAATAGGATTGGTATCAGGTGTATTCCTTGACTTATCCTATGGATTTATTGATCCTCGTATCAGAATGGGGGCAAAGAAGTAATATGAAAAAGAATACTTTTACTTATCGCGACTCCAAAAATGTCGAACATGTCGTTTCCTTTGATAAAGGCGATTTTGATTTGTCGCAAGAAAACATTTCTTTAAGCGACACCAAATTAAAAACCAAACCTACCACTTTCTTTAAAGATGCGATGAAGCGATTCTATAAGAATAAATCTTCCGTTGCAGGGGGAGTTATTTTAGGTGCGATTTTATTACTAACTATATTTGTTCCTATATTTAATACAAATTCATTAAATACTGCTGATCCAGCCTTGGCCTACCAGACATTTCTTGCCCCGAAATTATTTGAAGCAGGGACTGGGTTTTGGGATGGCACGAGCGAATTTAAGAACATGCCTATCGACTTTGATTGGGATTCTTATTATAAAGACGGCAGTTATAATGGCACCCCTGCGACTAGTTCAAATTCCTCTTTACGTAGCGATGCTATTGTCGGGGATATATCTTTTAGTGAGGTTGGCGAATATAAAATTAGTAACAATGCCACTTCTTATGCTAGAGGGGGTTCGATTAGATTAACCTCAACTGAAAGCAAGAATGTTAATGCTAGATTAGATTCACCTGCCACTTCTTTTGATTTCGCTTCTTATAACTATTCATTGAAAGTAGTTACACTAGATGTCCCGAAAGAGAATTTTGATTATGGGGATGCAGGTATTTTTGATATCACCTTCCAATATAAACTAAATGATGGCGATGCTTATTCTACCATTGTCCTAGATGCTAATTTAACCGGGGCAAACGAAAAGACATATGAATTATCTTCAATTGAAGAACTTAAAGATAAAGTTATTGTCTCTGGTAGATTTGAATTGAGTTTACATCCAACTGAAGTTAGGCAAAATGTATTGTTAAAGCAATCTATATTCGGTGTCGAAAGCAAAACAATGACCCCAGTTAGTCAAAATCTATTGACTGAAATGGAAAATATATCGTGTAACGATGCAAATTTAACCATGTATAGAGGGCAAGTAACTAGCCAAAAGCAATACATGTATACATCAAATGACGACATGAATGTATTTGAAGCCGATTATGTAGTTGGTTCGTTCCGCTATGATACTTATCTAGCAACTTTTAGCGATTATGTTAAACAAGGAATCACTCCTGCCGATCTAAAAAAATACGAATCGAATGGATGGATGAATTTTACCTATTCCGTTGATGATTTCATTACTTCTAGTTTAAAACAAGCCGATATTGATAAATTCATCGCAGGAATATCAATGACTGAGGAAGGAAGAGCACATTGCCCATTACAAGTTGACGAAGAACATCCTTTGACTGTTAAAGTTGAAGGGGCTGGCAAATTAAAGACTGCCTCCTTTACTGGAACAATATCAAGGTACCGCGAATATGGTTATTCAAAGATGCCTAAATTCCTATTTGGTACGGATAACCTAGGCAGGGATTTATTCAAGCTTGTATTCAATGGGCTTAGATTCTCGGTCATATTAGGTGTCGCCACCACATTAATCAATTTGGTAGTCGGACTTATATGGGGTGCGATATCTGGCTATTTTGGCGGATGGGTCGATATTGTCATGGAAAGAGTATGTGAAATACTTGGTGGCATCCCTTGGGTAGTTGTCATGACTTTGATTTTGATTAATAAACCAAAGGACATGTCTACCATCGTTATGGTCGGAATTGCTTTATGTGCGACTGGCTGGCTAGGTACGGCTTCTATTACTAGGACGCAGTTCTATAGATTTAAAGACAGGGAATATATATTGGCTGCTAGGACATTAGGTGCAAGCGATACTAGACTTATATTCCGTCATATATTGCCTAATGCTATTGGTACTTTAGTCACTTCTAGCGTTCTTATGATTCCTTCGGTCATATTCTCTGAAGCTAGCTTGTCTTATTTAAGATTAGTAAACGGTATGCAGGGATTTGGCTCGACATTAAGTGATAACCAAAGCTATTTGACTACCTATCCGTATTTAATACTTGTCCCATCCATTATTATGGCGTTAGTAATGATTTCCTTTAACTTATTTGGAAATGGACTTAGGGACGCCTTTAACCCAAGCTTGAAAGGAGGAGAATAACAATGGCTGTCAAATTAAATAAAAAAGAAAAATCTTTAATAGAAGCTTCTTCTATTTCTAATAAAGAAAAAGCCTTGGAAGTCAAAAACCTTGTTATCTCTTTCCGTACGGATAATGGGAAAGTACAGGCTGTCAGGGGTGTATCTTTTGATTTGTATAAAGGAGAGACTCTTTGCATTGTAGGAGAATCTGGTTCAGGTAAATCAGTTACTTCTAAAGCCATCATGGGGATATTGTCTCCAAATGCCATGATTGAAGGTGGCTCGATTTTATATAACGGGATTGATTTAACTAGGGCTAGTGAGGCCGAGTTCCAACGTATCAGGGGAAAGAAGATCGGGATGATTTTCCAAGATCCTTTATCTTCGCTTAATCCTATCGTGCGCATTGGTAAGCAAATTACCGAGACCATGATGATAAATAAGGATATGCTGAAGCGTTACTATGCCGATTTGATTTCACCTAGTTTGACTGCCTTAATGAATGCGAAAAGCAACCGTGATTGCTTAATAATCGAGGCTAAAAACAAAGCTTCTATGCCTATTAATGGATATGAAGATAAAATGTCGACTTTCCTAGATAAGAAAGCCGAATTGAAAGCGAAGATTAGGCAGGCTAGAAAAGACAATAAAAATGTTACTTCTTTAGAAAACGAGCTTTTGAAGATAAACGAAGAAGAAAAAGCCTTCAAGGAAGAAAATAGGCAATATCTAGAAAAGGCTAAACTTGAGGCCAAACAAGTAATTTTAGATGCAAAAAAGCAATATAAAGAAGTTGCCCCGAAATTAAAACTTGACCTAAAAAAGGCCAAGGTCAAGGCCAAGGAAGAGACAAAAAAGCATCACGAAGAGCTTAAATCCATTAGGGATAAAGCTTTAAGCGAGATTGCTTCTAAAAGAGAAAAGATAAGTCTTTCTATTGAAGACAAATCTCTTCTAAAGAAATTAGATATAGAAATGTTAAAGAAGAAGGCCTTATATAACCTCCTAATTGGATTATTCTATGTCTTTCCAAAGAAGCATATGCATTTCTCAATCAAAAAGAACGAGGCCCTTTCTCCTTTACTTGCTAGAAAAGAAGAGATATTGAAGGATAAGATTGCCTTAGATAAGGAAGAAAAGAAAGTACTGGACGAATATCAAAGTCAAGTCTGCATAACTAAGAAGATGGCCAAAGAAAAAGCACTTAAGGTTATGAGTGAAGTTGGTATTCCTGAGCCTGAAAAGCGTTATAAGCAATACCCATTCCAGTTTTCTGGGGGAATGAGGCAAAGGATAGTCATCGCGATTGCTCTTATTTCTGAACCTGACATCCTTATCTGCGATGAACCTACAACTGCCTTAGATGTTACAATCCGAGCCCAAATACTTGAATTAATCAATGATTTAAAGGCAAAGCATAATATGTCTGTAATATTTATTACCCATGATTTAGGCGTAGTTGCCAATATGGCTGATAGAGTTGCAGTCATGTATGCAGGGAAGATATGCGAATACGGAACTGATAAAGAAATATTCTTTGATCCACGTCATCCATATACGTGGGCCTTATTAGCATCTATCCCCGATATCGATTCAAAAGAAAAACTAGAGGCCATCCCAGGTACCCCGCCTGATATGATTTATCCTCCAGCTGGAGATGCTTTTGCCTTACGTAATAAATATGCATTAGGTGTAGATTTTAAATATGAACCACCATTTTTTGAAGTTACTCCTACCCATTTTGTTGCTTCTTGGCTTGAATATGAAGAAGCCCCAAATGTAACCCCACCTAAGATAGTTTCATCTAGAATCCATCATGCTTTAAGTGAAGAGGAGGCCAAGTTAGAATATGAAAAAGACTAAATCACCACAAGAGATTTCTTCTAACGAGATCTCTAATTCCTTAACTAGTGATCCTAAAAGAGATAAGGACAATCTTTTCCTTGCCGAGCAAGAAGAAGCCAATAATACAATCAGCTTGAAACAAGAAGAAAAAGAAGAAAGAAAAGAACATGAAGTAATTAGGAATGTTCCAACTCTAGAAGAAACAAAAGCTAGGTATGCAAAAGACAAAGAAATCGCTTCCCATAGGAAAGAAAACGCCAAGAAAGCTTTCACATTAGTTAAAGAGCAATACGATGCAATACTTAAGGATTTAAAAGAACTCGAATTAAATAAGGCTGATGAAAAGTTAATTGAAGAGGAAAAGCAAGAACTTAAGGTCAAAAAAGAAGAATTAGATAATGCTAGATTAGCCATCAAATTAGCTAAGATTGCCTATAAGCCTGAATTAGTTGAATCAAAAACTATTTTAGCTGTGCGTCACTTACGCATGTTCTTTAAGCTAGGTGTATGGCCAAATTATGTAAAGCTAAAGGCAGTACATGATGTATCTTTCGATATCAAAGAAGGAGAGACTTTTGGAATTGTCGGAGAATCTGGGTGTGGTAAATCCACGACCGGACGTTGCATCATGCACCTATATAACATTACTTCTGGCTCGATATATTTTAAAGGATATAGAATCGGGGCCGGGACTAGATGGAACGAAAAGGAAATCAAATATTCTAGAATTCACGGCAAAGATGATATATCTAGAATCAGAAAAGAAACGCAAGAAAGACTAAAGACTGCTACCGAAGCTGAAAAGGCAAGGATTCTAGAAGAACAAGATAAACAAATCGCCTCTATTAAAGAAAAGCTAAAGGTTATCTATGAACGTCAAAAAACCAAGATCAAATCCTTAAAACACGACAATAAGCACGCACCACGTGCCTTATTAAATGAAATACAGATGATTTTCCAAGATCCAGTTGATTCTCTTGACCCTAGGATGACTGTTGAAGATATCATCCAGGAAGGATTAAGGATACAAGGTTCTAGAAATAGAGTCGAAAACCATAAGAAGACTGTCGAGATATTAAAGAAAGTAGGCTTAGTTCCTGAACACGCTTCTAGATATCCACATGAATTCTCCGGTGGCCAAAGGCAAAGAATTGGCATAGCACGTGCCCTCATTATGAATCCAAAGCTTTTGATTTGTGATGAACCTATTTCGGCTTTAGACGTTTCAATCAGGGCGCAGATTATAAATTTGCTTAATTCTTTAAAAGAAGAATTGGGACTTACGATGATTTTCATTGCCCATGATTTATCTACGGTCAAATATTTCTGCAATAGAATTGCTGTTATGTATTTTGGCAATATGGTCGAACTTGCAACTAGCGATGAATTATTCAAGCATCCGCTCCACCCATATACCAAATCATTATTATCCGCTATCCCACAACCTAACCCATTCTCAGAAAAAAGAAGGAAAAGAATTGTCTATCATCCAAATGAAGTTCATGACTATTCAAAGCAAAAACCTACATTCAGGGAGATAGTACCAGGCCATTTTGTCTTATGTAATGATGAAGAAGAGGCTAGATATAAACAAGAAGTCGCTTCAATTGATAAAGGTGAGATCGTTATCCATAACGGGGTTGCCATTAGCAAACAAGAATACGAAATAATATCCAAAAAGAAATAAGCGTAATTAGAATTTGAATACATGGGTCGCTTATTTTTGAATCCTATTTTATATTTTTTCCGTTTTCGGCAAAAAAATAAAATGAAACTTATTAACACTTATTTATATAAACTATTTTCATCAATCAAGAATCTATAAAAATCTAAATAATAAATTCCATTGTTGTCATATCCATCAAAAACATTGTTATAAGTAATAATCACTTTTTTAAATGAATCTTTTATATTCAATAAACTTCTGGTTTCTTGTTCCCTTTTTTCAGGACCGTCTATTAAATAAACGGATTGAATATAAAATCTATTGCTACCTTCATTAGCAACAAAATCAGTTTCTAGATATTTCTTTATTTCTTTTTCTAATCCAGTCTGTTCGTCTTTGATCTTGTCTCTAACTTCAATTTGGCCAACATCCACCGAAAAGCCACGGAACCTGAGCTCATTGAAAATGACATTTTCCATTAAATGAGCTGGTTCAATTTGTCTATATGAAAGGACACCATTTCTAATCCCAGCATCTTCGAAATAGACCTTATATGGGGTGGAAATGTAGGTAGTTCCTTTAACATCATAACGAAGTGCTTTCTTTATAAGGAATATTTCTTCGAAATGTTCAATATAAGTTGCAACGGTAGGCTCACTTATTAATGAATGCTTTATGCTTTTGAATCTAGCGGCTAATTTCTTTGGATTTACAAAGGTAGAGATTGCAGAAGAAATAAATAAAAGTAGTTCTTTTAAATCTTCCTCATCTTTGCTGCCATATCTTTCAACAATATCAGCGATATATGTTTCATTAATTTGTTTTTCTATATAAGTCCTTCTATCTAAATCAGTTTTAGATAAAACAACCATAGGCAAGCCACCATAAACCATATATTTATTAAGGGCTTCTTTTGGATCTTTATCATAGAAAGACCAACATTCAGAAAATGCCAAAGGCAAAAGGTGGATTTCATCGCCCCTACCTCTAAATTCAGTAATAATATCCTTCGAAAGGAATTTAGCATTACTTCCAGTTACATAAATATCGAATTTCTTTTGGGAAAGGAATCCATTAAGAACACTTTCAAACGATTCCAATTCTTGTACTTCATCAAGCAATAGATAATACTGAATATCGTTAACGGTTTTTTCCAAAATATATTTAATGAACTTAGCAGAATCGACTTTTCTATGTTCTTTTTTTAAGTCATTATAGTTTTCATCAATAAGCAGCAAATCCTTTTCCGAAGAGAAATCAAATTTGATGATAGATTCTTTACTTACTCCTGACGAAATTAAATAATCATAGAAAATATCACCAAGAAAATATGATTTTCCAACCCTACGTAAACCAGTAATGATTTTTACCATTCCATTACCCATACGATTAATGAGCTGATTAAGATATTTTGGTCTTTCTATTCTAGGCATTTCTTTCTCCGATATGCCTTAATTTTAGTTCCTTATAACATGCTATTCAAGGTTTCCATTTTATTTTTTTTCCGTTTTCGGCAAAAAAATAAAATGCGTTACTTGACAGAGCCATTGCAACAGTAGTACCTAAAAGTCCAGAAATTCGTTAAACTGCCCTATTTTGTTGTGACTACTTTGTCACCTAACAAAAATTTTCCTTATTCACCGATTTTTCTTTGCTTATTAATCAAATAACTTATTTCTAGCAAAGATATATTTAATATTAGGAATATGCCTAAATAAATCGGCATCATGTAGTAACCAGTTCTTTCTTCGATCAATCCAAATACAGTCGGCATAAATGTTGAGCCTAGATAAGCACTAGCCATCTGTAATCCTATGACTGAAGCAGCATATTCATGCCCGAAATTAATCGGGGCCATATGTTGGATTGAAGGATATATTGGACCCATTCCTAATCCTATTACGATAAACCCAATTAAAGGCAAAATATAATTATCTATATTTATTGATATCAATATTATTCCAATTAATTCAATCCCAATTCCAATGCGAATTAGATTCTTGTCATTTAATTTGTTCGCGAATATTCCTGACAATAATCTTCCTAACATTAAACCAAGGAAGATTAAAGAACCGCAGGCAGCGATTATATCTTCTCCTAGATAATCGAATCTATTTTTAAAATAGGTAGAAGTCCATAAGAAGCAAGTTGCCTCCCCTGCACAATAGGAAAAGAAGGCAATAAGAGTCAATATAACCGCAGGTATCTTTAAAGTAGAAAATATGCCTTTTGTTTCTTTTTGGATTTCAACATCTTTCTTCTCGTTTATTTTCCATAGAGGAATAGAAAGGATGCATATTAATAATATTCCTATTTGGATATAGGCAGTCCACCTATATCCTTGATTCCAATGGGCATATCTAAGGGCAATAGACATGATATTAGGGCTAATTACTGCCCCAATTCCATAAAAGCAATGAAGGAAATTCATTACCCTAGAAGAATAATTCGACGCTACATAATGATTAAGTGCAGCATCAATTGACCCAGCCCCTAATCCATAAGGAACAGCAAATATAAATAACATCCAGTATTTACTTGAAAAAGAGAATCCTAATAATCCAATTATTGTTAATAATATTGAGAATATTACTATCCATTTAGTGTGTATTTTCTTTATTAAAGTCGGAGAGATTAATGAAGAAATAATAGTCATTAGACAAATTGTCATTGAGACATAGCCTGCAAATGAAGAAGGAACATCAAAAACAATTCTCATACTAGGCCAAGCTGATCCTAATAAGGAATCAGGTAATCCTAGGGATATAAATGCTAGATATATAACTGCGATTAATAAAGTTGCCATAAGTAAGAAAATTATAATCTCTAAAAGATAGTTGTATTAGATTATTTTTAATGATTATCTCTATTAATTTAAAGCCTATATGTGGCTAACCGCTAGGAAGTTTGGCGTTAAAAGAAAAAAGCTTTACACATTTGCATCAATATGCAAAATCTTTTTGGGGTGCTTTTGGCTTGTGTAGGTATCTATTTGCACCCTATTTAAAATTTCTTCCAGCAATACGTCTTCATGAATTCTAATATTTCACCATTGTCTCTATCTTCATAATATAAAACCAATAATTTTTTGAATTGTGAAACCTTACTCTCTGGTATTACCAATAGTCCTGCACCATTTGAAATTAAAAAGTGGTTAGCAAATATTACTGAAGCCCTTTTGTTTCCATCATTAAAAATTTGTGTTTTCATGCAATATAAGCATAGTTCAATAGCGATATCAGCCTGTTCTTCATCCTTGTTTAGTATTTCTTCTATTTTTTCTTTAACAACAGATTCAATAGGCATAGGTGGAATATAAGTTGTACCTCCTATAGTTACAGGCACGCATCTTATTCTGCCACCGTAAGTATAAAATCCCTCATTTACAAGACCTGCAATATAGCAAAGGATTGAATAACTAGTTTTAGATGCAACAACATCTTTATCCATAATAAATTCCCACGCATGCTTCAAATTTAATATCTTTTGAACATCTGTTGCAGTCATTCCACTAACTTTTCCATTTTCAATAATTGTTTCAGTGTCTGGAAATGTAGTAGCAATACCTTCAAGTATAGCCTGATCATAAATATTAGATTTCATGTTAGCTCTTGCAAAATCAATATTTAGCAATACTCTAGGTGATAATTCTTGCCCACTATAGCCTAATTTAGCGAGTTCGTTATTAATTTTTCTAATTTGTTTTTTATATTCTTTAGCGTCTTTTAATAATTTAGATATTGAAGCAAACAATTCATCGGAATACGAATCAACATATGTAGATGTGTTACGTCCTAAAACACGTTTTCTAATGTAGATGTATTTTTGTCCATCTCTATCTTTTATTTCAAGAGAACCATCAAATGGAATCAAATTTAATCTGGCAGTTATTTCAGCTCTTTGCTCCAACAATGTTTGAATTTGTAAATATTGTTTATCCATAGCCGTGTCTCCTTTTGGGGTGCTTTTATATTAATATTATATAGATTTGTACCCCAAAAGTTAATACTAACTTCCTAAAAAATGGATACACACATAAAAGCAAAAAGTAGTTATTTTAAAATCACTTTTGATTTGAAATACTTTTCCTGGAAATTAACCATTCTAAGAATTTCTTCTTTAGAAAAAGAAGCATTCTTATCAGAGACAATTAATTTGTCCTCGATATCATTTTTCCTATTAATAACTGCAATTACCTTTCCTTTGAAAGTCTTCAAAGGTTCATAAACTCCAATAACATAAGCATCTTGATATTCATTCTCTAATGCAGTCAATTCTTTTATATGCCCGTAATTTTGGGTATATATAATTCCTTCATGGTTATAACCAATAGGTCTATCAACGAAGACTTCGACATCTTTACCTAAAAATCCAACTAACTTTTCTGTAAAAAGTAGTCGTTTCATATATTTATATGCGGTTTCTTCTATTGAAGTTTCACAATAATTAATGCTTTCCATCATTCTTTCGGCAGCATCCACAGCATCAAATGTATGGCAGATATTATAATATTTCACTATATCCTGCCCGTTAAAAAGTTTATAAACGCTTTTACTAGATAAGTTATATTTGATACAAATGACCCTATAAATATATCCAATCCAAAACATTTGATCTTTTGTGTACTTTATTTTTCCGTAACTGCTTTTTCCAAATTCTTCGTCCACTAAATCAAATACATCTTCTATAGATTCTGTGCGATAAAGAAAAAGCTTATCGTCAAATGATTTGCCAATCGAAGAATACATAAATCTTCTGATAAAAATAGCAGAGCTATAACTAGTCTTGTCAACCGATGCCTCAAAAATTTTAGCTTGAGATCGACACAACAAAATTTCTATTGAAGTTAATGGCTTCATCTTAATACCTCTTCGATATATTTTCCTTTGCCTTTATATTCAATTCTAGCCATTTTTACCTTTTGAAATCCGCTATTTGTCAGAAAATTCCTATTTTCGATGCATTTTTCTTTTTCTTTTTTGCATACATACATTTCTTTAATTAATTGAATTTGGTTTGCTGCTTTACTCGTTTTCAAAACATATTGAAGCCCTAAATTTGTAGCAGCCAGAGCATGTCTGCACTGCTCATCCGTAATAGTTCCTTCAACGTATTCAGATATAATGTCAAACATTCTATTATCCGCAATCGGGGCAATTATGACATCACAAGTGTCAATCTCATTTATTATGTTTCTAATAAAATCGCAGTCCTTGTAGTCTTCAAGCCAACCTCTATAATAAGCAATCGCTATCATCCATTTTGTATCAACGCCAAATTTGTATGTTTTTAAATTATAAAGATTCAATTTAAACGAATAGACTCTATTCAGTTGAAGAAAACTAATATAATTAGCAGCCTGTTCAAATGTTTCTCCTAGATAAAAGCCAATACCGAAATCATTATTGCTTTTAGAGTGTTCAAAAAAATTAATAGGCATGGAGAATGGCCTTTTAGCCCCATGGAACAAAACAACTTCATTTTTTTGGCAATCTTCTTTCAAAAACTGCTCATATATATTATTGAAGCTAATTTTGCTTGAATATGCATAGGAATAAAGACTTTCAATATTTGAAATATCTATTATCTTGCTTTCATCTTTCCAATTATTAATAGTTTCAAATGTAATACCTAATTCTTTAGCAAGTTCAACTTCTGTTATTTTAAGAGTATTGCAAAGAACGGCAATCTCATTTTTAACATTCATAAGTGCCAACCTCCTTCTTAAACTTAATTATACAATATTTCATAAACAAGTTCTAGAATATTATCAAACTTGTAACTCAACTTTTTTATAAACAAGTTGACGATACAAACTTCATTATTTCTTGTTTGAGCAGCAATTCTTTAACGTTAGTCCTGAAAAACGCCTTTTATGTAAAACTTTTTAAATATTTTGCTTCACATAACAACGGATAAACTCTTTTTCACTTAGGGTGATAGTCATTAAGTCGCAAAGCCAAAAGAAAAAATCGTTCTGAAAATAACAAAACAAAATTAGATTTTATGAATAGTTCGGTTCATTTCCTGGTTCTCCACTTTTTTGTGGGGTCGGCTTGTTTTTGAAATCTATTGTTTTTTCGTGGGGTCTTTCTCAAAGACTATAATATCTAGACTTTCTGCAACAATGGCAATCCATCCACATAAAGATCCCTTTCCTTGTCAGCAAATGCGGGAGAGGATTGGCACGGTATTGGAGCAAATGTAACCTGGTCCTCATTTATAAAAAACGGTTTGGTGCTCGAACAAGCAAATCATTAAACGAAATGAAAAATTCTTTCCGATAGCATCGAATAATTTGCAGTAACTAATCCTAACTACTGGCTCATTACCTATTTAAAAGAGTGGCTGATTATGGAGGATTTTCATTTCTCTGCTAAATTTAGGGGGTTATCTAGGCATTAAAAAGGGGGCTTCTCCCACGGAAACCCCACGCCGACCCCACAAAAAAGTGGAGAACCTCATAAGGTTCCATGCACTTCCGGTGGAACGGATAAACGTTCCTATCCGCAATGAAAAAAGGTCCGACACAATCTGCGCCAGACCATGATTTCTACTGGAGCAGGTGGCGGGAATCGAACCCGTATAACCAGCTTGGAAGGCTGGTGTTCTACCACTGAACTACACCTGCATTGCCCTTAAAGGCTCGATTATTATATCCACTTAGTAATTCTCTATCAAGATAAACTTTCTTTTGAGTTTCCCCATTTTTAACAGTGCCCTAAATAAAAAATAGCATTTTTGAATA
>CABQKC010000033.1 GCA_902464635.1 uncultured Caryophanales bacterium | reverse complement strand
ACCAAAAAATAAACAGAAAAATCATTTTTTATGACGTAAAATGGGGAAACTCAAATAATAGAAATATAAAACAAACATTTTTAGCGGCTAAAAAATGCTATTAAACGTTAAAATCGTATCTTTCTATTTGCTTAATATTTTGAAACAATATTACCATGGATTCCTTAACCAAAAAGCAAATCAGAAAAAGAGGGCGTTATTTTCGTCACCGTGCTTTTTCTTCTTCCGCTTTGAAGCAGAAAATTATTACATGGTTCATCTTTATTTTGTTTTTGGTATATGCAATTTCTTTAATTTATCCATTTGTCTATTTAATGATTAATTCCTTTAAATCTCCTAATGAATTTATTGGAGGTTATGACCCTATTACTGATACAAGGATCTATCCAAATTATTTCTGGTTTACATCTAATCCAACAATACAGAATTTCATAGATGCTTTTAATAAAATAAGCGTTGGAAGCCAAGAGACGAACATATTACAGATGTTTCTTAATTCCATCTTCCTATCTTTAGGGGAGACTGTTGTCTCAATGGCATTTACATGCATGTCGGCCTATGTATTGGCTAAATACACATTCAAGGGTAATAAATTGATTTATACCATTGTTTTGACTGCCTCATTTATTCCAGCTGTTGCAAGTTTGCCCGCTACTTATAAATTGATGAATGATCTTTCCTTAATGGGGACCTATTTTGGAATGATTATTCTAAATGCAAGTGCTTTTGGTGGTGCTTTCTTATATATACATAGTTATTTCAAATCAATCCCATGGTCTTTTGCAGAATCTGCAATGATGGATGGCGCTAGCGATTTTAGGATATTCAGGCAAATAATGGTCCCATTAGCTAGAAATGGGGTTTTGACCTTTACCATTATTAGATTCTTGGGTTTTTGGAATGATTATTGGTATCCAAGCCTATTCTATTCAAATCGTCCAACTATTGCAGTTGGCATTGCGGGATTAGGTGATAGCGCGAATGCTTTCCCTGTTATTTGTGCTGCTATGGTATTAGCGGTATTGCCTGTATTGATTTTCTATGCGATTTTCCAAAAGAAATTAATGCTTAACACAATTGATGGCGGTCTAAAATAATATGAACAAGAACGATTTGGCATTATTAAAAGAAAAGAAGAGAAGAGATCGCCTTAAATTGATTTTCATATGGTCGATGCTTGCTCTTCCTTTGCTGCAATTCCTTATCTTTTTTGTCTATGTAAATCTATCTTCTATTATCATTTCTTTCCAAGATGGAGCTGGTAATTTTACTTTCTTGAACTACAAAAGCTTCTTTCAGGAACTATTTAGGGGAAACGACTATAATGGCTTCGAATTTAGGGATGCGATTATCTATTCATTCCTTTTAGGGATAAATGATGCATTGCTCGTATTTATTTCTACTATCCTTGCTTACTTTATGTATAAGAAGATACCTGGCAAGAACTTCTTTAGGGTAGTTTTCTTCTTGCCATCTATTATCTCTATAACAATCTATGTTCTTGTCTATAAATTCATGCTCTCTCCTGAAAGTGGATTAGCCGGCAAACTCTTTCCGGATTTTGGATGGCTAAACGATGGGACTTTGGCACAGAAATTCACGATTCCCCTTTACTGCCTTTGGGTTGGGACCGGATATAACATTTTGATTTTAGGTGGGGCAATGAGCAATATACCGACCGAAGTCATAGAAAACGCCAAACTAGAAGGGGTATCTAGAAGAAGAGAATTATTCGATATTATCATTCCTTTGATTTGGCCGACTTTGATGGTGGCATTCTTAGGTAGCATTACAACTGTTTTTACCTTATTTATACAAGTTAAGTTAATTACAAATGGTGCTGTTGGGACTAGGACAATTGCCTATTTGATCAATAACTTTACCGAACAGCAAAAACTAAATTATGCAGCTGCAATTGGAATATGTTTCACATTGGTGTCTATTCCTCTTGTGTTGCTTTTGAAACATTTATTAGAAAGGATTGGAAGAAAATGGGGATACAAATGAGGTCATTTATGAAAAAAAGAATTGTTTTACCTACGTTATTTTGTCTAGGATTTGGATTGCCTGTAGCTTTAACTAATATTAATCCAATAAATGTAGATGCGAGCCAAAAAAGCA
The DNA here is from genome assembly GCA_902464635.1 of uncultured Caryophanales bacterium. Classification (GTDB taxonomy): domain Bacteria; phylum Bacillota_I; class Bacilli_A; order RFN20; family CAG-826; genus Alloenteromonas. The sequence continues at coordinate 16,174 of CABQKC010000033.1, read as the reverse complement.
AAGTATTGATTAACGATACATTTAATAACAAGGCCAATGCTGGTGGCTTGGATAGCGAAACTTGGAGTGACAAGTCTTCAAATAGAATTGCTCAGTCTAGTGAGGGGTCTTCTTATTTGACATTTAATAAAAGCAATGATGGCGGGGAAAGCTTAGGACTATTCAGCAAGAAACTAATTAATGACATTAACTACTTTCAATACGATTTCAAAATCGAAGGCGATAGATGGATTACTCCAACTTTTGTTAGCAAGAACATAGATGTGACTAATGGCGGAGTCTGGAATAAGGAACTTGTCTATAATAGTATTTCCTATACTAATTCCAGCGTTGCTTCAGGCCTAGGCGGAACAAAATTATCGCATAATTTCGATTTCAAGACTTTGTTTGGAACCGATGCTAAAGATGCGTGGCTAACTTGCAGAGTTACTCCTACTTCAAAGACAGAAGGAAAAATTAATTTCAAGCTCCAGAACAGCGCTGATTTTAATGCCTCCAATGAAGCTACTTTCACCTATTCCTATAATGATACGGATTTAAAGAACGCCTATGTTGGCGTTATGGCTTCTTCAGAGAATGCAATCGTTCATGTAGACAATCTTTTACTTAATTATGGTGAAAACCAATCTATAAGTGAGGACTTCAATAATTTTGATTTCGATAATCCTTCAGGTGGCTTTGCTTTCTTTAAAAATAGTCCAACTTACCAAAATACGGCTAGTATTTCTGATACCTCAACTTTAACTTTCTCTAGTAAGGAAAATGATTTCATCTTGTCTAAGAAACAAATAGGAAATGATACTTCAATAATCGAAGAAGTCGAAATAGTGGATTTGAAGTTTGATATTAGTTTTTCTAACGTTGCAACTAATGAAAAACTAGGGATTGTCTTTGGACTAGGCAAAAACCCAGCTGATCTTTATTCTAATTCCCTTGTCTATGAAATTAGCAAGGATAAAGGTGAATTAAAGCAATATGAAAATGGAGTCCAAACTCTAGATACATCCAAGAATACCAACGTATTCAGTTCCATATCTACTTCAGGTAGCCAAATCAATATAAAGATATATAAAAGTGGCAAATTCCTTGTCTATGAAAATTCTAGATTAGTAAAAGATTCTAGCGGAAGCGTAGCTAATTTCCCTGTCGTTACTAATTTTATCGGCTATTTTGCAATAGCTAGTTTAACTGATATTGATAATAAAGTTACTTTTGATAATGTTAAATTAACTAACACTTTCTATTATGTCCCGGTTACTAAAAGTGTAACCCACAATTTCTCTTCTTCTTTCTTTGGCAACAAAGGAGAAGAAGACTTCATCTTAATGGATGGAGATGGCGGTGGAAAGATGGGGGTTGAAGATGGAAAGTTAGTCTTTAACTGCGGGACTGATGGGACTTTCTTTGGTTCTAGCCATCAATATGATGACTTCATTCTTGATTTCAAGCTTTGCTCGATTCTAGCCGATACTTCAACTGAAGATCCAAGCAGGAATGCGACTACTCTTGGTAGGTGGATCGGATTAGATTTATCAAGAGAAAACAAGACTTATGGGTCATATGGCAAATATGCAACACTCATAACTCAAATTGTTCCTGATAAGAAATATGGAGATAAATTCACTCCAGGTATCTTTAGCGATTCTGAAATCTCTACATTCAATAAAGATGATGCAACAATTACAGTCCATAATGAAATTCCTCTTTCCTTAATGGAAAACATCCAATACACCTCACCATTAGATGAAGGAAAGATTAAAGAAAGTGATGCAATTTGCTTTAGATTTGTTTCAAATAACGGAAATCTTAAGTTATATCTAAAAACAGCAGGCGAAGTTAATTACACATTGTATTATGAAATTGATGGGCTTGAATTAAATGGCTATTTTGCCCTTTGCTGTACTGGGTTTACCTTTATCAAAATCGATGACTTCAGCATGTCAAATACTAGTAGCGTCTATGTTAATGCCCCTTCTAGCGCCCCCGAAACAATTGTAGAAAAAGAAACTGAAGTCATTTATGACAAGAATAATCCAGATACAAATATTGATGATGAGATTAGGCTAAATACTTCTACTAATTACCTAGCAATCATATTTATTGCTACTTCAGCAATCGAGTTAGTTGGAATAGGCGTTTTAGTTACTTTGTTAATAAGGAAGAAGAAAAATGAAAAATAAGAAAGTTTCCTTATTAACATTAATACCTGTTATCTCTATTTTATCAGGTTGCAATTCGCTAGGATCTATTGTAGAACCAACCTTTTCTAGCCAAGATAAAGTAACTTTTGTTGCCTATGCTGGACCAACTGTTGGAAGTTGGAACGGAGTTAGCAAGAACGTTAATACTTTGACTGACGAACATTATAAAAAGATTGCAGATGCTGGCTTTAATAAGATAATTGCTTTATATGAAGGGGCATCTAGCGAGACTTCTTCATTAGAAGCTACTATTGAAAATAGGGCTAAAAAGGCAGAAGAACACGCTTTAATTGCCCTTGAATTAGCCAAAAAACATAACCTTGAATATTATGTTAGGGATTGGTCTTTTTATGGATTGACCCAACCAAGTGGCTATTGCTATAAAAAAGGAATTAATAGCCAAGAAGAAGTAAATAAAGTAATCGATAAGATATTTACTGATGACAATAAATATATCCACCATAGTAACTATGCTGGTAATTTTTGCTATGACGAACCTACTTATGATGAATTAGAAAATGTAAGCTGGGAAGTAAATGCCTATTTAGATAGGATGAAGCAATTAAATGCCGAAGGTGAACCTCTAGTTAATCTTCTTCCTATTTATGCAAGTGGGAAAGATCATATGGGTGGCTTCTCATATAGCCAATATCTAGATAGGTATATTGAATTAATAGGAAAGAAGATTGGTTATATTTCTTATGATTTCTATCCATTTCTAGGTGGGGACGGCTCCTATTTAAGAAGCCAATATTTGCTAAATCTTCAATTAGCGGCTTTAAAAGCAAAGGCTAACAATATCGAATTAAGAAGTTTTATCCAGACTAAAGGAGACTTCACTGGATTAAGGGATTTGACTTCTATTGCAGATTTTAGATTCCAAGTCTATACATCTTTGGCCTTTGGGTCTAGAAATCTCACATATTATGAATATGCAGGGGACAAATCTGCTAAAGATGGGGAATTTGCCTTATTTAATTATTATGATGGGACTTATAACTATACCTATGATTTAGCTAGTCAAGTAAATAACGAAATCCATTCATTTGAAGACGTCTTGACCTCTTATGATTTTGATAATGTTACTTACTTCAATGCGAATGAACTTTATGATAACCAAAACTTTGCCAATTTAGTCGAACATGTCGATTGCTTTGATAGGGTGAAGATAAATTCCGCTAGCGAAGATACTCTCCTGACTAGTTTTAAGCATAAAGAAACTAATGACGATGCCTTTATGTTAATGAATTTCACTGATCCATATGAAAATAAAGTCGATGAAGTCACTTTGAAATTTAATAACGCCAAAGGCTTGCTCATGTATAGATTTGGCCAAAAGATGTTAGTTAGATTACCTTCGAACGGGGAATATAAATTCAAATTATATCCAGGAGAAGGAAGATATTTGATTCCAATAAAGTAGGAGGATTTTAATCATGTCAAAATTTAAGAAAGCATTACCTTTATTAGCAACATCATTGATGTTATTAACTAGCTGTGGGACTAATTCGGATGGTGATAAACGTATATTGAAAATAGAATTCGTGAAAGGCGGGTTCGGCTTAACTCCATATGAAAAACTAGCAGAATCCTTCATGGAAGAACATAAAGATGTCAAAGTTAAGCTAATTCCAAATAGAGAAATGGCATCAACTACGGCGACTAAATTAGAGCAAAGTTCCAATTTAAGCGACATCATGATCTATAACAGGGCGATTGGGAATATCTATGATTGGTCCACTAAAGGATATATCTATGACTTGTCCGATTTGATGAAAGAAGAAGTCGAGAATGGCGAAACTTTATTAGACCGCCTTGATGACAATGCCAAAAAAAGCAGCGAATATCGTGGTTCCTATTGGAGTATTCCTGAATATTATAACATTAATGGTTTTGTCTATAATTCCACCCTTTTTGAAGCAAAGAAATGGAATTTACCTAAGACTACAAAAGAATTCAAAGACTTATGCGAGACTATAGATAATACCAAACTTGGTGGCAATTCGATTAAGCCATTAGTCTATTGCGGTAACGGGGCTGATGGATATCTATATTATGGAATCGATGGGTGGATGACTTCTTTTGAAGGAATTACAAACATGGATAATTTCTATAAGTTTGATTCTCCTGAAGTTTATGCTCCTAGTGTTTCTAAAGGCAAACTAAAAGGAATGAGCCTATTAAAGGAAATATTTTTTGATAGTGATTATTGCTGCGAGAATTCAATGATCATGAATGCAACCGAAGGGCAATCTAAGTTACTTACTTATGAAGCTGCAATGATGCTAAATGGATCTTGGTTTGAAAACGAAATGAAACCATATATGAATGCATCTTCTCCAACATTCAAGATGTTTGCGGTTCCTGAAATTAGCGATGATAGCAATAATATCCTCCATAATGATGGATATAAAACTAACGATAGTAACCAACAAGTAGTAACTGCAGATTTCGTTGGCAATTGCTTTATTCCTAGCGCGGCTAGCAATATCTCTGATGCCAAAGAATTCCTTAAATTCATGTCAAGGAAGTCTTCTTGCGAACTCTATACAAAATATTCTAATGCAGTACGTCCATTAAAATATGATTATTCTTCTTCAAATAATGCCTATAAGGATATGTCAGGATTTGGGAAATCGGTTTTAGATATTGCTTCTAATTACTGTTTGTATGTCCCAAATAGCAAAGCAAATGTTGCCGTTGCAAATAAGGCAACTCTATATCCGCAAGGTGGTTATTGGTATAAGAGAATGTATTCTAATCCAGATAAATATACCCCATCTTTCTGCATAGATTCCGATTATAAATATGCAAAAGATAGCTGGTCTAGATGGATTGAGGAATCTGCATATTTGGGGGAAATAGATGGCTAATATAGTTTTAAAGAACATAAATAAGATATATCCAAACAATGTCCATGCCGTCATTGATTTTAATTTAGAGATAAAAGATAAGGAATTCATTGTATTTGTTGGTCCTTCTGGATGTGGCAAGTCTACTACTTTAAGAATGATTGCAGGGTTAGAGGATATTAGCAGTGGGGAATTCTATATCGATGGGAAACTAATGAATTATGTTCCTCCAAAAGACAGGAATATATCGATGGTTTTCCAAAACTATGCTTTGTATCCCCATATGTCCGTATATAGAAATATGGCTTATTCACTTACTATCAATAAATCTTATTTACCTATATTTGAAAAAAGCGAGGAACTAGATTCATTAAAAAAGAAACTTCTTGAATTAAAGAAGAAATCTAATGACATTTCTAAAGCTCTTTCTAAAAAAGAAGAAGATAGCCTTGTTGATGAATATCTATCCAATTACAAGGAAATTGAAGATGTCTTAGAACAAATCTATAAAGTCAGGAAGCCTATCATTGGTAATGATATTAAACGTATCAAAAGACTGACTAAGGAAATAAAGGAAATCGATGAGGAGATTAGTTTTGTTTCTTCTTTATTGGGAAAAGAAAAAAGAGCATCCAATGAAGAAAAAGATGATGAATTCGTTTCAATGCTTCTAAAAGATCTTGAATCTATCCAAGATAGCAAGAAAGAAAAAGAAGCAATCTTAAAGGAAATATCTTCTTCCCCAAGCGAAATCCTAAAGAAAAGAAAACTATATCCATATGAAATAGATTATGAAGTCTATCATGCGGCGAGGATCCTTGATTTAGCTAAATATTTATCTCGTTTCCCTAGCGAACTCTCTGGTGGCCAAAGGCAAAGAGTAGCTTTAGGCAGGGCAATTGTTAGAAAACCAAAGGTATTCCTTATGGATGAACCTCTTTCTAATCTAGACGCGAAGTTACGTGTACAGACTAGGGCCGAGATTGCTTCAATCCATAAAGCAGTTGGAGCTACTACAATTTATGTTACCCATGACCAAGTTGAAGCGATGACATTGGCAGATAGGATTGTCATTATGAAAGATGGCATTGTCCAACAAATAGATAAGCCGATGAAGGCATTTGAAGATCCTAACAATATGTTTGTCGCTGGATTTATTGGTTCTCCTTCAATGAATTTCCTTAAAGGGACAATTAAGGATAATAAATTCGCCTTTTCCCATATGAAGAAAGAGGATGAATTCGAATTAGAACTAAATAAAGTCCAAGCAAAGATATTGAAAGATTATGAAGGTAAGGAAGTTATCTTAGGCATCCGTCCTGAAGATATCGATATTGTTAATGATAATTTCGATATCCAATTTGCTTTGAAAAGTGTCGAACTATTAGGAAATGAATTCATCTTATATGGCGATTTCGATTCATCTCCTATTGCAGTTAAAACTAATAAACCAATATCTCCTGATATAAAAGAAAAGCTCAAATTCAAGATAAATAGGGAAAAACTATATTTCTTTGATGCGCTTACCCAAGAAAGGATTAGGTAAATGAAGAAGATATTCTCGTTTTGGAATTATCTATACATAAACGATTCTATAGATATCAAATATATCGTTAGCAAATGGAAAGAATGTGGGACAAATGTTGCGATGTCTTTTGCTTATAATCCTAATAAATGCAAGAAAGAAAGAATTATCGAGCTTCTTGATGAATGTTATAAAAACGACATCAAAGTAATAATAAATGATGATAGGACTAGCTATCTTAGGCTAGATGAAATATCTAGGGAACAATTTGAAATCGAAGTTAAACAAGCCTATCTAGATTTTGGAAAGCATAAAGCGACTTTTGGATTCTATATTGGAGATGAGCCAAATTTTGAACATATCGATAATTTCATCTTTACGGCAAACCTAGTCCAAAAGATAATGCGTAATCTATTGCCGTGGGGGAACCTATTACCTTACTGGAATGATAAAGAAGAGTCTGAAAAATATGGATTAACCGAAGATTTCTTCTTCGAGTTAGTATCAAGGATATTAAAAGAAACTAATATCAAATTGATTGGCTTTGATCATTATACCCAGTGCTTTGATTCATATTTGGACTCAAAAAAAGGAATCGAATACTTCCTTTATGATATAAGGAATTATAGAAAAGTATGTAACAAGTTTAATATTCCTTTTGTTGTGTCTTTGTTGTCTATAGGACATTGGAAGTACCGCGAGCCTAATTGCAATGACTTTAGGTGGCAAATATCGACTTCTTTAGCACATGGGGCGGATGGAATTATGTGGTTCTATTTCCATCAAAACTCTCTTGATACAGGTTATGGGAATGCTCCTTTTATTGGAGAAAACCTAATCGAAACCCCAACTTATCAATATCTAAAAGTAGAACAAAGAAGGGTAATAGAAAACTATTTCCCCTTATTTGATAATCTAAAATTCGTTTCAGTTAGATATTTAGATGAAAACAATGGTTTTGGTTATGAAGATGATGGCATTTCTTCTTTTAAGATGGAAAGGGAATTCCTTACATTCATGAGCCATTTTATAGATAAAACTAATAACGATAGATATCTAATGATTACAAATGGTAATCAAAATCTAGGAAATCATTTTGAATTCGAAATAAATAATAAAAAGGAAGATTTTTGGCTGCTTCCTGGCGAATTCAAATTAATTAAATTAACCAAACTAAATTTGGAAGGAGGTAATATCTAATGAATATTACAAGAAATAAAAAACTAATCATTATCGGATTAGTCTCAGCATCATTAATTGCAGGAACTGCCTTATTAGTCAATAAAGGTGCAGCTTTCTATACCGTCCAGGCTGGAGATGCCCATACTCCAAGTTGCATCTTTAATCATTACGATAAAGTAGATGCAACATATAACAAACATGGTTCAAAAGAATTTTGGGCATGTTGCAATCATCCTGGGAAACATCTATTTGCTGCCCCAGAAGTCGGCACGGTAGTGGATAAAGGTCCATTAGATGGAATATATTTTGATGACCTTGTATTAGGTGATGATCGTTATATCCCATCTTTATATGAAGATATGGATGTGCTTTACGACACGAAGGAAAATTTCTATGTTCCTCAAAACTATACCCCAACATATACTCATACCGTTAATCAACTTGATGCGACTTATGGATCTTATGTGCATTATGATATTGCATCATCTCAAGATGCCCATAATCCAAAAGAAAATATTTTGTGGTTCAAGCCTGATTCGAATACTCCAATAGATGCTAAACAATATTCAGCAATTATCTTCTATTTTAAATCCAATCAAACTATTGATAATTTGCAAATTAGAAAAGAAAGCTATGATGTTATCGTTGATTCTATGAAAATAGAAGCTAATACTTGGACCAAAATTGAAGTGCCAGTTTCAGAAAAAACTGCTACGTTAGATGATATAGGATTTGCTTCTTGGGGTGAAAGGAAAAATCTTCAGTGGAACGTTACTTCTATGTATGGAGTAAAGAAGGAATTTGTAGCGGAATATACTGGAGAATTGGTATTTGATGCTTCTAAATATCAATATACCCCTCAAAAATCTTCATATGTAGGATTGGAAATTAATAATGACAAACCAAACCCATCCATTGGGGCTTGTAGCACGATAAAATTTGCCGAATCTGGAGATTGGATTTGGTTCAAACCATTCACTGGAGATGTAAGTTTAACAAAGTATTCCTCAGTATATTTCTATATTAAATCCAATATTGAATTAGCAGGGTTTGGTGTATTTAATCATGATTACCAATGCGTCAATATCAAATCTACATTAGCTGCAAACACTTGGACTAAAGTAGAAGTCAAAATTAGTGACTCAACTCCTAAACTAGAAGATATAGCACCAGGTCAATGGGGCGACTCTAATCGCAAAGGTGTCGAATTAATAATCGGCTCTATTTACGGAATCTTAAAATAAAATACACTATGGGGTGGTCTTAATTGGCTGTCCCATTATTTAGGTTATGGAACGCAAAATGGTTTTATCTTCAATATTATCTATTTCATTGCTCTCAATGGGGCTAATTTTTACTTCTCATAATAAACTTGAAACCATGGCTAACGAAGATGATCATGACTCTTCTTGTAACTGGAATCATTATTTATCTTTAGAACCTAGTTTAGATAATAACGGGAATAAAGAATATTACATATGCTGCAACCATAATTCCTATTGCTTTGATAGACCTACTTCAGGGAATGTAAGTGAACCTAAATATTTGAGCACTGATTTCTTAAATAGCCTTGATAATAACGATGAAAGAGTAGTTTTATCATACTCAAAACAAGGTGAAATCCTAAATAATAAGATTGAATCGATATATAACCATAAAGAGAACTTGTCTTTTATAGATTTTATATCCTTAAATGAATGCAATCACGATTATCAAAACCTTGATGATTCGTTTAAGTATTTAATTTCAAATCACCCTTATTTGGTTTATCTAAATAGTAGATTTAATTCTAGGTATAGCAAATTGCTAGATGTTAATGATATGTATTTTGCTAATCAAGAATATTCAGCAACTAGAATTAATGAAATAACATATGGGAATGATGCGAGGGTAAAAGACTATATTTCTTTATCAAACATAACGGGAAATGATACATTTTGGATTCATCTAAATTCTAGTTTTGATATTACTCCATTTTCTTCTATAAATTTCTATGTTAAATCAAGCAAGGACTATACCTTGCAATATAGAATTCAAAGGAATTATGTATCGACTAGCCAATATCAAATACGTAAAGATGAGTGGAATCTAGTTAGCATTGATACTTCTTCTATATCTACTTTGTCTGATTTAGGTTTGGCTATTTGGTTTGGTACGCCTAGTTTTGAAATCCCTGATTTAAGATTTACATGTTTTTATGGTGAGAGAAAAGTAATAGAAGAAGATACGATTCTTTTCAATAGCAGTTCAGATTCTTTAATCTATAACGATTATGTCTGCTCATTCTCTTCTAGGGTAGTTAAAGACGAAAATAATAGGGACGTGTATGAATTATACGATTTGTCTACTCCTAAAGATTGGCTTTGGTTCAAACCAAATCTATCTTTATCAATAAGCTCATATGAAGTGATTTACTTTTATATGAAAACTAGTGTCGATACGTCTATTGAGATAAGAGAAACATACACTGGGTTAGCTAATTTAATTAGCGAGATTCAATTAAAAGCGAATGAATGGAAAGAGATAGCCTTGCCAGTTAATGAAAATATTTTCCCATCATTGAATCTAAATAATCTAGGCATTGGTAAATATAAAGAAGGTGGACATGGTGTTATTTCTAGCGGAGTCTGGAGTTTTTCTTCTATCTATGGGATTAATAAAAAACAAATGGATGGTTATGAATTAATCGATGGAATGTATGTTCCAAATATGAAGATTGAAGATAAATTCGATATAACCGCATATGCAGTCCCTCAAATTAATGAAAGTAATGCCGATTTGATATTAAGCGATGTCAAAAATGCAGGATTTAGCAAGATCATACCTTTATATAACGGGAGAAACGGAACATTAGAAAATCAATTTGCCGTTGATTTAAAAAACTATAATAACGCCCTTATTTCTTCTAAGAAAAAAGAATATAAAGCCAAATTGGAATTTACTATAGATGCTTATATGGATAATATAAAACCCAATAACAAATTGATATTATCCAAATCCAGTCAATATAAACTGAAAGTAGTTGATTTTATATCTATCATTTATGATTTGTCTTCTTTATGCAGCAATCTAAACTTCACTTTAAAAGATTCTATTTATAAAGAAGTAATGGAATATATCTTGTCTCAATTAGATTATTCTTCCTTATATTCATCTTATGACGGACTATTTCTAAAAGATGAACCAGGCGTTAAAGAAAGTATGGCCAATTATGCTGTCTTTAACGATTTGTATCTAAATACATATAAAATCAAAGGCAAGCCATTTATCAATCTCCTTCCTTTTGGAGATGGAGGCAATTTTAATAATTACAATACATATCTAAACAATTATTTTTCCAAATTATTCCCGTCATTAGGCTATGCTAGCTTTGATCAATATCCAGTTAAGGCAAATGGAAGCATCATTACCAATCATCTCTATAATTTATCTTTATATGCGAATAGGATTAAAGAATATGGGGCAGGGGAATTAAAGACATTTATCCATTCAACAAATATGGATGATGCTACTTATGATATTAGCGGGATTAATTCTAGCGAGGAAATACTTTTCCAAATGTATTCGAATATGGCTTTTGGTAGCAATGATATTGCTTATTTTGTGTATTCAAGTAATTCCAATTTAGACAATGGACTAGTTAATTTCACAACTCATAGCAAAACCAATTTATATGGTTATAGCAAAACCGCCAATGAGGAAATCAATTCATTTAGCCCATATTATTCTTATTTTGATTATTCCGGGATTTATGCGAAAGGGAATTTAGCCCAATTCAATAAATTAGATAATAAGCTCAATTCACTAAATAAAATGAGCTTTTCTTCATCGTTTGATTCATTACTAGTAAGCGAATATAAAAATAACAATGACTATTCATATTTATTGATGAATTATTCTTCACCTAGAATCAATAATGAGATTAAAAATGCTACAATAAGGTTTAATGATGGAATAAATTATGCCCTTGTCTTTGAAAATGGGACCAAACATTTAAGAAAGGTCGTTGATTCTACTCTTTCATTCTCTATATCTCCAGGAAAAGGAATATATCTAATCCCATTATCTTTATGAAAAACAAACATTATTTTAGAAACATAGGACCATTAAATACTTCTTTTGAAGGTTTAATGCTTGGCAACGGGAGTATTGGTGCTCTTATATATGGAAGCGATAATCTAGTTATTTCTTTGGATTTGGTTTCTTTATGGGATAAAAGATTACCTGGCGAATTTAAGGATAAGAATTTTAATTACCCATATATGCTAGATTGCATTAATAATGATTATGCAAAACTATATAAGTTATTCGACGATTGCTATCTTCATCCTTATCCAACTAAACTTAACGCAGGTAGATTATTCTTCAAAGATATAAAAATAACCAAAGATACCTTATTTGAGATTTGTTTTGATAACGGAACATTTAAATTCAAAAACGAAGATTATCTCTTGTCTGGATATATAGATGCGAACAAAGATGTATTCGTAATAAATTCAAATAGAAAATTAGATTTCGATTTCATTCTTAGCAAGTATTTTTATCAAAGCGAAGAAGATATGGGGCTAGATTATCCTCCTAGCAAATATAAAGAAAATGGAAACTTTAGATACATATATCAAAAGATGTATGGCAATAAACATTTCTATATCATTTGTAAGGAAATAAAGGAAAATAATGAATACGTGTATCTATTTACTATCCAAAAAGATATCTATTTGCTTAAGGGAAAAGCTATTCTAAATAGCTATTATAAAAACAAATCTAAGAACCTAGATAACCATAATTCATTTTGGGATTCATATTATAGAAACGGAGTTATATCTACTCCAGATGAACAAATAAACGACCTATATATCAAGGGCTTATATTATTTTGGATCAAATTCAAGAAAGAAATATCCGCTCACCTTGCAAGGGGTGTGGACGCAAAACAATGACAATTTGCCACCATGGAAAAGCGATTTGCATAACGATATCAATGTCGAGATGACTTATGATTATTACTTTATTAGCAATCATAAAAACGAAGGAAAAGTATTAATAGATTATCTATATAGCCATAGATCCGCTTTTAAGAAATTTGCCAAAGAATTCATGCATAGCGATGGTCTTCTTATTCCTGGAGTCATGTCCCAAGATGGGCTTCCTTTAGGTGGCTGGCCTCAATATGCCTTGTCTCCAATGGTATCTATCTGGATATTGAAGGTATTTGATGATTATTATTCTTATTATGGAGACAAGAAGTTCCTTAAGAACCGTTGTTATTATTTCTTTAAAAACACCGAATTATGTATAAGAAAATATCTAAGAATCAATAAAGATGGCTATTTGGAATCATTCTTCCATTCTTCACCTGAATTCTTTGAAAACGAAGAAAGATCATTGTTTAAGAACCAAACCAATTTTGAGATTACAATGCTTAGGTATCTATATTCTAAATTAGTCGAATATAGCAAGATTCTTAACTTGGATTACTCATATTATCAAAGCCAACTTGATATGATTTCTCCGTATTTTAGGGATGAAGATGGATATCTAAAAATATCTAAGGATGTATCTTTCCTAAAAAGTCATAGGCATTTCTCCCATATGCTTATGTATAAGAATTTGCCTTTGCTAAATATTGAAGAAAACAAAGACATAATCAAAAAAGACATCGACCACCTTGTATCATTTTCTACTTCTGAATGGGTTGGCTTTTCTTTTGTTGAAGCTTCAGGTTTATATAGTTTGATAGGAGATGGGGACAATGCTTATAAATATTTAAAGATATTCATTGATGCCTTTATCCATCCAAATGGATTCCATATGAACTGTGATTATAAGCATCTAGGTTATAGCGAGCTTAATTGTTATGTTATGACTTTAGAAGCAAATATGGGAGCGAATAGAAGTATTTTGGACATGCTGCTTTCTTTTCATGATGAGATTCTTACTTTATTTCCTTCTATTCCAAATAGCTGGAAAGACAAGGAAACCAAATTCTTTAATTTGAACCTGCCTAGAAATATCAAGGTTAATGCGACTAGAAATAAGGGTAGGATAATTTCTTTTTCCTTAGAAAGCGAGGTTCCTTTTTCTATTAAAATCAGGAATAACTTAAAGGAAAACCCCGTATTAAGACTAGACGGGAAGAAAATAAGATTCGAATCTAAACTTAATGTAATAATAGTTTTCTCTAATGTAAGCAATGTGGAATATGAAGATAATTAGTTTTAAAGAAGAAATAGGCTTAAATAGCAATATCCTTGCTAGAAGCAAAAATGAAGTTATTTTCAACCGCATAAAGGTAACTTGTTCATCTTATTATTCAATTTATATCAATAAAGAATTAATAGATTTTGGTCCAGTTAGGTCTAGCAAAAATCTATATAGGAGCAAATTAATCGATGTCCCTATTTCTTTTAATGTTGAGATATCGATTTTGTATTATGGATTTCCTAGTTTCGATATTGAAAACCAGCCATTTTTCTTTGGAATTGAATTATATAAAGATGATGAATTAGTCTCTTCTAGTTTTGATTTTGATTATTTTATAAACAAGAAATATCTATCAATTTCTAGCAAATATTCTTATCAAAGAGGATTGATTGAACGTTATGATTTATCTAGTGATGAATTAATTAGGTTAAATCCAAAAGAAGTTACTTATTTAAAAGAGCTAGAAATAATTAAGACGAATAATAAATTCCCTTTATATGACTTCTCCTTTATTAGGAAAGAAGATTTTAAGGGCTTTAGCAATATTCTTCCTCGACCCTATTTAGATTTTGATAACCTTAGGTATCTAAATAATTATGATCTTGAATTAAATTTCTTTTCTAAGATAAAAGAGGGCTATAAATCTTATCTATATAAATTAGATGGGATTAAATCTGGGTTATTTAAGATTCATATCAAATCAAAATCAAAAGGCAAGATATTCCTTGTTTTTGATGAATTAGTTGAAGATGGCAAATGGGTTTTTGGACGTAGTAACTGTAATGATTTTATCGAAATTAATGTAAACAGGGGGGCTTATGAATTAATTAATAACATCCCATATTGCTTACAATACCTAATGGTTCTAGTTCCTAGTGATGATATTGAGGTAGATGTTTCTTTTATTGGACTAGAAAACAATATCAAAGAAAAGCAAATCGATATAAAAGATAAGGATTTGCTTTTGATATACGAATCTAGCAAGAACACATATATTCAAAATAGCTATGATTTATTTACTGATTGTCCAGGCAGAGAAAGAGCCCCATGGCTATGTGATTCATATTTTTTAGGCCTAGCTGAATATCATTTCTCTTCTTCTAACAAGATAGAAAAAAGATTCCTAACTAATTATCTATACCAAGATTGCTTGGATATCCCTAATGATGTCTTTGCAATGTGCTATCCTAGCGATCATAAAGACGGTACCTTTATTCCTAACTGGGGAATGTGGCTAGTTATTGAATTATTAAGTTATAGGAATAGAAGTAGGGATGAAGAACTAATAAAAGCCTTCAAAGACAATGTTTATTCTTTTTATTACTTCCTAAAACAGTATGAAACCCCTGATGGCTTATTATCTAATTTGCCTAGCTGGGTATTTATTGAATGGAGCAAGGCAAATGATTTTACTAAAGGCATCAACTTTCCAACCAATATGCTTTATATGGAAATGATTAGGGACATTGGGATTTTGTATGAAGACGAAGAACTCATAAAGAAAAGCATTATCTTAATGGAAAAGATAAATGAACTGTCTTATTTTGATGGTTTTTATCATGATCATGCCTATATAGATAAAGGAAAGATAAATGTCTATAAAGAGGATATTTCTGAAACATGCCAATATTACGCGCTTTTCTTTAATCTAAACGAAGATAGAGAATATGTTGATAAGATTAAATTCCATGTCCATGAATATAATTTGCTTCCTTCCGCTTTATTCATCGGCAAATATCTAAGGATGTTATTCCTTTTAAGAGAAAAAGAATTTGATTTATTAAAAAACGAGATTAAATCTAATTTCTTAGAAATGGCAAATAAAAGCAAGACCATATGGGAAAAATTGTCTCCAAATGCAAGTTGCAACCATGGGTTTGCATCTTCTTTAGCATATATAATCGAACAAATAGTAATTAATGATAAATAGAAGTAACATTTTCATTTTTAAATGACCTTAATATATGAATGGTGATATCCTTATAGATGTAATTAGATTAAAAACACATTCATTAAATGGAAAAGAAGAAATATTCTGTATTAATAGTTGAAGACCAGGCCATGCCAGCTGAGCTTTTTTCCCATTTTGTCAACACTTCGCCTAACTATAAATTATCTAAAGTCATAGATTGTGCTGCCTTAGCGGAGATTTATTGGTGAGCTAGAAAGATTTGCGTTCTATAAAACCGCCCATTGAGCCTCTATGCTTTG
>CABQKC010000032.1 GCA_902464635.1 uncultured Caryophanales bacterium | reverse complement strand
GGAAAAAGATGCCAACTGAAGCCTATATTTATCCAACATTTGGTTCTCTATCTAGGAAAATTTAAAGGGTTTTAGGATGATTAAGGCTAAAAATAGGCAAAAAGGATAAATTTTGTTACTTATTTAAATAAATCGGTAACAAAAATAGCCCAAGGATTAGTTTCCAAGGGCTATTAAGTTATTTAGCAGTATTTACGAAATGGAGGGTAACAGTTGAATCGGTTTGGGAAACAACGTTGAAGTTCCATTTATTGGTGGAACCATCATTCCATTCAAGGTCATTAGGGTAGAAGTCTCTAAGTTTGTAGTTAGAATACATATTTCCGCCATAATAGCCGTTTTCTACTGTTTCATTATTGTATCTATAATCATCGGCACCGAATAGGTTAGACATCATACCGAATGAACTATAGTAGGTATTGGATGTAGTGGAATTGACTCCACTAGGATAGATGACTTGAAGTAATCTATTATCGGAAGGTTCACCTGTTTTACCATCGCTAGAACGAGATGGGGTGTTATCGTGAGTTAGCTTGGCAGTGGTTTCGTAAACTTTGTTTGTAGTGTCTTTATATTCGACAGATCTTGGGGTATCGGTATAGTCAGTTACGGCACTTCCGGATATTTTATTTCCAGCATCATCAAGTTGTCCTTTTGTTGAAGAAGATCTTGAGTCGACGTGGAAGATTTGGACACCTGGCTTTTCATATGTTCCACCATGCCCATAAGCATTAGATCCGCTAGAGCTTGCTTGTTGCCATTCTGGATAACCAGTGGAATCCATTTCGTTAACTCCAGTTGGGGTATAGTATTCAACAATCAAATATTCATCATATGGGGAACCATTCCATCCGGTTGAAGACTTTGGAACAAGTAGGAATTCACCTGTTTCGACATATGAATTTAATGTAACGGTGAAGTTATCGCTAGTACCATCGACTACTTTTGGGGCAACCCAGTTATAGAACATCTTGGTATAGGCGTTATGGTCACCAACGTTATTATCCATCATATCAACACATCCGGCTGGGCCTTCAGTCTTGTCATAAGAATAATAGTCAGGGGCACCCATCATGTGTCCAGTTTCGTGGATGATTGTATGGGCATCGACTTTCTTGCCACCAATGGCTGTTCCTTCTTTATATTCGGCATAATAGGCATTAGTAACAAAGTCCCATCTAGACCAGAACATCCTTCTTGGACCAGGATTATGGACGTTTTTGGCTCCGCTAGCATTGGTGGTATAGTTCCACCATGTACTAGAAGAGGAAGATTGATCGCCACTAGGGGTAAGTTGGCTGGTATTATAGACAATTTCGATACCATCGATATATCCATCTTTATCGGCATCATATTCAGTCATGTCCATTCCCTTTTCGGTCTTTAACCATTCGATAGCCTTGACTGCGATTTCTCTAGAAATATCAGTATTGGTGTTCGGGATTTCTGTATCTTTTTTTGGATAGGTATAGGCATCAGTAACAACACCAGTGATATTCAATTTGCCAAAAGATGCTTTCTTATAATAAGAAGATAAGGATTCCCATGGGGTTTCATTGGATTCGGCAAAGAAAGCTTCATGTAAGACTGTCTTTACAGTGTTGATATCATCAAAAATGGTATTTGTGAATTGGACTGGGATGACTAGAATCTTTACATCTCCAGTAGTAGGCATACCATAACCTTCAAGGGTAGCGATGCCTGGATAATTGGCAACTTTATATTTAGCTAATTGTTCAGTTGTGTAAGTGGTATAGCCTTTTCCTTCACTAGCGACTTCGACATTGCCTTTAACGACTTCGAAATCGGCAGTGGCCTTGAATCTCTTGCCAGATGTATATTGGATTTTAGCAGTATAAGATCCAGCTGGAAGATATTCACCAGCTTTATAGGTCAAGCTTGTATCGTTTTTATTAACGATTTCGTATTCGGTCTTGAATTTATAGTTATTGACTTCTTTGTTGTTGGATGGATTTTCATCATCTTCAAAAAGTACGCTTGGCTTACAACCGTCATAGAAGGAAGCACCTTCGCTGATTGTTTGCTTGTCTAAAGTTACCTTGATACGTTTTGTTAAAGGGGTTGGGTTTGGTTCAGTTGTAGTTACTGTTGAATCTTCTGTTTCGGTTTGGGTGGAATTTGTTGATTCACTAGGACTGCTAGAGCTATTAGAGCTTTCATTTCCGCAGGCAACTAGAGTAACCAATGATAATCCAAGCAATGCGACTAGAGAATATTTGTTCTTGTTTCTCATCTTGTTCTCCTTGATTTTTGCTAATGTAGTTTAATATCGAACTCGCATATGTCAAATATAATCGCATACGCGCCTACACAAAGATAATCATACTCTTAAATAATGCAATTTTCCTTTATTTTCTTTTAAGGGAGTAATTGTTGGGGCTTTTCTTTACGTTTTTAGATGATAAGTAATTCAACAAAAAGCCGAAATTTATTTTGCTAAATTTAGGTCAACGCATTCCTTTTAAAAGCAAAAATAGGGGAAGCATGTATTCAAATTCCATGGTTTTTACATTGCTCTTGTTGTAAAAATCATTCTTTTGTATAAACTTACTTGCATGAACAAAAAAAGAATCATCACTTCATTTCTGATCGCCTCAATAATCGGAGTCATATCATTTGTTTCTATATTCTGTGGAAGGCGACTTTTTAACTACACGGGTCTAACGGATGCCTTCTTTATATCGGGTGCAATAGTAGTTGGGATTGCAGGTTTGATATTCACGATTAGGACAGGTTCATTTGATGTACTTAATTATGGAGTTTACCGTCTTTTTGAATCTTTTAAAAAGGGAAATGAGAAAAGATGGGATACTGCTTTAGATTATAAAAACGAGCAAAATGCCAAAAGGGAAAAGGACAAAATAATCTATTGGCCTTATTTTGTTGTCTCGGGTGTATTTTTCATACTAGCAATCGTATTTCTTGTTCTTTTTTACTTAAACATACGTTAAAAGTACAAAATAATCTTAAAAACTGCAAAAAGTAGTTGCAAATTTTTCTACAGGTGGTTTCCTTTTACACGCGTACTTGCTACGTGAATGTGTTTTTAATAAAAGAAGAAAGGAAAAAATATGAACAAAAACAAGTTTCTACTTGCCCTTGTCTGCTCTGGATTAGTTTTAACCGGATGCGGTGGACCTACTACTCCTTCTACTAGTACTAGCAAGACTGACTCCGGAACTGAATCAAGCAAAACTGATGATCCAGATGCCTATTACCCAAAGGCTGATTCTGGTCAGAATTTCAGTACTGAGGGTTATGATGCAGACTATTCGCAAAAGTCTTGGCGTGAAAAGTCTGAGATTCTCTATTCTCTAGAAAAATATGCAATGGAAAACTTCGTCGGTGGAATCCCTCTTTATGATGACTCCTCCTATGAACAATTCTCCAAGCGTGTAAATCTCCCTTCCACCAAATACCTAACTAACTATGGCTTTGGTGTTGGATATGGAACCATCACAGGAGAGAGCATGTATAACGGGAACATCGTCGAATCCGTTCCTGAATGGAAGAGTTATTTCCATGGATATACCAATACAGATTCCGGTTCTTTCAATGGATGGGATGCATCTGGATCCGACGTCTCTGACCGTACTTCCATGATTACTTCCTCCTATTTCGGAGTCAAGGCCAATGCCGACAATACTTCCTATGCTTGGGAAGGTTCCCTATCAAAGACTGCCGCCCCAATAATGCTGGATGCTAGTGGCAAAGAAGTCGATAAGGCAACAATCACTGAAGAAACTACCTCCAAATACTGGAGAGTCTATCTCCATTATGGGGATGGCTATACTTACCATACAGCCCCAACCTCCAAGTGGAAGAGCAAATATGATGGAAGAAAAGTAGCCCTAGCAGACTACATCACCCCATTCAAGTCCATGCTCGACAACAAACTCAGCCGTTTCGCTGAACTTGTCTCCGATACCTCTGGATTTGAAGGTGCAATGGACTATGTCTACAACACCTCCTTACAATCCAAGCCATGGACCGAATCCGGCGTTGGAATCCAAATGGATGAAAAGCTGGGCTGTTTAAACTTCACCTTCATCCAACCAAAGTCTACCGCCTATGCCAGGACTTCCCTTTCCTCTGGACTATATTCCCCAATGCCAATGGAATTCCTAACTGATATTGGCGGAGTTAAGAACTATGGCAAATATGGTGCAAACACCAACTATTATGCCAACTTCGACAATATCCTTAGCTTTGGTCCATATATCCCAGAATACTGGCAAAAGGATACCAGGATTGTCTATAAGAAGAATGCCGACTACTATGAAGCGAGCCAATATCACTTCGAAGGTTATACAGAAGATGTCTTCTCTGGCGACAAGGCCGATGAAGATGCCTACAAGGCTTTCTTGGAAAATAAGCTTGACGAAGCTACAATCCCTTCCTCAATGCTTGAACAACACAAAAACGATGAACGTGTCTACCGTACCGAAGGAAGCACCATCATCAAGCTTAACGTCAACTCCACAACCGAAGAAGAATGGGAACATTTATTCGGTACAAACGGAACCGTCTATAAGCACCCCGAGAAGAATTATTGGAACGTCAAGCCAATAATGAGCAACGAGAAGTTCCTCTGGGGCGTCTATTATTGCATCGATAGAAAAGAATTGGCCGAAGCTGCTGGTAGAAACCCAGCCATGGCCTATTTGTCCAATGCCTACATGCTTGATCCAAGCGGAACGCAGTCCTACCGTGCCTCCAAATGGGGTAAGGCCGTCATCAGGGAATACCAAGAAATCGCCGATAACGAATATTGTTATTCTTCCGCTGTCGCCCAAGCCTACTTTGCCGCCGCTGTAGAGGATTTGATGAAAGATGGCATGATTGAAAGAGGCGAAAAGATTACCGTCAACGGTACCTATCGTTATCAATCCACCATCGATAACCTTGGCAAATACATCAAGAAGTATGTCGAAGATAACTTCAATACCGCCAACAAGAAATATGGCATCACCCTTGAATTGAAGCTTGAGGTTGCCGGTTCCCAATATACTGACGCCTATACCAGGATGGACCATGGCGAATTCGATTTTGCCGAAGGTGCCGTCTCTGGCAACGTCTTGAACCCAATCGACTTCATGTCCACAGTCTCCTCGACCAAGTCACTTAACCAAGGCTTCTGCCTTAACTGGGGTACCCCAACAAACGAGATGTCCAAGCATCCATGCGTCTATGATGGATATAGATATACCTTCGATGCCCTTTGGAGCATCTCCCAAGGATTCACCCCAATTGATGATGGCAAGAGCGTTGCCATTGCCGATAACCAAAAGCTAACCAATAACGGAAATACTGTATTGTTCACTGCTGATTATCCAGCCAATGCAACTGATGACGAAGGAAGATCATTATACGAATTCGAAGCCAAAGACGTCGCATTACTATTTGGTTCAACTTCATCTGCATCCTTAGGTGGTTATTACTTACAAAAAGGCTACAAGTTCTCTACTGGCATGAATGGTGACATGAGGCTTGAAGTTGATAAATCTCAAATCACTAGCCTTGCTACCCAAGTCGCAAATGATAACAAGGGAACTGCAATTAGCTACTTCAACTTGTATTTCACACTTGTCTATAAAATCAAGGTCGGAAACAACATCATCACCAAATCAATCCAAATTGTCCAAGCTGGCAAGATGACTGATTTCGGGATGCAAACCATTACCAAATAACAATTAGGTAATAATTAAACAAAAAAGGGCCGTCAAATGCACTGACGGCTCTTTCTTTACTTGTTAAAAAGTGAGTTTTGGTATATTGTACACGTTGTGCAAAATGTTTTGACTTTAGTCAAAGACATCTAGACAACAAAAAGAGAGGAAATAATTAATGAAAGACTCTGTAAAATACGTAATAGAGAGAATACTGTTTATTTTCCTAACAGCCTTCATTATTCTTTCGATTACCTACATTTTGCTTCAGTGTTTGCCAATCGAGCCACTTTCAAGCCAAAATTTAGAGGTATATCGTTTCTGGGAAGATCAAGTTAGGAAAGGGTTCTTCTTTGAGGTCAATCCTGTCGAACAGGCATATTTACTATCTGACCCAGGAATCAAGCAAGTTGATGTTAATGGAGTTACCCATTATTACCTTGCCTATCCAATCATAACTAGGTATTTCAACTGGATTAAAAATATATTCACTGCCTGGGATTGGGGGACTTCGACAACCTTATCATTAGGTCAACCAGCCATTGCTATATTGATGGAAGGCTTGCCGTATTCAATGAGGCTAAATATTGTTTCTATTGTTATCTCGGTTCCATTAGGAATTGGGCTAGGGATTATTGCCGCCTTAAAGAAAAATACATGGGCAGATTCCCTTATTTCTACTATCGTCATGATTTTCATTTCCGTTCCTTCTTTCGTCCTTATTTCCTTTTTGCTTATTTGGTTTGGATCAATATCTGGCTTCCCGACAAGGTGGCCAAGTGATGCTAATGCAGCAGCTGACCCAGCCTTAGCCATAAAGGCATATATTATCCCAGTCATGGCTTTATCATTTGGCTCTATTTGTTCCTTTGCTAGATATACCAGGGCTGAATTATGCGAAGTCATGTCTAGCGAATTCCTTCTTTTAGCAAGGACTAAAGGCTTGACCAAGGGCCAATCAGTTGTCCGTCATGCCTTAAGGAATTCCATGGTTCCAATCGTTCCTATGATTATCTCTCAATTCATTGGTATCTTATCTGGTTCGATGGTTCTAGAACAAATATATGGCATCCCTGGAATTGGCTCGATATTTGTCAGGGCATTGAATTCCAAAGACTATGCAGTAATCATGGTTGATATGGCCATTTATACAGTCATTGGATTATTTGCAACCTTGATAATCGACTTAAGTTATGGAATTGTCGATCCACGTATCAGAATGGGGGCGAAGAAATAATTATGAAAAACATTGATAACAATCAAAAGGACATAAAACCTACCCCAGGTGATTTTGAATTCGTCCAGATGGATGAATCTATCCATGACAAGAAATTCGATACAAAGCCAACGACTTATCTTAAAGACGCGTTAAAAAGATTCTTAAAGAATAGATCTTCAGTTGTCGCTAGTGTGATTTTATTTACCCTTATTGCCATGGCTATTATTGTTCCAGTGGCCAACAAATCCAATATCGATTCCCCAAATAATACGATTAAGTATTTGCCACCTAAGTGGTTCTCTAGTGATATGGGTGGATTTATGGATGGTACCAAGGTTGTTGAAAATGCCATCCTTGATCCAAATACAAACGAGCTTCCAGCGGATTCTACCTATAAACCATATGCGGTTATCGGAGAAATTAAGACTAGAGTTAGCTATGCTGACCAAGTCGATAATGCCGTTTTGACTTATGGTAAAGGCGGTGCTTTATCACTTAACAATGTCAGCGGACATGTCGATAGCGAGACTAACCATTATAAATTCGATGATGTTGGCATCGTTACTAAAGAAATAGAATTCGATTTGAATTCAACTTATTCCTATACAGTCAATATCGATTATGACTATACAGTTTCAAATCTATTCGAGAATTCTAAATTAAGCGCGAACCTTTCATTTATTACTACTATTAATAATGGGACCGGCGAAGAAGAATTATATATCCCACTTGCTAATGTTACTGATTTCGATGCTTCTAGTACTTATGTAGAAAAATCTATTGGAGATGTTAGCTTCAAAGCAACCGAACTTAAATGTGAAGACATCTCTTCTAAGATTAAAGAAAATAGCAATTTTGCTACTGCAAGTACTGCTAAAGGGAAATTAGCCATTATCCTAGAAGGACAAAAAGGCGAAGTAGCTGCCAATTATAAATATGCGAACATGCTTTATATTAGAAGCGTCGAGGCTAGTGCGAATATCCCAGCTAGCTTTACTTGGGATGATTCAACTAAAGTAGTTGCTACTTATGGCAAATCCGATAGTGCTTTCTCTACTTTAAAGCAAGATTCCTTAAAAGTATCTATCTATCATAGCGTCGTTACCTATGGTAGTTTCCGTTATGATTGCTACGGAGCGGTATTTGGAGATGTTTCCGATAAGGAATTCACCGAAGCCGAAATTGAAGAATTCGTTTCTAGGGGATGGATGACCTACGATTGGAATCCTGAACAAGGTGCGAATAAGGCTCCTGGAGAATTCAAATTGACTCCAGAAGGAGAAAAATATTGCCCATTAAGAGAAATAACTAGCCAGACTGTCACGGTTATTCCTGGCGTTGCTTCTGTTAGAAGAGTCAAAGGTGTCTTCTCCATATATAGAGATATGTATATGAAGGGTGAACTTTCTAGCTGCGAACCTCCAAAGTATTTCTTTGGAACTGAATCACACGGATATGATTTCTTCAAATTGGTATTCTCTGGTTTATTAACTTCCTTAGGATTAGGTTTATTATCTACCGTCATCAATATCTTTGTTGGACTTATCTGGGGTGCAATCTCAGGTTATTTTGGTGGATGGGTCGACCTTATCATGGAAAGGTTCTGCGAAATCCTTGGCGGCATGCCTTGGATTGTCATGATGACTCTTATTGTCTTGCTATTAGGATCTAATTTCTGGACGTTCCTATTGGCTTTGTGCCTAACTGGATGGATGGGGGTAGCTAGCGAGACTAGAAGCCAGTTCTATAGATTCAAGCGAAGGGAATATGTTTTAGCATCTAGGACGCTTGGTGCTAGCGATACTAGGCTTATCTTTAAGCACATCCTTCCAAATGGTATTGGAACAATCATTACTAGCTGTGTCTTGATGATTCCTTCCGTTATCTTTACCGAGGCTAATATTGCTTACTTATTGCCAAGTGCACTAGCTTTCTCTGGAGGGCAAAGCTTTGGTGTTACTTTAACTAACGTCCAAGCTGACTTGACTCTATATCCATATTTAATTGTTTCTGGTTCTATTGTTATGGCGCTTATCATGATTTGTTTCAATTTATTTGGAAACGGACTTAGAGATGCCTTTAACCCAAGCTTGAAAGGAGCAGATGAATAATATGAAATACCAATCTATTAATTATCCTTTTGAAACTGGTGACAAACCAGTTGACAAAGAAGCTGTTCTTTCAGTACGTAACCTTGCGATTTCCTTTAAGACTGATGCAGGATATGTAAGGGCTGTAAGAGGAGTATCATTTGATTTATATAAAGGTGAGACTCTTTGCATTGTCGGGGAATCTGGCTCAGGCAAATCAGTTACCAATAAAACCATCATGGGTATCCTTCCAAAGACTGCCCATATCGATTCGGGTTCAGTTATTTATGAAGGTGAAGATTTAACTAAAGTTTCTGAAGAAGAATTCCATAAGATAAGGGGTACTAAGATTGGGATGATTTTCCAAGACCCATTATCTTCTTTAAACCCAATTATGAAAATCGGTAAGCAAATTACCGAAGTAATGATTACCAACGGCAACCATTTGAAAAATTACTATAATGATTTGATTAATGAAGAATTCATTGCCTATAAAAATGATCAACGTATCCTTCAATTAGAGAAGGAAACTTGTCATAGGAAAGTAGCAGACTTAAAGAAGCAAATCAAAGCTGCTAAAAAAGAAAAAGATACTTCCAAGATTGAAGAACTCAATGCTTCTATTTTATCTATTAAAAATGAAAGCAAAGAAAAAAGAGCCCAAATAATTTCCAAGATTAAAGAAGACAAAACTGCCCTTAATGTTGCTTCTAAAGAGGCTAAAAAGAAGGTAGCGGAGAAAAGAAAAGGTATCTATGATACCCATTTTGCTAATCTAAAGAGCTTATTTAATGAGCATAAATCCAATCTAAAGGAATTCTATGATTTGTTCTTAATCGAACATAGACGCTTTCTTTCTGAGATTAGAGTTACCCATAAAGAAGCCAAAGACAAAGCACTTAAGATTATGGCGGAAGTTGGCATTCCTGAACCTGAAAGGAGATTCAAGCAATATCCATTTGAGTTCTCTGGCGGGATGAGGCAAAGAATAGTCATTGCCATTGCGCTTACTGCTTCTCCAGATGTCTTAATTTGCGATGAACCTACAACTGCACTTGACGTTACTATCCAAGCCCAAATACTTGAATTGATTAATGACTTGAAGGCTAAGCGTAATATGTCTGTCATCTTTATTACCCATGACTTAGGCGTAGTTGCCAATATGGCTGATAGAGTTGCCGTTATGTATGCTGGTAAGATTGTTGAATACGGAACATCCAAGGATGTCTTCTATGATCCTCGTCATCCATATACCTGGGCCTTATTATCTTCAATCCCAGATATCGATTCAAAAGAAAAGCTAGAAGCCATCCCAGGTACTCCACCTAATATGCTTTTCCCTCCAATTGGGGATGCATTTGCTAGTAGAAGCAAATATGCATTAGGTATCGATTTTAAGGAAGAACCTCCAATGTTTAAGGTTTCTTCTACCCATTATTGCGCTTCTTGGTTACTGGATGAGAGATCACCAAAGGCAACCATGCCTAAGATTGTCTCTACCCGTATTGCAAATAACTTAGCCCATGCAAAGGAGGGGAAATAAATGGAAAAGATAGAACTTATAAAAGAAAATCTAGATAAAGCCTCTTCTATAAAGGAAGTTATTAATTCCTCTACTTTGGATGCTGCTAGTTTATTTAATAAGGTCAATGAATATAAAGATGTTGCCTTATCTGCTTTCCCTCTTCCTATAAATGATTCTAAAGAAGGAAGGAAATATAGGGTAAAGATTGAAAAGGAAGCCTATAGCTTATTTAAGAATAATGTTAATAAGCCTCTAGATGAAATTTCTTCATCTTATCTAGATAAATTAGCATCTACCTTAAGGTTTGCTAAGCAATCATTAAGTTTATATGGAGTTACTTATGACCAATCTCTAGTTGATAACCATATTATCCTAGATGTAAGGCACTTAAAGGAATTCTTTAGGGCTGGCGATTATAAGACTAAAGCCGTCCATGATGTTTCCTTTTCCATTAAAGAAGGTGAATGCTTTGGATTAGTTGGAGAATCTGGATGTGGCAAGACTACAACCGGAAGATGTGTCATTGGGCTTTATCCTCCTACTAGCGGGGCTATCTATTATAGAGGGTTCCGCCTTGCTGCCGGATCTAGATGGAACGAAAAAGAAATCAAGTGGAGCAAGATTCATGTCAAAGAGGAAATAAAGAACATTACCCAAGAAATGAATAATGCCCTTTCCGATGCGAATGAAAGCGAATATCCTGCCATCAAGGAACATTACCAAAAGCTAATTGATGAAAGAAAAGCCTATATTAAGGAACATGTCGCCGAACAAAAAGCCCTTATAAAGCAAATCAAGTTTGATAATCGTCATTCTAATCCAAGACTGCGTAATGAAATACAGATGATCTTCCAAGATCCTATTGATTCACTTGACCCAAGAATGACTGTTGAAGATATCATTACCGAAGGTCTTCATATCCAAGGTTCCTATAACAAGGAAAAGAATAGGAAGGCTGTCGAAGATGCTTTAAAGAAGGTTGGATTAATCCCTGAATACGCATCTAGGTATCCCCATGAATTCTCTGGTGGACAAAGGCAAAGAATTGGCATTGCTAGGGCTTTGGTAATGAATCCGAAGTTATTAATTTGTGATGAACCTATTTCTGCCCTTGATGTCTCTATTAGGGCACAGGTACTTAATTTACTTAACCAAGTAAAGGAAGAAATGGGATTAACGATGTTATTTATCGCCCATGACTTATCAGTTGTTAAGTATTTCTGCAATAGGATTGCCGTTATGTATTTTGGCAATATGGTAGAGCTTGCAAGTAGCGATGAATTATTCAAGCATCCACTTCACCCATATACAAAAGCTTTGCTATCCGCTATCCCTAAGCCAGACCCATTATCTGAAAAAAGTAGGGTAAGGCAAGTATATAATCCTGCTACTAGCCACGATTATTTCACCCAGAAACCTACATTTAGGGAAATACTTCCAGGACACTTTGTATTATGTAATGATGCAGAGGAAGCTAAATATAAAGAAGAAATCGCTAAATTAGATAAGGAGGCCAAGTAAAATGGAAAAGAAAAAGAAAATCGATTTGAAAGTCATCCTTGTTTCTATCTTATTGGTTTTGACTTTAATCCCCTTGATCAATGAATTCCTAGCATTTGGCAACCCTGCTAAATATAACCCTAGGATTGATTATCTTGAACCTGGCGATGCAGTTGATGCTTATTTACATACTGGGGAGAATATAATTACCATTAGTTTCCTAGGTATTGTAATTGCCTTCTTTGTAGTAATCTTGCTTGATTTATTGCTAAGAAAGAAATCATCTCACGTATTGATTTGCTTCCTTGGTGGCTTATTAGTCTCATCTTATGCATTAACTAGAGCGATATATTGCTTGAATGTTGGTTCTATTTCTACCGTTGTTGGAATTGTCTATCTAATATCGTTCTTGATGTTATTAGTAACTTCATTTTTATTTGTTAAGAAGAGCTTTGATGGGGACTGCGGGACTGCTTATTATGTCTTCTTGATAATTGGTGGGATTTTGTTCTATTTTGCATCAGCGACTAGCTCATCTTATTCCGTCTTGAATGCCTATTCTAGGCAAGGAGATGTCATCTATTGGTGTGGCTATGCCGTATCTAGGTTCTATTTGCTTCTATTAGCCCTTATGGCATATACAAACCTAAGTTCTGACTATTTCCCTGCAGTTGAAACTAAGCAAGCCTAGAAAGCCTAAAAACGAATTTAGACCTATTGGAAGAGATTCTAGTAGGTCTTTTTTATTATCTATTGGAATTAGAAAAGGATTAACAAAGATAATGTTAATTGATAAGTCAAAGGATAATTTATCTATGTTGTTTACTAATTGATTTTAGGGCGTCCCTGACCTTCTAGATTAATAGGCTTGGAATTATGTAACTAGATGTTAGAAAACTTAAGAAAGACGATGTAGAGAGTTTAGAAGAAATGAATGCAGCGATGGTAAATCAAATCATCTTATTTATATATAAAGGAATTAGAGGGTTGGTTTAAATGATCTTTCTTTAGAACTGAAAATGATTAATACATGATTTCTTGAAATGTTGTTTATAGATTCGATATGGCTTTAAAACCCTTATTTAAATCGATTGAGATTAATTTTGATGTATATTTGTTCATTTCGAACGAAAATTTATAAAATCATGAATTGCTTCGATAAATAGGGTCTTTTTCTTTAATCGGCTGGAATGTAGGAAAATTAGTTTGAAAATGAAGAGCTGAAATTAAAATCATCATAAAATTTGTCAACGAAAAAACAGGTTCATCGAATGTGATGAAAGTCAGCCTATAAACATTTCTACCAAACGGGAGGGAAAGTATCTACATAGACCTGAAGGAATGAGAATCCATATTTGGCAAAATAGATGGCTCAAGATTTAAACCAGTTTTATACATCTCAGATTTTTTGAATTCACGGTTATGAATATTTGGCAAAACGCTGGCTTTTTATATTGAAATTGTTTCGTTAGATCCGTATTTATAATTGACTAAAAAACAAAGAGAAAATCTAAACGTATTTTTATGAGGATGGCCCAGTTTTTAAGTCTTGTCAATACAATGAACAAAACATCTCTTTAGGGATTAAAACTAGCAAGGAACGGCTCGTTATTTGTTATGGGAACAGGTTTAAAGTAAGGGCTCATTTTCTTTATTAAAAATAGACTTTTAATTAAATGAAGCGTTCCTTAATTTTCCGTTCCTTATTTTAAAATCGTTCCTTATTTGATAAAGAACAATTAAAAAATCAAGATGCCGAATTTATCGAAACTATTTATATATTAATTACCTTATTTGTTCTCTAAAAATTCTTTATTTTCACCATTTAAAGAACGGGTAAAAAACCAAATAAGGAACATTATTTCGTGCATTTTATTCCTTGTTTATTTATAATTTGATTAGGGATAAATAATATGAAAATCAGCTTTGCTTATAATGAAGATTTGGTTAAAGAACTTCTATCGATTCAGACTAATTTGGCTAACCAAGATCTAGTTTCTATCAATGCAAAAACTAGGGTAAAAATACTAGAAGAAGGAAAGATTAATAGGATTAAAAATCTCCTTTTAATTGACGATATAAAAGTCAGTTCAGAAGATATAGAAAATGCCTTAAATCCTATTGATTCAGCTACACTAAATGAAGAACAAATTCTTATTAAAAACTTATCTAACTGCATTGATCTTTTAGAAGCAGAAAAGAAGAAAGAAACCCCATTTGGATTGAATCTAATTTATATGCTTAATGATTCTTTAAATGGGCTTAGCAATACAACTAGGCATCTCCCGTTAAGACAATCTAGCTCAGATAACATATTTTATTTAAAGGAAATTATTGATGGAGAAATTGTCAATTATCTTCCTTCAGAGGCTTCTAATATTAGGGGTCTATTAAATACCCTTTTGGGGTGGCTTGATTTTAATAAGGATGTTTCTCCTTTTATTAAAGCTAGCGTATCTCTTTTCACTTTGCTATCAATCGCCCCGTTTGGAAAATACAACTATTCATTATCTTTCTTATTATCTTCCTATTTTCTTTTGGATTATGAATTCCTAGATATATGTCCTTTAGAAGTAATAATAAATAAGGAGAAGGAATTATTCTTTTCATCAATATCAATGGGACTTCCACCTTATTTTGATTTTGGAAGAGAATATATTCCTCACCTAGAGATATTTATTTCTTATTACTGCAAGGCTATTAATAAGGCTCTAATTGAATCTAATAACATCATTAAGGAATCTAGTGTTAAAGGTGATAAGGATGTCTTATTAGGCTTAAATAAGAAAGATATAGGATTAATAACCTATTGCATTACCCATAAGAAGTTCATTATCCGCAATAGCGAGCTTGCTACCGAATTTGATGTTACTCCTAGGGCTATCTCTAAATGGGCGAAGGAGTGGGTTGAAAAAGGAATACTCATTCCTGAATCAGGAAAACAAAGGACAACCTCCTATAGATTGTCCCCTCTATATGCATCGCTAAAACTAAGTGATCTAAAATCTATTAATTAAGTGGTGGGAAAATTAATCTTGCTTCTTAATACCTAAATCAGATTTCTCTTCTTCTATTGCAGCTTTAGTCTTCTCTATGAAAGTCTTCTTTCTTGGGGTTGGAGCTGCTTTCTTTCTATTCATTGAATTAATCTTCTTACTGGCTAGTTTATCTTCTTCGCTAGCTTTATGGATATTCATTTCCTTTGGAGAATTAACAACGATTTCATTATAGGTAATGTTGACTCCGTTTTTCTTTAACATCAAATAGATGTCCCTAGTCATATCTCTTCCTATTTGATATCTATCATCTTCAAGGCAATAAGCAGCAAAAAGAAGTACAACGCCCGAACTAGATAAATTGGATACTCCTTTATATTCGATTGGAGAAGTTAGCTTTGGTAATGAATCGGATATAGAAGAAAGGTTCTTCGCTATTATAGCCTCGACATGTTCTAAATCTTCTTCATAATTAATCGTAATGTTGCAGCTAGCAAAAGAAGGCTTATAGGAAAGATTGACGCAGGAATATATCTGCGAATTTGTAATGGATTTTAGATTTCCTGCATAATCACATATCTGGGTGGATTTTAATCCAATGGATACGATTTGACCCCTAAATCCATCGATAATTACATAATCACCGACTGAATAATAATCATCGAATACGATGAATATCCCAGATATGATGTCGCTTATTAGACTTTGACACCCTAAACCAATGATAAGAGTCAATATCCCTAATCCTGCAACAATTGAGCTAACATCAACTCCCCAGATAGAAAGAATAAATCCAATGGCTATTAATATAGTTAGGTATTTGATGCAGCTAGAAATTAGAGAACCAATAGTCTGTGCTTTCTTTCCTCTTAAAGTAGTGGCTTTTATTAATACATTTAATAGGAAATATACCAAGAAAGAAATGCTTACGGTCAATAAAGTCTCTAGCCATCTAGTAGAAGAATCCACCATGGCTTTATAAATAGATATAAAACCATTCCTATTTCCTTCTCCTAATATCTTGTCACCAATTTTGTCTCCAAATATATCTCTAGCGAATATCAATAAAGACAAGATTACTATGAAGAAAACTGCGATTAGGATTGAGAAGATGAATTGTTTCTTTTCTTTCTTATTTTTCCTTAGCCAAAAATTAGAATTCATAAATCGATGCTCCTTTTATATATTTCTTTATTACCAAATATTGAATTAGAAGAAATTGTTATTTCATAGGTAGAAGGTTCTAGAGATATATTTCCCTTATATTCTTTTATTTCTTTTAGATCCAATTTATATATCTCTATATATTCATTAGATATAGTAAACCTAATATCTTCGATTCCTTTTCGTTCTAGCTTGAAGCTATAGGAAAGCGAATTGGATACTATATTTAATTCAGGAGGAGTAATGCTAGCTTTTGGACTGATTAGTTCAAAAACAGATAATCCTCCAAATATAGTTGTTAACGATATCGCGGCAACCTTAATGATATTATCCTTATCCCTTTTAAAGACGGCATAGTTAGTCTCACCATCTGCATAATTTAGTTTTGCTTCTAATTCATCGCTAGTAATGGTATTGTCTACCTCTAGTGAATTCTCCTCTAAATTATTAACTTCTAATGAAGAAGTGGATAGATTATCAAACATAGCCTAATTTAAGCACATAAAGACCCTTTTAACTAGGAAATGTCGATTATTAATTACTTTTTATCAGGGATGGATACTTAATTTAACGATGGTCCTTATAAGAATGTGTCCCCAAAAGTATATATTATCGGGGATAAAATATATGATAAATTAGAAAATACGGATTTGACTAAAGAGGATATTGGGAAACATTGATAATTCTAAAATGTTAAAATAATGCTAGATTTTTAATGAAATATGACAATGTGGTTAAACGATAAAGAAGAAAAAATATATGGACCATTCTCAAAATATATAGAGAACCATGAAGATAGGAGATTTAGATTCATTTATGAAGATGGATGTGAACTGATTACTGAATTCTTCACCGAATACGAAAGCGATAATGGTTTAGAGCCAAGCGAAAAAGGATATGAAGAATATTTTGAGAGTGCTTTTAAAATTGTCAAAGTTATTAAAGATGAAAAGAATATCTACGAAGTCGGCAAATATATTTTAGTAAATTATCACTGCGTTCCCGTTAGATATGATGTCTTGTAAGTTTTTTTGAGAGTGCCTTCTTCTTAAGGTGTCTAACTGAACAAAGTTAAAAACTATTCAATTGGTAATGTTTTTACATACGTGTTATTTGGCACACATAGGATTAACTATTCTTATTTGGTAAAATATCAATATGAATGTTGAATCTAAAATTAAACAGATTTATGAGTTGCATAGACAATCCGGTCTCTATGATGACTCTTTTGAAAATACTATTTATAAATTAACCAATGCTTATGACTATTTTTATTTGGAAATGTTTAAGCAATTGATTGTCAAAGTTAAGAGTGGCCTTCCTTATAATTTCGGAGATCAGAATTGGGAGGCACTTAATGACTATCGTCATGCCTATAGGGCTTGTATAAAATTCGTATACAAAGATTGCAAACATGGCACGTTCAATACCAAAATCAGATTTAGCGACATTTCGGAGTATCAAGAAGAGATAAAGGAGACTATTTCATTTAATTACATTAGAAATGCAATTGATAGATATAAATTAGATAAATATTCTGCTAATTTCATTGGTGATAAGCTCTATTTTGAACACAAACAAGGTGATAGGGCACTGATTTATGATGTCTATTCTAGAAGCATTGCAGATGAAATACCTGGTGGTAAAAATAGCAATGATGATATTAAAACTCTTAACTTTGATGCCATGATTGTTGGACTTTCTTTTAAAAAGCAGGAATTTCAAAGTAAGAAACTATTTAAACCGGCAAATCATGAGTTAAGAGAAATGATTTATAATCTCTTCTGTTATTACCTTGGCGATTTGGATTTGAAAATTGGATATTTACAACCGACCACATATACTTTGGGCGAATATTTATTAGTTTACTGTTATTTGACCGCAATTGGCGTTTACAAAACCGCTTATTTATTATCCTTAAAAAGCGATAATGATTTAGTGTATCAGCCATCGATTCTTTATCCAAAAGAAAGACTTATAGCCGACATTGCCGAAGTGGTTCACGTGGAACAGGAAGACGCGAGAGCAATCATTAAGGATATGACTTACGATTATAGTTTTCAAAAAGATAGAATAACTCTCTATCAACCATTATTCGAAATTGGCGACAGTATTCTTTCGTCAACAAGCATGCTTTTCCGTTCGTATGTTATTGATAAGGTGATGAAATATTTTGATTGCAAAGGAACAAACAAAGAGCATTTATCAATTTACCATCGTTATATGTCTGACAAGATGAACCATAGAATGGCCGAAAATCTCCCTTTGAAGTATCCAAACCTTGTTACTTTCGAGAACAAAATACTCACGATTGACCAATCTCCGAAGGCAGAAGTTGATCTTCTTGTATTCGACACCCGCTCAAAAACCGCCGCTTTAATTGAACTGAAGAATTACTCTCCTGTGGATAATGATGCAGATGCACAAAAGAAAGAAGAAAGAATCAACAAGGCAATAGAATCTAGATTAGAAAAAGATAAAAGGGTGCTCGACAACTTGGGGCTATTCTTTGAACAAAACGGCATTTCAAAAGAGTATTTGAATTATCAGTTTTCTTCATTGCTTGTTACAAATGAATATGCTGGGGGCGTTGGGGTTAAAGAGAATATCAAAGTATTAGATGAAGCATTGTTCTATTATTTGCTTCGTTTGTTTCAAGGCAATCTCAAAGAGTTTATGGCGTTGGAAGTATCCAGAATGTTGTGTAAATGCCTTTCTTGAAGGCATTTAGCACAAGACCCCTAGGGGTCGCGCGGATGAAAAAAGGCAGGATTCCTAGTAAGATTAGT
>CABQKC010000031.1 GCA_902464635.1 uncultured Caryophanales bacterium | reverse complement strand
TATTCAAAAATGCTATTTTTTATTTAGGGCACTGTTAAAAATGGGGAAACTCAAAATTATTTCCATATAATTAACCACGCTCATAAAGGCTACCGAGCGAGTCATATTATGAAACTTTGATTAATTAACAAAGCAAAATTAAACAGGAGGGTAGACCATGAGCACACTTATTGACTCGCATTTGGTTGGACAATCAATCAAACACCTAAGGCTAAGTAGGAACTGGACTCAGGACCGCTTAGCAGCCACCGCTGGGTATAGCGTAAGAAACTTACGCCGTATCGAAAACGATGGCACCACAAGTATTGACGTCGTCAATACATTCGCGGATATCTTCGAGGTATCTGCACTAGACATCCTCAGTGGGGATGTTTTTTATTTCAAAATAAAAATGGGCTTGACTCATTTCCGTATTTCTTGAGTTTTGCCCATTGATCTTATAGCGGATAATAATTCCCAACTTGATTACCATTTAGTGGCGTATCCCACTTTTGATTTAATAAATTTCACTACATGGGTCGCTTATTTTGCAAAAAAGCATTGGCAGCCTTCGCCATACGATACTTACTTTAATCTGTTATTCACACACTAGCACACCAGGCTGAGTAAGAGGGAGCGACCCTAATACTTCTGGTATGGATTATTGCTAACCGTAACCTAGGAGGGAATCTAAATTGTCCCTCAACTTTCAGGGAGCTTCAGCAGGAAATTATGCCAAATTTGACTTTGTTTCCGGCATTCCCCTGCCAGTACCCACTAAATCAGTTATAGGTAGTTGCCTACCATCAAGCCGAGCACTTCCTTTAGGAACGCAGATGCTAGTTTCCTAGGCTAACATCATCACGCGGGATGCATTTCTGCAGAGCCTCTTGTCATGCCTGTCTTAGTGGTTGTTTACATCGAAGAGCGTATCGCGCCGCCAACCAAAGCGGTTTTTAGTCCCGAATACCATTACTGGTCTTCTACTAGGAATGCAGTATCCCACATTCTCTTCGTTACTTGGTTGGGCCCCAGCCATCAGCAAGATGACATTCACTGGGTTCCAATGCGTTTATAGTATAGAGTGCTACTAATAACTTGCGTGAGGACACCATTTGTCCGTATGAAAACCAGTGCACATATTTATTGCTTATTGCACTCTCATCATTGCAAAACTGTCGTTAGTTTGTTTTCAAAACACCGAATCAAACTCTTTCTGTTAGATGACAAAGTTATTGCAACAAAATAGGACGGTTTAACGAATCTCTGACTTTTTATGGTGCCCCTGTTGCAATGACTCTGACCAAATTTGCATTGTGCTACCCTTTTGGCTATATTGCAGGCGTAGCAAAAGGCCGGCCGAGAGTGAGTTTGACTAACTCATTGCAACAGCCGCCCACCCTTTGGGGTGGTGTATACATATTAACAATACGGTGACTATGGGCGTCCTGTCCATGCCTACTTTATTGATAGCACTTCACCCTGTCGGTGCAGCCCTTGCCGCAGTGGGCACACGTATGCTTGCAGCCGAGGTATCTTGAGTTGTTGATGATTTCCCTGTAGATGGTCGAGCGCGACTTCTTCAGCATCGACGCTACATCCCTCAGCGAAAGGCCCTTTGCCATGCCGGCCTGCAGGTTTATCCTGTCGTCGTGGTCTAGTCTTTTCTTTGACATTCCGTCTCCTTTCCGGGTGGCGGCAACCCCATTATACCAACTAGGCCGCGGCCGCCGCGAACCCCTAGGGGTTTGGAAAGGATTTACGGATACGGATCCAAATCCGTTACAATGTGGTAATCCATTGGCTTTCTGGTAAATGCCAATCTTAGTGTTTTAAGAATTACCATCCTTAGTGTTTTAGGAATCACCGAAATTGGTGAAAGTTAAATCCCAAGGGTAAGACTGCCTTGCCAAAAGGGAGAAAATAACATTCACCAATTTGGGCAACATAGCCAAAAATTCCCGTGGTCAAGGTTGGATTTGGTGTTTGGATACCATTTGTTGCAACGATTCTGTCAAGTAACAAATCAAACTCTTTCAAAACACCGAATCAAACTCTTTCAGAACAACGAAAATATATTGCTATTCTGCGAACTATTTTATAAAAATACATATCCAGGAACGGCTATGTCAACGAAAGTTCGTGGTTTTGTTGCCACCGGGGTATCAAAGCTAAGCGAATCGGAATCTCTGGAGACATATGGCAAGCATATTTCAAAAGGTTGCACATTACCCACTACACGAAATCCGGGTCCTAATCCATCGCTTGTCATATCAATAAATCATAAACACAAGCATGGGCTATGGCAGGAGTATATTCTTCACTGTTATTTTGGCAAAATAACGCTAAATTGTCTTTTATATTCGACAAAAACCTCAGTAATGTGGAAATTATCGAATTTAGATATTAATCAGTATTTATAGTTGATAAAATCAACAAAAACATCTGTACTGAGGAAATATTGAAGAATTTAAATGTCGAAACGGGAATTGGATATATACGGATGTTGACATAGAACGTGATTTTGTTGCCGGCAAAGGAGACAAAACATATTACGTTCAAATTGCTTAGACAATAGATACTAAAGAAAGGAAAGATCAAGAATACGAATCTTTAATGCGTCCTATAAAGCCTATTCTTCAAAATAAATTTACCTTTAATTAATAATATTAAGTAACAACATATTTAATATACACTCTATTAATATTATTAATAAAAGGTAACTTTGGTAGGTCACTTGACTCCTTCTTTTTTATGTGAAAATGTATAAAAGAAAGGCAGGTCAAAACATGAAAATAGCAGTAAAAGAAGAGCATAATTTCTTCTTGTTTCAAGACTTGGTGGAATTCTTTATTTTAGTATTGAAGCATCGCCAGAGGCTTCCAATATCGAATAACTATTTAGAAAGCAAATATCCTTTTTGCAATGCTTCATATTACATCTACGACTCTTGGTACGAATTACTTACAGAAAAGATTTCTAAATCCAAATATACAGAGTTAGGAAAAGCTTTGATTGATAAATTTGACCCTTGGGTGGTCACTACCAATATAGCCATATTAACAGCGCAAGATCATAGAAAAGAAAAAGAAATCAGTCGATGGGAACATGAATACATGATGGAGAACAAACCGTATTTTCTCATTGAATTACTAGATGACTACACTACTTATGTTGTCCGTTTGGATAAAGAATTCACTATCTTATTCAATGAAGCCGTTTCGTTTTGGAAATGTTTTGATGGCATGGATGTGGAAACAATATATCAGCAGTTAAGCAGGTATTTTATCCTTAACGAAGATATAAAGAATGGATTATCGATCATTTGTAAACATTTCACATCAAATGATGAAGATAAATATATTTCATCTTACAAAATAATAGAGGAATAATTGCTATGATTTATATAACTGGAGACACCCATGGCGATATTGATTTTGCCAAACTAGAAAAATACTTTTCCAAACGATACGTTACCAAAAAAGACTATCTAATAATTCTAGGTGATGCCGGGATTGTTTGGAGTGAAGACGAATGTTACATCCATGATTACAGCACGTTAGGCCCAACAGTCCTATTCATAGATGGAAATCATGAGAATTTCGAATTATTAAACAAAT
Organism: uncultured Caryophanales bacterium; assembly: GCA_902464635.1. GTDB lineage: Bacteria > Bacillota_I > Bacilli_A > RFN20 > CAG-826 > Alloenteromonas. The sequence goes on along the minus strand of CABQKC010000031.1, from coordinate 17,143 downwards.
TCCCAATAGTAGAATATAAAAACGCGAAATGTCATAGACTATATAAAAATGTCTATCACATAAATAGAGGCGAAGTATTGATTCTAAACAATACAAAATTCTTTTGCATGGGTGGAGCAACTTCAATCGTTAGGGACTGGAGAATAAATAGAGTTTCTTGGTGGAGTGAAGAGAACATCACTTTTGAAGACGTTGAAAACGCATATAGCAATTTAGAGAAAGTTAATTTTGAAGTTGATTATGTCTTAACTCACTGCGCGCCTTCTAGCATTGTCAAAGAGATGTTTAATTATCGTAGCGATAACAACACCAAAATATTGGAGGAATCACGAAAGAAAATCATATTTAAGAATTGGTTCTTTGGCCATTATCATAAAAATAAGAAATTTGGTAGGTACCGTTGCTTTTATAGCAACATCTTAGAGCTTCCAATCATGGATGAAGGCAAAAAGAAAATAGACTACCCTCATGTTTATTCTGATGACGAAGGATATTTACATAATCCTAAAACAGGAAGAAGAATTCATGCAAAAGTTGAAGATTTGCCAGAATGGTATATAGACGGTTACGGATATAGTTCTTTAAAAGGAGTTACCGATGTAGCTTTCCACCGCTCGTATAGCGATAATCACCTAGATAAAGATGCAGGCATTTATTTGCATTACCATGGAAAACTTAGAAAGAACAAATTATATGAGCCAGTAGGCGATGATAAATGGAACAATGTTTGGGACGCAAGCAATATAGGATATTCTGCTAAAGATGTATGCCTAGGAATAGAAAAATATTCACCTAAGCTAAGTCTAAAGAAACTAAAGGCAGCAATTAATCTAAATTACGACCAATATAACAATAAAAATCCACGTCTTTAAGGCGTGGTTTTGCTCATATGTCTCCAAGACATGGTACGGGCAGCAGCAATCATGCTGCTTTTTTAATTGCCCAGTTGCCTTTGTCACCCTTACTTACCCGTAAACGGGTCCTTGTACTCCTTCACCGACTTCTTGTCTTGGAGGCGATCCTCCAATTCCTGGTTCCTGATGTAGTTCTGGATTGTCTTCTTGTTTAGACCTACGGTCGAAACATAGTAGCCTTCTGACCAGAAGTGCCTGCTTCCGTAGTTATACTTTAGGTTCGCATGCTCGTCAAAGATGACAAGGCTGCTTTTCCCTTTGAGATATCCCATGAAGGATGACACACTTATCTTGGGTGGTATCTTGACGAGCATGTGAATGTGGTCAGGCATCGCGTGCGCTTCGACGATTTCCACCCCCTTATAGGCGCATAGCCTCCTTATGTACCTTCCAATGTCGGCACGAAGTTTTGCATATATCGCTTTTCTGCGATATTTCGGGGTAAACACTATGTGGTACTGACAATTCCACCTGGTATGTGATAGACTACTTTCGTCATCATTCTTATGTGGCATAATAAAAACTCCTTTCTATGACAAGGCAACTGAACGTGTCCTATTATACCAAAGGAGTTTTTATTATGTGCCCAACGCTTCCGCTTCTTCATTTCTCGCCCCTATAAGAGGCGGTTTTATTTACGTCCACCGCTTGCACGCTGGCCGATAAATAGAAGTGAATTGCATTGGTCTAGCAATCCGGATATTGTAGTTAGGCCCTTCCACGAAATAGATACGCCTCATTACGAAGATAGACACGGTAGAGACAAAGCTAATTACATGATTTTTCTAGGAGAAACCATATTAACGGAATTTATAGAAATTGAAGATGCAGAAATCTACGTCAAAGAATACCTAGAGCAGAAACTAAACATTGATGTAGTTAATAAAATTGAAGGTGGCGAAAACGATGATTACCTCTACGCCTACGATACAGGAGATCCTTCTAATTTGCTTTATATAAAGAAAATCAAATACGAATAATACTCAGTTATTTAATAAAGTATTTTGAATATATTCGCTTATTAATTCTGCTAAATAACGATGTCCTAAATCATTTGGATGCAATCCATCAGCAATATAGGGATTATCTTTAGTAACCCCCATCTTATCTTTTAAATCCAATATCTTTATACCGTAAAAATTAACTACTTGTTCTATAGCAGCACGGAAATCGGATAAAGGATGTTCGTTACAAGAAGTTTCATCAATTCTATATAAAGGAATCATGAAAATGATTTGTTCCTTCTTGTAATATTTAAGCAATTCATTGATTAAGTCATCGATCGCCCCAAAGAAAGTATCGGCAGTTTTATCGCCAAGCTTGCCAAAAGGAGCACTACCATGTCCATAATCATTAGTGCCACCGAAAACAAAAATATAGTCGGCGTCATTGTCCATTGAAGAAACTCGTGAGGCAAAATAAGCGTCACATCTAGGATCTAACGATGGATGCATTGCTTTTGCAATCCTAGTACCCCCAATACCGTAATTACGTGTAATGGCGTGATTAGTTTTCCCTACAAGGCTAACAAAATTATTTTCTTCCTTACTAGCAAGTGCCCCTGCTGTAATTGAGTCACCTAGAAAATTGATTTTTAACATAAAATTCCTCACTACTCGCAGATACAAGTTACATTTACTATTTTTTCATTAGAAGAAACGATATGTCCTTCTATCTTTTCCCCATTAACTAAAAGGGTTGGGAATTTATTTTTATGACCCTTATTAACTACATGTATCACATATTTTGTGTCGCGATATATTCTTTCGACATCCGCTTCCTTTATATGACTTGGTAATTTTGGATTAATCGATAACCCTTCGTATGTTGGTTTAATTCCAAATACATATTGAGAAAGGGCAATATTCATCCATGTAGCAGTTCCAGTTAGCCAGCTAACACCAGCTTCCCCTCCACGATCTACATACGGGGCACGTATATTTGATGGATAAATATAAGGTTCTGCGCTATAGGCATCTACACCTATTTTATTAACGATATGGTGAGGCATCATATTGCTATAAACCTTATAGGCATCATCAGCCCTGTTCATCATAGAAAAAGCTATGATTGCCCAAGTATTCGCGTGGCAGAAAATACCTCCGTTTTCCCCAATTCCAGGAGTAGCAAAAGATATTTCTTCTTCTCTAGTTGGATAATCTCTTACTAGAGGTGGATACTGTATGGCAAGCCCATAATCAGTTAGATTATATTTTAACATTGAATCTAATATAGCATTCCCTCTTTCTTCATCAGCCACCCCGCTATAAATGGCCCAGGAATTAGAATTAATCCAGTATCTAGCACATTTTTCATTCTTCCCGCCGATACGTACACCTGAATCAGTAAATGCACGTATATAATGATCATCTTCATACATATCTTCGTTAAGGACACGGGATTGGCTTTCTGCTAAAGAAGAATAATAAGAACCATCTTCCCCTATAATAGATAAGATATCCGCCATCATCTTGCAGGCTAAGACATATTGTTCAGCCGCCATGACCGATTCCCCTTTGCCTTTCTTGCATACGGTATTAAGGCAATCATTCCAGTCACTACCTAACATCAATGGGATTCCATGTTCCCCTATGTGATTTTTTGTATATTCAATAGAAGCTTTTAAATGTTCTAAAATAGTTCCACTGCCCCCATCATAATAAGGCACAATATCATTCAAGAACGAAGTATCGCCTTTTTCATTGATAAGTTCATAAATGGTATAAATCATCCAAAGATGGTCATCGCTACGATCGCTAATATCAGATTTCTTATTTTCGATATGGTAATAACGGTGAGTGGTCTTTCCTTCTTTGTATTGCTCACTCATGACTTCCTTGATGCGGTTTAAGGCTAGTTCATAATCATTTAAGACAGCGCTAAGTGAATCTTGGGAAGTATCACGTATTCCATAGCCACGAATAGTTCCAGTCGCATAGAAAGAAATATTGCGGCATACTAAGAAATTGACATAGGCTTGATATGGGGTCCAGACATTGACCATACGGTCTAAATCAGGATCATTTGTTTTGACATTGAAACGGCTTCTTCTAATATCCCATTTCTTTTTCACGCCACTCTTTAATGAATTAATGTATTCAATGGATTTATATTTATGGATTGCTTCGTCTTGGTTTTCTTTTTGTTCAATAGTCCCAAGGGTTATGGCAAAAGTTTCTTCTTTGTTTGCTTTTAAATCCAGCTCATAAGAAAAAGCAAAAATACCTTCCCCACCCTTTAATTCCGTGTTAGGGCACTTCCCTAGCTCGATTGAAATAGGGTTGGATAAATCTCTATAGGCACCTAAAAAGTGCTTCCTGACCCCGCAATAAGAAGAAGAAGGCAATGTTGAAGTCAAAAATACGTCTGGAGTTTCGTCTGGACGAGGCTGGCAATCTATAAAGTAATTATAGACAAGGGCATCTTCTTTTTTATTGTAATAGATGTCATTAGATTGCTTTGTATAACATTGCCACTGGGCTTCACGGATATATTCCATGTTGCCCATTTCCTTAGCAACGAATACTTGTATCTTTCTAGAGGAACTAGAGACTACATTTATCTTATAAATAAGGGCGTTATCTTTTCCAACAAAGGCGATTAGACTAACTCTAACCCCATCTTTTTCAGCGATGAATTTTGTATATCCTAATCCATGACGTGATTCAAAAAAATCTAGCTTTTCATCAGTTGGAATAACATTAGGGTTCCAAACCTTGCCAGTGGATAAATCTTTTATATAGACGAATAAGCCTTGTTTATCGGTTGGTAAATTAAAGAAACCGTAACGACCAATACGCCAAATGGCTGGAGATTTATACCAACTTAAATTGCCACCAGCCTGACTAATCATTGTATAAAACACCCCATTTGTAAGGTAATTCATCCAAGGTGTCGGCATATCATGACGATGAAATACTATTTCGTTATTTGCATCATCAAATTCATAAAACGATTTTACATCATCTCTATTTTCCATAATTAACCTCGTTAATAGAAAGCCAAAGTGTAAGCCTTTCCGTTTTCTTAATAATAATTAGAAGAAGAAACAAAATCTATTTAGACAAGGCAAAACTAGAAATCATTCAAAAATTAATCACAAAATGTACTTCTTTGATACTTGATAAATCTCCTGTCATGAATTAGATAAAGAGTCTATTTTAAAGATGTCTTTCCAAACTTGTTTGTGTACCTAAAATAGCCAAAATAATATACTACAGTATATCAAATTGACAAAAATAGGTACACAAACCAAAAAATTATTACCCTAGCGATCTTTTAAAATCAAAAGCAATCTGGTAAGCTTGACGACATGAAAGAATCGTTCTTGACCAATTATTCTAACTATACATTTTTGCAAAGACTAAGAGACTGTTTTAATAAATGTTCTTCCTTTTCATTGACTGTAAGTTTTATAAAAGAGGCAGGACTAAAATTAATCCAAAAAGAAATAGAAAGCGCCTTAAATAGAGGTGTTAAAGGTCGCATAATAACTTCAACATACCAAAACTTTACTGATATACCATCATTAAGAATATTCAAGAAATGGATGGAGACATATCCTAATTTTTCATGTCATTTAGACTTTAATTCATTTGAAGATAATGGCTTCCATACGAAGGGATATATCTTTCAGACAAAGAATGGTTATGAATTCCTAGTAGGTTCAAGCAATATAACTAGATTTGCCTTGTTAAAAAATATCGAATGGAATGTTTCTTTAACTAGGAACAAGGAAGATAAAATCATTAACGAAGCCTTGCTTGAATTTGATTCTCTTTGGAATAAAACAAATCCATTAAGTGAAGAAATAATAAAGAAATATACCACTCAGATAGAATATGCAATTGAAAGATGGGACATGGATTATGGATATAATCAAATAAAAGTAGTCCCAAATGCGATGCAAAAAGCAGCATTAAAAGAAATTAGAAGATATCGCGACATGGGCGAAAAAAGAGCCTTGATAATAGCAGCCACCGCTTCAGGAAAGACATTTTTAGCAGCTTTTGATGCCTATAATTTCAATGCAAAACGACTACTTTTTGTTGTCCATAGGGACACCATCCTTAACGATGCCAAAAAGACATTTGAAAAGATATTTGGATCTACTAGAACTTATGGATTATTTACAGGGCAAGAAAAGAATCTTGATGCCGATTTTATATTCGCAACCAATACAATGATGGCAACTCACCTAGATTCATTTAATCCAAATAATTTTGATTACATTATCTTTGATGAATGCCACCACATTACTAATACAACTTACGAAAAAATACTAAATTACTTTACCCCTGCTTTCCTATTAGGATTAACCGCAACGCCTGAAAGAATGGATAAGCAAGATGTATTTGCAATATTTAATTATGTCGTTCCTTATGAATTAAGATTAAGAGATGCAATCAATAATGACCTAGTTGTACCATTTAAATATTTCGCAGTCAGGGATGAGATGATTGATTATTCTGATAAAGAAAAGGTGAACTTCCTAAAGAATTATTTTAAAGATGATAGCCATATACAATTCATCTCTAATCAAATCGAAAAACATAGACCAGAAGGAAAACTAAAGGCCATAGGATTTTGTAGAAGCATTGATCACGCTAGAGAAATGTCTCTACAAATGGATGGACTTGGCTACCATACAACTTATTTAACGGGTGAAAACAATACGGGTGAAAGGTCTAAAGCATTCGAAGATTTAGCAGATGACAATAACGATTCAGAGATAATCTTTGCAGTTGACATCCTCAATGAAGGAGTAGACCTTCCTTCGGTCAACATGGTTTTGTTTTTAAGACCAACCGAATCCCAAACCATATTCATCCAACAATTAGGAAGAGGATTAAGAAAATATAAAGGAAAGGACCATCTAACTGTTCTTGATTTCATTGGGAATAGTTATGACAGATCCACCCAAATCGCGCTTGGTTTAGGTTCATTATCTAGTTCAACTGTTTTAGAAAAGGCACTTCTTTCTTCTTTAGTTAGAAATGATTTTAAAGACCTAGGATTGCCTGGAGTAGAAATCCATTTTGATGAACGTTCAAAAGAAGAAATACTTAAACATATTGAAAACACGAACTTCAATACAGCATTCCGTTTAAGATCAGACTACTTTAGTTTTAAAAAATACCTAGCAGAAAAAAGATATCCTAGCCACATGGATTATCTAAATAGCGATTGTGCCCCGGATTTATTAAGATTTTTGAAAGCGAAAATGAAGGGTAAAAAGAATTATTCTTATTACAACTTCTTAAAAAATATCGGGGAAGACGTTCCTTTATTTAATGAATCTGAGATTAGATTATTAGAAGTCATTTCTGATTTATTGCCGTTAACTAGAAGGGAAGAATATTTGATTATCAAACAAGTTTTAGATAGCCAAATTGATTTCGATTTATTAACCAAAGAATATAAAAGAGTTAACCCATATAGCCTTAAAACTGCTGTCGATAATCTAATTTCAAGAAAAGTGATAATTAATTCAAACCCATATAAATTGAATTACGAAAAGGGAAAAGGAACTGCTTTTGAAGATTTCCTTGTTGATTTATTAGAATACGGATTAGAGAGATATGAGAATGAATTTGGTGATTTTGAAGGTCCATTCAAGATGTATGGCAATTACCAAAAAGACAAAATCATGATGGAAATCGATAGAAAGCAATATTCCTATATGCAAGGTACTAAATATAATACGAAAAATAAAATTACATATTTCTTCGTCGGATTAGAAAAGGACAAAGTGGCAAAAGGTAATTTCGATTATAAAGATAAATTCCTCTCCCCTTCTATTTTCCAATGGGAATCCGTTAATAAAACGACTAAAGATAATGCAGAAGGAAAGAAACTGCTTGCAACAAAAATAGTCCATTTATTTGTTAGAAAAGTCGATGAAGAAGACGGGATTGTTCTTCCTTTCACTTATTTTGGAACAGGGAAATTCACCAACTGTAGAGATAGTCAAAACGATGATAAGCCTACATTGATGTTTGATATAGAACTTGATCATGAAGTAGATGAAGAATATAGGTTTGATTTCCAAGTTCCAGAAAAACACCTTAGTTAGATAACATGATTTATAAATCCGTTAAGGACATGTAGTTGTTTTCTATGAGTTTAAAGTATTGTTAGCACCTACAAAGTTTTATTTTTAATTTATGTAAATTTGCTACCTGTTAAAATAACGCTATGGAAAAAGTGACTATCAACAAAACCGATATGGATATCAACAGGTTTTTAGTTATGTGCATCAAACAATACGCCTCTGCCACAAAAGAAAGTTCAAAATCTATATATAATCTTCTAAGTAGAAAAGGCATCTTGCAGGAATTAATAGATGATTACGAAGATCTACATGGCATGTCTATATATTCGATTAATGAATACATATCAAAAAGAACAGGAGGTAGATATAACGCGGATTGTCCGGAGTCTCTCCCACATGACATTTCTAAAACGATAATTGCTTATAAAACCATTGAATTAATAGCTGAAAATTATAAGTTAGGCATACAAGATGCCAGAGATAAATTCTATAATTCGAGGGTAGTCGATTTATTAGATGATGACGAAACCGGCCTTTACGGTCAGTCTGCATTATATTTGTTTTCTTTATACGAAATTAAAACAGGGACAACGCATAAATAACTTATTATGTTAATCCGTTTTAGTTCGACTAATAAATTTTAAGAGCAAACAATATATCTTTCTTCGATGCGACATATGCAAAAACAATGATATTTAAGGTCATGGCTAATTTATTCTCTTTTGATTTTACAAGTTTTTATACCTTTTAGGGTATAATATTGCTAAAATGATTGTATTATATACCCTTTAAGGTATAATAAGTATAAATGATATGGATTTTATATCTTAACGGGTATAAATTGAGGTAAAAATATGAATCCAATAGCCGTGTTTATAAAAAAGAAAAGAAAAGAAGCCGGGCTTACCCAAGAAGAATTTGCTATGCGATCCGGATTAGGTCTTCGTTTTATACGTGATTTAGAACAAGGAAAATCCACAGTCAGGATGGATAAAGTCAACGCAGCCCTTACGATGTTTGGGATGGAAGCAGGTCCTATTAGAAAGGAAAATAAGCAATGAGCGAACTAAGGAAAGCATATGTCTATGTAGACGATGTTTATGCAGGAATACTTTTAGAAACCGACAATGGTTATTCATTTTCCTATGACAAAACATATCTTTCATTAGAAAGCCCCCTACCGGTATCATTAACTTTACCATTAAGAAAAGAACCATATGAATCAGAGACACTATTTCCGTTTTTTGATGGAATTATCCCAGAGGGGTGGCTATTAAATCTAGTAAGCAATAATTGGAAAATTAACCCAAAAGACCGCTTTGGTTTATTGCTTGTTTCCTGCAAAGATACAATCGGGAATGTAACTATAAAGGAGAAAGTTTTATGAAGTGCCTTTGTTGCGGCAAAGAACTAAACCCAAGCAACGCCTCTTGTTGGCATGCAAGTTGCATTAAGCACTTTTTTGGAACAGCCACTATTCCCCAAATTGAAATAGATGAAGAAACCCTCAAAAAAATAGCGAAACAAAATATTGAAGACGGAATAACTATACCTGGCGTACAGAAAAAGTTATCCCTACACTTAAGTTTAGATAATTCCAAACCACGCCTAACTTTAATTGATTTTCCATCTGGATTTATTCTTAAACCCCAGGTAGATGACTTTACCCATTTGCCAGAAGCAGAACAACTAGTTATGTCTATGGCAGATATTACCGGTATACATGCTGTTCCCCATGCATTAATTAAAGAGAGAGATCAATTTGCATACATAACAAAAAGAATTGATAGAAAAATAGAAAATAACAAAGTAGAGAAAATAGCCATGGAGGACTTTTGCCAGTTAAGTCTCCGTTTAACCGAAGACAAATACAAAGGTTCTTATGAAAAAGTAGCTAAAATAATCGATAAATATTCATGCCAAGTTGGCTTGGATTTATCAGAGCTATTTTTGCGACTAGTATTTTGCTTTGTAACAGGTAATTCAGACATGCATCTAAAAAACTTCTCATTAATAAAATCAATTGATGGGTATGTCCTTTCTAGAGCTTATGATTTGCTCCCTGTTAATTTAATAATGCCAGAGGATAAGGAGGAATTCGCATTAACAATGAATGGAAAAAAGATGCACATTAGGAAGAAAGACTTCTTTGAGTTTGCATCCAATATAGGAATAGCCTTAGCTTCTACTAAAAAAATGATAAATAAAGTAGTTTCATTAAAGCCAAAGTACATTGAAATGATTAATGATTCTTATTTATTTGAAGACGAAAAGAAGAAGTTTGTAGAATTAATTAACCAACGTCTAGATGTTTTAAAATAAAGAATGTCGTTGCTTCCTTAATAATTCCCTGAAATTTCACAAAATTCGCTTATTTTCTTAGTTTTTATAATAAAAATAACTAATTATTGAGAAAATTTCTCAAATTTTTATAGTTTATGATATAATACCCATGCAAGGGAGGAGAAAATATGCTTTTACAATTCAACTTCAGCAATTTCGGTCCTTTTAAAGATGAAGCCTCATTAAATCTTGAGGCAACTTCATATTCGGAATACAAAGAGCATATCAGAAAAATAGGAGATAAAAAGGTTTTGCCAGTTGGAGTTATTTTTGGGGCAAACGCAAGTGGAAAATCATTCGTTTATAAAGCTTTCCGTTATATGCGTTACATGGTTTGCGCTTCAATGAATTTTGATCCAAATATAAATAAGGACGATAAATTTTCTTTCCCTGAGTCAATTCCATTTAAACTCGATAATGAAAGTCTTTTGAAGCCGTCTATTTTTGAAGTGGTTATTGTAGATGAAGAAGATGGAAAAGACATTACTTATCAATATGGATTTTCAGTTTTAAATAGAAAAATTGAATCAGAATGGCTATATCGTCTCCCAAAAAACGAGAGCTCAAAGCCGAAAGAATTGTTAAAACGTGAAAATGACAAAATCACAGTCGCCGTTCCAAAGTTAAACAATGCAATAAAAAGCACTTTAGAAACCTCAACACAATCACAAACCTTGGTTCTATCTTTGGCAGCTAAATTAAATGTAGAACCATTTCATTCAATTCTAGAATTCTTTGCGCTTTCAGAAGTTGATGACTTTGCCAATTTGTTTGAAATAATCTATAAAGACCACACACTTCCGTCTGGAATCATCGAAAACGAGAACGTGCGCAAAGACTGCGTTTCCTTTTTGCAAACGTTTGAACCATCAATTAAAAATCTAACGATTGAAGAAATACTTTCCAATCAAGACGGTTCTAAAAAATATAGGGTATTTACCACGCACACAAAAAAAGATGGTTCAGAAATACAATTCCAAATGGAAGACGAATCAGCAGGAACACAAAAGATGTTCCTTCTATATAACTACTTACGACAAATCATATCTTCTGGAAAAGTTCTTTTTGTAGATGAGTTGAATGCAAGACTTCACCCACTGCTTTTAAGAAACCTTCTTCTTTTATTTATAAGTAAAGAGCAAAACCCAAACAATGCACAGCTAGTTTTCACTTGCCACGAACCTTGGATTTTGCGTTCCAAAACATTACGTAGGGATGAAATTTATTTTGTAAACAAACAAAGCTCAACAGGAGAAGCTTCTCTTTATTCTTTGGCAGAATTTGTTGATGAAAACGGTGTAAAAATACGTTCAGACGAAGATTTTGAAAAAAACTATCTACTAGGGAAATATGATGGGGTTCCGTCTTTAAATTCAATAGATATTTTCCTTAAGGAAGGAAAATAACAATGGCCTTTGGCAAAGCAGGAAGAAACAAACGGAAAACTGGTGTCAGGCAGCCTCTTTTTGAAAACGTCTTAATAGTAACAGATGGCGAAGAAACAGAGACAAACTACTTCAACGGATTGAAAAACTCATTCCCTGAAGAACTAAGAAGAAAAATCAGAATAAAGATAATCAGTAAGATAAACACTCAAGAATTAATTGGCGTTACATTAAGAATACTAAGGGAGGACCCGACGTTTCGTGAAGCTTGGATTATTTTCGATCGTGACAATAGAGAAAAAGACTTTGATTTAATAATCTCCAAGGCAAAAAAGAATGGCATTTTCTCAGGTTGGTCTAATCCTTGCATTGAAATATTTTTCCATGCATATTTTGGGAAAATGCCTAACCACCACACTTCTTATCAATGCATCGCTGATTTTGCGAGGGACTTCAAAAAACACACTAATAAGGAATATAAAAAGAACGATACCAATATCTATGGTTTATTAAGTTCCACCGGAAATGAAACAGAGGCTTTGGAGATTTCAAAAAATACCCTCCAGTCATCAATCAAGAATGCAGGAATTAAAAAACCATCAGAATATTGTCCAGCTTCATCTTTACATTTGCTTGTAGCTAAAATTACAAAGCATAGGTATTAAGACTCTTTTTTTCTTGCATTTCTTGTAAAAATTACAAATACCAAATAAAATTTACACATGGATTACGGAAAAAGTTTTAAACACTATAGGCAAAATGCCAAACTCACACAAAAAGAAGCTGCCAAATTAATTGGAATTAACGACTATCAACTCGGTAACTATGAAACCAATAGAAGCGAGCCATCTATTGATATATTAAAGAAAATGAGCAAGGTATACGGCGTTAGTGTTGATAAAATGATTGGCAACAGTCTTTTAAAAAATAAATATAGTCCAGAGACAAATGAAGACGATTATATAGACATGGATAGTTTGCTTAAAAGCTTAAATGAAATCGTTGCCAAGATGAATAAAGCAAACAATAAAGAATAGCATTATTTGTATAAATTACCATTTTAGCAATAATTACATCTTTTTATTGAAAATAGTTGCTTAATATGCAATATTTTTAATATGAAAAGATTTATAATCGCCGATACACATTCCGGACACGACAACATTATCAAATATGAAAATCGCCCTTTTGAAAATGCTCAAGAAATGGATAAACGCATTATTGGGTTATGGAATTCGACTGTTGGTAAAGAAGATTTGGTATATGTCCTTGGGGATTTCACCTTATCTAGAAGAAAAGAAATTATAAAAAGTCTAGTAGATCAATTAAATGGCGGAAAGGTTTTAATAATGGGCAACCACGACACTAGGAAGCCAAAGGATTATATCGAATGTGGTTTTAAAGTCGCAACAAGAAAGCCAATCATGGTTGAGTCTGGAATTATTTTGATGCACGAGCCTTTCGTAGACCCTTCCTTAATCGCACCAAATTACATCTATTTCTTTGGTCATGTACATTTGAACAGATCATTAATGGATGACTATCCAAATTGCATGTGCGTTTCTATTGAAAGAATTGGTTACAAACCAATCAATTTAGATGAATGCATAAAAAACATTCGAGGTTTATTAAAAAAGAAAAATGGATAAAAAAGTAGAAGTCGGCCTTAAGGAAATCTATTGGTTTTTAGTAGCTGGATGCAGGTATGGTTATACAAGAAACAACCACTTGGAACCAGACAATTCATTTTCCTGCTGCCAAAAATATTTGCCAATTATGCTAAAAGCAGACAATGAGTGGGCATTATATACTGCGAAGCAATTAGTTGAAGAATGTATATCTTTCGAATTAATGTCAAATTTTTTCGAAGGGGATGACGATGAAAGCGGAAATAGAAAACGTTCAATTGAATTTATTGATTGGCTACTTAAATGGATAAAAGAAAATGGGGATGAATTCTATAGACCATATAATTACGATTCATATTTAAGTAATCTTGCTTTGGACGATAAACCACAATACCTAGTATTCGAATTGTTTGGTTTTGATTGGGCAAGTAACGAATGGGAAGAAGCAAAATTGCTTAACAAGAACAACCTATTAAGCAAAAATAATTACTTCGATTTCATATGTGAAGACATTTGTGGTCTAAAAGAAAGATATTCCATAACCTATAACAAAATAAGAATTGATGGTTATGGAAGAAACCACCTAAGTCAAACAAAATTCATTTACCGCATTTTGTTAGATAAGCCTCGCATATTTTTAGTTAGGAAGAAAAGACGGAATAAAAACATGTGTCATAAATAAACATCACTTATTTTCACTAATGGGTTCACTCTTTTGATAATTGATATGCTTGGTTTCCCATTTCTTTAGCTTGATTCCAAGCCAGAAAGCATAGATGCCAAATGTAATGACACTTAGTAATAACCATAACAAATAACGGCCGATTAATTGGAGCCCGTTTCCGTTAAATGAAAGCCTTCTTCCTAATATTACCTGGTGTTTCATTTTCCATTTCATCATTAAACACATAGAGAACGGAACAGCAATTCCTAAAGTAAATACATTCATGAAGAAAGCGAGGATATTCCATCCGATTAATTGGAGTAACTTACCATCGAAATAGCTTTCCCCAAATATATCGTGGCTAGCTTGATATTCTTGTAATTCCTTAGATAAACGTTCTGCTTCAGCAGCATCATGTTTAGTCGCCGCATAATTTACTTCATCTTTAAGTTTTTCTACGTGTTCTACTATTTCAAGAGGTACATCATATGTTTGGCTTGCAATCCACTTCTCCATCTTAATTGGAAGGAAGAATAAATAGATGCCTAAAGTAACAATAGATAAAAGCCACCAGATGATGTATTTAACAAACAATCCTCCGCCAGTCCCGGTAAAGATTAGGCGCCTAGAATTAATGACTGTATGCTTTGCTTCCCATTTCTTGATGAAGCAAACTGCCCAAGGATAAGCAATGCCAAAGCTCATAACAGTCAATATATTGCCAAGAACCTTCCAACCAATAAGTTGCAATAACCCTCCATCGAAATAGCTAGCATTCTCTAGGCCGTGTTCTTTTTCGTAAGTTTTAATCTTAACTTCTAATTCTTTAGCCTTTTCATAGTTTTTATTCTTGATGGCCACATTAAATTCTTTGTTAAGAGAATCGTATTCCTTTTCAAGAATCCTCTCTTGTTTGGCTTCTTCTTTATATTTTGCTCTTCTTTCTTTGGCTTCTTTTATCTTTTGTTCTTGCTTATCCATAGCCTCAACTTCATTTTTAGATAAAGGCCTAATAAGCGCATGAACATCTAAAATAAGCAAAAGTACGCATATTAATGGGATAACTACGTAAGTTATAGGAGAGTAACTATATGGGTTATACTCAAAGCCAAAAATATAATCCTTTGGCTGTGATAAATAAATCATAAGGAAAGAGGAAAAATACGATAAGCCTAGTATAAAAGTAATAACAATAGATTTGATTTTTTCCTTCTTAATTAAGATATAAGAAAGGATTGTTCCAATTAATAATGCCCACAAAATAGGTTCAATAATAACCATAAAACCACGGAATTCATAATCAGTGTACGGAAGTAATTTAAGGGCGGTAAAAGCAGAAACTAAAACGATAGCAAATATAGAATAAATAAAATAATGCTTTAATTTCTTCTTATAACTTATTGTTCCTAAAATAGAAACTACAATCATCCCAACGATGCACAAGTAGCAGATAATCTTATACAATGAAACGGCATTACCATAATGAAGCTTACTAACAAATAGGAAATGAATAATGATTGCAAGCAAAGGAAACACATAGAAAACTTTGCGCCAAATGAACTTATCTTCTCTAGCTTGCTTCCTGTCTATAGCCTTTTGCTTTTTGATTTCTGCATTTTCTAAGGCAATCTTCTTGTTTTCTTCGGCTTTAGCAGTTGCTAACTCTTGTTTTTCTAAAGCGACCCTAGCCTTTTCGGCCTTATTCTTTTCATCTTGAATGCGTTTCTCTTCGGCTAGTTTCTCATTCTTGATACGTCTTTCTTCAGCTAGTCTTTCATTTTCAATACGCTTTTCTTCGGCTAACCTTTCGTTTTCAATACGTCTTGCTTCAGCCTTTTCTGCCCTATAGGTAACTAGATAGGCTTTTCTAGCCTTTTTAATAGGCTTTCCATTAACATAGGTGACAATTAAGAAACCGATGCTAGAAAATAAAGCAATTAACGAACTTGCTAATATTAGAATCATCCCTATTTCAATAGGAGTAAAGATATCTCCATTAGATGTTATGGCTTCAACGGCTACTGAACCAAATAAAGGCAAACAGCAAACTAAGGCAACCCATCCTTCAATTAATGATCTAGAACGAATCTTATAGTCTTTCTTCATCTTAATCGTGGCCAATTGGACAATAAGGATAAATAAAGCGGCCCCTCCAGCAAAGATGAAACCTGCCTGGCTAGTATTCATCATAAAGAAAAGGAATTGGTTAGAAGAAGAAACATGAAATGATTTATTACCTATATCAAGAGTAATTATTTCATGCCCTTGTTTTACTTCATAGCTACCTATATATGAAGAATGGTCTCCTTCGACTGAAAAGGAGAATTCTTTTCCATCATTAGTAGGGACTGTTACATCAATCTTGCCGTCTTTATTAATCCTTAAGTTAAATGGAGATTCAACATAAGAGACCAATTGGTTCTCAGCTCTTACATAATCATATTTTTGATTATAAACATCGCCTCTATATAACTGAAAATATAGTTCTAGGTTTGTTTCGTAGATACATAAATAACCATATTCACCAGCAGAAGGAACACCATATGTATAAGACTCTAATAATCCTTCTTTAGCAGAACTAACATCCCCTTTGTTTAAATTCACAGTAATTACATAACTTTCATAAATATCGCTCCAAAGCGAAACCTTCATTTGATCAGCCTTGGACAAATATTCTATTTTGTTTTTAGAATACTGGTTTTCCTTTGTTACAACTCCGTTTTCATAGAAAATAAGTTGATTCGCAGAAAAAGAAATGCTATTTCCGATTTCATTTGAGTATTGGATTACCGGGGTTAAAAATAAACCGGCGCATATCCCAAATATTAAAAATAATAGCCAAGAAAATATATTAATCTTCTTTGCTTTGTCATTATTAAAAGTCTCTTTCATGAGGCTCTCCTCCATATAGATAAAAGGATTATATAGATAGAAGTGCTAATAAAGTGCCAACAAAAATAAGAAAATACCCTATTTTCATAATTTTTTACTGCTTTATAATAAAAATCCGTTAAGATAGGAGAGTATAAGGAATTTTGTGTAAACGTTTCCCAGTAAGATAACTAATTCTAATCACTTTTGATCGAAGTATTCAACAATTTCCCTCCAGCACCTAACCTTTCTCTTGCCAACCTTCTCGTTGTAGTGCAGGGCCA
>CABQKC010000030.1 GCA_902464635.1 uncultured Caryophanales bacterium | reverse complement strand
TGGCCCTGCACTACAACGAGAAGGTTGGCAAGAGAAAGGTTAGGTGCTGGAGGGAAATTGTTGAATACTTCGATCAAAAGTGATTAGAATTAGTTATCTTACTGGGAAACGTTTACACAAAATTCCTTATACTCTCAACGTTAGAGAATCCCTACTGTTATTATTTAAAAAATATAGAAACGTTCTTTTTAGTAGAAAAGATATTATATCGGTGTTGGGGGTGTCGAACACTACCGGCACAAATTACTTATCTTATTTAGCCAATTTAAATTTAATAGAGAAAGAAAGAGGACAAGGGAAAGGCAAATATCGATTCAGGTAAACCGAGAAGTAGTTGGCCTTGCAAAACGGATTTTCATTTTGCAACTTTTAAACTGGTCGAATTCGACCAGTTTAAAAAGAGAGCATATGGCGTAGATAGCATTTGAGGGATGAAAGTAATCTATATTTGACCAAAAATGAAATATAAAACTCTCTGGCTTCGGCAATATAAATAGTAATGTTCTTATAAGGCACTTGGGCATCGTTTGTTGCAATGATTCTGTCAAATTACATTCCCTTATCCCCTTTTTCCTTAAATAATGAATTCCTATATTCTTTAGGCGATAATCCAAAGTATTTTTTAAATGATTTAGATAAAGCAAACGCATCATAGAAATGGCAAATATAGGCAATTTCATCTATTCCCTTATTCGTATTTGTTAAATACATTTTCGATAGCTTCAATCTAGTCTTTAATTGATATGAATATGGGGTTTCGCCTATATATTTCTTAAATGTATTTATTAGACATCCAGACGATACATTCGAGTAAGCGGTCAATTCTTCTATACTTATCGGCTCAGGAGTCTTTTTGTCTATATATTCAAGGGCTTTTTCCATAAAGTCAGGATATTTCTTAGATAAAGACATCTCGTTTTCTTTTATATTAGAAATTAAATCCAGCAGGAGCTTAAAACAAATAAAAGAAGAATCTTCAACAAAATGTCTCGTATCTTTTAGGTTATAAATTGATTTAAGAATTTTTAAGGAGTCCCTGCAATGATATACTGGTTCGGTCAAATTGAATGATTTAAGGATATTATCGAAAATTTCGCTTCTAAAATTAATCCATATCTTTTCATATGGATTATTTTGGTCGGATCCATACCTTTGGACCGAATTTGGCGACATTATATAGACATCTCCCTCCTTTAGTTTGTAATTTTTTCCATTATATTTCAAATATCCTTCACCCGAGACGATATATTCGATTGTATAGATATTCCAATAATTCCTATAGACGTGGTAGTTGGCATCAGGCTTGGTAATTCCTACAGATTCCACGTGAATTGGATATTCAGGATTATCTAGGTTAGCCTCATCCCTATATGGGAAATAGGTTAGAAGTTCTTTCTCGTTCCCGTAGATTTTATAATTATGCTCTTTCATATCTTATGCAATATTTTACATGTATCTTAAACTTTTATACATACATATTTGAATATTCTTGAAATATAATCATGTCAAGAAAGCAGATAAGCCCATGAAGAACAAGTTTACTTTTGTCGGTTTGTGTCTATTTATTAGTTTTAATTTGGCTTCTTGCAATAATGAAGCGTCATCTACATCTATTGTCAATAAATACAAAGCATCTTTTGAATCTAATGGAGGAAGTATAGTCGCATCATTTTATACTGATGTAATCGAATCTTCTCCATTAACAACTAGGGATAATTATGATTTCGAAGGTTGGTTTATTGATAAGGAATTATCTAACAAGGCAACTTTTCCCTATGCAATGATAGAAGATACAACCTTCTATGCGAAATGGTCTATTAAAGAAACTAATCCAATTGGAATTAATGTAGTATCTGCTAAAGTTGATAAAGATGAAGCTAAGGCATATGTAACTGGGGAATATAAAGATAATCTTCTTAGCGTCGTTGTTAATGTCAAAGACGATAAGGTATTTAATTCACTTCCATCGTCGCCTAGTGGTGAACTAAATGGATATAATGATAATTTTGAAATATATGTCAGCCCTTTATCTAACCAAAATTCCGGATTTGATGTAACTAAAACATATCGTATATTGAGTGTTCCTGTAGTTGGATTCAATGTATTCAAAATCAATAACGACAAGACTTTTGAATCTAGTTTAGTTAGCGATACGGGCATATCCAAGACAAATGAAAAGATCTACACTCACGATTTAGACGGTTTCAACGGATATGGCGCTAGCATCAATATCCCTTATTCTTTGCTAGGCTTAAAGAACAAAGAAGAAGCAATGGAGAATATGGGTGTCTATTTTGCCTTAAGAAATAGCAATGGGATGAAAAACAAAGAGACCAAGTACGAAGAATCCAATTATCTTGGTAGCTGCAAAGAAGGCGCCTGGACTTATTTGATCTTTGACGAAACAGGTAATTTAGTTAGGAAAAAAGTCGATTCGGTTATATTTGGCGATTCTTATGTAGATAGCGATTTTTATAGGAACTTCAATATCGAATTTAATGGGACTTCTTTATATGGTTCTTCTAAATCTAACTCCAAAGTTGAAGAATGGATCAATGAAGATAACAAGATGTATGAAAGGATAACTAAGGCTAACCCTAATAAAGTATTTATCCATTTAGGCACAAATGATATCCAAGCTGATTTAGGTGTTGAAACCACTGTTAAAAACCTAAATACCTTATTTAATAAGATATATGAAAGCAATAACAAGGTTAGGATCTATTGGATGTCATCTCCATATAATTTTAGCTCCCCTAATAGATATAATGAGCTCATAGGTGAAGTCAAAATAGGAGTAGAAGCGTTGTCCTTGCCATATCTAACAGTAAAAGATGGGAATGATTTTACCGATAATGAACGTTCTTCGTTTTTAGCTGATGGGTTTCATTACAATTTATTTACATATGCAAAAGTTAGCAATTGGATAAAGAAGCAATTAGATGAATCCCTAGTTTTGGGAAACCTCTTATTTGGGACATCCAAGGACAATATGGATAGCAGTCCCCAAATAGATTTAACTAATGATGAGCAGATATCTAGCAAGGGAAACCTGGATACATTTGCCTTTGTTAAAAATTCTGGTAATGATTCGTCATTTACCTTTAATACGAAGATGAAGATTGCTGAAGTAAATAATAATGATCCTTATAGCAAATTCGGAATCATATTGAAGCATCCTAAATCTATAGATAAAGACGATTCGTGCCTTTATTTTATCTATATTGATAATTCTATCCCTGATAAAGGCAAGGTTGGGGTCGCTACTTATCATTGCTATGGCGATATACCTGGCGCTTCTTGGCAATTTAATTATCCAAAGAAAGAAATAAGCGGTCCACTTGATTCCAAATATGAATACAATTCGGATTTTATAGATTTACGTCTAATTAAATCCAATTCATCCATTAGCTTTTATGCAGGGGATATGATTAACCCGATATTATCTTTTGAAGGGTTCGAAGGTAAAGCTAGTGTTGGGATTATGTCATTTAATTTGTCTTTTATAGCCAAAGATTCTTCATATATAAATTGATAGGAGAAGAGAATATGAAAAAGAGCTTGTTGTTATTACCTTTACTTGCATTGAATCTAGTTGGGTGCGGGGATAATTTTGATGGGACCACAATCCAATTCTGGGGTTGGGGAGAAGAAGGCGAAATTGCAATATTCAAGAACATTGTGAAAACCTATAACAAGGAAAATAAGGATAATATCCGTGTCCAATTTGCCTATCAGCCTAGCACGGGATATGAAGAAAAGCTAACCAATACATTAAGGGCTAAAAATGCTCCTGATATATTTTTTGTCGGTGATAAGCAAATAAAGAATTATGCCGAGCAGCGCTGGATTGAGCCATTGACCGACTATATTTCCTCTTCAACTAAAATCGATTTATCCAAGATGTGGAAGTCTGGCATCAAGAGATATAGATATAATGTGGAAACCAAGACTAGCAATGAAGAAGATACAATATATTGCCTGCCAAAAGATTTAGGCCCTTCGGTTATTTTCTATAACAAGAATGCTTTTGAAAAAGTTGGGATTATTTGCATTTCAATAGAAGCAAAAGATAGCAAGGAAGAATATGAAAAGCACGGCTTTTACGAGCCTTTTGGGGAAGATTATTCTAAACCTGCCTATTTTAATAACAAAATATCGATGACCGTTGAAGAAGAACTGGCTTTAGCAAAACGCCTGACAAAATCGATAAACCCTGCCTCCATTACTGATTATGGGTTCTATACCGAGTGGTGGTATAACTACGTATGGTCAATGGGCGGAGATGTCATTAATGTTGGCGATGACGGATATTATCACTGGACATTAGGAGATAAGACCTTAACGGATTATCTTTATGATGGTAAAAATATCTCTACTTATGATGCATTCAAGCATTTTGTGGATCTCTCGACTGTAGAAAAAGTAATGCCTAAGCCGAATGAGGTATCTTCTAAAGACAAGATTGGCTTATTTGCAATTAGCAAAATGGCGATGTGTGTCGGCATTAGGCCTAATGTTTCTGATTTAAGGAATCTAGATATCAAATTTGAATGGGACGTCGCCCCTTTATCACATTATCAGAATGCCAATCATGAAAATGAAATAGGATCTATTGGGCATAGCGGTTCAATGGGTTATGGGATTGCTAGGGATTCAAAGCAAGAAAAGAAAGACGCCACCTTTAAATTCATGGAATATATGGCAGGGGAACAAGGGCAAAAAGATTTGGCGGAATCTGGTTTTTGCGTTGGTAACCAAATTGAATTAGCCAAAGAAATAGTAGCCAAAGAAACAGAGCCAAAAAACGCGGAGATATTTGTTGATTATATCGAAAAGCAACGCGGTGGGGACTGGACAATGCTTTCAGATAGCAACTGGATTGATACTTTATGGGCTGGTACTCTTAATGGATCTGTTCTAAGTGGGGATATGAGCCTAGAAACATTCTTTGCCACCTATCAAAGCAAAACCGATGCAATGCTAAAAAATTATGGGCATTTTGGAGACTAAATGAGACTCGAATTAGTAAAAAACCAAAAAACAAATGCATCAAATAAAAGAAGATGCCTAAGGGAAAGGATTTATTGCACTTTCACAGCCCTTTTGCCTTTAATTGGCTTTTGTTTATTTGGTTTTGTCCCGATGCTAATTTCCCTTTGGATTGCTTTTAGGCAACCTGGTTCAACAGCAGCCCTAGACGAAATGAGCTGGAATGGGGGATTAAATTTCAAGCTAGTCCTAGAAGATCCTAAATTTTGGGTTTCAGTTGGAGATACATTGCTAAATTGCCTTGTCACTCCTTTATCTATGGTATTTGGACTACTAATTGCCCTTATTGTAAATAATCCAAAATTAAAGGGCAGGACTGCATTCAAGGCCATATTCTTCTTGCCATATGTTTGCTCAGTTGTCGCGACTTCATCAATCTGGCAAATGCTATTAAATCCTGAATATGGTCCATTCAATAATTTCCTTTCTAAGCTAGGTATACCTCCAATTAATATCAATAATCCTTCCCAAACTATGCCTATACTAATATTCCTTGGTGTTTGGAGTGGGGTTGGATTTTCAATAATTATGTATTCGGCTGCTTTGACTAATATCGATAATGGTGTAATCGAGGCAAGCAAAATTGATGGGGCTAATGCCTGGGAAAGGTTTTGGCATGTAACTTTCCCTGGGGTAATGCCTGTATCTTTCTTCCTTTTGATTACAGGGGTAATTGGCAACTTGCAGGATTTTACTAGATTCCAATTACTAGTACCTGCAGGAAGCGAAAGAGGGGTAACTGTTGCCTATTACCTATATACAAAGATGACCGAGACTTCATCTGCAACATCCATGGTTTCTGGAATCGGGGTAGCTTCTGCCGCCTCTTGGATTTTGACTCTTATCATCATGTTCATCACTGCTTTCCAATTCATCATCAACAAGAAGCAAGGAGACTATACAAAATAATATGAGAGTAGAATATATAAAAAATGGCGATTCTAGCAAACGCAAAGTCATGACAACTAAAAGGGAAGAGATTATCCAAAAGATAATTTCCTATGTGGTTTTATCTTTGCTAGCCCTGACTGTAATTATTCCTTTCTATATCCTTATCGTCTCTGCTTTTAAGCCAATGGGCTATATTGGATTCTTGGAAAACCCAAGCCCATTT
The DNA here is from genome assembly GCA_902464635.1 of uncultured Caryophanales bacterium. Classification (GTDB taxonomy): domain Bacteria; phylum Bacillota_I; class Bacilli_A; order RFN20; family CAG-826; genus Alloenteromonas. Next base: position 15,262 of record CABQKC010000030.1, on the reverse strand, counting down.
AGCGGATTAAATCTTAATGGCTTCATCAAAGCTTTCACTGGAGCAGATGCAACTATTGGGGATAATGATATCCCAACTATATTAGTAGGGTTATTAAATACACTGATAATTACTATTCCTTCGACTCTAGGTGGATTATTTATCAGCGCTTTAAGTGCCTATGCTTTTGCAAAAACCAAATTCAAGGGAAGAGATGTTCTCTTCTTCATCATGCTTATTACGACTATGATTCCTGGAATTGTCATGATGACTCCATTAGTAAGCATCTATACAACTCTAGGATTATATAACACCTTATTCCCTTTAATTGTCCCGGGTATGTTTGGGACTGCCGTCTGCGTCTTTTTCCTAAGGCAGTCATTTATGGCGATCCCTGATGATTATATTGATGCGGCTAAATTAGATGGAATCGGCCACTTCAGGATATTTTGGAAGATAGTTGTGCCTATATCACTGCCAAGTCTAGTCTCTCAGGGAATACTTGGATTTGTTGCCGGATATAATGATTATCTAGGACCTCTTCTTTATCTAAAGGGCGACTCTACTTATAACATTACTTTACAAATTGCCCTAGCCAATTTCATGGGTAAATCAATTAATTCATACCAGACATTAATGGCTGCTACGGTTATATCTTTAATCCCAACTGTAGTGATATTCATCGTTTGCCAGAAATTCTTTGTCAAGGGAATAACTAATAGCGGGCTTAAATAATTATGAAAAAGAACAAAATATTTAATTTATTTAGCATTCTCTTCCTTGCTTCTTGTGATGCTATAAATACCGAGACTGATTTTGCTAAAGGCTATAACAAGAATCTTTGGTTCAAGAATGATTTGGAAACCACTTTAGCAGACCCATTCATCCTTTATGAAGATGGATATTATTATATGTATGGGACTAGCGATGAACTCTCCGGGACTGGTTTTTATGTCTATAGGTCTAATAAGCTAAATTATTGGGAAAACCTTGGACCGGCATTCCTTTCTGATCCATATTCATGGTCAAGTGGATCTTTATGGGCCCCGAATGTATATAAAATCGGTGACAAGTACTATATGTATTACTGCGCCAAGAATTCAAAGGATTTCTCTTCTACTAACTTAAAATATAGAAGAGGAATATCTGTTGCAGTTTCTTCTTCTCCAATTGGCCCATTTAAAGAATATGAAGGATATGATGCAAATGGAAATTATATAACTAAAAACGACCAGGTATTCCTGGATTTGGGATTTGCTGCAATTGATCCATCCATATTTATTGACGATAATGGGGAGATGTATATGTATTTCTCCCAAGACCAATTAGATTCCGAATCCAAATCCTATGGAGTCAAGCTAATTGATCCAGTTACGGCAGACTATTCGACTTTAAAGCCATTATTGCGTGCAGGTTATAAATCGATCAATGATGATGAAATAAATCCCAATCTAAAATGGGAAAGGGGAAGTTCGACTAGATTCTGGAACGAAGCCCCCGAATTATATAAATCCAATGGGAAATATTATTTGACCTACAGCGCAAATTATTATGGGAATATCACCTATGCGGTCGGCTATGCAGTAGGGGATTCCCCTCTAGGAGAATTCAATAAGCCTGCTTCCTTTGAATATGAAAACCAATTATGTGGGGTGCAGGGTTTAGATATCGGCAATGGATGGGACTTCACATCTGGTACTGGCCATCATTGCTTCTTTAAAGCAGGTGATGAACTAATGATAGGCTACCATGCTCACCTTGATAGGGCTAGTGGCTCTTCTAGTAGGGCCTTTGCCATGGATAGAGTCGTCGTTAATGAAGATGGAAGCCTATTTGTCAATGGACCGACTTATTCACTACAACCTCTACCATCTTCTATTTCGGGTTATGAAAATATAGCCTTAAGGGCGAATCTTAGCGGAAGCGGGATTAGCGATATCAATAAATTAAATGATTATAAAATCCCGATGCATATAGCTTCTCCAAGAGATTTGGGACTTGAATATAGTTTTAACCCAGGCTCAAATGAAGTCAAATTGCTTTGGAACAGGAATTACGACATCTCCGCTATAGCTATATATGGGGGGATGGATAAAGATTACGTTATCGACAAAATAAATATAAAAGTAGGTTCCAAACAATTTAACAATATTGAACTTAACCATGAATATTATAAGGATTACTTCAATGAATTTAACGAAACTGGATATTTAAGGCCAGGCTCTCCTTATGTTGCTGAATTCGAAAGCATTTCTTCTAATGAGGTAACAGTTAGTTTCTATTCGAATAAAGAGGCTAGACTATCCGAGATAGTAGTTTTAGCAAAAGGAGAGAACAAATAATGAAAAAGGTATTTATTGGATTACTATTTGCCTCTTCTATTTTATTGACTAGCTGCAACAAAGAATATAGCTATATAAATCCAAATGAACCAGTAACTGATTTGAAGGCAACTCTAGAAGAAGGGGTGAGGATGGATGGAATCGATGATGAACGCTTCTATAACGAAGATCAAACATTGGCTTTCAAATGCGGGATTTATGATGATGTAGACGTTAAGTTCAAGGTTGGGTTCGGTTCGAAAGGCCTATTAGCATTCGCCCATGTTTCCAAATCCAATTTCTATGAAGATAGTAGCCTAGATATATTTAAGCAAGATAGCTTTGAGATCTATATCAATCCAAGCACATTCAGGAAAGATTTGACTGCCCAGTGCGTCCAGTTTAGGTTATCCCCATTGCTTAGACATGAGACCTGGATTGGGGTAGCAAGCTCTAATTATCCATGGACCAAATATTATATGCCTATTAATTATGGGACTAGGATATTTGGAGAGATCAATACATCCAAAACCGATAAGAATGTCGCATCTGCGGTTTCTTATGAATTCTATCTCCCTTATTCTAATCTAGGCTTGGATTATAACCCCGAGGGATTATATATACTTCCCGCCTTGGTTAATGCAAGTGGCTGTATATCTGGAGCCTATAAATGGGACTCATATAACCATATAGGCATGAGCGAGCTTGATAAATATCCTTTCTTTGGGAAAAGGGTATATAAAGAGCAAAGCAATAACTTAATCAATACGGATTATACCGACGTTGGTTATGAAGAAATCGACCAAGATAAAGGCGAGACTACCCAAAAAGGATGTTATGACCAATATGCCAAAATCAATTTCCCTGACTGCAAGGTATTTGAAGCAAAGGTAGAGATAAATTGCATCAAGAACCTAAATAATGACAAGACACCTAAAGTCGGCCTTGCACTTAGAAATGAAGCAAATACAGTTGCCTTCCTTCTTGATCCTAGGGTCAATAAGGATAATTACCAGACTTTGATTGTTAATAGGCTAGGCGATATTTGGGACTGGGAAAATGCTCCTATTGTTTGGGACGGCAAGCAAAATTATGAAAAAGTAGAGCTAGAGATAATAAGGAATAATCAATCTATATATTTCCTCCAAAATGGGGTTTTGGTCTATAAAACCAATGCGGACTTATTAAATAACCTCGATTGTGGGGTATATCTACTTACAATGAATTATTATGCTAGATTCTTCAATATCTCTTATTCATTAGATAATGAAAGGATAAAAAATAGGTGTGGTGCCCTTGATTTAGTCAATTTACCTTTTTCTAGCAACGGCTTTACTATCAATTCCAAAGATAATGTCTCTTCTATAGGTGAGCACGATTCTTATCTAGTTTTGAATTATTATGGCAACCATTATGAATTCAAGGCCAATGTCAAAATAGGGGAGGTGCTGCTTGATGACGAGTATCCTAAAATTGGTTTATTAGAGCAAACTAGAGATAAGATCAATTCAATCATGATTGACCCCCATAAAGATCACTTAAACAAAGAACTTTGCTTTGTTAAAGGCAATGTAGATGAATCTAATAGGAACTGGAACTGGGTCGCCTCATTTAAAAAAGACAACTTGGATTATTCTAGCTATATCGAATTAAAGATTATAAGGAACCATAACAATTCAAGTTATTACGTGAATAACGAGCTTATCTATGAAACTTCAAATGGCTTTAATGATGAAATAAGTAACGTAGGGATGATAACTATGAACCATACGTCCAATTATAAAGATATCAGTTTTACTAATTTAGGAAGTAACGAGGATAAATAAAATGGAAAAGCAAAATGAAAATGTTAATTCTTCAAAAGAGATACTAGATTCTTCCCTTCTTTCTAATGAAACTAAAAGTAAAGGTGATGTCATTGAGAATTATGTTGCCTTAATAAATATCAACAAATTCTATGGTAAAGATGTCTGGGCGGTTAAGGATTTTAACCTGGAGATTGCCCAATATGAATTCGTGGCCTTTGTTGGCCCTTCTGGATGTGGCAAGTCAACTACATTAAGGATGATTGCTGGATTAGAGGAAATATCATCGGGTGAATTATATATCGATGGTTTATATTCAAATGACATAGTCCCCCAAAATAGGGATATCGCGATGGTATTCCAATCCTATTCGCTTTATCCGAATATGTCTGTCTATGACAACATGGCTTTCTCTTTGAAAGTAAAGAAATATTGCAAAGAAGAAATAGATCAAAGAGTAAGGAGGGCTGCCGATATCCTTCAAATCAGCGACTTATTAGACAGGAAGCCAAAAGCCTTGAGCGGAGGGCAAAGGCAACGCGTAGCTTTAGGTAGGGCGGTAGTCAGGGATGCGAAAGTATTCCTAATGGATGAACCTTTATCGAACCTAGATGCCAAATTAAGGGTATCTACTAGAAGTGAAATCGTAAAATTGCATAAAAGGATAAAAGCAACAACCATCTATGTTACCCATGACCAAATTGAGGCCATGACTATGGCAGACCGTATTGTTGTCATGAATAAAGGATTGATCCAGCAAGTAGGCACCCCATTTGAAATATATCATCACCCATCAAATAAATTTGTCGCCTCCTTTATTGGCTCTCCTGCGATGAATTTCGCTTTGGGGATATATAAAGATGGCAGGATTATATTTAATGATGGATTTACATTTGGCCTATATAAAGAAGAAATATATAAGCATGACTATTTCTACAAGAATAGGGAAATGGAATTAAAAGAAAACATAGAGAAAACAAAAGCCAATCTATTTAGCGAAGAAGAATATGTCAATAAACTCAAGGGATTGAAACTAATCCATTATCAACGTAATAAACATAACAAGAAAATCCAGTTAGAAGAAGAATTGTCTAGATATCAAATTGAATTAGATAAGGTAATCGATATCAACAAAGGAAAAGAACACGAGATTATATTTGGCATAAGGCCAGAGGATATAAATCTAACTAGTTCCGATTTCGATTTTGAGAGGAAAATCGATATATCAGAATTGCTTGGAGATGAATATTACCTCCATTTTGATTTCGGGGGGAATGATTTCCTTTCAAAGGTATCTCTAGAGAAAATTGGAGATCTAAAAGAAAAGAAGCATTTCAAATTCGAACACAAGAAAATCCATATATTCGACAAAGAATCAGAAAGGACAATATTCTAATTATGCATAATCCAATATACCTAGGTACAACCTCTAAAAAGATGAATCCACGCGACCCATATATCTTTTATCATGACGGATATTATTACCATCTATTCGCCAAATACGAAAAACTTTGGATGAAAAGATCTAGCAAGATAGAAAACCTATATGAAGCCGAGCCAGTTCTAGTCTGGGATGAATCTAATCCTAGTTGCAACAAAGAAGTATGGGCACCTGAATTACATATAATAGATGGGGTTTGCTATATATATGTTGCTCTTGATGATGGGGATAATTTCAATCACCGCATGTATTGCTTGTGTAACAATTCAAATAACCCGTTAGATAAATATAAAAACCTAGGTTTGGTGCAAGGATGCGAAGATTATTGGGGAATTGACGGGTCCATCCTTAATTATAATAATGAAAGGTATTTCATCTGGTCTGGGTGGGATAATAAAGAAAATGTCATCCAAAAGATATTTATAGAGAAAATGGAGACACCTTGGAAATGTAGTGGCAAGAAAGTCGAGTTGTCTAAACCTGAACTAGACTGGGAAAAGTTAGGCTCAGAAGGAAAAAATGACCATCCATTTATAAATGAAGGGCCGATTGCTATATATGGGAAAAACCATATCCATATTTGTTATAGCGCCTCTGGAAGTTGGAGCGATGATTATTGCCTTGGGTTATTGACTTTCACCAAGGGTGATATATTGGATAAATCCAATTGGGTCAAATCGAAAGAACCTATATTAAAAAGAAATAAGGATGCCCTTGGGCCGGGGCATGCTTCTTTTATCCAAAATTCACCAGATGGGAAATTATATTTTGCCTACCATTTGTTTAATAAAGACTGCAAAGATGGATGGATGGCAACACATGCAGTTATCGATACTTTCTCAATGGTTGATGATTATCCTATATTGCCTAAGGCAGTCAATTTGTATAAGGGGATTCATCAATGAAAAAGATAGCATTATTAACTTTGCCTTTGCTTATGTCTTTATTTGGTTGCAATTCTAATTCCTCTATTTCATCTAGTTCTGACATAGAACCAAGTCTATGCAACCATGAATTCAGTAAGATAGACGTTTTGCCTTCTTTGACTGAAAAAGGATATACAGTAGACAAATGCAAGAAGTGTGGGGAAGAAAAGAATAAATGTTATAACACAGGATTATTTGAGGATGATTCCAAGTTGAATATTTTGTTTATCGGAAATTCCTATACATTCTATACCGATTACAATTACGATAAACCTAACCGAGAAATCGAAAAGACAACATTCATGAAATTCAAGCAAATCGCGAATGCTAATAATATCGATGTACGTGTAGATTCGGTTACAACAGGCGGATATTCTCTTCTCCAGCATGCAGATATTAATAATCCTGACGGGGCCAAAGTAGAAGAAAAGCTTTCTAATAAAGGGTTTTATGACCTTGTATTCATGCAAGAGCAATCGATGAATCCATCCATAAAAAGGGAATTGTTTTATGATGGGGTCAGATCAATTTACCAAAAAGTAAAGAATTCCGGAGCCAAAGGAATTCTATATGAAACATGGGGAAGAAAGAAGGAAAGCCCTGATTTAGCTAGATATAATTTTACTAATGAATCCCACACCCAGATAAATATAGCTTCATATCAAGCAATTGCAGAGGAATTAAATATCCCAGTTTGCCATGTCGGGACTGCCTTTTATGATGTCTATACGAATTATAGCAATATCATAAATCTATATGATGCAGATAATTACCATCCTAGCGATTACGGGACTTATCTAATCGCCTATACATTCTATGCATCGGTATTTGGAAGATCTCCAGTCGGATTAAAAGTATTTAATGTCCCTTATGAAGACATACTTCAGCAAGCCGCCTTTGATGCGACGTTTGGCAAGTCTATATTAAAAGATGAATATAAGACTTCTTCGCTTGGAATCACTTCTAATCCAAAAGAAGAAGAGAAGATGATTGAAAAAAGACCTGATATTCCTTCCTCTTTTATAAAAAGCGAAGTAAATAATGGATTAGGTAATTTTGATATAACTAAAGATGAGAATGGGGTTTATTCATTTGCTAATACATCTTGCAAATCCTCATTGATGTTTAGTAAAAAGCTCTTTAAAGGCTCAGGAAGGATAGATTTTGATATTAAAGTAGATGGGACGTTTAACGGAGCTTCTAACCAGGGAATTGTATTTGCTAATTCAACTAATTCGATAACCTGGAACAAACAAAACGAAAGCTTTTATTCGCTTGGAAGAACTAAAGAAGGCAACATTGGCTTGCTAGATATCTATAAAGGGTCATTAGAAAACCAATTATCTAATGGTTCACTTGTTGCTAATCCAATGGGTGAAGTAGATAAGACTTACCGCATCAGCTTGATTATTGATAGGGACAATAACTGGAATATCAAGTCATATGTTAACGAGATATATGCCGGGACATTATGCTTAAGCGACAAATATGATGGGGAATATATTGGGCTTATGTCTGGGATTAATGGATCTATGGTAATTAGCAATATCCAGATTAATGGGGTTGGTATAGAACCAATTAACTGCTTTAAACAATATGTTGTTAGCCGAGGCGAATTCGATGTAGATAAAGACAAAGAAGGCCATCCTGTCTTTATTTCAAAAGGAATAAAGGACAATGAAACATTTGTTATCAAAAACCATGAACTAGTCGATGGAGATGAAATAGAATTCGATTTCAAGTCATCAAATTATGATGGAAGCACTGGGCAAGGTATCTTGCTTGGCTGCTCTTTGAATCCTGATGAGCCATATAGCCTAGGCGCGCTTGCTTTAATTGGAAGATTGAAGAACGGCAAGATAGGTGGAATATGCATTGATAATAATCTAGACAATGTGAATAAGAAGACTTTGAACTGGAAATATGGGAGCGAATTATCTAGCGGAGAGGCCCTTCAAGTAATGCAAGATGAAACCAAGACATACCATCTGAAGGCTATATATCATTTCATCAATTCTTATTCCATCAGCGTGGAACTATATGTCGATGGCATATTAGGAAGACATCTAAAATATAATTCCGTTAATAATGAATTTGGAAAATTTATTGGATTTAATTCAGGCTTAAATGGAAGCATTGAAATATCCAAGATAAAAATAAACGGTAACTATTTTAAGGAGGTAATCTAACATGAAGAAGTTACTAGGATTATTTGCTTTAATTGCCCCTCTAGGTTTGGCTTTATCTTATCATCCAAACCAAATTGAAGTAAAAGCAAGCGGGACTAATTTCAAGCAAGACATCGTCTTTAATTGGGATGGAGAAGAATTTAGCGGGTCTAACGGGGGAGGAGTAAACATTTATAGATACGGCGAGGATGGCCAAAAAGAAGTCGCGACTAGGTTAAAATTAGCTTCCTCTTATTCTTATTCGAATATGGCTACTCCTAATATCTATGATGAACCTAGCGGGGTTGCCCAAGGTTTCTCCTATGCAAAACATAATTCTAATTCTTCCGCTAGATTAAGCGGACCAGTCTATAACATTAATGAGGAAGGCTACAAGTATCTTGCTAACAATCCAGCAAACCAATCATTAACCATCTCATATTGGGTGAAGAATACAAATCAAGAAAGCAATAGGTGGCAAAACGACACTAAATTGGGAATTTTATGTGGGAATTATGAAGGCATATTCTCGTTTAGGAGTAAATCCATTACTCCAGGGGAACTTGTTGGGCTAGATTTAGGAATCGGAGGAATATATTACTATTCTGAAAAAGAAGAAACTGAGACTGACATCAAAAATATTTCTAACCACCAATTTTTAACTGCCTCAACTTCGAAAAGAAAAGAAACACGTACTTTTGAAACGAAAAACGGCAACGCTCTGTTCAGCTCAATTGAATGGGAAATGATTACCTATGTCTTTGATTATTCTAATGGATTTTCTATTTATAAAAACGATAAAAAGATTGCTAGCTATGAAAAATCAACCACATTAGTTAGGAATAAAGGGAATGATTTTACGGTTGACCAATATAGAAGTCTATTGGCTACAATGCTAAATCGTGAAGATAGCGAATTCTGCATCCATCGTGGATTTAATAGACCTGATGCATATGGCCAAACTTATACAAGCGGCATCGGTATTGATGATATGAATATATTTAATCGTGGCCTAAGCGAAACCGAAGTAAAAGAATTCTTTTCTTCATATGGGACTTTAAATTATATGGATGGGGAAAGTATCAAAGCTACTTATAAGGATTTAATTGGGAATAAGTGCTTTACATTGAAACCTAATAGCAATGAACATAAATCATATGGTGCATTGCTAAAAAAGACTGTTGGCGAAACTGCATATAATTGGTATAGGTGGACTAGTGACGAACACTTGCAAAATAAAGTCAATGTTGATGATTTAGAGATTGCTAATGATCCTATAAATGTCTATCTAGATTGGCAAAATTCATCTAACAAAGTTAGTGACGGAGGAAGAAATGCTGCCAGGGCATTTATCGATGCTAACATGCATATGAATGATTATGTTACTTCGCAGGGGTGGTGTGCTGACAACGAACATCATTATTATGAAACTGCTAAAGCTGCTTATAATTTGATGAGTGAAGAAGGTAGGCTTGCATTTCAAAATGATGAAGAATTCATTGATGCTAAAGCTAGATTAGATGCGTGGGCAAATGCAAATGGGGATAGTCTAGATTCTGCTTCTAATAGATATAATACAAACGAAATAGAGGTGTTTCCTTTGTCTAATTTGAATAACGGATATGCTAATCTTGCTATTGTTACATTTGTAGTTGCTTCATTATCTATATTATTTATATTTATCTATAAGAAACGTAAAAAGTCAGTATAAGAATAGATTCGTTTAAAAAATCTTAAAAGCCTTGGAGTTATTTTTTTGCCCAAGGCTTTTACATATTATCCAACGTGCAAGCGTTGGGCATAAATAAAGCACCTCTTATAGGGGCGAGAAATGAAGAAACGGAAGCGTTGGGCACATAATAAAAACTCCTTTGGTATAAAAGTGCATGTTCAGTTGCCTTGTCATAGAAAGGAGTTTTTATTATGCCACATAAGAATGATGGCAAAAGTAGTCTATCACATACCTGGTGGAATTGTTAGTGTCACATAGTGTTTACTTTTATATTACCGGTTCAAACATATTTTCTTGTGTGCGAGCGATGAATACGTTTCTCGTCCATGATTCTTGGAAACTGTTTTCTCAATAATTCAACGTAGTCATCACAAATTTGTACGATTCGCATAAAAAAATGCTCCATTATGGCGGAGCGCACCTAGTTATAAAACTCCTGCATTTACGGCTGAGGGTCACCGGCTTATTTCTAAGCACTTATATTATCATTCGTGTCATGAGCCATATCAAGAAAAGCTTTGAGTTTGTTGCAACAACTCTGTCAAATAACAGAATTCACATTCTCATCATTTGCCCAACAAAAACTATTAAAAAGATATAAAAGTTGGGTATAATAACAGTGGGTGATGAAGAATGAGCATGCTAATGACTGTTATCTCTCGCGAAGAAGCCCGAAACGAGAAAATGATAATTGAATACACAAAAGAGCTTAAGACACTACCTAGAGGAAAAATAACCCCTAAAACCATCAATGGCAAAACCTATTATTACTTGTATTACCGTGATGGAAAAAAGGTAGTAAGTAAATATATCGGCAAGGATGAGGGTAGTTTAACATCAATTCGTGAGGGACTTACTCGCCGCAGTCAGATAGAAGAAATTATGAAAAAGTTGAAAGAAGAAAAGGCGCAAATAAAGAAGTTGGAGGCTATATTATGATTTTATACCACGGTAGTAATATGCTAGTGGAAAAGCCGATGCTTATTGAGCAAAATAGATTTCTTGACTTTGGCTACGGTTTCTATACAACATCCAATAAAGAGCAAGCAGAGAACTTCGCCAAAAAGGTTGTAGTACGTAGAGGTGGCACACCGACAGTCAATGTGTATGAAATAGATGATAATTTCTGTAGCGAACTACTTAAAATCAAGCGTTTCAATGCTCCTGATGAGGAATGGCTTGACTTTGTTTGCGCACATAGAAACGGTACGTATCAGGGAGAGCAATATGACCTTATAATTGGAGCAGTCGCAAATGATGATGTTTATAGAACTCTCCAAGTGTACTCTTCTGGACTTTTAACCAAAGAACAAGCGCTTGAATCCTTAAAGATCAAGAAGTTGTTTAACCAATATGTATTTGCGACAAACGAGGCAATTTCACTCTTGAAATTCGTAAAATCCGAGGAGGTGCGATAAAATGGACGAGAAATTCAATTCTATATTGAGTATCGCGCTTATACCGCAAACGGTTGACCTTATAGTGAAGAACGAAGGTCTTGACGATATTTCCGCTATGAACGAATTTTATTACTCCAAGACCTATGAAATGCTTGCAAAAGAAGAAACAAAGATGTGGCATTTCAGCCCTATGACACTTTATTCAATGTGGAAACACGAGAAAGAGACTGGAGAAGTTATTTTTCCGGAGGAATGAGCTATGAGTAAAGAATTGCCGTTTATGGTGCTTTGCGTTGAAGAATATAAAAACCAAAAAGGAATGACGGGCAAGGAGGTTATGACCTTGTTCAATAAGTATTCAGTATGCGAATATATCCAAGATTTTTATGAGGCATTGCATACCACGGGAACTAGATATATCGTCAACGATATTGACCTTTATATCAAGTCTCGCCAAACCGTATAAAACAAACTTGAATATAATAGTTTAATTAACCGGACTGCACTAAAATCTATTGCTGTTATAATAATAAAGAAATTCTTCAGTGCACGTAAGGGATGACATGTTAAGCACCCATCGTTACTTTTTATGTTTTTCTAATCCTGATAGCGTATGATGTGCTTTTGACTGATATTTCTATGAACGACTGTGCCTTATGGAAGACATCGCCATGCTTGTTCTAGTAGAAGCAGAATAGGTTTAGCTAGTTCTGAAACTCGTCTATATGGAAACTTATGAAACCAGAAAGGTAGCGATGAACCCTGCTACTTGGGTCCATTGGGTTTTCGTTATTTGGCTGTTTTTTGGGTTAAAGCGTCGTATGTATTTCACTGGTTAATCCCAGCGAGACTTGATAAAGACACCATGGGAACTGGTGGACTATGGTAGAGCCTTTGGCGAGTAACTTGCAATAATAATTAATAGCTTTGGCGCCACTTGACTTGCCGACGCCAAAGTTGCTAAGCCTGCGTAGGCTGCCGTCATTACGGAGCATATGCAATATTGGTTCCTAAAGAGGCCATGGAGGAACTTGATGTTGCAGAAACTGACTTAGTCTTTCAACGTGGAAAGTATGTCTTGTCGATCCAAAACCTGTTAGAGAGTATCGCCTTGTCCTATAGGCTATTGATGGATACCATTTGTTGCAATGGCTTTGTCAAGCAATAGATGAAGTAAAAGTGAGTTGTGTGATATTTTGCGGTCACATTTTGTGACATCAAAATGGTTGTTTATCATTTAAAAGCAGATATGTTCTATATATTTATACTGAGCACAGCGTTGGAACCAGTGGTTTTAATAGTTAGTAATCAGCTGAACAAAATCTGTTTTGGATAAAAATATTGTGAAAGAACTAAATTGATATTATGTTAAAACTCGTCAGTGCAAATAAGGGATAGCATGTTCAGTAACCATCGTTACTTTTTGTATTTTTCCAATCCCGATAGCGTATGACGACGCGCTTCTGACTGCCATTTCTATGAACAACTGCGCCTTTTGGAAGGCATCGCCAGGCGTGTTCTAGCAGAAACTGAACAGGTTTTGCCAATTCTATAGCCCGCCTCTAAGAACCGCCAAGCTCCAAAAAGGCCAGCGCTCCACAAATGGCTTTTGTTTTTAGCTCTCGGTCACCCCTCTCTTGGCAATTGGGATATTGTGCCAAACAAAATTGAAACCTTAAATTATCCCTTACGTGCACTGAGGAGTTTTTATGTTATTGAAGTCAAGAGGGTCAGCTATAATTCTCGCAGGTAGTAATGTTTGCTGAAAAATATGTTCTTGATTATTTGCAAAGGTCTCACAGGTAGTACCTTGGTAAAAAGCCGGTTTCGGCTTTTTATTATGCATCCATTAACGGTAGATAACTAAATAGCCACTAGTAGAACAATATTGATAAAGAGGTTTTGTGAATAAAATCACTTCAATTTGCCGTAACAAAAATCTTAAAGACCTTTATACATGTGTTGGCTAACCTTTAAACGTTCTTTTATTCGTTAAAGAGCTACTTCTGTGTAGAATAAATTCTAAAGAGTGGTAGAATAGCAATGATAAAAGGTGATTCATTTTATGAAAGAAGACTTGCTACCAATAACTTTAATTTTAAATGATAAAAACATCGAAGACCGCATTTATATTGTTAGAGGGCGACAGGTGATGCTCGACAGTGATATAGCTGAACTATTTGGCGTAGAAACAAAAAGGCTAAATGAGTAGATGAAAAGGAATAAAACACGTTTTCCGGAAGATTTTTGTTTTAGATTAACTAAAAATGAAGCGAATAGTATTTTGCGGTCGCAAAATGCGACCTCAAATGGTTTATCTTCTAAAAGAAGATATAATCCATATGTTTATACTGAACATGGGGTAATTGCTTTGGCAGGGGTATTAAAAAGCGAAACCGCTGATAAGATGAGTGTTGAAATAGCTCGTAAGTTTATCCAAATGAGAAAATTCATTCTAGAAAACGGAGATATCTTGCTTGCTTTGGCAAAACTTCAGAATAGGCAATTAGAATTTGAAAATGAGACAAATCGTAAATTTGAGCAAGTGTTTAGAATAATAGAAAGATTAGATTTACCAAAAACTGCATTGTTTTGCGCTGGCGAATGGTATGATGCATTCGAATATATTTCGTCCATTATTTCATCTGCTAATCAATCAATTATACTGATTGATCCATATTGTGACGGAAAGGCATTGACTTTCTTGGCTCATAAAAAAGAGGGGGTAAATATTACTATTATTAAGGGAAAACATTCTAAACTCAAAAACGAAGAATTGGAATTATTCGAATCTCAATATGGGCATATTGATATAAAAGAGATTGATGATATTCATGATAGATATTTAATAATAGATAACGATGTTTGTTATGCTTTAGGTGCATCATTGAATTATGCAGGGAAGAAGCTGTTTACTATCAACAAAGTAGAAGATAAAGATACTATTGAGTTTATAGTTAATAAAGTTATCGATTTAAACATTCAAAATTGATTGTTTTAGCATGGTCGAATTCGACGAGGTTAAAAAAGGAGAGAATTGTGGCATACAAAGTATTGGGAGATAGAATCAAGAAGATTCGCTTGGACAACAACATGTCCCAACAGGAATTCGCTGAGGCTTTAGGTTACACCCATAAATCAATGATTAATAAATTGGAAACGGGATTGACCGATATGTCTTTTGATAAGGTAATCAAGCTGATTCTTGAATTCAAGGTAAATGCAAATGAATTCCTGGACTTATCGGACAAGGATGGAAATGATTTAATGTATCGAGCAGAAAAGGCTGATAAACCAGATTGGAGGAGAATCCACCCCCTAAAATCCAAGGATGAAAGTGTGGTTTATATTAGGCCAACATTGATAGATTGCCCAAATATCATAGTAGGTGAATATACGTATTTTGATGGCCAAAACTTCCAAAAGCACGTAACACATCATTATGACTTTATGGGTGATAAATTGATTATTGGTAAGTTCTGCCAAATAG
>CABQKC010000029.1 GCA_902464635.1 uncultured Caryophanales bacterium | reverse complement strand
AATTATATTACAAAAGGGTTTGCTTTCTTTATCACCAATTTGGTGTGCTGCTAGATAAATCTTTACTTCCCCATTATTTAATATGGTCGAACAATATTTATCTCCAAAATAAGTATCGGTTTTAATTAGTTCAGCTGCTCTAGAAAATGAATAAACCGTGAATAATGGTTTATCTTTCTTTGGGTTTTTACCCTGTGTCCCATGGTTAGCGGATACTTTAAACCTGAATTCGATTTTCTTGCTGCTAACTAAGCAAGGGGATTGGATACCTACTTGGCTTTTGCCATTATAATATTTATCAAAATAATCCATTTTCAATCCATTAACATCAGGATTATCTTCGTTATATTCATATTTAGAAGCACTAGGTTTATCGTATTTTGAGTTTCCGTAAATTAGAGAAAATCCACCTTTAATAGGAGAAGAATAAGAATATTCGCTTGTATCAAAAGTGTAGTAATCTCCGCTGTAATCGAATGGAACATTATAATTAGATGGAACAGGAATTCGCATTGATCCATCTGGATTATTCCCACTTACTTCAGGGATATTATCTATATTTGAACTAGAAGAGCTTGAACTAATCGAAGACTCTTGACCACTTGAAATAGATTCTTCGGTACTAATACTAGATTGGCTAGAAGATACACTACTTTTTATTGATTCAATTTCTGAAGTAGATGTATTTAGCAAAAAACTATCATTAGAAGAAAGTTCGCTTGAATTATTCTTACTACTAGAACTACTTAATTCTTGTTTACAAGAGGCTAGTAATAAAGAAAGCAATATTAAGGAAAATGATTTTTTATTCATTTATTAATTCACCTGCTAAATCATAAGTAAAAGCAGATGTAATCTTAACTTTTACTATATCACCTTCAGCTAAATCCCTATCTGATTTGAAATAGATATTCCCATCAATTTCATCTGGGGCGTTCCAAGTTGACCTAAGCATATAAGTCCCATCGTTTAACCTAGAAGAAATGACGATGCCTTCAGAAGTTTTGCCAACTTGGGACAAGGCTTTCTTAAATGAAATGACTTGCTGCAATTTCATTAATTCGTCTTTTCTTTTCTTTTTGATAGATTCTTTTATTTGGTTAGGATAAGAATAAGATGCAGTCCCTTCTTCTCTAGAATAGGTAAAGCAACCCATATGGTCGAATTCAACTTCGTTAAGGAATTCTTTTGTTTCTTCTAGATCTTCTTCATTTTCTCCAGGGAAACCTGCGATTAATGTAGTTCTTAAAATGGCATCAGGACAAATTTCCTTGATGTCTTTAAATAATTGCCTCATCTGAGCCATATCACCATGTCTATTCATTAATTTAAGGAGATGATCAGAAGCACATTGGACAGGTATATCAAAATAATGGGCAATTTGCTTACTTGAAGCAATATGTTTAATTAATTCAAGGCTAATCTCGCTTGGATAAAGGTAAAGTAACCTAATCGAATAAAAGCCAATATCTTCTAAAGATTTCAATAAATCGACAATATCAGGCTTTTTGGAAGGGAAATCAATCCCATAGATTGTTGTATCTTGGCTAATCAAGGAGATTTCTTTTACTCCTTTTTCTTTTAATAATTTAGCCTCTTCTATTACTTCTATAAAAGGACGAGACTTGAATCTACCCCTAATATAGGGAATCGCACAAAAGGAACAGAAATTATCGCATCCTTCAGAAATCCTTAGATATGCCGAATAAGAAGATGAAGACAAGACTCTCCTAAAGGAAGAAAAAGGAAGGATATCATTAATTCCAGTTACTTCAATTAATTTTTCTTTTAGATTTGAATAAGAAGAAATAGGTATAAAGGCATCGACTTCCGGAAGTTCTTTCTTTAATTCCCCTTCATAACGTTCAACTAGACACCCCACTACAATAAGCTTCGCATCATATTTAGCCATCTCAAGTATCATATTAATCGATTCTTTTTTGGCACTAGAAATGAAGCCACATGTATTGATGATTATAAAATCCGCTTCTTTCGGAGAAGAAGTTATTTCAAAGCTAGGAGTATTAAACATCCCTAGTATCGATTCAGAATCAATAAGGTTTTTCGCACATCCAAGCGAGACGATGCCGACTTTCTTCATTATCTATTATCCTTCTTTAGTTCTTCTTTATATTCTTTTAAAGCCTCGAATAGGTCATTGTTGTCTTTTAATTTATAAGTCCAGTTACGGTCATCGACAATTCCTGGGACATTGATTCTAGAATAGCTATCTTGGTTAAGTAAGTCTTCTGCCATCAATAGGACATATTTAGCATCTTTCCTTAAGGCAAATTTGATTAAGGAAGAGACATAATTTTGCCTATCTAGACCCATATAGGATAAGGCATCTAGCCACCTATTTCTTTCATATTCATCTAAGGAAGCAACATAAGAATATGTCGTATCATTATCATGTGTCCCTAGATAGACAACTGAATTATAGGCATTGTATCCACTCTTATTTTCAAGCACATCATCATGGAAAGTGAATTGGATAACATTCATTCCAGGAAGGTTATAATGGTCACGTAATACCAAAACTTCATTACGTAAATCACCTAAATCCTCGGCTATTATTTCTATATTTGGATAGGAAGCGAATAACTTATCGAAGAATTCATATCCTGGGGCTTCAATCCAATTTCCCTCTACTGCAGTTGGGCAACTTGAAGGAATCTTCCAATAGGTATCGAAAGCGCGGAAATGGTCTAAACGGATGATGTCATATAATTTGGCATTCAAGGCAATACGGTTAATCAAGAATGAGAATCCGTTTTGTTTGAATTTATCCCAGTTATAGATAGGATTGCCCCATCTTTGGCCAGTCGCAGAGAAATAATCTGGCGGTACCCCTGCTATAAAGGTAGGTTGTTTATTAAGTGGGTCTAGTAAGAATGAATCTTGATCGCTCCAGACATCGCAAGAATCAAAGCCAACATAGAAAGGGATGTCCCCAATTATGCGAATTCCGTTAGAAAGGGCGAATTCATGAAGGGAATTCCACTGGCTATATAATTTCATCTGTAGCCAGATATGGAAATTAACCATACCCTTTTCTTTATTATTTAGATTATATGGATTAGAAACATAGTCCTGTTTTCTTTTTTCCCAGTGATCCCAACTTCTATTATCTTCGTCTTTAAAAGTAGCAAAAACGGCATAATTAGCAACCCAAGAATTATTGGTTTTGAATTCGTCCATTGCCTTCTTGGCTCTACTTTTATCTTTTAGATAGGCTTTATAAGCGTATTCGCGTTTTATTTCTCTAGCCTTTTCATAGGAGACTTTATCGCTAATAGGAGCTTTTTTAGGCAAAGAAGATAATAACCCTTCTTTCTTTAAAGACTCTAAATCTAGATATAATTCATCAAGAGCAAAAGAAGAAAATGGTTGGTAAGGAGAATGGCCAAACCCTAATGGATTTAAAGGCAAAATCTGCCACAACTTGAATCCGTTTTCCTTTAGATTCTTGATAAGGGAATAGCCATCTTTCCCAAAATCCCCAATCCCATAATTGCCCTTTAAGGCTGAAATTGGTAACAATAATCCTGCTTGTCTAATTTTTTCCATTCTAAAAACACCTTTCTAGAAACTCTTATATTTTATATAAGAAAGAAGAACAATTAAACTATATAAAATATAAAATCTAACAGTTTCTTTCTATTTTTCTCATCTTGTATTTCATTTTTATCCATTCTATGTCTAGTTTCATCCTTCTATTTTCAAAAGGAAGTGCCAGCAATGGACCTAATAATAATGTTCCGATTGTATATGGAATAAATAAATATAAGACAGGAGTAAATTTAATAACCCCATTTACATAATAAATCTGTAGATATGGGATTAGCATTGGATAAAATGCTCCTAGCATCTTATCCATCTCTGGAGTTGGGCCAAATGGAAGAGAAGAATTTAGTAACGGATTGCCTCTATCTAGGAATTCGCTCCAAGGCAACTTGTACAAAACTAGATTAAGCAAGCATGCATTAGCCACTAAAATAGCTTCTACTGCCATAAACATAAATGGCATCGCAACTAATCTATGGTAATTCAATTCATGGAATCCTGAATCTACTTCTAGATATCCAATAATTAATAAAGGTATATGGCAAATATAGAATCTAGATACTTCTAGGAAATTCTCTAATTCACCTAAATCAAGTCCAAAGGCACTTGTTGGACATAAAAATACAAGCAAAGAAGATATTATCCCCATGTAGAAAAGATAATCCTTCATGTATTTATTGCCCCACTTAATGATAAATGGAGAGACCATTATCAAGAAAGCACAGAGATTTTCAGCAGTAGATCTACCTAGTCCCATTGGCCAAGAAGCAACATAGAATGGATTTAATTGCTTTACAAAATGAAGGGCAAAATTACTCCAGGCCAAAACCGATATAAAGCGGTAAGTCCAATCCTTCCCAAATCGTCTAGAAAGGAAAGTAGAAACAATAAAGCAAACACAAATGAGCGCAATGAAAAGAAAGTAAGGGAAATTGAAAAGTTCGACTTTTAGGTATAAATTCCCCCACATATATATTTACCTTATTACTTTTGGCCCACCTTCGACTATATTGACATTCTTGACGTTTTTAGCTCCATAATGCCCTATAGCCTCAGCCATGTAGGAATTCAATTCGCTAGGGAAAGTAAAGGCAATGATGCTACCAGCAAATCCTCCACCCATAATACGTTCGGCCCCATTGCCTAGATATGGGCGAAGTATATCTAAGGCTTCTTGAGGAGAGCCTTTATATTGTCCTGGAACCATTGTGTTTTGTAACATGGTCGAAGAAGAACAGCCACTAGAATTGACGGCATCCAAGAAGCAATTTACATCATTTATCTTCAAGGCTTCCTTAGCCTTTATCACTCTTTCGTTTTCTTCAAAATAATGGGTAGCCCTCATCTTGGCTAATTCGCTTACTCCCCTATTTGGTTTAGTGATTTTATCAAAGAAAACTTGCTTTGATACCATTCTTAGATAAGGCACATCAAATACATTTTGGGCGACAAGCTTCATATCTTCTCCAATCGAAGCATATAAAGGGGTCAAGTTAGCATGGCTTCCACCCGTATTGATTAAGATTACCTTTAAAGGCATATTAAATGGCACTACTTCGGTAACTGGATTTTCTAGCGATTCAAAGTCAACATAGATCATCCCTCCAAAACTAGTTCCGATTTGGTCTAATAATCCACATGGCTTGCCAAAATAGACATTCTCGGCATATTTGCCAATCTTAGCCATTTGTAAAGGGGTAATCCTATCTTCGTTATAAAGCATTGAAACGATTTTAACGATTAAAGATTCATAGCAGGCGCTAGAAGAAACCCCGGCACCAGGGAAAATATCAGAAACAAAGGCACCTTTGAATCCGCCAATGTTAAATCCAAGTTCCTTGCATTTAGACAAAACTCCCTTAACAAGGGCTTTTGAAGTCCCATATTCATCTTTATTAGGAGTTAAATCATTTATATCGAATTTAATCTTCTTATAACCTTGGGAAATGACTTCGATACTCCCATCATCGGTTTTAGAGAAAGCTCCAGTTATGCCCATATCGACTCCACCTACTAGGCAAAGTCCATGGTTATGGTCGGTATGGTTTCCTAGAATCTCTAGTCTACCATGAGAAAATACGATATGTTCTGGGGACAAGAAGAAATTAGATACAAATAATTCTTCGGCATTCGCGGTATAAATCATCTTAAGGCTCCTTCTATGAAGGACTTGAATTCCTTCATGTGTAATTCATTATCTTTGAAGACTGCTACATTTTTCAATATATTGCGGCAAATATCGGCAATATATTCTCTTGAGGTAATCTTTTCGTTTCTCATTCTATCTAGCATGTCAGTGAATATATCTAGATCTGGATAAAGCTTAATTGCCTCCATATTGCTTAATCCTTTTTCGATACATTCCTCCACTTCTTTAGATTGTCTAACCAATCTAGCAGGAAGGATGAAATATCCAGCTGCCTCGATTAACCCAATGCCTTCATGCTTAATATGGGCATATTCAGGATGGGCATGAAAGATACCGGTAGGATATTTTTCATCGCATCTATTGTTGCGAAGGATGACATACATCTCGTATTTGTCTTTGACTTTCCTAACAATTGGAGTGACGGTAGAATGCTTTATATCCCCTTCATAAGAAATAATATCTAGTTCCTTATTATCATAATGTCTCCAGGCTTCTTCAATTTTCGAAGCGGCATTCAATATATCTTCTTTGGAAGAAGATACTAACTTAATGACTGAATCATAAAAATCTAGTATTGATATCTTCAATCCGTTTTCATCCTTGATTACAATTCTATCATTAGCCTTCATCAATGGCATGATATGGGCGCCACCCTGGAAATGTTCATGGTTAAGGATAGAGCCTCCAACAATAGGGAGATCGCTATTCGAGCCAATGAAATAATGAGGGAATATATCGACTATATCGAATAATCTCCTAAATATTCTAGGAGATATTTCCATGAATACATGCTTTTCATAGAAGGCAATGCAGTGATTTGAATAATAGACATATGGGGAGAATTGGAGGAACCATTTCTCTCCTTCTAGATTCAAATCAATATAACGGATATTTTCCCTAGCAGGATGCTTTTCATTACCTTTGAATCCGATGTTTTCCTTGCATAATAAGCATTTAGGATAGCCAGTTGATTTAGAACCTACTAACTTAGCAATGTCCTTATTATTCTTTTCCGGCTTAGATAAATTAATGGAAATATCTAAGGATGGCCCATCTTTGTAATTGGCCTCGAATACAATATTCTTATCTACTTTTGATTTAGCAATATAGTTATTCTCAATGCTTAGATTATATAGATAGTCAGTTGCTTCTTTTGCCTTTCCTTGATTGATTAATGAGTGACAATGACTATTGACATAGGATGGGGTTGGGCTAACTAAGCCAAAGCAATAAGTCGCCTCTAGTTCGGCATCATGGCTATTTAATCCAGTTTCGATAAAATCATTGACCAATGAATCAAATACTTCATCTGGTAACTTCAAGGAATCGATATGGGCTTTGTCTAATTCCCCTTCAAAAGGAGTATCAAGATTATATTTACCTAGCAATAAGTTCCTATAATAATCGACATCTTCATTTTTTAAATCAAGATGGCTAGAAGCAAATAATAGAAGTTCTTCAATTGATTTATTTAGCATAATCTATTCTCCTTTTTAAAGAATTCATATTTATGGATACGGACATAGGTTTCGTTTGCTTTTATTAGCATTGAATCAAGGCCATATGGGGCATTTACTTCTTCTAATGTAATAGAAGAATATTGAGTCTCGAATTCCCCTCTATCTAGCTTGATATCCGTATTTGGGAAATTGCAGCTATAGACCTGAAGGCCGCTAGAAGAAGTATATAGATTTAATCCAATGTTATCTCCTAGTAATGTAGCCTTTATATTTGAATCGACTTTATCGAATATGAAGCAATGGTCATATCCTTGTAGCCTTGTGGCACCTAGTTCTTTTGCCTTTATGTCTTTTCCCACTTCCTTAGGCTTTCTAAAATCAAGTGCAGGGCTAACTTCATCAATGCTTTTTACAATCAAATCAGGTTCATAACTAGTGACTTTAGAAGCAGCAATCTCTAGTTTATGGGTCAATATGTCCCCTTTCCCATTTAGATTGAAATAGCTATGGTTAGTTATATTTATCGGACAGTCCTTATTTGGAGTTACATGGTAAGAATATTCTAGAATTGGTTCATTTTTAGCAATCCTATAGGCGATAACTACATCTAGATCTGCATCAAAGACATCTTTACTCGCCTTGAATTTATTCTTGAACCTTACTTCAAAATAATCTTCGATTTCATTTACTTCATATTTAAAAGGAGCGTATCCAAAGCAAAGCGATCCTGAATGGAGTGAATTCTCTCCTTCATTAAGGGGAAGTTTATTGACTTTGTTATCTACTTTTATCAATCCATCTTTAACTCGTCCGGCGATTGGACCTATTGTTTTTCCATAATAAGCCGGATTTGGATTAACATATATTTTTAGATTTTCTGGAGTTGATAAGGTCTTTATCCCATCGTAGGTAATTTGATAAATGCCTGCCCCAACACTAGACAAGATGACCTCTAGACCGACTTCATTTTTGACTTTGATAAAATCCGAGCCAGAATGGCTATTATATTCAATCTTCATTTTTCCCTCCGATTTTTAATATTAATGAAGTTAATTCTTCCCTTGTTGCAATTCTAGGAACTGGATATAAAGGAACGCTTTCCTTATAAGCAATAGACGCTAATTCCTTGGCTTCTTCTTTATTTATATCTAGTTCTAGATGCTTGACTTGATAAGTGGCTTTTAGACTAGAAACATATTTAACTAAATCATTTGTTCCTAATATCTCCTCTAATTCCTTCTTTCTTTTTGGATATTTGCCTTTATAGAAATCTAATACTTCCTCTAAACAAGAAATAACTGCTAATCCATGAGGTAGATTATATTTGCTACCTAAGGCATGGCCAATAGAATGGGCATAGCCGACATAGGCTAAAGTAAAGCTCTTTCCTGCTAGAAAAGAAGATAGAAGCATATCTAAAGAAGCTTGTTTATTACTTCTATCATCGATAAATTTAGCAAAACTAGATTTAAATAAAAGCAAACTTTCTTTCGCATATTTCCTAGTTTTTTTGCTTGAAGAATTTGAAATATAGGATTCTATATCATGAGTAAACGCATCTAGTCCTGCGAATAAGGCAACATTTACAGGCAAAGAAGAAAGGTAACTAGAATCGAAATAGACATAATCAGGAAGGATATTGGGAGAGATAATAGTTCTTTTGATGTCATCTTTATCTTTAATAACCGCAGCAAAAGTAGCTTCAGAGCCAGTGCCGGCAGTTGTTGGAGATGCAATCAATATCATCTTGTTCTTCTTTACCTTAAGTAATCCAAATGAAGCTGATATATCTTTCTTTATCGATTTAATGGCCTTAGCTAAGTCCAATATGGAGCCCCCTCCAATTGCAAAAATGGCGTCACATTTATTTGAAACATAGAATTCGTGGGCCTTATTTACCATTGCTACATCTGGCTCGCTAGAAGGGGCGATATAAAGAAAGGTCTCTATACCTACTTTATTTAAAGAAGATACCACTTCTTCTTGATATCCTCTTTTGGCAATATTAGGCCCGACTAAGACCATAATCTTTTTAGCTTTTTTGGCTAGCTTTTTACTTAAATCAGCTAATCCTTCCTTTTCCTTGAATATTTCTTGCTTCTTTATAGGGAGGAAAAAGGAAAAGAACTTTAAGGTTTTTTGAATGAATCTAATTTTAAATACAGTAAGTTTTTTCATAAAAATGGCGCCGCTATCCTTAAAAGTCCCCAATAACACTTATTTTTCTTATGCCACCTATAGAAGGTAGACAAATCTATTTGAGTTGATAATTTAATCGAGTCGAGGAAATCTCGTTTCATGTCGCTTATCGAATTTGACCCAACGATGAATGTCCCGTTTTCTAAATGGAGATATAAACTTCTATAATCTAGGTTAATCGTCCCGACAGTCGCGACTACATCATCGCTAATAAACATCTTTTCATGGACAAATCCTGGGGTATATTCATATATCTTTACCCCTGCTTTAAGCAAATTGCCATAATAGGACCTAGATAATTGGAATATTGCTTTTTTATCCGGAATATGTGGCATAAGCAATATGACTTCAATTCCAGAAGAAGCAGCTGCAATAAGAGAATTCTCCATCTCGGAATCTATTATTAGATATGGAGTAGTCATATAGACATATTTTTTGGCGCGTTGGATTATGTCTAGATATACTCTTTCCCCGACCGCTTTTGAATCAAATGGGAGATCACAATATGGTTGGATTAAGCCATTCCCTTTTGGATATCCCCCGATTTCAGAAATATAGGTTGAAGAAGAATAATATTTCTTATCGATTTGCTCTTTTGGATCAAAATAGAATACATAATTAGAAAGGAACATCATCGTAAAGGAAGTAACTGCCTTCCCTTTAATCATGATTCCATTATCTTTCCAATGTCCGAACCTTTCTTTCTTGTTTATATATTCATCCGCAACATTAAACCCACCAGTAAAGGCAGTATGCCCATCAATAATCACTAATTTCCTATGGTCCCTATTGTTTTGTCTAATATCTAGAAAAGGACGCAATGGATTGAATTTATGACATTTAATGCCTTCTTTTTGTAATTCCTTATCAAAATGGAATGGGGCAACTGATAAAGAGCCAACATCATCATAGATAACCCTGACATCCACCCCTTCTTTAACTTTATCAACAAGTATCTTATGTATTTGCTTCCAGAAATACCCTTCCTTTTCGATAATGAAGAATTCGATGAATATATAATGCTTTGCTAAAGATAATTCTCTTAACAATGGTTCGAGGACAAAATCACCTAAAGGATAATAGGAAATCGAAGTATCGGAGAATATCCCTCCTCCTTTAGTAAAGAATAGATAATTTGACAAAGGTACATATGCTGGATATTTGTCATTTAATTCTTCTAAAGCCTTTGATTCGCTTTCTTCTTTTTCTAAGGGACGTATATATCTATTGACCATCTTCCTTTTATGCTTTGAAGTCTGCTTATTAGCAAAGACAATATAGGTAATCGCCCCTAGTAAAGGGATGCAATTCACAACCCAAAGCCAGGCCAGTCTATATGAATCAGGGGATTTAGAGCTAATTATATAGCTAGAAATTGCAACATTTAAAATGAATATGCTAGACAAAATGATATAAAAGGCAAGTTGGGATTGCTCTGAATAGGTAGATAATCTAACTAGCAAATAAATAGCTAATCCTAGCTGAGTAAAAAGTAGCAAACCAATAATTAGCTTTTGATAAAAACCAGGGCGAAGGAAAGTTTTCATTTATCTAGGCTTCCTTTTTAGATAGGTTATGTATTCTTCTTTGCTTAAGCCATTTTCTTTTAATAAGAACAGGAAAGCTCGCATGGATGCATCTTTGTCATTGCTATAATCGATAAATTCCTTTAATTCCTTAGTTGAATCTTTATCAATTCTAGATGAATAATAACCAATTGCCTTCTTTAATTGGATTAGTTCATTATAATCATCGGCACTTATATCGACTTTCCTAGGGACATCATAGATTGTTATCTTCTCTAATCCTTTGTAATCAAGTGGATCAATTAAATCCTTATCGTTTAATGAAAGAAACCTAACTTCGAAAGAAGACGGGAAACGTAACGGGGCTAATTCAGATGCCAAAACTAGAGATAAAGAAGTTCTAGTAGATGAAGAATAAGAATATACCGGTTCATATATCTTCTTAATTGATACACGTCCTTCATATTTTCTAGATAAAAGGCTAGCTAATTTATCTTTAATTCCCTTTTTTGATTCGATAGAAGAACCAGGGAAATGAAAAAGGCTAGTTTTGTCCTCGCGAACAAAAAGAGCCTTGCAGTTATTGCATATAACTAACCCAAAATAATTTGACGATTTTAATTTGACATTCGCCATACTTCCTTATTATAAGGAAAGTAGCGATAAATTTATAGCAATATTACCTAAAACAAATGGAATATTCTCTCTTCTTATCCTTAAAAGGAGTCCCGTCGTGATTTAAATCTTTGCAATAAGACCTAATCGCATCATTATCTATATTGACTAGGTGAGGATAGAATTTTATAAATTCCTTTTTGGCCTTATCAAATAAATCTAATATCGAATCATTAGATGTAATTAAAGTAGATGGATCTTTCCAATTAGACTTTTTTAGATTAAGGACATCGAAATAATCGGCCTTTTTATAGAAATGAGGATAAGACATGGCCATGGCCAAAGAATATTTTCCAGTAAGTCTAAACAAGATGCGTTTAAGCCCACTTCTAGAGAAAAGAAGCTTCTCGATACCTATAAAATCAATAACAGATTCTTTATAGGTAGTTGAAGTCATGTTTTTATCTTCAACTACATTAAACAAAGAAGAAATCTTATCTAAATCAAGTTTAGCGACATTTATAGTCTTGCCAGGGTTTTTATAAGTCTTTAATAGTTTTGATAATCTTACATCTAGAAGGGCTTCAAATGCCCCATGGTTATATTTGAATTTGCCTTCTAATCCCCCACTAGAATCAAAGCCACTCCTATAAAATACATAGGGATGAATTATTTTATCTAGGCAATAATGGAGGAACAATCCATAGACAAAAGAAGATAATTGCTTGTCCCCTTTTGCATTTTCTAGCATCTTTATATAAATAGGAGAAACATCACTATGATGGAGATTTTCTCCTATTTGCCAGATATCTTTATAATTAGATGGACGTCCTTTTTTAAGTATCCCCCTATAGAAGAACGGATCTGGTCCCTGCGTCCCTAAAGTAAAGGCATCAATATCGATATCCTTTAATTCTTTAATAACTTCTAGGGCAAAGGAATAATGAGTTAAGGCTGCTGGCATTAATCTTCATCTCCTAAAGCTTCTAAACCCTTCTTGAATTCGGTTTTGGTAGATTTGATATTCTTGACGAACATAAAGATAACAAGGGCGACAATCGACATTACTAATCCATAGATTGGCAAGACGGTGAAATCAAAATTAGGAATAAGCATTAATGAACCTACTAGAACCGGGGTAACAGTCTGGGCTGCCATGGAGGAAGCATAATAATAACCGGTGAATTTACCAATTTTCTTACTAGAGCAAAGTTCTACTACCATTGGGAAGGAATTGACATGGACCAAGCTCATCCCAAATCCTTTCATGACCCAGACAATATAGATATAAATAGGGAATTTGTTGAACTCACCTTCTGGAGGAGTTGCTACTGGAACTACATAAGTACATATTGTCCATAATAGCAATGAAGCGACTGTAATACCTAATCCTGTAACAATTGTCCATTTCCTTCCGATTTTAGAAGCAATCGTGCCTCCAAAAAGGAAACCGATGACAGAAGCTAATCCGCCAAGAATGATTGCAATCATCATCGCAGATGTATTTGATTTTAAGTGGAACGAGGTGTAATTAGTCATGAATGTACCGATTCCATTATCAGACATAAACCAGAAGAATTCGGCTCCTAATATCAATAGAAGCATCCTCTTATTGGCTTTGCTCATTGGGGCATCTTCATTTTCTTCGCTAATCTTATCTTCGATAGCGGCATATTCTTCGCCACGTCTAAGTTCGTCTTTCATTTCTTCTTCAATCTTGTTTTCCTTAATTAAGAAGAATAAAACGAGGGCGCTTATAACCATCAAGATTGATCCAACTAGGAATGGGACTTCGATTATCCAGACGTTATGGTAATTCTTATGCCCTTCCTTGAAATAGCTATTAGCAGATAAGAAGACACCAAGCAAAGTGGCACAGGCCCCACCAAAATAACCCATGATATTGATGATTCCATTAGCCTTACTTCTAAGTGGCTTTGGAGTGATATCAGGCATTAAGGCAACGGCAGGATTTCTATACATCATCGCAAATACGACAACAATAAACATGCAAGCCAATACACCTGCAATGTTATTATAATGCATTGCTAATGGGATAAATGGGAAAGCAACGGCACAGATAAATGTACCTACCAAAATATAGGGCATTCTCTTTCCTAATGGGGATTTTGTCTTATCAGAAAGATGGCCAAATATCGGAAGCAATATCAAGGCGGCTAGATTATCAATAGCCATCATGATACCAACTAAATATTGGACTTCTTCGGCATTTTCCTTTCCAAAGGCAGTCTTGAACAAATTAGTCAAGAACAAAGGACACCATGAGTCATATACCTGCCAAAGCAATAAGATGCCAAAGAAGGCAAAACCAATGATGAAAGTACGCTGATAATTCAGTTTAAAGGGTTTTTCATTTGTTTTTTCCATATGTAATTCCTTTTGGATTCCTAGATATCCTAATCCAAAGCAAGATAAATTAAAAGGATAAAATGCCTATTTTTCTTTATTTCTAGGGTGTCTAGAGAAGTATTTTTCGTTACGTTTATCCATTCTTGATGATAGTTTAGTTACTAAATATTCATATTTAAATTCAAGAATAAGCAATTTCATATCAAGTGGCCTAATTGGACACTTTGAAGGTAAATGTAGATATATGAAATATAGGTAAACATTAAAGAAGCATAGATAAGTAACGTAGCTTGCTGAAGAATAGATACTATATTCAGGGATATAAAGATACCCAAAATCCAATAATCCAAATAGAACTAGGAATATAACTAAGTGAATTAGATATTTAAAGAATTCTTTCTTAGAATGATTAGCAAAATGCCTGTTGCACCTAATCAGCGAATAAATAGTTAAGATTAATAAGGATATAAGACTAGTAATGAAAGTAATTAAATCCTTATGGAAAATATTTATTAATAATAAGGATACTTCTAATAAAATAGTTAATACTGAATAGAAGATACTTCTCCCATTGTTTAAGCAATTAAACGAATAGAGACAGATAAACAAAAGGAAGATAGATACCAATGCAAATACATGGAAATATAGCCCAATTTCAGGCAATAAGGCGCTTGGAGTGGATGCAATGCTTCCATACATTGGTCCGATAAATATTAATATCGGCATTAAAAAAGAAGTAATTAAGGAAGCCCTAGATAATGGAGAGGATTCAAATTTAAACTTAAATGTTATCTTTTCATTATTGGAATCAATATCTTTCTTTTCATAATCTACTAGCATCGGTAACATGAATATAAAGCATAATGCCATCCCTTTTGTATCGCTAGGGAAGAAATATGTAGATTCAGTAAACCCATGTGCTAATAAGGCAAAGAAAGTAAATAGGAATGTAATCGCACTTTTATTATGATTAGTGGCATTCTTTATTAATTTATATAGGAAGATAAATATCATTATAGAAAGTATTAATAGCCTGATGACACCGCCACTTACTAATTCCTGTATTGGTCCATTATGGGCATAGAAAATTGCAGTTCCGCTAGGATCGGAACCAAATATCATAGATAAGATATTATTTGTTACATATTCCCCTACCCCAAATACAATTGAATTAGGATATCCTTTCATTATCTTGATGCAAGATTCCCAAATTTTAGTCCTTGATGTAAAGGTTAATTTGTTTGAAAGAGTAAAGGCATCGACAAAATTATTTAGCAAAGTGACAAAATAGGAATTCTCTCCAAAAGTCTTTAGCACACCGAAGCAAATTGAAGCGACAGTACATCCAATAATCAAAATAGCAAATAATGATGTCCTTATTGGATAATGACGGATAGTAATCGCAAATCTATAAATAAGGAATACGATTAAAAATATAGTAGAGATAATTATCGATGTCTTCGAAAGAATGAAGAACAATTCGATATAAAATGTGAACATGAAAAGATAATTGATTAGAGAATGTCTTTTCGATTGGATAATCGCGCTTGCACATATGCCAATTAGCATCAACGTTCCAAATGTATTCCTATTATTAAAGCAACTAGAGACATATTCAGGTCCTTTGTAATCGCTAGTTTTCTTAATCATATAGACATAGATGTCATATTCTTTGACAAAACTATAGATTATGAAGAATAAACATATGGCTATCCCAACATAAAATAGCCAAAGGAAGGTATTTGATGACTTTATGACTTTAGGGAATATCGAAAAAATCATAAAAGCGTAATAAGAGGCGACAAAAAACATAATCGCATACCTAATTCGTCCCATAGTGTCCAACGAATAAGATATGCTCATGTCTTTGCCTGCAAAATCATTAACTGTTAGATTAAGCGGATTAGGCAACATAAATAGGGCGATTAAATTAGCAATGAAACCAATAGAAAATATGATTAATGGAAATATATTTGGCTTAATAGAGAAATATCGTTTTATTAAAAACAATAGATATAGATTAACTACAATAGTCACCCCAAACAAAAGAAAGAATTCCAAATTGTTGTTGAACAAATTGTTTGGAGTATTCATAAAGGCTATATTTTCTAACATGAATGCACCAATAGAAACGGAGATAAAAATAGTCAAAAACATTAATGCATAAGGCTTTTTTCCTATAAATCCCAATTCTTTTTCAACACTTTTCGACATCATTTAAAATTACCTTAAAATTTGATGCATTAAGTATTCTACAACATTTAAAAATAAAAGAAAATGACTACATGGGTCGCTTCTTTTTGTATTTTTACTATTTTAGCAAAGCATCGGCAGTAGCCTTATTTGTCGCGAATGGAACATCATAAACCGCAGCGATTCTCATCAAGGCCTTAACATCTGGATCATGAGGTTGGGCTTGAAGGGGATCCCAGAAGAATATGACCATATTTACCTTTCCCATAGCAATAAGGGCACCAATTTGTTGATCCCCTCCCATTGGGCCAGATAGAAATCCTTTTACCTTTAATCCGGTCTTTTCACTAATTAGGGCAGCTGTATGTCCGGTTCCTATTAAACTAAATTCTTTCAATTTGGTGACATTTTCCTTGCACCAATTCACGATGTCTTCTTTCTTATTGTCATGAGCAATAAGGGCTAATACTATTTTATTTTCTTTTTCCATGTTTTTGATTATAAGGTAATAAGTTGGGTTTAAGAAGTAACTACTTTTCTTTTAAGGTAGTCAATTACAAAAAAGTCTATAAATATACCTTAATAACGAAATTTTTAGGGAATATGGGAATAAACACTATTAACTAAAACATCTATTTTTGATTAAATATAAACATGAAACGAGCAAGTAAATTATTTTTATTACTACAAGGGCTTTTTCTTTCTTTTTCATTTACCCCAAGCATTAATAATCTAAACCAAAACGAAAATCACTTTGTATATATAAGGAAAGAAGCCGCTTCTACTCCTGAATCTTATTTTGCAGATATCGAAGCAGTCGCACCTAGTCTAACTAGGCAACAACTATTTAATAGGTTGCAGGCAAAAGTTTGGGATGGCTGGAAAAGACAAGGCTACGAGGCGCTTAATTCAACTTTCCTTGATACGGATTTTGTTGATGGCTACCTAGTTGACATGTATTCGAATATTTCTAAGCTTAGGCCTGGTGATACAGGTAATTATTCTAAAGAAGGAGATGCTTGGAACAAAGAGCATTTAATACCTAAATCCTGGTGGGGTGGCAATAAAGGCAGACCAAACGGGGAAGGCGGAGACATGTTCAACATGTATCCAACGGATGGGAAAATTAACGGAATGAGAAGCAATTTTGCTTTGGGGGTTACTTCTAGTCCAACAACCTGGTCAGAAAATAAATATTCTAAATTAGGCAATTCTTCTTTCCCTGGATATACCGGGACTGTTTTTGAGCCAAATGACGAATGGAAAGGCAATATAGCAAGAAGTTATTTCTATTTTGCCCTT
This sequence comes from uncultured Caryophanales bacterium, assembly GCA_902464635.1. GTDB lineage: Bacteria > Bacillota_I > Bacilli_A > RFN20 > CAG-826 > Alloenteromonas. The sequence continues at coordinate 4,069 of CABQKC010000029.1, read as the reverse complement.
AAATACGTAACTAAAACCGGAAGCAATTATACCCAGGGCAACGGGGTAGCCCATTTTAAAAAGGATGGGAACTTCGGGCTCACCACTTATTCAACAAATTTATTTTTAGATTGGAATAAGCATCTAGAAAAGAACCAATATGAGAAAGAAAGATGTGAAAGAGTTTATCTAATCCAAAACAATAGGAATCCATTTATATACCATCCTGAATGGGCCGATTATATTTGGGGCAATATACCTTTGACTTCAATCGAACCTACTTCTATTTCTCTTGATGAAACTTCTTCTAGAATTAGAGTTGGCAATAGCAAAACTCTAAAATGCACGATTTTGCCTGAAAATGCGAATAAATCAGTTACTTGGCATTCTTCTGATTCTAATATTGCTTCAGTAGATAAAAATGGGTTAGTAACCGCTAAAAGCATTGGTAAATGTCAGATAACCGTTACTAGTAAAGTAGTTTCTTCCTTATCTGCAAAAGCCGAAATTGAAGTGCATAATGATAAAGTCGATTTAGTTTCTATGACTCTGCCTTCTTCTATATCTTTAAGCGTTGGGGAAGAAAAGATAATTGAACCTAGTTTTGTTCCTATTGACGCTTCAAATAAGGAATTTAGTTTAAGTATTGAAGATAATTCAATTGCTAGCATTGCTTCAAATAAAATAACTGCCTTAAAAGATGGAAGCACTACTTTAACTGCTACTTCGAATGAAAATCCTTCAATCAAGGCTTCTACTAATTTAATCGTTACTTCTACTAAATATTATTCATTAGTTAAATCAACTTCTGAATTGAAGTCTGGCAAGAAGATAATAATAGGAAATAAAGATAAAGGCGTTATAGCCACAACATTTGATAAAACATTCCTAAATTCATCCAAGGCTACCTATAAAGATGAAATAATCGAGGAATTTGATAAAGCAACATCTATATTTACTATTGGAGTTAATCCTAATGGGACTTATACATTGAGTTTCCCTAATGGAGACAAATTATCTTCTAGCGCTGCCAAAAGCTTAAGCATTAATGGGGACAATGTTAACTGGAATATCAAGCTAGATGGAATCAAGTCCATCATCACTAATGAAGCCTATCCAAATAACCCTCTTCTATATAATGTTGGCTCACCTAGATTTAAAACTTATGATGGGTCTAATGATTCCTTGCTTTATCCTTCTATTTATATCGAACCAAATTATGTTGAACCAGAGCCTCCTTCTATAAATATAAAGGAAGAGGCAATTAAGTATGCAGCTAGTTTCCTAGAGAAGACTTCTACTGCTTGTGAACAAACTAATGTTCCTTCTTCTTTATGGGAAGAATTAAAGAACGATTATCTAAATCTAGATGACAAAATCAAAAATTATATAAAGTCCAATTCTGAATCTTCTGAATTAAATGGTTTTATAGCTAGATATAATTTCATTACTAAAAAATATGGATATGAAGATTTTATATTTAACAATATGAATAACGCGAATCCATTACTAGCGACTAAAGCTAGTTCTAATGCATTTGATCCTAGAATCCTAATCGCATTAATACTAGTGGTATCTACTGGAATAATTGTCTTTGCAATAAAGCTAATTAAAACCAAAAAAGATTAATGTAAGCGCTATGAAAAATAGTGAAAATAAATTGGCACTTACAAATTAATACTAAATATTTTCAATAAATTTACATTATACAAAGTCCCTATTTATGGGGCTTTTTTATGAAAGCGTTTTCAGTAAGCGTTTTCAGAAAACGGTTACATTTGCATAAGCCTTGTTTTTAGTTTTTTCCTTACTATATTTATGTTGCTTCAAGAAAAAGAAGCACGAAATTAGGAGGATAAATAACATGAGTGAAATCGCCTATACCGCTAAATTAAAGGAAATTGCCGATAAGGGTCCTTTATTCAAAGACGAAGAGGAATATAGCCAAGTAAATAACGATAATTCAAATTCCATCAACATGGTTGCTGCCTCTATCTTTGAATCAGAAGAATTCCAATTCTAATTTCCTTTATCTATTAGCAAATTAGTCCCTTGGAAAAGGGATTTTTTTATTTCTAGTAGCAATAGTTATTATTATCTAGTACACTTAATACAGATGAGCAGCAAGCAACCTTTATACATGTCTATTGCCGAGCAGTTTAAAACCTTTATCGAGAAAGGTGTTTATAAGCTCGGGGACAAGATTCCTTCTGTTAGGGAATATGCGATTGCTACGATGGTTAATCCAAATACAGTTGCCAAAGCCTATGACTTATTAAAAGAAGAAGGGATTGTCGAATCCATTCCCCAAAAAGGCATTTATATAGTAAAAGGAAAAGAAGAAGATAATAGGTCTTTTATCCTTTCTAATAAATTAAAGGAACTACATGCTCTAAATTATAAAAAAGAAGAAATCATAAGGATGGTTGAGCAATTATGGAAATAAAAATAAGAAACCTGACCAAGAAATTTGATGATGTAACCGCAATCAATAACCTTAATATTGATATTAGTGAAGGTGTTACAGGATTAATGGGAGAAAATGGTGCTGGTAAGTCTACCTTGTTTCGCCTTATTAGCGATGTTATTTATCCTAATTCAGGCGAGATATTAATTGATAACGAACCTGCTAAAACTAAATTTGCAAAAGAAAGCATATTCTTTCTCCCTGATGACCCCTACTGCCCAAAAGATGCTAAAATCGCTGGGGCATATGATTTCTATTCCTGTTTCTATAATATAGATAAAGAAGGATTCTATTCTCTAGTCAAGGAATTTGATTTACCTCTAGACAAAAGAGTAGCAACATTTTCCAAAGGAATGAAAAGAAGATTATTCATCGCGCTTTCTTTATCAGTAAGCTGTCCAATATTGTTATTAGATGAAGTATTTGATGGGATTGATCCTCTAGCTTTAGAAAGCATTAAGGAAAAGATAGTTAAACTAGGAACTGAAGGTAAGACAATTGTAATTGCAACCCATAACCTAGCTTGCCTAGATAGATTAGCCAACCGTTTCCTTCTTTTATATAAAGGAAACCTAAAAGCAGATGGCAATGAAGATGATTTATCTTCTAATCTAATTAAATATCAGATTGCCTATCCTTCTTCTTTAGATGAAGCTTTCTTTACTAATCTAGGATTTAAGGTAGTTTCCTTCCGCCAAATCGGATCTATTTATAATGTAGTCGTCATGGAAAACAAGGAAGCTTATGAAAAATTAAAGGATAAGAATCCAACTTTACTTGAAGAAGTCCCATTAGAAAACGATGAAGTATTTGCTTCTAGGATGAAACTAGCTTCTATGGAGGGAAATGAGCATGAATAAGAAATATCTAAAATACCTAACTAAGAAGAATCTAGTCTTATTTTTAGTATTAACCATATTATTTACCATCATATTTGCTTCTGAACTCCTAACTTGTCATTTATATCATCCAGAAAATAACGGGACTTGGTATCGTAGCGGAGATGTTAATACATTAGGTTCAGGATTGCTTTATATCTATTATCCAATGATGGCCTTTGTCATATTTATATCTTTTAAAGCCAATCTATATAAATATAAGAAGAATTCCAGTGATTGCTTCTATCATCTTCCATTAAATAGGAAATCTCTTAGAAGGCATCACCACTTATTCTATATAGTCTTGATATTGGCTATATTTACTCTTTCATATTGGATTTCTATTGGTTTGTTTGGAATTAGATATTTAACTGAAGCTGCTCCTATTTATAGTAGCGGCGAAATTGCAGTCAAATATGTCTATAAATTTGGTTATTATGCCGCTGCATATTTGCCGTTATGCATCATATTCATATTTGCCTATTTATTTAACTCCACCTTTATCCAGATGGGTAATTCATTTGTAACTAGTGCAGTTTTCCTTATATTAGGTAATTATGTCGTTTCTATTTTCCCAACTGTAATTACTTCATTGGTCAATAAATATAGTTCAGTTGAATTAGGTCTATATCCAAACGCCTTTATAAGTATATTGACCCAAGGATATTTGCCCCATTTCCCATTTACTTTAGTTGATGCAACATTAGGCAATTACATTGTTGGATGTGGGCATATTGATTTTAAA
>CABQKC010000028.1 GCA_902464635.1 uncultured Caryophanales bacterium | reverse complement strand
CAAAGCATAGAGGCTCAATGGGCGGTTTTATAGAACGCAAATCTTTCTAGCTCACGAACAAACAAAGGATTATTCTGGAATAAGCAAAGAATTTTTTGATGAATATTTTAGAAATAGATCTGTAGCGTATGCATATAAATTGGGGAAAGTAAAAGTATATGATGAACCTAAATCATTAATTGAATTTGGTTTAAGGACTGCTCCTCAATCTTTTGCATATGCAAGATAAACCGAATTGGTGACTGCTATATATCTATCTTGTTAGTTATCACATCCTATTTACTCAAACACAAAATTTCTTGCAAGTCTCCAGGACCTAAAACACATACTTATTGTAATCCTCCATTCGATGCAAATTTTCTCAAATTCACCATCCGATTTGATGCATTTTTTGACAAATGGACTAGCCGATTTGATGCATTTTTTCAAGTTTTGACTATCCGATTTGATGCATTTTTCGATAAATTGACTATCCGATTTGATGCAAGTCATGTTTACTTATCGCTCATTTTTATGTACAATTTCCTTAAAAAGGAGGCAATATCAATGTTAAAGAGAAGGGCATATCAACAATTACTTGATTGGAAAAATACTAAGCACAATAAATCGTTGAAAGAAGCCCTGCTTATAAAAGGAGCAAGGCAGGTCGGCAAGTCGTATTTAGTCGAGAAATTCGGAAAAAAGGAATATAAGTCTTTTATAGAAATCAATTTTATAAAACAGCCTGAACTTAAAAATGCTTTTAGAGGCAATAAGAGCCCGGAAGCAATTTATCAACGTTTATCTATATATTTTCCAAAAATGAAACTGCTAGAAGGTAGAACCCTTTTCTTTTTAGACGAAATACAAAATTGTGGCGATGCAAGAACCGCTATTAAATTCTTAGCATCCGATTTACGTTATGACTTTATTGCTTCAGGTTCTTTACTTGGACTCGAATATGGGGAAGACGATGAAAAAAATGTTGAAGTCCCCGAGTCTATACCTGTTGGTTATGAATCAGCTATGGTAATGTATCCAATGGATTTTGAAGAATATCTATGGTCAAAAGGATACGAAGATAAGCAACTTTTATACATAAAATCATTTTTTGATAAAGGCATTGCTGTCCCAAGCGATATTAATGAAAAAATGGAATCATTATTTAGGGAATATATTGTTGTCGGAGGCATGCCTGAAGTTGTTGATGCATTTGAAAAATCTAATAATTTCAACGAAGCAATAAGAGCTCAGGATAAGATTATTACGGATTACCAAGGTGATATATCCAATCACGCTAAAGGTGATCAAAAAATAAAGGTAAGGCAATGTTATGATTCCATTCCTAAACAATTAGCAAGAGAAATCAAGAAGTTCCAGTATTCTGTTGTAGAAGCTAGACAGACTAGCAGAAAGTTTTCCGGAAGCATTAAATGGTTAAAAGATTCTGCTCTTGTAAATGCTTGCTATAACGTTAGAGAACCATATATTCCCCTTATGGCAAATGAAATAGAAGAGCAATTCAAACTCTATATCAACGATACTGGGTTACTAACGGAAATGTATGGAAGAGAAACTAAGATTGCTATTCTAAATAATACTCTAAAAGGTAACGCCAAAGGGGCAATTTATGAAAATGTGGTATCTGAACTTTTGGTTAAGAAAGGATATAAATTGCATTATTATAGGCCTGATGATAATCAAGAATTAGAGTTCTTGATAGAAAAAGATGGAGAGGTACTTCCAATCGAAGTCAAGGCAGGTAATGCAGCCTCAATTTCTTTGAATAATTTTATTAAGAGTTATTCTCCTAAAGTCGCTTATAAACTAATTAATGGGAATGTTGGAATTGACGGCGTAAAGAAGACCGTTCCACATTATATGGTTTTGTTTATTTGACACTTTTCTATGTACTAAACATGTCATTGACTAATTCCGAATTGAATTCGGAATTAGTCAGAAGTTTCAATTTAAGGTAGTGGAGGTGAAAGTTTTCTTATGCTTTCGCTATTTTCTCTCGTCTTTTATGGGCTAGTTCACATTTCCGCCATATTTTTTGGTGTCATTTTTCACATTTGCGGTAAATTTTCTTTAAAAAGTTCGTATTCATCGATACTTTCCCATGGATATCTACCTATACTGACCTTTAATTTATAAGAAAAATATGCAGATAAGACCGGTAAACTACTAAAAAATATATCTTTTCCACGCGTTATCTACACTTTTTTATTTATCAAAAACCTTTGGTTATTTAAAATAACAATACGTAGTTGGTGGTTATATGGTTGGAAGAAGTACTGAGCGAACTGAACTATTAGATTTATATGAATCAAATGATTCCCAATTTGTAGTAGTTTACGGCAGGAGAAGGGTTGGCAAAACGTATTTAATAAACCAAACCTTTGCCGATAAATTTACATTTAAGCATGCTGGGCTGTCTCCTATTGAATTAAAAAATATGAAAGGTAGAAGTCTTTTGAACAAACAACTAAAAAGTTTCTATCAGTCGCTTATTGAACAGGGGATGGAAAAATGCGATAAACCAGAAGATTGGTTTGAAGCATTTGCCTTGCTGAAAAAGTTTTTGATTGAAAAAGATTCTGGATCCAGACAAGTTGTTTTCATCGATGAATTTCCATGGCTAGATACTCCTAAATCCGACTTCATTACAGCGTTTGAATCGTTTTGGAATAATTGGGGATGCGCTAGAAATAATTTGATGCTTATTGTATGTGGCAGTGCGACATCCTATATATTAAATAAATTAATTAATAACCATGGTGGGCTTTACGGCAGGATTACTTATCAAATTAAGCTAGTGCCTTTTTCACTCAAAGAATGCGAAGAATTATTCCAAGAAAAGAAAATGCAAATATCGCGATACGATATAGCACAGGCTTATATGATGGTAGGTGGAATACCTTATTATCTTAACTACTTTTCTAGTAATCTTACTTTCATAGAAAACATCGATAATTTGTTCTTTAAAGTTAATGCAAAGCTAAAAGGCGAATTCAATAATTTGCTTTCTTTGGACTTTTCTAATTTAAAAACAACCATGGCTATCATTAAATTATTAGCTAAAAATGATGTTGGATATACTAAAAACGAAATAATGGATGCATTGTCAATGAGCGATGGGGAATCTTTATATACTGCATTGTCTTCTTTAGTCGGCAGCGATTTCGTCATGAAATATGTTCCTTTTAAAGGAAAGAAAAGAGATGAATGCTATAAATTAATTGATCCATTCTCTATTTTCTATTTAAAAATTGTTAATGAACAATCTTCCATAAACGAAACTTATTATACCGATAATTTCAATTCACAGAAATTCGTTTCTTGGAGAGGGATTGCTTTTGAAAATGTCTGCTTAAATCATATAAAACAAATTAAGGTTGCTTTAGGTATAAGTGGAGTATCTACTAATCAATCAGTTCTTCATATCCAAGGCAATGAGAATACAAACGGCAAACAAATTGATTTGATAATTGAAAGAAAAGATGATGTAGTCAATGTTTGTGAAATCAAATATTATGGAGATGTTTTCTCTGTTGATAAAAAGTATTACGAAACATTACTAAGCAGAGTTAACTACGTAACATCATTGATTTCTAAAAAAAGTGTTGTTCAAAATACGTTGATAACAACATTCGGCTTAAAAAAGAACGAATACTCAGGCATCTTTTCTAAATCAATCTGCTTAGATGACTTTTTTAACTAGTACTTATATAGAAGCAGGGCTCTCTAATAAATCTTCTATATTACATTTAAGAATAACTGCTAATTTAAATAAGGTATGGGCTTCAGCTTTATCTATATCGTTTACTCTTTGTTCGTATAATTGAATCGAACGTAGATTTACATTTGATAATTTTGCTAACTCTGACTGGGATAATGAATAATTCTTCCTAATCCTAGCTAAATTAGTTTCTGTGCTGGCTTCCTTATAGCGTCTTTCCATTTCTTCATAGAATCTAGTTACATCCATTTCGTGATATAAAGGATACATAGATATTATTTCGCTTAATTTGATTCTAGAGAATATGTCTTTAAAACGCCTGCAATAAGCCCATTGATATTTGGCTAGGTAATACCCAGCCCAATATTCAGGAGTCCTATTTAGAATAATAGAAGGGGCAGGGAATTTAGCTTTTTTATCTATTTCATAAATAATATCCCTAACTAATTCAATCCCGCTTCTGCCAGAAACTACACTAGGATTGCCTCTTTCAAATTGAGCAATTAAAGGGCTAGAAGAGAAAGCAAATTGAAAAAAGTCTATATCTAGTTTCCATGTATTTAATGCATAATCAAAAGCAGCCCCTAGATTCCTTGATGCATCATTTATGTAACATTCTTTGTATGCGGGGGTCATCTTCTTTGATCTCCTGTCTTAATATATCCATCACGAAGATATCGTTTTTATAGGACTTTTGCTTTTTAATTACCTTTTTATATGTATCTCTAGCAAGGCTATCTCTAGATGAAAACTTAGGAAAATAGGTTCTTCCATCAACTTTCTCGCTAGAAATATATTTTAGTTGAGTAAAAGCTTTTTTTGATATTAAAGCAAATTGCGTCCCCAATTTTCCTAATTCTAATGCCTTTGTTAATCCTTTTAATGGCAATGAATTGCTGACAAAAGAATAAACAAAGGAAAAATAAGAATCATCAGCCCTATAACCTATGACAGCATCATAATTAGATAGGTCAATTAGATAATGCTTTAATATGTATTCTTTCGCATCAAGCGCTATTTCATCTTCTATAGTGAACGTGCGGTATTTTAGCAATAAGGCAATCCAGTTGAGGATATTATATTCCCCATTTAATAGGTCCAATATCTTTAATCCATCCAAATCTAGATTATATTCGTTTACATATCCATCCGAATTTTGTTTACACGCTCATTCTTTGGCTAATTCTATATCTTGGGTGCAATAAAATCCTTTTCCATAGTCGTTATTGGGCTTTCCTAATAAATAACTAGGGGTTTCTATTTTATTGCTTGATCCATGAAATAATTTGATTGTAGCCATAATGGTTTTCCTATTAATATTTATATCATTGTAATGATACAAAATCAAAGGAATCTAATATAAATAATAATTTAATAAGATGGTTAAAAGACATAAAAAAATGCTTGCCGAAATACAATAAAAAGAGCTTGCGGTGATAATGCTTGAACTTTGGTAAATGCTGGACTTACATTATTAATTTTGATTATGAGAAAGCATCTGGAATACTTTGCAAATGGCTATATTAACGAAGCAAAATAGTAAGGAAGGTATATTAATTCTTTCTCTATTTTTATATCGCCATCATGAAGGATGTAGCATTTGCCGATTCTTTTTGGATAAGTGGTTTTGACATAATCAATCGACTTGATTGAGTTTGATTTGGAAGATTTTGCTTCGATAATATTAATTTTATTGCCTCTTCTAACTAAAAAATCCAGTTCGGCTATGGTCTTTTTCGATTCATTATCTATTTTTTTAAAGTAATAGATTCTTTCCCCCTTTGTTCTTATTGCTTGGGCAATCGCATTTTCGACTATCATGCCTTCATTAACATGTAATTTGTCAAATAATATAGCTTCATATAGTTCGTTTTCTAAATAGTCTTTGTTTTTAAAAGCAAGTGATATCAATAAGCCCGTATCCATTAGATAACATTTAAAATATGGATCTATTGTTGATAGATTAAAAGCGGTGGATATCTCGCTTACGTTTTCTGACATGTTTATTATCATTGCGTCATTAAGCCAGCCTATTGCCCCCTTATAGTCTCTTATTCTTGCATTTGGGTCTATATGTGAAAGCATGAATTTCTTGTCGTGTTTTGATAGTTCGGAAGGTATATGCCAAAAAATGTTTTTTAGAGTGTCTGGGTTTTCTTCTTCCTGGTCATTCATATCGCCTTCATATAGGTCAAGTATTTGCTGTTTGGCAAAATCGACATCGCCGAAATCTTTCGTCTTGATATAGGCAAGGACCGATTGAGGCATTCCGCCTACTAACATATACGTTCTAAAAAGTTTCTTGATTTGGCTGTGAGCGGCACCTAAAGGCTTTAGGCTTTCGAAATGACTTTTCAAAACATTGAATGTTATTTCATCACCTATTGCAGTTAAAAACTCTTCAAAATCCAAAGGGTAGACATTCAATGAATATTCTTCTGATGGTTTTAGTATTTTCTTGGAGTTTCTTTTTATAGATGCAAGAGAACCGGTTTCAATGTAATCATATCTTTTGTCTTCCAAAAGGGTTTTGAGGGCTTGCCTTGCTTCTGGGAATAGTTGGATCTCGTCAAGAATAATAAGAGACTCGCGACGATATAGCTTAGTCTTATAATGGATTTGTATTTTTTCGAACATGTCATCGAGATCTTCTAGCGAGTTAACGAAAAGGTTTTTAATTTCTTTAGGAGCTTTGTCAAACCTGATTTCAATAAATGATTTATATTGTTCTCTACCTAATTTAGAGGCTAATGTAGATTTTCCTACGCGTCTTGGCCCTTTTAAAAACAACGCGTAATCAGGCGTTCTTTTTTGTTTCCATTCGATCATCTTTTCGTAGATCTTTCTTTTGAATTCAATTTCTGGTTTTTCCATGTTTATAACACCTTTCACATTTCCGCCACATTTTTCTATGCTAATTTTCACATTTCCGCCACCTATTTTCAATTGGTTTTTCACATTTCCGCCACCTTTTTTAATGCCGTTTTTCACATTTGCGAAAATATTGCCTTAAAAATATAGTGTTTATCGGTATTTTATAAAATAAAATTTTAAGACTTCTATGGATTCTAATGGGTATATGCTTCAATATTCAACAGTATTAGAACATTTCATTTTTATTTGTTCTTATATGGATTTAGGGTCTTTAAGGAGTTTTCTGATTACATTTATGAACAATCGGTCATAGTTAATAAAGACAGAAAAAACTATCGTCATAGATTTGCACGGAAGGCAATGTAACGTTTTCCTCTTATTTATAATTTGAATGTTTCTTTAATAATTTATAGAAATATGATTCATTTTCTATATTTACTATCTCTCTAATCTGTGAGGCTGTATAGAAGCCAGTTTCTCTTAAAACTAACGCATATTCTATCCTGTTTACATTATAGAAATTGCCATTATTTTCAATACTTTTAAGAAAATAGTTATTTAGCTAAAAGAAACCATTAAAAACAAGAGCGAGTCTTTTAAATTGGCATGCGATTTTATAGAATTATTAGGATTTGAACTTGCAGTTTATTTTAAATTGATGAGCGCGAAATCATCATGAAGATTCCTAGCGGCAACAAGGTTTCTCCTATTAATGAAGTAGAGATTTGCTTTAATTTAGATAAACTATTGTTCTTTGATTCAAAAACTTAAAAAAAGGATTAAGTAATATATGAAAAATAAAGGCTTTGTAACAATTCCAACTGATTCTAATTTTATCGAAGGCACTAAAAAATATATTGACCTATGGGGAGCGGATGCCGTTAGGGATTGTGATGGAGTTTCTCTTCCTAAGAATGCGAAGAGCTTATTTGATTGCGAAGTATATAAAGCCTATTTCATAATTAGGGAAGACCATGAATATGCGAAGAGCCATCCTGAATATCTTCAAAACGTTGCTTTAATTACCGATAGGAAATTAGCGACTTCCTCAACTTTAGATATTGATTTACTTGAAAATATCTTCAAGAAATCATTAGAAGTAAATGTCGATGCATTAGATTATATGCAGGTATTTGACCGTACGAGCGGAAAGCTAGTTGCTGATTATGAATATCTTGGGAATAATATCGTTAGGATAAATAAAACTATCCCATTCCATGAATATACGGTTAGCTTCTTTGCTAAAAACTTGTGGGATCCAGTCCAAATATATAATTACCATTCAAATAACTGGAAAGATGTTCCTATCGATATTGATATAGATCCAATCTATCCAGAGGCTTTGCAACACATGCTAGATAGGATGGAAGAGTGGTGCAAATCTAATCCTGATATCACTGTCGTACGTTTTACTACCTTCTTCTATAACTTCTTTATGGTTTATAAAGATGGCTTACATCAATCTATCTGGGACTGGCATACCTATGCGATGAGTGCATCTCCAATGATGTTTAATGAATTTAAAAAAGAATATGGAGAAGAAATAACTTTAGAAGATTTAGTTACTTCAGGAACATATGCATCTAGATATCAAATACCTAGCAAGAAAACTAGGTCTTATATCGATATGGTCCAAAGGAAATGCTGTGGCTGGGCTAAATTATTTGTTGATATAGTCCATAAATATAATAAGAAGGCCATGATGTTTGACGGGGATCATCGAATTGGAACTGAACCATATAATCCTTATTTTGCTTCAATTGGACTAGATGCAGTTGTTGGTGCCCCTCATAGCGGCCCTTATATCCGTTTATTAACTGATATGAAAGGCATTAAATATACCGAAGGTAGATTAAATCCATATTTCTTCCCTAATGAATGTCCTAGCGATGAATTAGGATGTGCTTATCTAAATAAGAATTATCTAAGCGAGAGAAGGGGCTTATTAAAGAAATGCATTGACCGTATTGGATTCGGTGGATATCTAAAGCTTGTGGATTCTTATCCTAATTTCCAAAAGTTAGCTAAGCAAGTATGTGATGAATTCCGTCTAATTAAATCACATGTTGATAAATCCGGTTCCTTTAATTTTGTTAAAGTCGGGGTAATGAGCTATTGGGGAAGACAAAATAGCTGGATGTTCAATGGCAATTTTACTGACGATACAAAGATGGAAACAAAAGGATATGGGACTTTCTTTAATGCAATATGTGGACAACCTGTAGATGTTGAATTCATTTCTTTTGATGACATCATTAATGGGAATATAGATATATCTAAATATGATGTATTAGTTAATACAGGCCTAGAAGGTTCTTCTTTCCAAGGTGATTATTATTGGAAGAATGAAACCTTATTAACTAAGATCAGGGAATATGTCTATAACGGTGGGGGATTAATTGGAATTGGTAGTCCTAGTGGTTATTTCTATGAAGGTAAATATATCCAGCTTGGAGACATATTTGGAGTAGAAAAAGAAATGGGATTTACCTATTGCAAGAACAAGGTATTTGATAAGATTGATTCTAATCACTGGATAATTTCCGATTTAGATATGTCTAAGGTTAAATTTGTTTCTTCTAGGGAAATGGTTTATCCAATTGGGGCAACTATATTATCTTGCTCGATAAATGAAAATGATCCTACCCAAAATACCCTTCAAGGAGGGAATATTGATTTCTCAGTCAATACATATAATAAGGGTAGGGCAGTATATATCTCTGGTCTATTAGATTCATTTGAATCATTTAGGCTTATATATAAGAGCCTTCTTTGGGTATCTCAAAAAGAGAGAAGTTACCAAAAGGCTTTATCTAGCAATCCAAATATTGATTGTTATTATTATCCGTCTAGCAATTCATATTCTTTATTAAACAACCTAGATAAAGAAGAAAAGACCACATTCTTTGATATAGATGGGAATAAAACTGAATTTAGCTTAGCCCCTCACGAGATTAAGTGGATTGAAAGAAAATAATTCATATTCTTGAATTATTGGAAATAGCCTTTATGGGCTGCTTTCTTTTTAAACATATCAGAATGCGTTGGAATCTTTAAAAAATTAATGAAATTCCAATGAGTTTTTGATATATTCAAATTATGGATAATATAATTATTAGGGAAAACTATTTAGCTAGAATCAGGCCTTTTTACCATTCTAAATACATTAAGGCTATAACTGGAGTTAGAAGATGTGGCAAATCAGAGTTATTGCTCCAGATTATTGCTGAAATAAAAGCATTAGGCATATCTGAAGATCACATCATCGTTTTTGATTTAGAAGGTAAGTCGGGAGAAGGATTGACTACTAGAAAGAAAATAGAGAAAAAACTAGATAAATTAATAAAGGATAAAGAAAAATATTATATTTTTATTGATGAAGTCCAACATATTAGGAAATTTGAAGTAGCTGTCGCCTCTATTCGAGTAAGTTATAACTGCTCTTTATTTATAACTGGTTCTAACTCAAAATTGCTTCATGGCAAATTACAAGATAGATTAACAGGCAGGGCTAAAGAATTTGAGGTTTATCCATTTACTTATCTAGAAACCCTAGAATACAAAAGAAAGAATAATATGCCTGTTCTAGATAATGATTTTGACGATTATCTAGAATTCGGAGGAATGCCTCAACGTTATGAAGAAATTGATGGGGATGGGATTAGGCAATATCTAGCATCTCTATATGATTCAATCATTCAAAAGGATGTATACAAGGTTCATAAATCTATAAATAAGAATTATTTCGAGAATGTATCGAAATATATAATTTCTACCACTGGTAAGCCATTTTCGGCTTACTCTATAGCTAAATTTATAAAAAAGAACGCTACAAAGGATGAGCAAAAGAGTTTTTCTCAAACTATAAGTAACTATGCTAAATATCTTGAGGAATGTTATTTTTTACTTGAATGCAAGCCATATTATCTAAAGGGAAAAGAGCAACTAACCGGAACGAAAAAATATTATGCAATAGATGTTGGACTAAGGAATGCACTAGGCAATGTTTTGGAATTAGATGATACTTTTGCCTTGGAAGGAATTTTGTTTAATGAACTTCTATATAGGGGTTATGAAGTCCGCTATGGGAAATTTAATGATGGTGAAATCGATTTTGTCGTTATTAAAAATAAGAAGAAGTGTTTAATTCAAGTTGCCTATTCTATAAAAGACAAAAAAACCTTCGATAGAGAATATGGTTCCTTTGCAAAAATAAGGGATAATTCACCTAAGTATGTAATGTCTTTAGATAAGAAAGATACATCTAATAACGGGATTACGCATATCAATATAATTGATTTCCTAACAGGCAAGGTAGATATCTATTTATCTTGAAATGCGTTGGAATCTTTAAAAATTAGAAGAAATTCCAACGAGTTTTTGATGCATTTATTCTTCGTAAGGATGATCAAACCTAACAATGAAGTTATGCTTTATAGGTTCATCTAAAAAACCTGCTTCTAAGGTATTTAAGACATTAGCCTCGTTAAATGATTTATCATCATAAGGAACGACTATATCGAAGATAACGTTTACATGGGTCGGTCCTTTTACCATTCTGAAGTCATGGATAGTTAATGATTTATCTAATTTAGCTAATAGAGTTAGAACCTTATCTTTTGTTTCGTCTACTTCCTTATTTCCAATAGATATAGGATCCATGTGGATAGTTATCTCTACTGCAAACTTCTTTCTAATATCTTCTTCGATGTTATCGATTACATCATGGATATAGGCAAGGTCATTTTTTTCATCAACTTCGACATGCAAAGAAATAAATATCTTAGTAGGCCCATAATTATGGCAAATGACATCATGTACCCCCTTAATTTCTTTATAAGAGAGTATTTCTTTTACTATCTTTTCTACATCTTCTTTATTTGCGGCGTGTCCAATAAGAGGATCGCTAGTTTCTTTTATCATCATTATTCCTGAATAGATGATAAATAAAGATATGGCTAAACCTAGATATGAGTCTAGATAAGGGAAATCAAGGCAATAGGTAATAATGGCCCCCACCCCTAATATAGTGGTGGCGATTGCATCTGAAATCGAATCAAGGCAAGTTGCCTTTAATGAAGGGGAGGATATAGCTTTCCCTAGTCCATAATTCACATAGCCTTGTCCTAATTTAATTAGGCTAGATATGAATAGGATAATGATTGCTAATAAATCATAGGTGACTTCAGCTTTATTAATTGCTGCTTGAATAGAAGAAGAAAATAATTCAAGCCCAGTCGCGACGACAAATATAGATACGATTAACCCAGATATATATTCAATGCGTTGATGGCCAAATGGATGGTCTTTATCAGCGGGCTTCATAGCCATCTTGAAGCCAAACAAAGTAACTAGGTTAGATGCTAAATCACCAAGGTTATTGACTGTATCGGCGATTAAGGCCAAAGAGAATACCCAATGGTTCTTGCTTGCCCCATATAAAGCAACCCCACCTTTTAATAAGACTAATACCAAGTTAGTAACGATACCAAAGAAGGCTGCAAATTTGCCATGTCTCCCCCTGACTATTTCATTATCGACGTTTTTATAATCTTTTATGAAGATTCTTCTTAATAGATTGACCATAGCGAATATTCTATCACGATTAAGACAATAGGAATTTAATATCTTCCTTGCTTAATTTAGTAATTCCGGCATCTCCTTCTTTTATTAAGCTAGATACAATGCCTGCTTTAATTTCCTGCAATTTTAATACTTTTTCTTCAATTGTATTGAACGCGACTAATTTATAGACGGTTACAGGACGGGTCTGCCCAATACGGTGTGCCCTATCGCTAGCTTGCTCTTCGGCTGCAACATTCCACCATGGATCTAGGTGTATTACCATATCGGCCCCATATAGATTTAGACCAGTTCCACCAGCTTTTAAAGAAACTAATACGACTCCAAAATCATTCTTCTTATTGAAATCTTCTGATATTGATACCCTTTCTTTAGCAGGTGTATCTCCTTCAATAATCTTATTAGGGATATTCTCGTTATTTAATAATTCGTTTAAGTGGTGGAGTACTTTCGTAAAGGAAGAGAAGACGATGAATTTATGCCCGGTCTCCAATCCTTGCTTAATCTTATCGATGCTATATTGGAGCTTGCTAGATATAAAGTTAGCCCCTTCAAAGAAAGCAGGAGTATCGACACATATCGTCCTTAATTTTGTAATTGTAGCCAAAATCGCGATAGGATTACCTTCGTTAGATTCGATTCTAGCTTTTTCTAAGTTGGCCTTATAAATCTTAGATTCTTCTTCATCCATTGTAATAGAGACTACTTCAACAGTCTTTGGAGGGAGGTCGCTTAAGACATCTTCTTTCTTTCTTCTTAGATAGAACGGCTTGATCTTGTTATATAGCTCATTGCTTTTTTCTTTATCTGGAACTCCTCCATATCTAGAGAAGAATTCTTTTTCATTTCCTAGATACCCTTCCATTAAGAAATCAAATATAGAGAATAAATCTATCGCTGAATTTTCAATTGGGGTGCCGGTCAACGCTAGTCGATACTTAGATTGGATTGATTTGACCGCGAAAGATTTCTTTGCATGCGGGTTTTTGATATTCTGTGCTTCATCTAATATGAGCAAAAGGAAAGACAAAGAAGAATATTTATCTTCATCATTTCTTAATGTTTCATAAGAAGTAATGAATACCTCATTCGTACCTTTTGATATTTCGTTTAATGATTTAGTCCTAGATTCAACTGAACCAGAGATGACATTGCTTTTAAGTTCAGGTGCCCATTTTTCAATTTCTTTTTGCCAGTTATAAGTAACTGATTTTGGGCAGACAATTAATACAGGCCCCTTCTGTTTTAATGTTTTTATAAAGCAAATCGTCTGAAGTGTCTTACCTAATCCCATATCGTCTGCTAATAAGGCGGGGAGACGATATTTATTTAAAGTAGAAAGCCATTTGACCCCGTTTTTTTGATATGGACGTAAAACGGAAGATAATTCTTTTGGCAAATCTAATTTATTCTTTTTAAAATTAGCCAAGTCAGTTACAAAATCATTTAAGGAAGAAGATAAATCGACTTCAATACCTTTTTTAGAAGACAACATGAAAGTAGTCCAGAAAGGTAAATCTTCTTTCTTTTTGCCTTTTGAATCTTTTAATAAATCATTTATTTCTACTAAGGAAGATATTTCTTCATCATGAAGGTTAATTAATTTATCTTTTATCAAGACAAATTCTTTCTTTCTCTTATATGATTCGATAATTTCTCTAATTTCTTGCTCGCTAAATTCATTACTAGATATATCTCCATTAATCCAGCCGTCTTTAGAATCCAACTTTACTTTGATTGATGTTCCTTTTGATCTAGTTAAATTAGCAAGGTTGCTACTTAGATATAAATTACAGTAGGTAGATAAATCCTTATATTGAGAAGAAAGGAAGGCATAAACATATAATGGGTCCTTTATTTCTCCATTTAGAATGCCATGAAGAGAATTAACTTCTTCTTCAAAGGAAGAATAATATTCATTCGCGAATTCGCTTTGGATGAAGTTTTCTTTGCTTATTTCTTCTTCATCAAAATATAGCTCTGTCTTAAATACAAGCTTTTCTAATTCGGATAGATAATCTACATAATACTTAATCTTATATTTTGAATTAGAACCTATTATCTTAAGCCCTTTTTCTTTCTTCATTTTTGAGATTACTAAATCCTGGATGTAGCTAATTTCTTTTTCTCCAAGTTGATGATCATAGATATAGCTATATATTGATTTAGATTTCTCGCTTTTAAAGGAATATATCTTGATTAAAGATGATTTTTCATTAGAAGTAACTAACTTATCGGAAGAAGAAAATAATAAAGTCTCATGTGAACTTTCTAAATCCGGAAGCAAGGATATAGAACCATCTTCTTTTAAACTTATCCCTCCTTCATTTATCTCTTCGTTTACATAATATTTTTTATTATTTAGATATATTGTTTGGCCTTTAAATAGACTTATCAAGTCAGGCAGTTCGCTTTCTTTTACGTTTAGGTCAGAGTTAGCATATTTAGAGGCAATAACAAGACAGGGGTTAACTAAATTTTCAATTAATGAATAATTTATTCTATATCTTTTCTTTCCCTTTTTAAGGATAGAAGAGGTGGATGAAAGCAATTCTTTCGGAAACAAAGGAATTTTGTCTTTGTCTTTATTGGATATGTAAAAAATGATATTGGAAGTGAAATAATCGGAACCATAAATTGAACTATCCGTATGCAAATAAAGTTTAATCTCAGTCGCGATAAAGTTAATCGGTTCTTCTTGGATTGATTCTTTTTCACCTAACATATCCAAGAATGAATTCCTTAAAGTAAGTCTCTTTTTGTTTTCTTCTGGAGATAAAAATGCTGATTTAAGGACATTTGAATCAATTCCTTCATATAGCTTTTCTAATTCTTCTGGAGTTTTGTTTTTTTCTATATCTAGAAGATATTTACAAAGGGAATAAGCGAATACGTCTTCATCTTTTTTATATGAAATAGAACCAGATGAGTCTACTTTCAATGATGAATATACAAGGTGGTCATCTAATTGCTGCATGTAGCAATGATATGTAAAAGAATCTGTTTCCTTATCGTAACTATAGGCAATCTTTATTTTCTTTTCTTTGAATAAGGAAAGAAGGATATCTACGTATTTTTGTTTTTCTTTTATTTCCTCAAGTTCGAATTCTTTATTTAATTTAATCTTATCTATATACATAAATTACCCCTTATATGGAAAATATCCTGCATCTACTAGGAGGTTATATTTATCTAGCAACATAAAATAGATAGCTAAGGACGCCTCGTTATTTTCTATCTTTGCCTTTAATTTGTTATTTAGAAGTAATTTTGAACATAGATTAGGTTCTAAATCGTTTAAGGTGATTAGGATTGATGCAATTTCATTTGATCTATCGCTTTTTAGTCCAATATCTTTGTTAGCTTTATCAAATATATAATCAATTACTTTTTGCCTATATTCATCAAGAATGAATTTCCTAATTGATTTGATTTCAAATACATTGAGTTTCTTTATGTCTATATTAGAAGAAGGATATAAAAGAAGAGGGGTGTATGTCCCATTTGATATAAGATGGTTCATTATTTTGTTGAAGTCTTCTTTCTCTTCCTTGTCTTCCTCTTTAACTAAAGATAAGAATGTAGAAATCCAGTCAAGGTTATAGAATTCTTTGATGTTCAATAAGGTTTTTAACGCTAATTTATGATCTATTCCATCTAGGATTGAGAGTTCGTGGTCATTTAAGATAAGCTTCGAGCTATTAGTTTCTAAGATTGCGACTAAATCCAAGATGTCATCTTTACCATGCTTATAAAATGTTTCCTCGATGAAATTGAATTTTGATGTATCGTTGATATCTTTGAAGTTAGATTTTAATAATGATTTTTTATTGAAATAACTATATCCATCTAAACTCATTCCTGTATAAGGGATTCTCAATGAGATAAAGAATTGGCTAGTCTTCTTTGTTTTTATTATGGTCTCTATTAATAAATTTGTTAAAGAAGAAGTGGATTCGTCTAGAAGGAGTTTATTGATATGTGATGAATTGATTTTCCTTACTTTTGTTATGAAAGCAAGTATTAAGTTATTTAGGTTATTCCTAACGCCTAATTTATCCATCAATACAAAAATGTTTTTCAATAAAGTATCAAAATCGATGTAGTAGTAATGGGCATCATAGTAATATGAATAATCGGCATCTAGGGTAATATTTAATAGATTATTTAAAATGCCTAAAACTCTAGATTCGTTGCCTTTAAAGCCATCAGCTGCTTCAAGATTCTTTAATTTATTTAATGATTCATATACATATTTAGTAGATGAATATTGGCTAGAATAATAAGATGCCATCTCATTAGAACTTCTCTCTAATGATGTAAGGACATTATTTGGTTTGCTTTTATTTGGACGTAATATTTGAACGGCGTCATTATCATAGGCATCTTTATATTTCATATCATGATATAAGACTAAAGCTGCCATATGCTTGCAAGGATATGAGCAGGGGCAGGTACAATTAGATTTATTAATTAATAATCTTCCCTGGCCATTAAATTCAAGGTGAACCCTATATGTATTTGTTCCGAAAACATCCGCGTTTATAGCGTTCTTGTTCTCATCTTTAATCTTGAAGTTTCCTTCCCTAAAGATGGTTCTTCCTCTAGAAACAATTGAGTAATCAAAGAAATTTGTATTGTCCATAAGCGATAGTTAAACACCTTATTTTAACTACTTTATGGGTGCAAATGAAAGAAAATTTAAGTAGACGGCATTTAAATCTAAGAAATATGGGCGTTTTTGATTTCCTTTAGAGGAAAGTGAAACGGTCTAAATTGCGAATCAGTAACAATTTCAGTAAGAATAAATGAATTTTCAGTAAGAATAGTAAGAAAATCAGTAAGAATAATTGCTTTTTCAGTAAGAATATTTGGAATTTCAGTAAGAATATAAAGTGCGGTACTTTGATTTGTCGGCGAACCTATTGCCAGAACCTATCTCTAACCAAACTACTATTTAAAAAAATCATTTAAGGTTATAACATTAGCAAAATCATTAAAATAACCTGATTTTTCTAGCCCATATGTAGTAACTAATGTTGGGATAATGGTCTTCTTATTTTTGTTATAACTTCTAAGAGATTCTACTTTATTCATTAAATTCAAGTGGTAGTCTTTATCCACTTTGAATTCTTTATTATAGAATTTCATTTCGCATAGATTAATAACTCCATCCTTGCGTTCGATTACTAAATCTATTTGCGAGCCTCTTCTATTTTCGTTTCCTTTGTCAAACCAAGAGAATTGCATGGTATTTATCGCTCTTATCCCTAAAACGCTTTTTAAAGTTGGGAAATGATATAGGCAGAGGTTTTCAAAAGAATGACCGGTCCAAGAAGTTTCGCCGAAATCATAGAAAACGTTCTTGTTTAATGAGGTTTGGTTATGGACAAATTTAAGGTAGAACAAACAAAATGGATCTATAACCTTATAATGTTTTTTGTTTTTGCTAGCCATATATGGCACATATTCGATGATGAAGTCGCTTTGGACTAAGGCTTTCAAACAGTTACCAACTAACTCTCCATCTGACATGCCAAGTTGTTCTAATAATTCTTTTCTAGTGTAGCCCTGGCCACGTTTTGCTAAAGCCATCACCATCTTTTTCGCTAATTTGTTGTTATCGAAAGTCGAATTAAATAGGTTATCAAACTCAAGGCCCAGTTTGGCATCTTTTTGAAAGAACCAATTATCAATGTTCTCTTCTATTGAAGAATCCCCGTTATAGTAATTTAGATAGTAGGGGATACCGCCTAATATCATATCTATAAGCGCTATGTTGTATTCGGATGTCCTTATTCCTTTGTTAGTTAGGAAGTCCCTTGTTTCTTTTAGGGTAAAAGGAGACAAACGAATGCTATAGGTTAAACGTCCATATAGACCGCCGTGTGCGTTTATTAGATGATTCATAATCCATGAAGTGGCAGAACCACAAACAATTACCATTAAGTCTTGTTGTTTGCATCCATAGTTATTCCAAAACCACCCAAAAGCAGGAATAAAATTAGAACGCGGCGTGTCTAGCCAAGGAAGTTCATCAATAAAGACAATCCGCCTTTGTCCATTCTTTTTGCTCTCCAAGAATTCGATTAACAAAGTAAAGGCTTCTATCCAGGTCTTTGGTTTTCTTTTTGCTTGCATACCTTGTGAAAGAAGTGAACCATAAAAAGCATCCAATTGAGAATTTAGCTTTCTTGCATCGATCTTTTCTAATTCATCAGGAGACATTCCTGTGTGGGTAAAAGTGATTTTATCGGCAAAGTATGTGTCGATAAGGTATGTTTTTCCAACTCTCCTTCTGCCATAGATTGCAACTAATTCCGGTTTGTTGCTGTTATATAAGCGATTTAATTCTTTCGATTCTTTTTCTCTACCAATTAATTCCATATCTAAAACCACCTTCTAGCTAAATGGTATTCGCTTGTTAAAATCAAATCAACGTTTTTTGAGTGTTTCGGTTAAAAATTCAACTGAAAGTATCAAAAAACTATGCAAGTTGAGTGAGTTTTTTGAGTATTTTGGTTAAAAATCTGACTGAAAGTATCAAAAAACTATTTTTGAAGTAGAAGTAAACTCCCCATAGAGTATAGAGGCAAAATGGTGAGCCTCTTTTCTATACAATTCATCTTTTATGTATGCTTTTTGGTTCATTTTACTTTCTCTATATGTTTTGTTCATCTAAAATGAACAGGCTATGAAAAAATCACTTATTTCTTTTGTATTAATGTCATTAGTAGGAATGACTCTAACTTCCTGCAATATATATTCCCCATTCCTTAGTAAAAGCAATTCTAGCGAGGATAGTTCATATTCTCCATTTACCCGTCCTGAAACTAGCGATGCCTATTATAAGGTAGATCCCGCTTCTTTCCGTCCATATTCTCTTCAAGACATCAATAATAGCTACGGGACTGATGCAGTGCCTTCAACTGGGAATGTAAAATTATTAGTCCTTCCAATAGAATTTAGTGATTATGCCTTCTCTTCTTCTTTCCTTACTAATCTGAATACTGCTTTAGTCGGGAATAGAGACGATGGCTCTACTGGATATTGGGAATCTTTATCTTCTTATTATAAAAAATCTAGTTTTGGCAAATTGAATCTATCTTTTGAGATTGCTTCTATCTATAAGCCAAACATGACTGCTTATAATGCTTATAGCAAGTGGGGCTCAAGTTCTTCTAGCAGCGATAATGGAACTACTTTAATTGAAGCGGCATTATCTAAATATTCTTCATCCCATTCCACTAAGGAATTTGATTCTGATGGCAATGGGTATATCGATGGGGTAATTGCAGTATATTCTTGTCCAAATTACACAACAGGCAATCTTAATTTCCAGGATAAAACTGGTTATTATTGGGCCTATACTTTCTGGGCTGATAATGATCCAAATCCATTAAATCCGACTTTATCTAGCTATTTTTGGCTTTCCCAGGATTTTCTAGTCAATCAACATGGTGTCGATGCCCATACATTAATCCATGAATTTGGCCATATGATGGGATTAGATGATTATTATCCAGATGGAACTAGCTTTAACCCAACTGGCGGATTACTTATGATGGACGCTAATGTTCTTGATCACGATTCCTATTCAAAATCCATATTGGGATGGATGGATCCGATTGTAGTGGATGATGATTGCACGATTGATATTGGGCCAGCTAATTCAAGCGGGGATTGCATTATTGTCCCAACTTCTAAATTCAATGGATCTGTCTATGATGAATATCTACTCATTGAACTTTATACACCTAATCTATTAAATGAACTTGATTCAAAAACTGCCTATAGTAGCATTGGCAAGGGATATTCCATTCCTGGTATAAAGATTTACCATATCGATTCTAGAGTTATGGAGTTAACAGTAAATGGGGTTACTAATTATTCAGTAAATGCTGAATATTATGATAAGCCTGTATTAAAGCCAAATGGGCGTACCTTCTATAAGATTGGTGCGACTAATTGCCAAAAGGCTGCTTCCTATGCGAATAAATCCTATTCATTGATTCATTTACTTGAATCTAGTGGCATATTTACCTTTAAAAGAGGTGGGTATGGGAATGATTTGACTTTGTTTAGATCCCATAGTGTTTTTGATATTACAAAATTTAAATCGTTCTTCCCTAACGGAACAAAGTATAATAATGGGGAATACGTTAATGTTGAAATCGATATTAACGAAGTAAACTCCTCTAAAGCTAATTTAACCTTTAGA
The DNA here is from genome assembly GCA_902464635.1 of uncultured Caryophanales bacterium. Lineage (GTDB taxonomy): Bacteria > Bacillota_I > Bacilli_A > RFN20 > CAG-826 > Alloenteromonas. Next base: position 1,894 of record CABQKC010000028.1, on the reverse strand, counting down.
TTCGTATAAGGATAATTATTGATGTCTAAAAAAAGAGATTCCTCAACTTTATTAGAAAATAGAAAGGCTCACTTTCTTTATTTTCTTTCTGATTTTTTAGTAGCGGGATTAGTCTTAACCGGGACTGAAATAAAGTCATTACGTGCTAGAAATGCTTCTTTAAGCGATTCTTATGTCTACTGCAAGAACGGGGAAGCTTTTATAGCAAATATGCATATCGCCCCTTATAAAGATGGGACTTCTTTTAATGTTGACCATCTTCGTGACCGTAAGTTATTACTTAATAAAAAAGAAATAAAAAAACTAGAAGCTAATCTTAAGCAAGGCGGATATACCTGCGTCCCTACAAAGGTATTTTTATCTCATGGCTATGCGAAAATGGAGATAGCCCTTGCCAAAGGTAAGCAAGCTCATGATAAAAGAGATTCCATAAAAGAAAGAGATGACAAGCGTTATATCGATAAGATGAAAAAGCAAGGAGCTAGGGCCAAAGATGAATAATTTTGCTTCTTTTACTGATACCCCTTCATTACATTTAGAGAAAGCCTTAAAGAAAGCAGGGATTAATCCTAACTGCTCTTTAATTAAAGTTACTGGTAGCAATGGCAAGTCCATTACTAGTTCTATTTTGTTATCTATTTATTCTCATGCTGGTTATAAAGTAGGGGCTTTGTTACATCATTATCTAGATGATGCAGATGATAATCTTCTTTTTAACAACAAAGTAATTCCAACATCATTTATAGAATCTAGTATTAAGAAATACCAAAAAATTATTTCTAAATATGATTTATCTAAATTTGAGGTCATGACCTTAATATTTTTAGCCTATCTAGAAGAAAATAAGGCCGATATCGCTATTATTGAATTAGATGAAATATATTCTCAAATTAGTTTTCTAGATGGGATGAATGAAATATTAAGTATTGTTACTTCCTTGACTTTAGACCATACAGAAGAATTAGGATCCACTTTATCCTTAATTGCTTCTTCATATGCATCTAACTTCTCCTCCTATAGCAAGATTCTTATCCCTAAGTTAGATGATGATATCAAAAGATTATTCTTTGATATTGCTAAACAAAATCAATCTACTTGCTTTGAAGTCGATTCGTTCTTTAATTACCATCTAGATAAAGACATGTCCTTCTTATTTTCTTATAGGCCGTACGGGGAATTAAAGATTGCATCTTCGTCTATTTCTTATTTATTTGATGCTTCTTTAGCCTTGGAGGCGATTAATATAAATAAGGATATATATCCTGTTTCTAAAGAGAAGATAGAAGAAGGATTACTTGATTTAATTAATCTAAACGAAGGAATTAGGAAAAGTGATTTGATTCTTTCTAGCGCTTCAAATCTAGAAGCCTTGACTTTATTAGCTAAATCTTTAGCAACTTTATCTAAAGGAAAGCCAATACATTGTCTTTTGTCATTGCATGAACAAAAGAACATATCATCGATTCTTTCTTTTGTTGCTAATGTAGTTAATTCAATTACATTTACCAGGGCTTCTTCTAACTGCAGGGATGAATTTGGATATTCTTTATATCTAGAAGATTATCCTTATATAGATTCTCCATTAGAAGCTTATAAAAAGATAAAAGAAACTTATCCAGATGATGTTATTTTAGCATGTGGGTGTCATGAAATTGTCGAAGAGTTCAAATAATGAAAGAAGAAGAACCGAAGATAGATGAATCCTTATTGACCAAGGAACAAAAAGAAGAATTAGAGAAGAAGCCGATTAATCTTTCCTATCTAATTTTTGTAGGGGTAATCATTGTTTTGATGATTGTCTGCATTGTTACAATTTGTTTACTCAATAAATGAAAAAATTTTCTAGCAGCACACCAAATTGGTGATGAAAAATGTAGATTCCATCGAATTAAAT
>CABQKC010000027.1 GCA_902464635.1 uncultured Caryophanales bacterium | reverse complement strand
AAAATTCGTACACCTTTATATTTTTTTGCTTTCGACGTCTTTTTTTCTAGCTCACCATGTATTACCTATGTAAGGACCGAACAAGGATACGAAAACATCCCCATTCATCCATATTAAAAGTAATAGGTTTGTTGAATTCGCTAGATACTTCATCCCCGGCTTTAACATGTACAAAATATGTTAACACGCTTCACACATGGTGGAAACTATTGGTCAGAACAATGTTTGTGCAATATTTGTTATTGATAGGTCATGCTGCAGAGTGCTACAAAGGCTGTGCTTAATTTTTATCGAGGACTTTTTCTTCGTCATCAGTCAATTTTACTACGCCATTCATTAATTTTACTATGCCATTTTATCGTGGCGTAGAAGCCAAATCAGTTATTGTAATAGATAAATTTTATTTAAGAATAGAAAACTTCAATTAAGAAAACTCATTATTTTACTACAAAGTAATAATCCTTCTTTTTTAACAGCGGATTAACAAAACATGTTACTTTTATAGTCTCCCGTTTTTAAATGCATGTTACCAGTCTCAACCCTAGGTCTAGCCCATTTTTTTAAAGCTTTAATAATAGATTGTTAAAGCAACCTTTAGGTTACATAGATATGTGAATAAAAGTGTGGTTTTATAGAAAATAAACAAAGTTTATACCTCTGATTGCAAGCGAAGGACAGTTTCCACGTGGTTAGAGACAAGACAAAAGAAAAAGACTACCTAATGGTTAATTAGATAGCCTTTAATGAACTTACTTATTTAGCAAAGGAAGATGGGACAAATACTTGATACTGAACAGTTGCAAATCCTTCCTCTTCAACAACTGAACCAAGGATATCAACAGGTTCTGTTCCGCTATCAAGACCAGCCCATTCAGCTGGTTTATGAAGAGCAATGCCTAGATATCCATTATCAGTTTCAGACATATAGATGTCAAATTTAATACCGCTAGTAGAAGACCTGTTCCCAAACGTCCACTTCTTTGTGCTCTCATCAATAGAGAATGAGAATTTATAGGTTACATTCTTATAAGTGATGCTAGAAAGTGTTTCTGCACTATCTTCATATAGTTTGATATTAGCAATGACATTCTTATCGCATGCAGTTGGATTACTATCTATGTCATATTTAGTAGCCATATACCAAGTTCCTACTGGAGAGAAGCTTGATCCAGGTACTAAGGTAACAGTGAATACAGTTGGTCCACTGCCTTCATAATAGAATGCAGAATTGATGGTAACTTTAATTTCGGTTTGGGCAGAGATGACTGACTTAGCTGCATCATAATTGATGTAATAATGGCCATCTTTATTTGCCTCGGCCCAAATATTCATGACATCTGGCTTATCAACCGTAATGGTAAATGGAAGATCAACATTCTTTGGAGTTCCATAAACCCTGAATCTGAACTTGGTGCCGGTTTCCATGAGAACCTTATCAGAAGCATAAAGGGCATCTGGTACTGAATAGCCATTCTCACCAACCATATAGAATCCCCATACGGTGATATTGGTAACTACTTCAACTTCAACAGTAGTTTTTGGAGCGCTTGGGACACCAGGATTACCAATAGTAAGTGTAGCCTTGCCTGCTTTTTTAGTAGCAAAGCGAAGTGGCTCATTAGCGCTACGAGGTCCAATAACTGTTGGGTCGCTAGAAGCCATGATGACATAATTTGATTTATCTAAGGCTTTAGGAGCATTAGAAGTTAGGCTCATGAATTCATTTACATCAGTATCGGCAGATTTTAATTGAAGGGCATTCTTTCCTTCATATTCACTTCCTAATAATCCATCGGTGAAAGTCGCGCTAATTGAAGAAGATAGATACATAGAATCATCAACCTCATTAAGCTTATCGGTGGCTCCATATGTATAGGTAAATTCTAGGCTTCCGATAAGAGTGAACTTATCAGGATTAGTCAATGTATGGGTAGAGAAGTCATAGGCATCCTTACCATATTTTTTAGCAGTATAGGTACCACTTAATGGCCTTCCTGCTTTATCAAAGCTAAAGTCTACATCATATAGATAATAAGATACTTCTTTCTCGGAATCATCGAGATTAGTCGAATTTGTTGTATCTATTTCTCTATAGGAATCTAATGATACCTTGAATCCTTTTGCCCCGGCAATTGAAGTAACTTTCCTATCAAAGGCGCCTAATCCTTCAGTTCCAGTCGTGGAGGAAGAATCAAATCCGACATAATAGGCATTCTGGATATCAAAACGTAAAGAATTTAATCCATGGGAGAATTTATGGGCTTCATATTCAGCTTCGCCCCTACTCATTTGGTACTTAGAATAGGTGATATCGCTTTCTTTATCTACTAAGCCATATCTAGAAGCATAGGCTTTGGTATTTAGGTTATAGGAAGGATTCTCTCCATATTCGACATAAGAATCAACGACGCTATAGACATCGCCATTAATCTTCTTGCTAACAAATCCTTTTTCATCACCAGTAGATACCTTGGTTACTTTTGCGCTAGATCCATTTGAATAATTGCTATATTCATATTTTGTATCGGTAATCTTATTTGAATAGGAAATAGAAGATACTCCAGATACATTCATTGTATCTTCGGCTTTGATACGTCCATCAAATAGATTAGCTAAAGTACCGACATCGCTTGGAAGGGTATCTTGAGATACTTTCTTGATATAGCATCTACCCATTTCTGGATCGGCATTATCATCATAATAGAAATCATAAGTAGCCCCACCAGCAATAGAGACATTGCCAGTAGAAGTATTGCCAGTCCCTAAAGAGGCAAAGCATTTAGTGGTATCGATATCGACAACGTTTAAGGTTTGACCACCAACCTTGAATGAGAAGCTAGTTGTAGATGCAACTTTGATATTTCTAGCAACATAAAGTCCACTATCAGGGGTTTCTTCCTTTAAAACAGCGACAATGCCACCTTGAAGAGTAACATCACCAGTAACACTTAAAGTAGCAGTAATTGAAACTGATCTATTTGGCATAACAAAGCTAGCAGTTCCATTAGTAACTGTTAACACTTCGTCATTAGCCTTTAAAGATACTAATTCAAAGCCTTCATCGATAGTTACAGTCAAAGTAATCTCTTCGCCTTCTTTGGCTTTAGTTTTAGAAGGAGTTACCTGGATATTAGAAGGTACGCTGACTTTGATTACATATTCTTCCTCTTCTTCAGTAGAGACTAATGTAGAGGTTGTAGTATTCGTGCTCCCTTGCGTATCAGGGTTAGTTGATGGAGTTTCACTAGTTGAAGGAGTAACCCCACAGCTAGCAATTCCTAAGGCAGATAAAACTAATAATAATGTTGTCTTTTTCATAATTTATAATCCTTTCTATTCCTCAAATACAGGGAAGAAGAAATCGACTAGGGTATTGGCAGTGACTGGATGCATTACATAGCCATGTTTCATGATATATAATGTTGTAATGACTACAGTCGAGCCAGATGAGGAGTTATCGTAATTAGTAACGCGATATTCATATTCATCATTGCTTTCATCGTTATATTCGAAGCTGAATGTAATTGGATTAGCTAGGGTAGTAGATTCATCCATGCCGATAATTTGACCACTATTTTTAGAAGTAAAGTAGATATCCATTCCCTTTATAAATTGAGATTCATAATGGTCAACTTTATTAACGATGAAGTCTAGCATCTCGCTCTTAGACAATGGATTCCTGAATGTTAATTTATCTCTATAATGTAAGAATCCATCAGCCCCATAGACATACAAAATGGTCTCGCCTTGCTTTTCTCCAGTTAGATTAAATGATCCATCATCATTAATAACCAATGAGGCAACCCCATTATCGGTAATCTTAATCTCACTCCCTACAATAGGATCTCCAGAAGGATAGGTGAATCCGAATGAATAAGAAGAGCCTACAACTAGGGGAATCTTGACCGCTACATCGATAAATGTACCAGATGTAGAGATATCTTCTCCTACTGTATTGCCTTTGTTCCATTTGACAGTGATAAATTCGTCTTCAGTAGTTGTCGATGTCCCAGTATCGGTTGATTCAGGGGTAGTAGATGTAGCACTACTAGAAGACGAATTAGTTCCGCAAGAGAATAACAATGGGGATAATAATAAACTTGATAATAATAACTTTTTCATTTTTACTCCTTATCTACGAATTTGGCTGCAAATTCATCAACTGCTTCAATTTCAGAATTATTGAAGTCAATATATTCATATACACAATCATATGTCGCTCCATTAGCAACTACATTGAACAAGAATGTAATCTTATCTTCGCTAATTGTTGTTCCTTGTTCGATAAACATATCTAACCTATTTAGTTGAAGCGAGGATAAACTTCCTAATATGGCAACTAATGAATTCTCTAGTTGGCTATTTTTATAGAAGGAAGTAAGTATCAATCCATCCTCGGTAGTAAATCCAGTTCCTTTAAATCTAGCATCGCTTGTAGGAGAGAAATACTGGAGATTATGGTCCCACATTTCCATCTTGGAAGGATAATCCATAATAGATGGCATGTCATATATCTTGGTAACGAATGCTGGACCGGCAGAGAGGATTGACTTCACTGCACTTCTATCATCATTTAGATAGAACAAGTACGCCCCATCAAAGCTAGTTTTAGTCCCGTCTTCATTTATATATTCTTTGTTATGGAGAGAGATATATCCTTTTGAATATATTGAGTAATCAGAAGCCTTGGTATAGAAATCATAATAATAACCCGGAAGGAATGATTCATAGCCAGTTAATTTATTATTTTCTTCATAAGTCAAGTTTTCACGGTGGACATGGGTGAAGTTATTTGTTGCAAAGTCACTTTTTGCCCTTAATAGCATTGGATCAAGGGTAGCAGCCCCATTACTTGCTAAGAATTCCTCTACTTCATCATTGCTAGTAACATTGAATGAATAGAATGTAGAAGTATAGGTAGTCTTGCTAATGGTAGCTTTTATTGAAGTAAGGTTATTTTCAATATAAGTCGAGAAGGAAGATATTTCAGATAACATTGTTTCATCTATCTTCAAGAACCTAAGGTATTGAAGCTTTAGATTCTTTGAAGTGATATCTAATGTAGTTACCCCTTCTCCTTTTGATAAATATGTTGCATCTAGAACTGGGCTAGATATTAATCCACTATCCCAAATAGAAGCATAGGATTTATTATTTTCATCTAGATATTCATCGCTAGCGGTGAATTTATTAGTCTCGGTATTCTTATCAACCCTGAATACCTTGCCATCTTTGTAGGCAAATCCAGTTTCGTCACCTTCGAAATCACAATAAACATAGGTATTTGTGAAATAATCGAAGTATTGCTTAAGCGAGCTCCCTTTCTTAATATCGGTCTGAACAGTGAAGTTTCTAGCCTTACTGATCGATTTATAAAAAGAATTGATATCGCTATAAACAGGACTAACTGGTTCAATTACTTCTTCACTAGATGAACTGCTTTCACTAGTGGAATCATTGCTACAAGAGCCTAGCAATAATGTTGATGATACCAATATCAATATTTGATTAATTTTCTTGCTCATTATTACCTCCAAAAGAAACCGGAATTTATAATTCCGCCTGTGTAATTTATAGCAAGGCTAAATATTTGCAAGGATTTTCTTACTTAAATTAAGTAAAAACGCCAAAAACCATAAGAAAAACCGCTAGAGAGGTTAATCCCTAACGGTTTTGCTATGTTTTTTAAGCAGCTGGAGAAGTTACTTCGGTTAAGGTTCCGTTACTGGCATTAAATGTTCCAATAACAGTTCCAGAAGCATCTTTTACAGTGAATGGCTTAGTAGAAGAGTGGATATCACCTACATTGTCAGCAGCGAATTCAACTGTGGCATCAAAGTAGATTGTTCCGTCTTTAACGACTGAGTAGATTCTAGATCCACCATCAATAACTATTGATTGAAGAATAACGCCAGAAGTCATACTAGCATCAGCGGTTTTCCCAAATTGGCCATTAACGGCAGAACCTTTATAAGTAGTTTGCCTCTTGGAAAGGAACATGAATCCATAACCAGTTTTTGCAATCATATCAGTGCCGTTCGTGTAATAATCTCTTGAGGAAGCAGTAAATGTAGTGATTCCATTAACAGTCGTTGGACCGGCAGTAGGTTCAGAGACTGTTCCTTCTTCATAACTAACTCCGTCAACAGTTACGGTTACTATATAGTAATTTCCACCGTTTTGAGCACCGATATATGATCCAAGAACAGCACTTCCACTAAAGGCGCCGACATGAACAGCTCTAGTAATGGTTACATCAGCGGTTTGAGCAGTTAGAACTCTGACAACATAAGTCTTTCCGGCTTCAAAGGTATAACGATTCTTTTTAGCACCTTCTGCAGTCAATTCTTTTCCGTTTTCATAGATTGCAACAGTAGGAGCAACACCTTCAACTGAACAAGTTGTAGTCAAATCATAAGAATTTGTTTCAGTTTCGGTGAATGAATAGAATTTAGGACCTAAATTGCCAGCGAATGTCATAACATTATCAGTCCAAGTTTTTGCAATGGCAGTCTTAGAAGTATCGCCTTCTCCTAATAAACCAAATCCAAGAAGGATAGTCTCATTGGTGGTATTAGCATAAAGATCTAGTTTTAGATAATATGTCTTTCCGGCTTCTAGAGGTACTTCGGAATAGGTATCTCTGCCATAAGTTGAAGATGTATATGGAGCGTGTTTTTGATGATCATCATCGGTATAAGAACCAGCAATCTTAGTTTCAGACCCTTCTTCATAAACACCGACAACATTAGTATCAACCTCTTCATTCCTAGTGTAGATTCTATAAGTTCCAGTAGCTCCTACGCTGAATTTGAAGTAGGCGCCACTTACTCTAGTTCTACCGCTAGCAAAGGTGATGTCAACGGTTTCGCCAGATGTAGGAAGAGCTAGGTTATAAGCAGTTTCTCTACTCTTACCATCGTGTATTTCGCTTGGATAAGTAATAGTAACAGTTAATGTGTCTGCAGCATCGGCAGCCTTAAGTAGAAGGGTATCGCCAGCACTGACACTCTTGTAGAAGGATTGGCCATTAGTAGCAGTAGAAATCGTCTTTCCAGTACTATCGACCAAATAGAGTTTACCACTTCCGGTAGCAGCAACATTAAATTGCATAAAACCAGCTTGGGTGGCACTTATTTGATAGAATGTACCAGCACTAGTAGCGTTAAGTGTAGTGACACCTTCACTACTAACTTCGGCAGTCAATGGATTATAAATTGTTTCGCCAGGTTGCATGACTTTAGAAGTCAATTTGAAGCTAGAGAAAGATGAACCAGAGACATAACCAGTCTTAATAACGTAAGTACCGGCAGGAAGCTTTTTAGTAAGTGACAATGCAATACGTCCATAATATTCTTCAGCATACCAGCCAGATCCTTCACGTTCAGGAACTTCATCTCCTGCATCCGCGACTTCAGTTCCATCAGTACCAAGAAGTTTTAAGTATTTAGCTGTATAATAAGAGCCACCATTAATTGAAATATTAACGGTTTGCTCGGCTTCTAGGGTAAATGAATAGAACACATCAATGTCAGCAACTTGCTCAACAGTTACTTCACTTCCAAATGTATAGGCAATTGGATTAGATAGTTCTCCGCCAGCTGGTGGGTTATCAATCCTGAAGGATAGATACTTTTCATCAGTAGCACCATCATAGGCATCTACATAGAATATATAGGTATGATCAGCGGTTAATTTAATAGACCTCTTATTTTCGGCAACAGCTGCGCCGGATTGATATTTATAGCTAACAGAATCAACCTCAACTGGAGTTTCACTAGTTGCATCATAGCAATGCAATACACCGCCTAATTGATTGTAGCTGGTTAAATACATAGCAACTGATTGATCAGCGGTTGGAATGTACTTATATAGAGTAGCAGGAGCACCTCTGAATGCTGGCTTGACTACTTTTTCTTCTTGGAAAGCAATGCTAGCTGCAGTAGCAATTGTATCATTTTCGGCTTTGCTCCATTCGATTACCAAATCGCCATACCAATGCCTTTCTGGATAGAAAGTACTATAGTAGGCATCAGCGACTATGACATAGGTTTGCCCTGGTTCGACCCAGACTCTCTTATAGCCATCATCTCCGCTGACACGCTGAACTTTAGCAGTATCCGTTAAATAGGACGTGCTAGATTCGGCAATTGCATTTTCAGTAGAAGCAGAATCTTTATAGAAGAATAGTTTTTGATTTCCTAAGGAAGAAACATCGATAGACAAATCAGTATTAGTTACGGATGTATCTTTATTAATTCTTACATAACGCCATCCAGCGACTGCATCGGCCGGAGCAGTATATTTAAGGTAAACCTCTTCATATCCAGGGACTAGGGATTCAGTAAATGTTGTGTTTCCTTCGCCCAAGACAATTGGCTTAGCCTCAGAAACACCAGGACCAAATTCAGTAAACTTAGGATATAAATCTAAGTTTGTTGTTACTGGAGTTGCTGTGTCTAATGGAGTAGATAAAGCTTCATCGGTATACCATCCACCAAATCTAAATCCCTCTTTCACGGCCATGCCATAATCAACGGTTTTCCCTTTGATGAATTCAGCCTTAACTACACCGGATTGACCATTCAAGGTAACACCTTCTGGTAAATGGTAAGTAACAATGTAAGAGTTATCTGAAGTAACGACATTATCAATAAATAAGCCATTATCCTTATTAGCCTCAGTTTTCAAAGCTTCCCATTGTTCTGTGGTTCCCTTGAATACAACTTTCTTAACAGAAGAAGTCGAATAAAGGAATTTGTTTGGCAATGATTGAACGTTTTCAGAAATAACTATTTCGTCTAGTTGTGCAGTGATTGTAGCATCTTCATCATTAACAAAATTGACGGCATCCCAATATATCGTTTTAAAAGAATTGCTGCTCCAGCAATTGGAACGTACTGTTCTTAAATCACGTGGAAGTCTAATTGTAGTTAATTTTGAAGCATTTCCGAATGTCCATCCACCCATTTCGGCGATGGTATCAGGAAGAGTTACGCTAGTTAAAGAAGCACAGCCTTCGAAAGCGCCAGTATTCAAGACTGTTGGATCGCCTAATCTAGTAACTTTTCCAACAAAGGTAGCAACATGCCCTTCATATGTATAATAATTTTCAGGAACGACAGCTTCGGTAATGGATTTATGCTCTCCCATCGCAAAGATAACGCCACTTTCAGCTTGGGTAAGAGTAACACCGACACCAGCTTCCTTTTCCATTAAGCCTTTGACATTAGCAAGGGCTTCGGCACTTTTAACGATTGCACCATTATCAACGGCAAATGTAACGCTTAATTTGTCTAGCCAGTGGGCTTCTGGGATATTCTTTAAAGTGAATACAACAAAGTAATTCTTGGTTGTATCAGTTTCTGCTGGTAAAGCATCATCCCAAGTAACGGATTCAGCATCTTTGATTGAAGAATAGACATATCCAAATTCGATAGTCTTTTCTTTCATGACGGAAGCACCGGTTGAATCTTCGACTTTTCTAGTAACGGAAGCACTATTTAATCCTTTATATCCATTCAAAACGGCATAGACACGGATTGATTTAGCACCACTTTCTTCATCAATTAATCTATATCCAAGAGTGCTGACGAAAGTTGGGGCAGCTACAGTTGGATCAGTAGCTGCATCACCTTCGGCACCAAGTCTAACCCTTGCACCGATTTCATCGCTAGGAAGAGTAGCATCTTCCATAACGCCAGGAGTACTGGCTTTTTGATGTAACAAAGCACCAACGCCGGACCCGATAACTCCAACTCCAAGGGCAAAGGAGGTAGAGACTATTAATAATGTTTTCTTTTTCATAATAATTATTCTCCTTCTCCAGTAGCTGGGGCATCAGGGGTAGGTGTAACTGGATCTGGTTCGAATGGTTCTTCGACCCCACCAGTTCCTTCTCCACCATCGCTAACATGTTCACCCGTAACAGTAATAGAGAAATCTTCGATAGCAGTAATGCCTAATTCCATTCTAGCGGTTTCTTGATCTTCATCATCTAAAGCAAGAAGGGTAATATCCTTAAATGCCAATGTTTCAGCATCAATAATAACAGTGAATGAATTGAATCCAAGCTTATCGAGAGAGAAAAAATACACTAATGATTCAATAGCAGAATCTTCATATGTTTCACTATAATGAGGATCAAATTCATAAGTATTGTTTTCTTCGTTTAAGCCGAAGAATTTTAGTTCATTGACACGGACGGCAGCACTTAAGCTAAATAACTTGGCAACGTCTTCTTTTGTAGTTGTTGGAGAGATCTTATTAGCAACATAATTGAATGTAGCCTTGGTTAAATCTCCACTGAATTGATAGACTTCACCTTCTTCAATTAGATAACCAACGCTCTTGTTTTCGGTAGCAGAAGTTAACAAGACACCTTTGCCTTCGACAAATTCTACAGTTCCGACAGTTTGTTTTGCATCAGTTTCCCCTTCTAGAGCAACTGTAGCTCTCCAAGAAGAAGGAACATTGATTTTGGCTTCATCTAGAGTTGGTGCAGCAACAGTAACAGTAGTAGTCGCGCTAGCCCCTTCATAACTAGCCTTTACTTCAACTGTCTCTGCATAAGCACCTGCTTTGAATAAGCCAGTTGCACTAACTTCGGATTCGGTACCTGTTGTAACCATTTCCCAAGTAGCGGCAACTGCTTCCCCTTTGACTTTAGCGACTAACTGAACACTCTTTCCAGGTAAAAGAGGTGCGACCTCATCAATGGTAACAACTACTTCTTCAGTTGTTTGGGTAGTTGTTTCAGTCGTAGTAACTGTAGTTGTTTCAGTCGTAGTAACTTTAGTATCTGTATTTGTTACTTCACTTGTCCCGGTATCTTCTGTAGTAGAACTACTTCTCGAGTTTCCACAACCCATTAGGAGCAAGGAAGAAGCCAAGCATAATACCAATTTATAATTATTTTTCATGTAAGCTCCTTTCGCTTTGATTTCCATAAATTAAGTTTGGTATAAAAGTAGTCAACAACGAATATTTATAATATTTTTACCAAAATTAATAAAAAATCCCCATTTCAAGGGACTTTTTAGGCAAATATACCTTTATACCTGTTTTTAAGTTATTTTAAGGTTAACATAGAAAAAATAATTGAAACCGATAATTAATAGGGGATTTTTAAGCAGTTTGAGATGTTACAGGTAAATGTAGCCCCACTATCGGTTCAACCGATAATTTTTCAATTGGAGTCAAATTTAAATTGTATAGTTTCCCTTCTTTTACTCCATATAGATTGGTAAAAGTAAAATCAGCTGGATTAATACCTATAACGGCAGCATTGACTTCCATCTGCAATAAACCCATATAGAAGAATAATCCATATTCAGCAACTGTATTATTCGCAGCTTCTTTATTCATCTGGAATATGAATTCATTGCTAGATTTTAGATAAGTAAGATATTCATAACGAGATGAATTAATCGCTCCTTTTAGATCAAATGTTGCATTTATTACTTCAGGAGTAGCTTCTTTATCATTATCAGTCTCATATGTAAATGTAGCCTTATTATCTTCTACTAGATAGTTATAACAAACCCCATCTTCAATATAGACTCCCCCATCTCCAAGGCTAATATACATGCCCTTGTCTTTAACAAATTCAACAGATACTTCTTTTACTGCTAGAGCACCTGCTAAAGAGCCTTCTAGTTTAAGACTAGTTTTATAAGAGGCAGGAATACCAAGCACTTCATCATCTAAAATAGGAGTATCTACAACTACTTCTATATTGGATACTTCTGATTCAAAGCTAGCCTTTATTTGATATGTCCCAGGAGTAGTTCCTGCATAAAACAAGCCATCACTAGTTAAAGTAGATGTCTTACTAGGATTAATTAATTCAAAAGATGCATCGACTTTCTTATCCCCTTTCTTTGCTTCTAGTTGGATTTGTTCACCTGGATAAATTGAAGAAACTGGAATTATAGCCAATTCCTCATTTATAGAAGACGTGGTAATTTCTATTGAAGAAGAATCACTGCTATTATTCGCACAGGAAAACAAAGAAATAGATAGAAGAGTTATTATTAAGGGTTTTATTAATCTAGACATACGTGCTCCTTACGAAGAGATAAGTTACAGCAAAGAAATATGCTGTCAAGGAATTGATGAATCAAATAATGTTTTATGAAATGATATCAAAAGCAAATATATCTTCAAACTCTTTTAGCCGATAACAAGCCGTTTTTTGGCAAAAAAACAAATGTGAGAATGCACAAAATCAAAAGTAATTTCAGCCAAAGATGACACAAAGTCAAAAGTAAAAGACGTGTTTGCCTTACATATTTACTCAGTACTGAGGTTTTTGTTAAGGATATGCTTTCACTAAATGGATTTTTCGTTTATAATTAACTTAACAAAAATCTCAGTACTGAAAGAAAGTGAAAGCCATATGTTTAAAAGAGATAAGTATTTAAATAAATTAATCGACTTAGATGGAAACCATTTAATTAAAGTCATTACCGGAATTAGAAGAAGCGGAAAATCTTATCTTTTGAACACTATTTTCTATAACTATCTTTTAAATGAAAAGAAGGTAAATAAGAACCAAATAATAAGATTTGCATTCGATAGCGAAGATGACATTGTTTTGCTTGATGAATATTTAATTGATCAGCCTACTACTAAAACTATTGATGGGCAACAAGTAGTTAATAACAGGAAATTCCTTTCGTATATCAAACAATTCACTAAAAATCCTGGGAAATATTACTTGCTCCTTGACGAAATACAAAATCTAGAAAACTTTGTAAGGGTCTTAAATGGATTTGCCAGGCACGAAGAATACGAAATATATGTAACAGGAAGCAATTCGCATTTGCTCTCTTCAGAAATTGATACAGAATTCGGAGGTCGTAGTTCTCGTATTCACTTATTGCCACTTACTTTCTCCGAATTCTTGACCGGGGTTGATTTAAATAAAAATGAAGCATTTAGTGTATATGAAAGATATGGAGGCATTCCTTTAGTACAGCTTCAAACTAATGATGAAGAAAAAGTATCGCAATCTATAAGCATTTATAAAGATACATATCTTAGCGATGTAAAAGCTCGTCATCCAAAGGTAGAAGAAGAGAATCTAGATGAAACCCTAGAAGCTATAGCATCGATGATTTCAACACCTATAAACCCAACAAGAATAGAAAATACCTTCAAAGCCAGATACAACATTTCCCTATCTAGAAACGTAATAGGTAACTACATCGATTGGTTTGAGGATGCTTTTCTATTAAAAAAAGCCTTACGTTATGATATTAAAGGAAGGGCATATATCGGTTCTCCCTATAAAATCTATTTTGAAGATATTGGGATAAGAAATGCTATATTGAACTATAGGGAAATAGATGAAACCGACATAATAGAAAACATTGTTTTTAATGAGCTCCGTTACCGTGGATTTAATGTCGATGTAGGAGTTGTTAAGATCAAAGAAAAAACAAATAGAAAAGACAAGAATGGCAACTGGATATATGCAGAAAAGGACACTGAATGCGATTTTGTAGCCAATAAAGGAAGTAAAACCTATTACGTACAAGTCGCATTAGAAATTGGAAACGAAAAGAAAAAAGAGCAAGAATACGAATCCATTAGGAATATTCCTGATTCTTTTAAAAAAGTAATCGTAGTCAAAAACGAAGGGCTCCATTACTACACCAAAGAAGGGTTCTTAAGAATACGCTTGATGGACTTTTTAACAAATATTGATTCGCTTGATTGGTAAATTAAGCAAAATATAAATCAAAACTATAAAAAAGAGTTGACTAGTTTTCTATTTGCTTTCTAATACTCTAGATATTAAATATTTTATTTAACTAACCAGGTAACAATTATGAAAAGAGAATTAAGAGCCACATTACTTGCATTATCATCCATTGCCTTAATTGGATGTAAGCCCACTTCTAGTCAATCTTCTACTGAAGAAGATACAAATACTAGCAAGGAAACCACTACAACTGAGACAGTAACTGAATCAAGTTCAACTGTAGAAGAAAAGACAATTAGCTTTAATGATGCAATTAAGCAATTAGCAGGTTTATATAGAAATAACGAAGGTGATTTTGCATCAAAAGAAACTGCGATTGAAATTAGCAATAGAGATGATAAAACCATTACCAAAAAGACCACTACTAGGGAAATCTATAATGATTTAAGTGGATATGGACAAACAAATATATACAAAACTGATTTAGTAAATAATAAGGAAGAATATCTTTTTGATACAATTAATCAAAGAGTTGCCTATAAAAGCGATAAAATTAGGGAAGATAACAATAATGTCGGTCTTTATGATCTTCAATATGTAGCAGAAATTTCTTCTAATTTTCCTTTAAGAGATTCTTCTACTTCAAGGAAATTTGTCGTCGCTAATAAAGATATCGCTACTTCGAATAACCTAGCAGAAGGAAGTTATGTTCTAGAAGCAGACAAAGGATTATCCTCAACTCTAGATTGCTCTTATAAAACTGCAACCTATATTGCAAATAACTTAATGAACAATTATGCAGCTCAAACTGGAGTTGAAACTTTTGTAGTCACCTCTACTGAAGAAGGAAATAAATATTCCACCTCATTAAGTTATGAGACTACTGACGATGGAATGACTACCAAAATAGAAGAATCGTGTGTATTTGTAATTAATCATTCAAGGTTAACATCTCTTAAATATGAAACTATAACTAGTGATTACCGTAGCGAGGAAGATAGAAGCGTCAAGAAAGATTCTTTTGAAGCCGTTATCGAATATAACGATAGAGTTAGTCCAACTGAAGATGCTTTTGATCCAACCTTATATTTCCTAAGCGAGATTAAAGAGGCAAAGTTTATTGATACATTTGGAAATGATGTCGATGCGACTAGATTAGATAAAGATAAGAATCAATATCTACGTGCCTATCCAGTTACTTATATTCCATCTACTGCAGTCGATTTTGATTTAAAAACATTAGTCCCAACTGAAACTAGCGACAAAACAATTGCTTCAATTGATGAGAAAACTGGAATTATCGAGCCTAAAAAAGAAGGAACAGTGACTATTACTTTCACTTATTTTGGAAAGGGAGAAGATGGTGTTTGGGATAATAAGACCATTGATTTAGTTTTGACCATAAAGCCATCAAAGCCAACTTCAATCTATGTTGATCAATTTGCCATTCCAAATAACATTGTTCCACTAGGAGATACCCTTTCTTTCGAGGCCAAACTATTCCCATCTGGAGTTGATCAAGATATAGAAGTAAGTTCTGCTAACCCAAAAATAATATCCGCTACTTTTGATGCAGCCACTTCAAAAGTAAATGTAACTGGAGTCGCTGAAGGCAAGACTTCTATAACCGTTAAATCGATTTCACATCCTGAAATAAGCAAGACGCTTAATTTAGAATGCCAAGTAAAGATTGATTTAGAATGGTTTAATGCAAATGTAGTTGGGCATAGTTTTGAATACAAAAACACTCTTTATACTAGCTATACTAGAACCTTAACGTTTAACGAAAATGGAGCCGGGGTTTGCGTGGAAAAAGCAAGCGACGGAAAATCTTATACGGATACCTTCACCTATGCTTATATCAAAGACGCCCAATTGTCATTGGTCAATTGGAGCAGCAATTACTGCGGATATTCCACAGATACAAATGACTATGATAACGAGACTCCTGAAAATGCAACAATATATCTTTCTAATGGCAAGCCTACTATAAAAGTGTACCTCCCTAAAGAATTAACCCATCATATTTTCACGAGGATTGATTAATGAAGAAAGCAAGTTTACTTATAATTTCTTTAGGATTCTTGTTTTCTTGCGGGACCACAACTAGTCTAACTTCTAGCAAATCTAGCAATGTTGAATCAACTACCACTAGTAGCGAACAAACCACTACGTCAACATTAACCCAAGAAGAAATAGATAAAGAAAAAATAGAAGAATTCATCCTTTATCTAGATGATATAAAAGGACATACAAAGCAAGTAAACGCCGTAATGAATAATTACTATAATTTTTCTGCAGGCGATAGCCCTGATATGTCTGGAAACGATACTTTTACCGCTACTAGATATACTAGGGAAGGTGCTTCTGATATTACAGTCAGGAAGGGGAGCGTTTTAGTTGGAGAAAGCCCAAGCAAATATGAATGCCAGAGCTTTGTATCAGGTACTAACGTCTATCAATTGGTAAGAAATGAGGATGGAAGCAAAACGAAAAATGTTGCGCCCAATATATTAAATAATGCAGAAGATGCGCTTAATATTTCCTTTGCCTATTCTCAAAAGGCAAATCTAAAATACATATTAGACAGCATGGGGTCGGATTTAATTACTTATGAATATGATTTCCCTACTTCTTATTCGATGACTGGGACTTTTTCCTTTTCCTATAGCATTACTTCTTTTCAAGAAATCAATGTTAAATCAAGGCAAATTAGTCATGAAGTAACTATCACTTTAGAAAAAAGTGTCATCTCTAAAGCCACCCATGCAACTCAAGATGATGTTTATAGCGGAGGCAAAAGAGTCAACTGGCAAAGAGTTGAATCTAGCTATACCTATACCCATGGGGATTATGAACAATTCCAGGGAGAGGTATTTGATATTTCTACATTCTAAATAATTATTTTAAGAATGCGGATGATAAGGAATCCTCATCAAATTCCTCTTTCATCGCGGTTGGCTCTTTTTTGGTCTTGGCTAATTCTATTTCTTCCTTGATTAAGGAAGTAAGCACTGCAACAGAAAGGTTTTCGACCCCGTCATTATTTACGATTAAGTCGGCATACATTGATGAAGGCTCGACAATTTCATCATACATTGGTTGGACAGAGGCGAAATATTGCTTAACGATATTCTCGAAATTACGTCCTCTTTCCTTCTTATCCCTAATTAATCTACGTAAGAATCTTCTTTCAGCAGAAGCAGAGATAAATACTTTTATATCTCCTAATTTACGGATATCTTTATCTACCAAGGCCATGATTCCTTCAATAATTATGACTTTATTTGGATAGATGGTCTCGGTCTTATTTGTCCTAGTTAAAGTAACGAAGTCATATATAGGTTTTTCGATTGGCTTATCGTTTTTTAGATCTTGGATTTGCTTTCTCATCAAAAGGAAATCAAAAGCCTTTGGATGGTCATAATTGACCTTATACCTATCTTCTAATTTCATGTCGGATTGATCTTTATAATAATCATCCATGGTCATGCGGGTAACATTTTCCTTGCCAACATTTTTGATGACAGCTTCGGTGATATAGCTTTTCCCTGAGCTAGATCCACCTCCTACTAAAACAATCCTAGACATCTTTATTCTCCTAATATTTGAAATCCATCTTCTTCTAGATTAAACATAGAAGAATAGAAAGTAGAGGCTAATTTAACCATATCTAGTAAATCATTCACCCCTAGAGTTTCATAGCAAGAATGCATTGCTAGTTGAGGAATACCTATATCTACTGTATGAAGTGATATCTGGGTAGAAGATATATTCCCTAGAGTCGATCCACCCCTTAAATCACTTCTATTGCTGAATTCCTGGTAATTTAATTTAGCTTTGTTAAACATCTCTTTTATAAAGGAAGAGGAATAGGCGTCTGAAGTATATGCCATATTAGCGTTATATTTGATGGCCACTCCTCTATTTAGATATACTTGGTTACTTCTATCAGTTAAATCGACATGAGCTGGATGAATGGCGTGGGCATTATCCGCACTGATGCAGAAGCTATTTCTAGCCAATTTAACCTTACTTACTTTATAGAAGGAAGAAAGCTTATCAAAAACAAATGAAAGCAAATCAGAATCCGCCCCGTTAAAAGTAGATGATCCAACTTCTTCTGAATCAAAATATATAGCAATGTTGCATCCCTTCTTGTCTTTAGAAGAAATTAATCCTAATAAAGAAGAATAGACGCTAGCTAAATCATCTAGTCTAGAAGAAGAAAGGAATTCCTTATTTAATCCAATTAAGGTTGGTTCGACTTTGTTATATAAGAACAAGTCGTAGGAAAGAAGTTCCCCATTATCCTTATATTTATTATTTATATAGGTAGATATATCAATGTCTTCTTCCATTCCATATAGAGGAAGCAAATCAGATTTGGGATTAGGAGAGAAAGAAGAATTTACATTCCTATCCATATGGATTGCTAAAGAAGGGATAATAAATGAAGCATCTAAATCAATTAGAGTTTGTTCAACCTTGTTATCTTTTTTAAAGAATGCTCTCCCTGCAACTCCTAAAGGTCTATCAAAGAAAGGATAATAAATCGCCCCTCCATAAGGTTCAACATTTAGCCTATTCAATTTAGCATCCACTACATTTGGATTTTGTTTCAATTTAAAGGTCGGGGAATCGGTATGTGCAGCAATTATTTTGCTACATGGGTCCATTGAATTTATATTTATGGCGACTATAGATGACCCTCCCCTAATATAGAAATAATTACCTATAGAAGTAATTTCATCTTCTTCTTTTATTTGCTTATAGTCATTAGAAAGAAGGGTTTCCTTAATATTATTAACCACATGAAATTGGGATTTAGATTCCTTTAATAAGGATATGATTTGATTTAGATTTTCCATTATTTTTTCCATAGACAAAGAAATTATACCTTTTAGTTAATCTAATTCATTAATAAAAACAAAGGAAAATGTAATTAAAGTAAACTTTCGATAAGAATCTTTAATCCAATAATTAAAAATACGGCCCCAGAAATATAATTGGCCCATCTTTCAAGGAACCTAGCTATATATTTGCCTAATATTCCAGATAATAAAGAAAGGACAAAAGTAGTAATTCCAATTAAGGCAAATACAATCAAGGCATCATTAATTGGATAAAATAGATAGACAAATCCAATGCAAAGGGCATCGATAGAAGTCGCGACCCCTTCTGCTAGAATGGTTAGGAAGGTAATCTTTTTACGTTCGATTTGGTATTCCCCATTGCTTCTTTTATATTGAATAGTCTCTTTAATCGCATCATAAAAACACTTTATCGATAATAAAAGCAGCAAGGAAAACCCGATATAAGGAATCGCATTTTCTATATATTGCCTAAAGCCAGATCCAATTAGATAGCCGATCAAAGGCATGACAAATTGGAAGAAAGCGAATATAAAAGAAGATAACACTAGCTTCCAAATAGATATATGTTCTTCTTTAATCGCATTGACTGCGTTAGTCGCGCTAGCATCAATTGCCATTGAGAATGATGTAAGAATGATATTTGGCCAATCCATAAAAACAATAGGGATAATATAACCCTTATCAAGAACTAAACAAACAAAAATCAAAGATTATAGTTAGATATATATAAATCAGTGATTTCCCTTATTTCTTTTTCTTTATCTAAAGAAGCTTTTTCTTTTACTCCAACTACTTTATATCCAGCCTTTTTAGCAGTTTTTATCCCAGTTAATAAATCCTCGAATACAATGCATTCGTTAGGAGTTAATCCAAAGCTATCCGAAATGTGTAAATAGATATCTGGGCTACCTTTATTTGTCTTTAATTCGTTAACAGTAACGACTTTAGAGAAATATTTATAAATATCATGATGCTTTAATACCAATTCGGTCAGTTCCAAGGAATTAGAAGTCGCGATACCCATCTTTATATTATTTGATTTTAGATAATCTAAAAATGACTTAACCCCTTCTTTTAAAGAAATCTTATAAGCGTATGCTTCTTTAGCCATATCAAGCCAAATAGTAACAATTTCATCTTCGCTTTCTTTTAGGTTATATCTAGATTTTGTATAGGCTGCGATTTCTTTTAAGCCCTTATGCCCTATTTCTTTTTGGTAATCTTCTTCAAAAGGAAGATCATGCATCTTAAAGAATTCCTTATCGATATCACTCCAGACATTCATCGAATCAATAAGAGTGCCATCAAGGTCGAATATAATTGCTTTGCTATTATCTACTAGTTCTTTTAATCCCATAACAATAGGAAATTATAAATTAAAGAAATATCCAGTCCATATTTATTAATTAAAACAAAACACTAACTAATGTCAAAAATTGTTAGAAGAAAAAATAAAAAAAGCCTAAATGGTCTCTAATCCAATTTAAATATTAAGAATCTAATTTATCAAAAATATCATCAAGGGTCTTAACGAAATGTTCTTTAGAGAATAAAGTTAGGGCTCTTTCTTTTGCCCCCTCAGATAGCTTTTTATATAAAGCTTCATCATGAAGCAACTTATTAATATTGTCAGCATAGGATTTAACATCTTCATTAGGTGCTTCTAATCCAGTTTCATTATTTATATTAACGTAATTGACTCCGGATCCCTTGATAGTAAAAGTAAGGGCAGGTTTACCAAAATAAAGTGCCTCTGCTAAAGAAATCCCAAAAGCCTCATTTCTAGTAATCGAAGGGAATGCGAATAGATAACAGGCATCTAAATAAGCATTTATCTCTTCATCTTTGATAACACCTAGGAATTCAATGTTTTTATATGGGACCGCTTCTTCTTTTAATTCATTAGTAAGTTTCCCCTTGCCTGCAATAAGAATTTCTACTTCGTCTTGGTTTAGATATTTATTTGATTCGATTAAATATCTTAAGCCCTTATATTTAACATGCCTTCCAAAGAAGAAAATGATTTTCTTACCCTTATATTTTTCTTTTATTTGGTTAGATAATTCCTTTTGGGAAGAAGTAAATTCAAGCCTATCATCCCCTACTTTTAAAGGCAAAATCGCTACACGTCCCTTATATTTTGGTAAGAACGAGGTGTCTTTTAGATAATTCGGGGAAGTCGCGATTACTAAATCTGCCCTTTTTAACAAGGCCTTTGTCTGAGGGACAAAAAGAGAACGTAATAACTTTTGCTTAACTATATCCATGTGCCAAAACAAGAGGAACTTCCCTTTGAATTTATATTTCTTCATGGCCTTTAATAAAAAGGCAGCTGCATATGGATTAGGATAATCGAAATGGATGATATCGGGCTTAAAATTCCTAAAGGCATCATCTAATAATTTGCCATAATCTTTTGATAAAGGTTGGCTTGCCACTACTTTAAAAACACTAGCGCGTACTACCCTTACCCCTTTATATATTTCATCAATAGTTTCGTCTTTATCATTAAAAGCCAAGACCATTTGATCATATCTATCTTTTAAGGTGTTGGCCATATCAAAACAAACAGTCTCAATCCCTCCTATATATGGAGGATATCTTTTTGTAATATGAAGTAATTTTGGCATTTTATTTATCTTCGTTTACTTTCTTCATCAATAATTTTAAATCAGGCACCCTTGATTTAGAGCATACAAGAACCTTTTTCTTAGATGCGACAATAACCATATCACTCACGCCCAATAGACCTATTTCTACATCTCTAGATTCTGAAATGATAATGTTGTTATTAGAATCAACCCTGAAGTATTTCGCCTTGACTGCAATATTGCCATCTTCGTCTTTTGGATAAAGTTCGTCAAAGGCAGAATATGATCCGACATCGTACCAACCAAAAGAAGAAGGAATTACAACAATGTTGCTAGCTTTTTCCATAATTGCATAATCGATTGAAATTGATGCAAAATGAGAGAAAACCGAACTTACTTTAGAATGCAATAAGCGCAAATCCGGAGTCTTTTTTATTAAGGTTGAAAGTTCTAATAAGGTTTGGTAATGTTCATTTGAATATGATTTGAAGGCATCCATCAATGTTTCATATCCAAAGATGAACATTCCTGAATTCCATAGATATTCTTTTGAAGCAAAATATTCTTTAGCCTTTTCTAGGTTTGGCTTTTCCTTAAATCCAAGCGAAATAAAAGGGACGCCTAACTTATAATTAGGGCAATGGATATAGCCATATGCGGTTTCAGGCCTATTTGGGATTAGTCCTAAGGTAACAATAGCCCCTTTATTTGCTTCCATAAAAGCTAAATTAAGAGTATCTAAGAAAGCATCTTCATCTTTAATGATATGATCAGAATCCACTACTGCGATTAATGGATTATCAAAATATTTGGATATAACCATGCATCCATATCCAATTGCGGCGGCTGTATCTTTTCTTGCAGGTTCAATAATTATCCTATCTGAATGCAATTCAGGGATTATTTCTTTTAAATGCTTAAGTTGAATTTCATTGACCGAGACAAATATCTTATCTTGGTCCATTATCTTTCTTAATCTATCGTAAGCCTTCCTAACTAAAGGCAAATCATCAAATATGGAAAGGAATTGTTTTGGATTATTTGGAGTAGAAAGAGGCCAGAACCTTTCTCCGTTTCCTCCCGCCATTACTAATCCAGTTAACATATATTGCCCTTCAAGTCTCTTCGACACTCGAAAACTATCGCACAGCAAGAGGGAAAAAGCAATACAACCACTGATTTTATCTTTGTAAAAACGCTAGATAGAGAACCAAATGTTGGATAAATATAGGCTTCAGTTGGCATCTTTTTCC
>CABQKC010000026.1 GCA_902464635.1 uncultured Caryophanales bacterium | reverse complement strand
TCAAGAAAGGAAGTTATTCTAGTTCCTGTTCCTAAGATGGAATTTAGAATACAAGTAAACACATGGCCGATAAGACAAAGGTTTATCACATTTCAAAAAGAAGTGACGGCAAGTGGGCTATTAAATTCGCTGGGGGCGAAAAGGTTATCAAGACCTTTGCAACCAAAGAAGAAGCTATGAAATATGGCGATGCTTTGGCCGGAAATCAATCTGGAATTGTTTTGGTACATGCTTCAAAAGGCAAGAATGCCGGCAAAATCCAAAAGCAATACAATTCTTTGAAGAACGTAAAATAATTATTTGATTACTATTTTCTTTTCTATTCTATTATCGACGTATATTTCTACGACTTTATTAAAATGGGCGAGGCAATAAGGGCTTGGCATTTCATAATGTGATGCCATATCCATTATTATATTGTCTGGAACCCATTTTTCTTTTGGCCTAGTCTTGTTCCTCTCTAGACATTTTGAATAATCATTTAATTTCAATAATATCATTTCATAGAAATTGAATTCTTTTAGGTGACGGATAAAATAAAGCCTTCTTTCGTCATAAAGCATCGTTGTATCAAACACTACAGTTAATTCGTCATGCTCCAAAGCTAGCTTTTTGGCCCTGTTAATCATTTCTTTATAAACTGGAGTCATGTTGAAATAGGGAGGGAATTTATCATATCCTCCATATAAATCTTTTCTAACTTCATCGGCTGCGATTACATAAATTGCTTCTTTTGGGTGTCTAGATGCGTAACCTTTTGAATATGTTGATTTTCCTATCGCGGCAGGTCCGCATACCAATAAAAGTTTTTTCAAAAGCAAATTCTATAATTTAAAGAAGCCGAATTCATTAACTAAATTAACTTTTCTAAACATTTTTGTTGTATTTGAGTTGATAATGTAAAAAGCGCGGATAAAATTAAAGACATGGATAATTTTACAAGAGCCCAAGAAGACTTTGTTGAAGCCTTATTAATGTTAGAGGAACAAGGGCTACCTCTAGAAACTACTAAAGTTGCTCGCTTACTTAACGTATCTAAGCCTGCCGTTCACCAAATGGGTCACGAACTAATAGACAAAGGATTGATAACTAGAAAAGATTATGGCGACATGACTCTTACTGATGCAGGAAGAGAACTAGCAAGGAAGGTTTTTAACCGTCATAAGATATTAAAACAATTCCTTATTGAATTAGGCGTCTCTGAAGATGTTGCAGAAGATGATTGCTGCAAGATTGAACATGTAATTTCAGAAGAAACCTTCGAAGTGATCAGGAAAAAAATAGAAGAGAAATAATTATCTCTTTAAAGAATAGAAGTAGTTATAGACGTAGTGGCTATTTGCTTTATCTATGGCTTTTTCTTTTTCTTTTGCAAACATTAAATCAATCATTAGATTAGAATTTGTTTCAATCAGGGGAGATAAAAATTTCGCCTTTAACACGGCTAACTGCCTAGATGTATTGAATTCTTTCCTTTCTAGGTCTATTTCAAAGAATAAGTCGAATAAATCTAATAAATCGTTTTCTAATTCAATATATTTTTCTTTCGTTAAATTGTTCTTGTCTATTGCCTTCGGGTCTATTGAATTTGTTTCTACATTAGATAGGGTTTCTAAGAATTCAACTTCCTTAGTGGAAGATAATTCTTTTAGTTCATGTTTTATAAACCCTAGAAATAAGAAAGGAAAATCCTTGGATGAAGAAATTTGAGTTAATTCAATTATTAATTTTTCTTTAATTTCAACGATTTGACTGTTCATGCTAGAAGAAATTTTACAATAAATTTCAAATATACTCATCCTCTTTGTTTATATCTTTGATTTTGAGTGTAAAATCTAATAGGAATGGATATGGCGATGAAAAAGGAAATAGCGATAATAGGTGGATCTAGTGCAGGATTATTATGTGCTCTTTCTTTATCTAGAAGAAAAGATTTATCTATCACAATATTTGAGAAAAACGATAGACTAGGAAAAAAACTAAATGCAACTGGAAACGGACATTGCAATCTTTTGCCTTCTAGTTTAGATGCCTCTTTTTATAACAATAATGAATACATGGGTCGCTTATTCAAGGAATTTAGCCTAGATAAATTGATTGATTTTTATTCGTCTAATGGGATTCCCTTGTTGAATAAAAACGGACTTTACTACCCATATTCTTTTTCTTCTAAATCACTTAACGAATATATTGTTACCTCTTTAAAAAACACTAATGTGAATATTAGATTGAATGAGAAACTTATTTCTTATAATCGATCTAACCGGGTCCAAATTAAAACCGATAAAGGAAATTATGAATTCGATAAGCTGATTTTTGCTTTAGGTGGCAAAAGTCAGCAAAATCTAGGAAGTGATGGCTCGTTGTTGCCT
The DNA here is from genome assembly GCA_902464635.1 of uncultured Caryophanales bacterium. Lineage (GTDB taxonomy): Bacteria > Bacillota_I > Bacilli_A > RFN20 > CAG-826 > Alloenteromonas. The sequence continues at coordinate 24,504 of CABQKC010000026.1, read as the reverse complement.
TTATTTAAACAAAAAGGTTATGTTACTAGGGATTATTTCCCTACTTTATGTCCAATAAAAACAAAAGAAAAAACAGCTTCAATTGATGGAAAAAGACATCATGGGTTAGTTACTTTATTGAAAAATGGTAAACAAATCTACCAAGAAGATGGGGAAGTTTTGTTTAAAAAAGACGGGGTTTCTGGAATTGCTATTTTCAATTGCTCTTTCTTCATAGATAGGGACGATTGCTCTAAATATAAAATCAAAATAGATTTATTCCCCGAACTAGAAGAGAAGGAATTAACTGTCTTTCTAACTTCTGCGTCTAAAAATGGATATACATCAATTTTCGAGAAAGAGATTTTGAGCTTTCTTTCTTTGCTACTAAAGCAAAACCATAAAGATATAAACGATTCTAATTTGGCTAGCATTTCTAAGAATCTATATTTCCAGCCATCGTCCTTATATGGATTTGATTCTTCTCAGGTTTCTAGTGGTGGCATTTGTCTAGATTCTCTTAATGAAGATCTTTCTTCCAAAATAGAAAAAGATGTTTATTTTATTGGAGAGATGGTTGATATTAACGGTATATGTGGGGGTTATAACTTGGCGTGGTGTTTGATTTCATCGCTGCTAGCTATAAATAATATATGAGATATTATCTTTCGAATTTGATTGTTGACGAAAACGAAACTGTAGAAAGCTTAAAACAAAAGATATCTAACCGTCTTTTGATTCCAGTTACATCTTTTAGATATCAAATTCTATTAAAGGAGAGTTTCTATTCGTTTTCTAAGTTAAGGACAAAAGTGGATTTAGAAATAGAGACAAGTGAATTTATTAGGGATACTTCTTTGTCTTTTGTGCTTGAACAAAAAAGCTTTTCTTTTGTACCAAGAAAACTAAAGAACAGGCCTATTATTTATGGGGCAACTCTAAGTGGTTTATATGCTGGATTATATTTTGCTAGGTGTGGCTTAAATCCAATTATAGTGGACCCGTGTACTGATTTTTCATCAATAAACATAAAAGACATTAAGAATTCAAATGAAAATAATTGCCTCAGCGATCCCTTGTTTTATGGGGGCTATTTAGATTTCTCTTCTTCTAGCTCCATAACTAGTTTTCTTAAAAAAGATATCGAAGAAAGAATTAATATAAAATTAGGTTATGAACGTTATTATTTCATTACTTCTACTCAAACCTTTCTTTTGGCTAATTCTCTTAAGGAGGAGATTATTTCTTTAGGTGGAGAATTCTATTTTTCATCGTTTATTAAGTCGGCCAAAACTTTATTTGGAAATTTGAAATCTATAGACATTAGAACCCCTGAAGGAATTATCACTTTTAAGTGCAATTGCCTTTTTATATCCTTGCTTAATAACTGCCCTTTGATTAAAAAAGAAGACATTGATACTTATCTAGGTTTTTGCTTCCAAAATAAGGAAAGAGACGTGAAAAATGCTCTTTATGGGAATTATAGAATCAGAAAATATCCTTTATTTATTGAACACCCTGATAAAAATTCCTCTTCTAGTTGGATTAATGTATTTCCTCTTCCTTCTTCACTTTGCCCTTATGTAGATTTATTCGGAAATAGAAACGTATCCTTAAGAGTAAAAGAAGACAATAATTTAGGTTATTATTCTGGCATCTTATTAAAAAAATTAGATAAAAAAGACATGCCTACATCCATCGATATAGATGCCTTTATTTATTCTTTGTTAACTAGTGGTTATAGAAGTTATAGCATGGCTTTGCCTTGCTCTAACGTTGATGAATTCTTGCACAAAGAAGAGCCTTATAAGATGGGCGTATTAAAAGGGGATTTCGATCAAGGGTTATTCTTATCGTCAATGTCTTCTTTGCTAAACAATGAACTTTCACTCTCTTTTAATAAGAAGATTTATGAATTGATCCGTCATTACCCTTTCTTTTTCTCTACTTCAATTATAGTAAGCGGCTTCTACATTTATAGAAGACTTAAACCAGGTGTCGTTAATTCAAATTTTGGGTTATCAAATTGCAAGGGAATTTATAGCCTAATTAACGAAAATAATCGACCCATGGATGTATCTAATGCTTCTTTTAATGGTTTAAAAGTAGCTTTTGATTTCCTCTCAAATCAATATTAATTTGTTTCATTATCCATCTTATGTTTGCTCTTTTTGGAACCTTGGATTTTTTAAAAATTGTTAGTCCTAGTGCAAAACTTGATTGACTATCTTTAAAAGATAGACTTTAATTAGTAGCGGTTTTCCAAAACTTTCTACGAGGTAAAAATATGAATTCAAGTAACTCAATGCGTAATTATGAAGTCATGAGACCAATAAATGTTGTTATATTTTTGGTTCTTTTATGCGGATTTGGCGCTTTAGGAATCTATTATGGCGGATTAGTCACCCCATTCATTTTGTTAGGTAAGGGTGCTGTCGTTAATTTGCCAACTACTAGCTACGCTCTTAACTTAATGTTAGGTGCAATCGGATTTGCTGGATTCGCCATTTCTTTATATGGCTTTATTGTTTCTTTGATTTCGATTGTTAAAAGAAATGATGACTATACAGTTAAGGCCTTTGCTTCCTATATTGCCTTAGGATATGTTGCCTGCGTTGCTTTCTTCTTGAATGCTGCTTGGGTTTATAGACTTACCACTACAAATAATGGTTATAACGAATTCGGCTACATCATCACTTTATATGTCATTGCCCTTATTGTTTTATTAATTGCCACTAACGTTCCGCTTGTTAAATTATTCGGTGAAGAAAAGACTGCAAACAAGACCATGAAGACAATAGTAGGGGCTGCATTTGCCGTTAACTTTGGCCTTTGCTTACCTGTTGCCTTGACTTATTTCTCCGTTCTTGGGAAAGTATTCAACCAATCTTCAGTCATTACTATGAAATTAGGCGTCTATTCCTTATTGACCTTAGTTGCTACTTTAGTTTCCTTGGCTGCTTTCATTGCTTTTGAAAAAGCTGACAAGCAAGGAAAGGAAGGCAAGGCTGGTTTCTATCTATTTGGTCTTTCTACTTTAGTTGATGCCGGTGCCCTTATCACTTGTGGTGTCTTCTCAACTCTATATTCCAAAATCAAAGTCAACTTCATGTCTGCAAATCTAGAATTTGCCTATAGCACTGAATTTGCTGTTATGTCCTATATCCTTGGGATATTGCTTGTCTTAGCTTGTGTTGGAGTTGTTATCTATTCAATCGTTCCACACAAGAAAAAGGCTATAGAAACTAACTTCTAATAATTGATTAGTAATTATGGGTGCCAGTAAGGTGCCCTTTTTATTTGTTTATAAAATCCCTATCTACTTTAATAATTTCATCATAAGAAGAAAGGACTTCTTTGCTAGGCTCTTCAAATTGGCTATTAAGCCTTTTCATCACATCTAAGGGGACAATTCTATTTTGTTCTCTTTCTTCATTTTGCTTTAGACATTGTTTAAATGGTAGTGGAAACAAAACTAATATGTGTTTATCAAAGATAGGAGTGTTATCAAAATAAAACATCCTGAATTTGTTTTCTAAATTGGTAGCGTCAGCAATAACGGTACAATCCTCGTTATTTAACGCGTAGTCATTTATTCTTTTTAAGAAAGTATCCCAAACTAGCTTTTCATTTGAGAAGTTTTGCACCCCTCCAAATAACTCAAGTCTTAGTTCATCGCTAGAGACTATAAAAACATTTTTATGGCTTTGTTTATATAGATTTGCCCATGTTGATTTTCCTGAGCCTGGGATTGCAGAAAGTAGATAGAAAGTTTTCACCTTCATATCCTAGACTTTGTAAACTCTTCTTTCCATACTAACTTTGGTTTATAAGATTCTTTTTATCTAAAAAATATATTTTTTGACGAAATTCTTTCAGTTTACCCACCTTGCTAATTTTGCTAGAATAGAAACCATGGAAGAATTCATTCAAATTAAAAATAAGAAATTCGTATTAACACTAGAGAAGGCAGTTCATGAGGATCATTCTACTTATATTTGTACTTGGTCCGGACGTACTTATTTGCTTAGAACATACAAAACTGGTTTTGAAAAAGCCTTAGCAGATTATAGGGAATTAAAGCATGCCGGCATCAATATGGCTAAGATGTGTTTCCATGATGATGTAAACCATGTAATTGTCTTTGATTATTTCCCTGAAGAAGATTGTCTAGAAGCCTTATCAAAAGGACCTCTAGGCCAACAATATTTTGATGCCTTATTCGCTTTATATAGATTTGCTAGGTTTTCTAAGGTTTCTTTAGACTGGGAACCACAAAACTTCATGCTTAGGGGTAGTCAAATGTTCTATCTTCCAACCAAATGGGAAAGAATGAACGAATCCAATAAACTTGAAAAAGAAGGAATCCGTACTTGGTTCTTAGGTAAAGAAGGACATGCCTTATTAAAAAGAAAAGGATATGATGAAGCTTCATTGCCTATGTTAAGCGAAGAGCAGGTCAATAAAGAGATTGTTCTAGAAGCTGTTAAGAATTGGTAATTTAGAAGTAAAGGTGGCTCCTATTGAGAAATGGGTGCCTTTTTTATTTTATTTGGTATATAATCTAGCCCGCTGTTACCTCGGTACCCAGCGTAAAAAAATCAGGAGGACAAATCATGTCTAATAAAACCGTTTTAAAAATCGCCCAAAATGGAATCGTTGGAGCGATTTATTTTTTGCTTTGTTTCTTGCTCCAAAGCATTTCTTTTGGAACAATCCAAGTTAGGATTGCGGAGATTCTAGGTCTATTATGTTTCTTTAGGCCAGATTTTATAATAGGTGTAACACTTGGTTGTTTCCTTGCTAATTTGCAGTCTACATTAGGCTGGCCAGATATATTAATTGGGACAGCTGCTACATTAATTAGCTGCACCCTCATAGCTTTTGCTTCGCCTTCTTTATTAATCGCATGCTTATATCCAATTGCCATCAATGCTTTTGTAGTAGGGGCCGAATTATGCTGGTTATTAGATATCCCTTGGAGCGAATATTTCTATCAATCTGGCATGGTTGGGGCAGGTGAAACAATTTCGATGATAATTGGCTATGCGTTCTTTATGCTAATGAAACGAAATAAAGGGTTTATGAACGTCTTAGACCCAATAAAACATCGCGATTTTGTTTGGTAGGCTTTATATTTAACAAATAAATATATACAATCATCTCCATGGACAAAAAATTCTATCTCGAAATAACTCACGTTGATTCTTCCTCTAAAGCTAGGAACGGTATTTTACATACTTGGCATGGAGATGTTTTAACCCCAATGTTTATGCCAGTAGGCACTAATGCTACAGTAAAATGTTTGACTCCAGTGCAAGTAAGCGAATGTAATTCTGGAGTAATTCTAGCCAATACTTATCACCTTCACCTTAGACCAGGAGAAGAAATAGTAAGAAAAGCCGGTGGATTACATAATTTCATGGATTACCATGGGCCAATCTTAACTGATTCTGGTGGATTCCAGGTATTTTCTCTTGCCCAAAGAAGGAAAATAAGCGAAGAAGGGGTCATGTTCAGGAATGAAATCGATGGAGGGAAAGAATTCTTTTCCCCTGAAGTTGCAATTGCTATAGAAGAAGCCCTTGGGGCGGATATCATCATGTCATTTGATGAATGCATCCCTTACCCAGTGACTTATGATTATGCAAAAAAGTCTACCGACAGAACGATACGATGGGCTAAAAGAGGATTAGCGGCACATAAAAGAGAAGACCAAGCTTTATTTGGAATTGTCCAAGGTGGCGCCTATACAGACTTAAGGGAATATTGCGCTAAGGAACTCGCAGCTTTAGATTTCCCGGGCTATTCAATTGGAGGTACTTCTATTGGAGAGCCGAAGGAAGTCTGCTTCCAAATGATTAAAGATGCGGTTAGATATCTTCCTTTTGATAAGCCACGTTACCTAATGGGAGTAGGATCAATTGATTATATTCTTGAAGGGATTGAAAACGGGGTTGATATGTTTGACTGTGTCCTTCCTACTAGATTAGCTAGGCACGGGGCTTTATTAACAACTCATGGAAGGATTAATATCCAACGTGCCCAATATAAAGAAGATTTCACTCCTCTTGATGATGAATGCGATTGCTATGCCTGCACCCATTTCACTAAGGCCTATTTGCATCATCTATATAAGGTTAATGAAGAATTAGGGAAGACATTGAATTCCATTCATAACATACGTTTCCTAATAAGGGTTGTCGAGGGTGCTAGAAAAGCTATCGCCGAAGATAGATTTAAGGAATATAAGGAGCACGTATATGCAAAATTCGGCTCTAAGAAGGGTTTCTAATGGATATAAATTTATTTGATTTTGATTTACCTGAATCTTTAATCGCCCAGTCTCCATCTTCAAAAAGAGATGAATGCAGGTTATTGGCAGTAGATAGGGAACATAAGACTTATGAAGACAAGCTTTTTAAGGACATTATTTCCTATTTGAAGCCGGGCGATGTCTTGGTTAGAAATAATACAAAAGTCATACCTGCTAGATTAATTGGAACGAAAGAAGAAACAAAAGGACATTGCGAGGTCCTCCTTTTGAAACAACTAGAAGAAAAAGATACTTGGGAATGTCTTGTTGACAATGCCCATTCTGTAAAAGAGGGGACCCATGTATCATTTGGAGATGGTTCGCTTAGGTGCGAATGTGTCAAAGTCCTTCCTGAAGGAATACGTCATATGAGGTTTATATATGAGGGTATTTTCCTTGAGGTTTTAGAACGTCTAGGCAAGATGCCTCTTCCTCCATATATCAAAAAGCAAATTTCCAATAATGATGATTACCAAACCGTATATGCTAAAGTACCTGGATCAGCAGCGGCCCCAACCGCAGGATTCCATTTTACTAAAGAACTATTCGATAAGATCATTGATATGGGGTGTGAAGTGGTGGACATTACTTTAAACATTGGGCTAGGAACTTTTAGGCCAGTAAAAGTAAGCGATACAAAAGATCACGTCATGCATTCTGAATTCTTCCATATGGATGAAAAAGCTGCTTCTATTTTAAATAAGGCAAAGTCTGAAGGAAGAAGAATAATTGCTATAGGTACAACTTCGGTTAGAACCCTAGAATCCATTTATGGGAAATATGGTAAATTTGTTGCTACATCTGAAGATACTTCAATATTTATCAATCCAGGTTACGAATATAAAGCAGTAGACGCTTTGATTACTAATTTCCATTTGCCTAAATCAACATTAGTAATGCTTGTATCAGCCTTTATGGGTAGGAATTTCACATTGTCTTGTTATAAACACGCAGTCGAAGAGAAGTATCGTTTCTTCTCCTTTGGGGATGCTATGTTTATATATGGGAAATACGATTATTCAAAGAATCTAGAGGATTAAAGTGGATAAGATTAATTATTATCTAGTTAGTCTAGAAGAATTAAAGGAAATTAAAGGAAGACCAAGTATGCTCCTTCATGCTTGCTGCGGTCCTTGCTCTACTTTTCCTCTTACCTTCCTCTGCCCTCATTTTGATGTAACAATCTATTACAACAATTCAAATATCTTTCCTGAGCAAGAATATAGCCGTCGCTTAGAGGAATTAAAAAAGTTCCTTGAATATTTCAAAAGGGATTATGGATATGACGTTAAACTCATTATTCCTAAATACGATAATAAGGAATATAACCAGTTCCTTTCTCAATATGAAGGGCAAAAAGAAGGTGGGGAGAGGTGTTTTGCCTGTTATGAAAAAAGAATGGCAGAGGCTTATCAATTCGCAGAAGATAATGGATATCAGTATTTTTCGACAGTAATGACAGTTTCAAGGCAAAAAAATTCCCAAAAACTCAATGAAATTGGCAAAAAATTAGAGAAATTGCATCCGAACACCAAATATTTCTATAGTGACTTTAAAAAGAATAAAGGGCAAGATAAGGTTAGCGAAATGAGAAAATTCTATAATCTTTATGCCCAGCAATATTGCGGCTGCTACCTTTCTTATAGGGAATATCTAGTCAGGGAAGAAAACAAGAAGAGCAAAGAACTACTAGAAAACCAAAATAAACAAGAAAAAATATAAAAGTTTGTGCACCGTGCACAATAAAATGATGTTTTTGTAAGTTGTTTCGATGCCATCGGACTTTTAATTTAGCCTATTACCTAAAATTAGTCAAAAGTGGGCATCAATTCGAAAATATTTGTAAATTTGTTGTTGACTACGCGCACGTGAGTAGGTATATTTTTTCACGCTGGCGCTTGCGTTGAAATGCGAGGTTGCTGACACACCTACAGGCGTTGTCATGATAAGGTGGTCAGGGAATTCGCATTGAGCAAACGTTAAGAAGCCTGAAAAAAGTCATAGGAGGAACATTCATGGCAAAAGAAAAAGCGATCCGCGTACGCTTAATGGCTTATGATCACAAGATTCTAGACTTAGCCGTCGAAAAGATCTTACAAGTAGCCAAGACTACCGGAGCTGGTGTAAAGGGACCAATCCCTCTACCAACAGAAAAGCAGGTCTATACCGTTCTCCGTGCAACATTTAAATATAAAGACGCACGTGAACAATTCGAGATCCGCACACACAAGAGGTTGATTTACATTACCAACCCACAAAAAGAAACCGTCGAACAACTTAGAAGATTAGATTTACCTTCTGGTGTTGAAATCGACATCAAGTTATAAGGAGGACCTAATTCATGAAATCCATCATCGGAAGAAAAATGGGCATGACCGAGGTCTTTGCCCCAGACGGAACAATGTATCCAGTAACCGTCATTGAGGTGCTCCCAAACGTTATCATCGGCAAGAAGACAAAAGAAAAAGATGGCTATGAAGCTATCCAAGTTGGTTATGAAGATAAGGCCGAACGCCACTTAACCAAAGCCGAAAAGGGCATCTACAAGAAAGCTGGAGTCGCCACTAAAGAAGCAATGTATGAATTAAAGGGCGATGAAGTTTATGGCAAAAATGTTGGCGAAACTCTTACCTGCGATTTATTCAAGACTGGTGAAGTAGTTGACATCATCGGCCATAACAAAGGTCATGGTTACAGCGGTACCATCAAGAAGTACCATCACCATATCGGACCTAAAGGACATGGTTCCGGTTACCATAGGCAAATCGGTTCCTTAGCTAACAATGGTCGTGACAACAACCGTGTTATCCCAGGAAAGAAAATGTCCGGACATTGGGGACCAGAACAAGTTACCATCCTCAACGTCACAATCATCGAGAGCAATCCTGAAAAGGGCTACATCTTAGTCAAGGGCGGTGTCCCAGGACCAAAGAAGGCCATTGTCATGCTTCGCTCCCCAGTCAAGAAGCAATTCCGTACCCCAGTAGTCAAGGAAATCCTTGATGTTGCTGCTAAGGAAGAAGCTAGCAAGAAAGGAGAATAACCATGGCTGAAAAAACTGTTTCATTAAAGGTTATTAACCTCAAAGGCGAAGAAGCCGGAACAATCAAGGTATCCGCTTCTGTATTCGGTGTCAAGGATGCCAATCCACAAGTCATCAAAGACGCTGTCACCGTTTATCAATCAAACCTTCGTCAAGCTACTGCTAAAACCAAGAAGCGTCACGAAGTCCATGGAACCAACAAGAAGCCATGGAGACAAAAGGGAACCGGCCGTGCCCGTGCTGGTGATTGCAAGTCGCCAATCTGGGTTGGCGGTGGAACTGTATTTGGACCAGATGGCAACCAAAATTACAAGTTATCCCAAAACAAGAAGGCCCATAACCTTGCCTTACGCGCTGTCTTATCAGAAAAGGCAAATGATGGCCTAGTAGTTGTTGACTCACTCGAACTTGAAAAGGCTTCCAGCAAGGAATTCTCCCTTGCCTTAAAGTCAATGAAAGTCGAAGGAAAGACCTTAGTAGTAGTCGATGGTGAAAACGACAAGTTGATCCTCTCTGCTAGAAACATTGCTAATGTCGGTCTTACTGAAGTTGACAATATCGCCGTTTACGATGTCCTAAACTTCAAAAACATTGTTGTTTCTAAGGACGGAATAAAGAAAATCGAGGAGGCTTTGAAGTAATATGGCTGAAGAAGTTAAAGAAGTTGTGGCTACCGAAGTTGCCCCTAAGAAGGAAACCAAGAAAGCCAAGAAGACTAAGGAAGCCAAAGTTGAAGAAAAGAAAGTAACCTTCCCAAAGGCTACTGCTCATGACTTCAAGGTTATCGAGGCTCCTCACATCACTGAAAAGAGCATGGCTCTTATGCAAAATGCCAACAAGGTTACAGTCAAAGTTGCCTCTAACGCCAACAAGATTGAAATCAAGGAAGCATTCGAGCATATATTCCAAGTCAAGGTTGTTGATGTCAAAGTCTCTAATCAAAGAGCTAAGCAAACAACTAGAGGCGGACGCTACAAGGGAACAATCGCTGGATTCAAGAAAGCTGTTGTCACCATTGAAGAAGGTCAAGCCATCGACTTGTTCAAAGAGTAAGGAAACCACCCTTCTATATATAAATAAGGATATATAGATAAAGAGTCTAATATAGGAGAAAAAAATGGCTATTAGAACCTACCGTCCATATACGAAGAGTAGACGTTCCATGACAAACTCTACCTTCGAGGACATCACAAAATCGACTCCTGAAAAATCGCTACTCGCCCCTAAGAAACATACGGGCGGACGTAACAATCAGGGTCACATCACCTGCCGCCACATTGGTGGAGGAAACAAAAACCGTTATCGTATCATTGACTTCCGTCGTGTTAAGGATGATATCCCAGCGACCGTCAAAGCCATCGAATACGATCCAAATAGAAACGCTAACATTGCCTTAATCTGCTACGCTGATGGGGTCAAAGCCTACATCATCGAACCACAAGGCTTAAAAGTTGGTGACAAGATTGTTTCTGGAAAAGCAACCGATATCAAAGTCGGAAACTGCTGCGAACTTCAAAACATTCCTGAAGGTACCTTCGTTCATAACCTAGAACTTCAACCAGGCAAAGGTGCTCAAATGTGCCGTGCCGCTGGAACTAGCGCCCAGGTACTTGGCATTGATGGAAATTATGTCATTGTCCGTCTTGCCTCTACAGAAATGAGAAAGTTATTAAAGAATTGCCGTGCTACCATCGGTATCGTCGGTAACGAAGATTATAACTTAATTAACTTAGGTAAAGCTGGTAAGACCCGCTGGAAGGGCGTCCGCCCAACAGTCCGTGGTTCTGCCATGAACCCAAATGATCACCCTCACGGTGGTGGAGAAGGTAAGTGCCCTGTCGGACGCGATGCCCCACGTACCCCATGGGGTAAGCGTAGCCAAGGTGTCAAGACCCGCCACGTTAAGAAGAATTCCACTCGTCTAATAATAAGACGTAAGTCGGATAAGAAGTAAGGAAGGAGATAGAACATGTCACGTTCACTTAAAAAAGGACCATTCGTGGATGAATACCTTCTCAAGAAGGTTGAAGCCCTCCAAAAGTCCGGAAAGAAAGAGATCATCAAAACCTGGTCTCGCCGCTCGACGATCTATCCCGCCTTCGTCGAACAAACATTCGCTGTCTACAATGGACATGAACACATCACTGTTTATGTTACTGAAGACATGGTTGGACACAAACTTGGCGAATTCGCCCCAACCAGAACCTTCCCTGGCCACCATGGGAATAACGTCGGTGACCAAGCTGCTAAGAAATAAGGAGCGTAATAATGGCTGAAGAAACTAAGAAGACAGTTAAGAAAACTGCCGCTAAGAAAACTACAACCAAAAAGGCTGCCCCAAAGAAAGAAGCAGTCAAAAAGGTTGAAAAAGAAGAAGTTAAAGAAGAAGTCGTCAACGAAGTAAAAGACGTCAAGACCGCTAAGAAAGAAGCCAAAGCCGAAGCCAAAGCTGCCAAGAAGGCTGCTAAGGAAGAAGCCAAGGCTGCTAAAGTTACCAAGGTTGAGGAAAAAGCCCCAGTTACCGAAGCTAGATGCTTCGCTAGGGATGTCCGCATTACCCCACGTAAAGTTAGATTCGTAGCCGATGCTGTTAGAGGAAAAGATGTATCTGTTGCCCTTGGAATCTTATCCAAGACCAACAAGGTCGCTGCTGCTCCAGTAGCCAAGGCCATCAAATCTGCTGCCGCTAATGCTGTCAATAACTTTGGGATGGATAAATCTTCTCTCTATGTCGCTGAGATTCAAGTCTCTGATGGACTAAAGATCAAACGCTTCATCCCAAGGGCGAAAGGCTCTGCCTCGCCAATCATTAAACGCAACGCTAACCTATTAGTTGTTGTCAAGGAAAGAAATTAAGGAGGACCGAAAGAAAATGGGACAAAAAGTCAATGCAGTCGGAATGCGTGTTGGCATCAATCGCGACTGGAATTCTAAATGGTTCGCCTCTAAGAAAGAATATGGAGACTTCCTAGTTGAAGATATCGCCATCCGTAAATATCTCGACAAAGAATTAAAGAACTCCATGTTATCTCACATTACTATCGAACGTGTAAAAACCGATAAGAATGGTCATAACGTCAAAGTATCCGTCTACGTCGCCCGTCCAGGTGATGTCATCGGACAAGATGGAGCCAATGTTACCCGTCTTACCAAGGAACTTGGCAGGATCGTAAAATCTGGCGCCGTCAAGCTTGATGTTGTCGAAGTTAAGAATCCTGACTTGGATGCTACTCTAGTTGCCAAATGGATTGCTAGCGAACTCGAAAATCGTGCCGCCTTCCGTTCTACAATGAAAAAAGCCATCCAAAGGATGAAGAAAGCTGGCGCAAAAGGAAGCAAAACCTTATGCTCTGGACGTCTTGGCGGTGCTGAAATCGCTAGACGTGAAGGATATAAAGATGGAGTCATCCCTCTTCATACCCTACGTGCTGATATCGACTTCGCCCACGTTCCAGCTTCTACCACCTATGGAAACATCGGTGTCAAAGTCTGGATCTGCCGTTCCTTAAATAAGGCAGGAACTGAAGAAGTCAACGAACCAGCTCCACAACAAAATGCCCGTCCAAATTTCCCAAGGAATAATGGACGCCGCCCAATAGCAAAAGGAGGCAATAAAGATGCTACAACCAAAGCGCGTTAAATATCGCCGTCCTCATGGCCTCAAATATGAAGGAAAAGCCAAAGCCGGCACTAGTGTCGACTTCGGTGAATACGGATTAGTAGCCACTGAAGGAAATTACGTTACCGATCACCAAATCGAATCTGCTCGTATCGTCTTGGCCCGTTATACTGACCGTGCTGGGAAAGTCTGGATCAGAATCTTCCCACACTTAGCAAAGACCAAGAAACCAGCCGAAGTTCGTATGGGTAGCGGTAAAGGAAGCCCAGAAGGATGGGTAGCCGTCGTCAAGAAGGGAACTGTTCTCTTCGAAATTGGTGGCATCGATCCAGTCAAAGCCCAAAAGGCCCTTCATCTTGCCGGATATAAACTTCCAGTCAAGACCAAGGTCATCAAGAGGGAAAAAGCTCTCTCCCAAGCTGAATTACTTAAGATGGAAGAGGTTCATGAATCTTCTCTAGAAGCTATTGAAAAAGAAGATGAAATCAAGGTTGAAACCGTTTCTGATACCGGAAACGAAACCCCAACCGAAGTTGAAAATAAGGAGGCCAAGTAATGGAAGTTAAAGAATTCCGCGAACTAACCTCGGAAGAACTCGCTAAGAAAATCTACGAGTTAAAGGAAGAATTGTTCGAATTGCGCCGCAAAAAGGCCGTTGGACAATTAGAACATGGCGAAATGGTCCGCAACGTTAGAAAAGACCTCGCCAAAGCCGAAACCGTCAAGCGTCAAAGAGAACTTGACATTGCTAAATAAGGAAAGGAGATATAACTAATGGAAAGAAATCATCGTGCCTTAGTACAAGGCGTTGTCACTTCCACCAAAATGGATAAGACTATCGTTGTTACTGTCTCTACCGAACGCAATGCCCATCTTTACACCAAAAGAGTAGGCTATTCCAAGAAATATTACGTTCATGATGAGAACAATCAAGCCATTGTCGGTGATACAGTCACCATCATGGCCTGCCGTCCTTTATCTAAAACAAAAAGATATCGCTTAGTCTCCGTCGTCTCTCACGCCGCTTTAGCCGAAAAGGCTAGCGAAGTCGAAGCCGACTTAGAAGCTAAGGAAGGTATTTCCGCTAAGGAGGGAGAATAATGATTCATAATGAAACCAGCCTAGTAGTCGCCGATAACTCCGGTGCCCGCTCGGTCAAAGTCTTCCGCCTTTACGGAGGAAGCCATCGCAAAGTATCTTCTATCGGAGATGTCGTCTTATGTTCCGTCAAAGATGCTATTCCAAATGGCAAAGTCAAGAAAAGCGATGTCGTCAAGGGAGTTATTGTCAGGGTTAAGCACCCAGTCCTCCGCAAGGATGGATCCACAATTGCCTTCGATGACAATGCTATCGTATTAATCGACAATGATGGCAACCCAATTGGCACTCGTGTCTTTGGTCCAGTTGCCCGTGAACTTCGTGATAAGGGATACATGAAGATTATATCCCTTGCCGTCGAGGTGTTATAAGGAGAGAGATATGAATATCAAAAAAGGTGATAAAGTTATCGTCATCTCCGGTGCCGACAAAGGCAAGGAAGGTATCGTCCAACGCGTTTACCCTAAGCTAAACAAAGTCGTCGTTGAAGGTGTCAACGTACATAAGAAGCACAAGAAACCAACCCAATCTGTTCCAGAAGGTTCGGTCATTGATATGTATGTACCATTCGATGCTAGCAATGTTGCTCTCATCGATCCAAAAACCAAAAAGCCAACCCGTGTCCACATGGGCATGGTAAAAGGCAAGAAGGTTCGCCTAGCCAAGTCTGGTGAATCTCTAGATAAATAAAGGAGGAAGCTAGAATGGCAACTGAAACAAAAAAGGCCGCTAAGGCTGCCCCTAAGAAAGCAAAGAAAGTTGAAGCAGCGGAAGTAGTTACAAACGAAACCAAAGCCGAAAACCGTCTTTACAAGAAATACAAGGAGACCATTGTCCCTGAATTAGTTAAGGAATTTAACTATTCAACCGTAATGCAAGCTCCAAGGATTGAAAAAGTCGTCATCAACATCGGTGTTGGAGATGCTACCGCAAATTCCAAAGCCCTTGATGATGCTGTCAATGACTTATCTATCATCACTGGTCAACATCCAGTTGTTACCAAGGCTAAGAAGTCCATCGCTACCTTCAAGGTTAGAGAAGGACAAGCCATCGGAACAAAAGTTACCCTCCGTGGTGCTAGGATGTATGAATTCCTTGATAAATTAGTCTCAATCGCCCTTCCACGTGTTCGTGACTTCCGTGGCGTTAGCAAAAATGCCTTCGATGGTCATGGTAATTACACCCTCGGTATCAAAGAACAATTGATCTTCCCAGAAATTGACTATGATAAAGTAGCCAAGGTCCGTGGTATGGATATTGTTATCGTAACTACCGCAAATTCCGATAAAGAGGCCTATGCTCTTCTTGAAAAGATTGGCATGCCCTTTAGGAAATAAGGAGAAAGTTCATGGCTAAGAAAAGTTTAATTGCTAAAGAACAAAGAACACAAAAATTCGGTGTTCGCGAATATACCCGCTGCAAAAGATGCGGACGTCCTCACGGGGTCATCCGCCGCTTCGGATTATGCCGTATCTGCCTAAGGGAATTAGCCTACAAAGGTGAAATCCCAGGCATGAAGAAGGCTTCATGGTAATGAAAGGAGACTAATAAAATGAATGCAGATCCAATAGCAGATATGCTCACTCGTATCCGTAACGCTAACAAATTACGTTACGAAGAAGTCTCCATGCCAACTTCCAAAATGAAGGAAGGCATTGCCGAGATTTTAAAGAACCAAGGCTTTATTACTTCATATCGCCTTGAAGAAAACGAAGGCAAGAAAACCCTTGTCATCGTCTTGAAATATAGTTCCAGTGGCGAAAGAGTCATCACTGGCTTAAAGCGTATATCAAAACCAGGTCTTCGTATCTATAGCGAAGCCGACAAAATCCCAAGTGTTCTCAAAGGACTTGGAATCGCTATCGTTTCTACCCCAAATGGCCTACTAACCGACCATCAAGCTAGAAAGCAACACGTTGGCGGAGAAATCCTTTGCTACGTTTGGTAATATAGGAGGAAGAAATAATGTCAAGAATCGGATTTAAACCCGTCGTTCTTCCTGAAGGAGTTACTGCCGAAATCAAAGCCGGACTTGTAACTGTTAAAGGACCCAAAGGCGAATTAAGCGTTGTTGTTCCAAATAACGTCAGCGTCGAGGAAAAAGGAAACGAACTTCTCTGCCATAGAGCTGGAGAAGATCAAATCGACCTAGAATTACATGGTACCACCAGAGCCAACTTACATAATGCTGTCACTGGTGTCCATGAAGGATTCAAAAAAGAATTAGAGATCTCTGGTATCGGTTATCGTTGCGCCATGCGCGGAACCGACCTAGTTCTCAATGTAGGTTTCTCCCACGAAGTAGTCATCCATCCTCTTGATGGAGTCAAAGTCTCTACTACCGATGAAACCCACATCGTTGTCGAAGGTATCGATAAGCAAAAGGTTGGACAAACCGCTGCATTAATCCACGATACCAAGCGTCCTGAACCATATGGTGGTAAGGGAATTAAGTACAAAGGCGAAGTTATCATCCGCAAGGAAGGTAAGAGAGCCGGTGCTACTGGTAAGAAATAAGGAGCGATAAAATGATTGAAAAGAAATCAAGAAACGCGATTCGCGAACGTCGCCATCTCCGCGTAAGAGAAAAAGTTAGCGGAACTGCTGCTAGACCACGTCTTTGCGTCTTTCGTTCCAATAAGCATATCGAAGCCCAAATCATCGATGATGTTAAAGGCGTTACATTAGTTTCCTCTTCTTCCGTTTCTTTAAAATTAAGTAACGGTGGAAATTGCGAAGCTGCTGCAACCGTTGGTGCCGACCTTGCCAAAAAGGCCATTGCCAAAGGAATTGAAGAAGTTGTCTTCGATCGTGCAGGTTATATATATCATGGGCGCGTTGCTGCTCTAGCCGAAGCCGCTAGAGAAAACGGGCTCAAGTTCTAAGGAGAATGACCATGGAAGAAGAAAATAAGATTGTTGCGGAAGAAGTTGCTTCCGAACCAACCGTTTCTGAAGAAGAAACAAATGAAACCCGTGGCAATGAACCTCACGGTTCCGTTTCTGCCTCTAGACCTGGCGATAGGAAATATGGAAACCACAAAGGCCGTCCTTCCGAAAGGAGAGGTGGTCGTGGTGGATTCAGAAAGAATACTGATGACCTTCAAGAAAGAGTAGTCGCCATCAACCGTATCTCCAAGACTGTCCAAGGTGGAAAACATATGCGTTTCTCCGCATTGGTCGTTGTTGGTGATGGAAATGGTAAGTATGGATTTGCCCTTTCTAAGTCTGGTGAAGTACCAGATGCCATCAAGAAGGCTCTTGCCAAGGCAAGAAAGAACATGGTCTCCATCGAAATCGGTAAGAATGGCACTATTGCCCACGAAGTCGTTGGTGTCTATGGCTCAACCAAAGTCGTCATGAAGCCAGCCCGTCCAGGTACTGGTATCGTTGCTGGTGGACCAGTTAGAGCTGTCGCCGAACTCGCCGGACTTAAGAACTTGGTTTCCAAAGTCTACGGTTCCCGCGCTCCAATCAATGTTGTCCGTGCCGTCAATGCCGGATTAACTTCCTTAAAGTCCTATGATGAAGTCATGGTACTCCGTGGACTAAAAAGCGAAGACGAAATAAAGGCAAAGAAGGCTAGCAAGGTTGCTTCTAAAAAAGAAGAAGCCGTGAAAGGAGATAAATAATGTCATCCCTACACACACTATCTAATGTCGAAGGAGCTAGAATCGACTCATTCCGTAAAGGAAGGGGAAGAGGCTCTGGAAATGGTAAAACTGCCGGAAAAGGCATGAAGGGACAAGGTGCCCACGCCCATACCAAGAAAAATGGCTATGAAGGTGGACAAACCCCAATTGCCAGACGTTTACCAAAATTCGGTTTCCGTAAGTCTCACAAGAATCGTCGCATCGTATTTGCTACCGTCAATTTGGAGAAATTAAATGTCTTCAATGATGGGGATGTAGTAAATGCCGCCACTTTACTTGAAAAGAATATCGTGAAAAAAGAGCTCGATGGCGTTAAAATTCTCGGCAGGGGGAAACTAACCAAGAAATTGGTAGTCGAAGCCAAGGCTTTCTCTGCTTCCGCTAAGAAGGCCATTGAGGATAACGGCGGTCAAGCCAAGGTAATTGAATAATGAAAAAGTTCGTCTCGATTTTTAAAAACAAAGAAATTGTTGGTCGTATTTTCTTCACGATCATGGTTCTATTCGTCGTCAGAATCGGGGCGGCTATTACAGTCCCGGGCGTATCGACTAGCGAAGAACTCTCAAATGCACTAAATTCAGGGAATGCCATCGCCATGATGAACATCCTTGGAGGTGGTGCATTGTCGAACTTCTCCGTTTTTGCCCTTGGTGTTTCACCTTATATCACCGCCCAGATTATCATCCAATTGTTGTCTAAAGACGTACTTCCTGCCTTGACTGAGTTATCTAAGCAAGGCCAATATGGAAGAAAGAAAATAGAAATGGCTACCCGTTACCTAACATTGCTATTAGGTGCGGTTCAAGCCTATGGCATCATCAAGACGATGCAAAACAATTCCTATATATCTTTGACTCTAGAAGACAATTTCTGGACATATGCCTATATAATAACCGTCTTGCTTGCCGGGTCCATGTTAACAATGTGGCTTGGTGACCAAATCACGGAAAAAGGGTTGGGAAATGGTATCTCCATCATAATATTTGCTGGATGCGTACGTTCATTGCCAATCCAAATCTCTACTGCTTGGACCAAATGGGTAGCCTCCAATATGGATCATGGCTCACAAGCCTTGATTACAGGAGCCTTCCAATTTGCCCTATATATCCTAGCCTTCATTCTTATTGTTGCTGGAGTTGTCTTCTTCGAGACAGCTAAACGTAAGATTCCGGTCCAACATGCCGGGAAAGGTGGACAAACAGCCTCCATGGCCCGTGCTTCCTTCCTTCCAATCAAGGTCAATAGCGCTGGTGTCATCCCTGTCATCTTCGCCTCTTCCATCATGATGGCCCCATCAGTCATTGCTTCATTCATCTCTAGCGATGCCGCCAATGCCTCCTGGCTTAAGATCTTCTCTTATTCTGAGATGTATCAAATGCCTGGAATTGATGGCTCGACCTGGGGAATGCCTTGGGGCTTATTAATCTATATTGCTCTAATCATCGCCTTTACATTCTTCTATTCGGAAATGCAAATCGATCCAGAGCAAATGGCTGATAACTTCCAGAAAAACGGTTCCTATATCCCAGGCATACGCCCTGGAAAAGAAACCGAAAGATATGTTGGCAAGGTCTTAAATAGAGTCACTTGCATCGGCGCTTTGGCTCTAGCAGTCATATCAGCCCTCCCAATGGTCCTAGTCTTGTCTGGACTATTCGGGGATGATACTAGTCTTGCCATCGGCGGAACTAGCTTAATCATCGTAGTTGGTGTCTGTATCGAACTTAATGCCCAGATTGATGGGCTACTCGCCGGTAAGTCATTCGAAGAAGTATCAGGAGGTATGTAATTATGCTTAATATCATTCTTATGGGACCCCCAGGGGCAGGAAAAGGAACCCAAGCCAAAAAGCTTGTGGATGAATTCCACCTTCCCCATATTTCTACCGGAGACATGTTCCGTGAAGCCATTGCCAATGGGACTCCTGTTGGCTTGAAGGCTAAGGAAATCATCGCTAGGGGCGACTTAGTTCCTGACGATGTCACCTGTGCCCTTGTTAAGGAAAGGCTTTCTAGGGAAGATTGCGCTAACGGATATCTATTAGATGGATTCCCACGCAACATCCCTCAAGCCTTAGCTCTAGAAGCTCTTGGCAAGGAAATTAACAGGGAAGTAAATGTTGTTATCGATCTTTTGGTTCCTGACCAAGAGTTGATAAAAAGGATTTCGGGTCGTAGGGTCTGCAAGAATTGCGGAGCTTCCTACCACGTCGAAACCATGAAGCCTGCTATTGAAGGAATTTGCGATCGTTGCGGCCACGAATTATCTCAAAGGCCAGACGACAATGCAGATGCCCTCGCAGTAAGGCTAGATAATTACTATAAGTCCACCCAACCCCTTGTAGACTTCTATAAGGAGAGAAATCTCTATAAAGGTTTCAATGGAGTTGGCGATTCCTCTTCATTATTTGAAAGCATCTCTTCTTTCCTGAAGGAGAAGATGTGATTATCATCAAATCCCCGCGAGAAGTGGAGTTAATGAAAGAATCTAGCCGCATTGTGGCCTTGGTTCTAGAGAAGATGAAGGACCTCATTAAGCCAGGGGTTTCCACCCAATACCTTAATGATGAAGCAGAAAAGATCATTCGTGGTGAGGGGGCCGTCCCAAGTGAACTTGGCTATTACGGCTACCCTGCCTCGATATGTGCTTCTGTCAACGAAGTCATACTCCATGGTATCCCATCTTCAAAAAAGATACTCCATGACGGCGATATAATTACTATCGACCTCTGCGCGACTAAAAATGGCTATGTCGGCGATGCCTGCAGGACCTATCCAGTAGGGATATGTTCAGAAAGGGCATTGAAGATGATAGATGTTGCTAAGGAAGCATTCGAAAATGCCGTTTCCTTGGTAAAGCCTGGAATTCATCTAGGCGATGTCTGTCACCAAATAGAGCTTACAGCCCATAAACATGGTTGCTCGGTCATTAGGGATTATACCGGACACGGAATTGGAACTTCCATGCACGAAGACCCATATATCCCTTGCTATGGCAAACCTGGCAGTGGACCTATACTTCGCGAAGGAATGACAATTTGCATCGAACCAATGATTCTAGAGCATCGTAACGATGTCAGGGTCATGAAGGATGGATGGACTGTCGTCAGCAAAGACGGCGGGCTTACATCCCATTATGAAAATACCTTGGTAGTTACCTCTACCGGGTATGAGATACTTACAAAGATTTAATAGGAGGACTCAACTTGAGTAAAGAGGACTGTATAGAAGTAGAAGCTACGGTATTAGAGTGTTTACCTAATGCCAACTTCAAGGTGAAACTTGCTAACGGAGCAGTGGTCCAAGCCTGCGTTTCGGGTAAAATCCGTATGAACTACATACGCATTCTTCCCGGTGATAGAGTCACTGTCCAATTCTCACCTTACGATTTAACACGTGGGCGTATAACGTTCCGCTATAGGAACTGAATTTAGAAGGAGTTAACTATGAAAGTTAGACCGTCAGTCAAGCCTATCTGTGACAAATGCAAAGTCATTAGGCGCCATGGTAAAGTCATGGTCATTTGCTCCAACCCAAAGCATAAGCAACGCCAGGGTTGATTGTAGAAAGGAAAAATAAACAATATGGCACGTATTGTCGGGGTTGATATCCCTAATGAGAAGCGCATCGTTGTCTCCCTTACCTACATTTATGGTATTGGACCATCGACCGCCAATAAGATTTGTGAAGCCACCGGTATCTCTGTTGATATCAGAACCAAAGATTTAACCGATGACCAACTCACTGCACTTCGTAACGAAGTAGCTAAATACCACACCGAAGGTGATTTGCGTAGAGTAGTCGCCTTAAACATCAAGCGTTTAACCGAAATCGGATGCTATCGCGGTATCCGTCATAAAAGAGGTCTTCCAGTCCGTGGACAACGTACAAGGACTAATGCCCGTACTAGAAAGGGTAAGAGAAAGACCATTGCCAATAAGAAACAGGCAACTAAGTAAAGGAGGTAAATGAACAATGGCTAGCGTAAATAAAGCCTCCAAAGGCAAATCAAAAAGCACAACCGCTCGTAAAAAGAAAATCAAACGTTCATTTACGAAGGGTGTAGCTCATATCCACAGCACTTTCAATAACACCATCGTTACCATCACCGATACCCAAGGCAATGTCATTGCCTGGAGTTCTGCCGGCGCTCTTGGTTATAAAGGTGCTAAGAAAGCAACCCCATTTGCAGCTCAATTAGCTGCCCAAGCTGCCGCTAAAACCGCTTTTGACCAAGGTTTGCGTCAAGTCGATGTCGAAGTAAAAGGACCTGGTGCCGGTAGAGAATCTGCCGTCAGAGCCTTAGCTTCTGTTGGACTTCAAGTATTATCTATCGAAGATACTACCCCAATCCCACATAACGGCTGCCGCCCACCAAAGCGTCCTCGCGGTTAGTATTAAATTAATCGCTACAAGCACTAACCATAGGAGGAAACAGTAAATGGCAACTGCAAATAAACTTGATCCAAAAGTCGAAGAAATCAAGCTTCCTTCACCTTTTGAACCTGTCACCATCAATATCGAAGTAAACGATGAAAGCGAACACTATGCCAAAATCGTAGCCTCTCCGCTTGAAAGAGGGTTCGGCATTACCATTGGGAATGCTCTCCGCCGCGTATTATTAAGCGCTTTACCTGGAGCCTCTGTCGTTGCTGTTCAAATCGAAGGCGTCCGTCATGAATTCACCGCCATCCCTGGTGTTGAAGAAGACGTAACCGCCATCATTCTAAACCTCAAGGATTTAGTCCTAAAGATCGATGACAACTCTTCTGAATTGAAGCGTATCGAAGTCGATGTCAAGGGACCATGCACCTTGAAAGCTGGCGACTTAGCTGAAAACCTACCTGCCTTAGTAAGCATTGTTAATCCTGAATTGGAGATTGCCCACCTTAATGAAAAGGGCCATCTCAAGATGACTATCTTTGCCGCTAATGGACGTGGCTATGTCACTGCCGAAACAAATAAGATCGAGAGAAAAATCAATACCGTTGGCTTAATCACCACCGATTCGAATTATTCTCCAGTCGTCAAGGTAGCTTATAATGTCGAGCCAACCCGTGTCCTTCACGATTCTAAGTTCGACAAACTCACTCTTGAAGTTACAACCAATGGTTCAATCAAGCCACACGAAGCCGTCGCAATGGCTTCCCAACTCTTGATTGCCCACTTCCAACAATTCGTATCTTTGGAAGAAGATGTAAAGAAATACTCTCTTGTTAAAGAAGAGGTCAAGAGCGAAGAAAACAAATATCAAAACATGCTCATCGAAGAACTCGACTTGAGTGTAAGAAGCAACAATTGCTTGAAGAGAGCTGGCATCACAACCGTCATGGAACTCACCCAAAAGAGCGAAGACGAAATGATGAAGGTCCGCAATCTTGGCAAGAAGTCGCTAAAGGAAGTAAAAGAAAAGCTCCTCGCTATTGGGCTTCACTTCCGCGATTATGTAGGAGAATAATATGGCTGCACAAGGAAGAAAGAACGTTCACGGCAAAGCTGGTGTCCGCTTCAAGGCTGGTTATACTGCCTCGAAGAATAAATCAATGCTCCGCAATGTCGTAACTGATTTAATTCTAAATGAAGAAGTCAAGGTCACTTCTGGTGTTACTAAGGAATTAAAGTCCTTAGCCGACCATCTTGTCACTTTGGCAAAAAGAAACGACTTACATGCTAGAAGATTAGCCGCCCAAGTCGTTAGACCAACAGTTACCTCTAAAGATGGCAAGACCGCTTTAGACAAGCTATTTGGCGAAATCGGCCCAAGAATGGCTTCTAGGAATGGTGGATACACCAAAGCCTATAAGCTAGGTGCTAGAAAAGGCGACGCTGCTGAAGTCACCCTAGTCCGCTGGTCTGATAAGTAATAATTCTATTTGAATTTGAAGGCATCCGTTTGGGTGCCTTTTTTAGTAGCTTCTTAATTTAGTGACGTAATGTCATATATAGATAATATCCCTAGCAAGGATTCATCTTCTTTGCCATTTTCATTTATAAATATCATTCCAAGACGTTTCTTATTCTTTATAGATGCGAATTCTTTTTCTGCGACCGAAAGAGGAGTAGACCTAGATAAGAACAAGAATCTTTTTGTATCAGCCTCAAAAGAGAAGAAACCAAGGTAATTTGATAAGGGTTCCTTCTTGTTTAGATTATCGATGGAAGTTAACTTTAGTAATGATCTAGAAGAAATTATGCCTAAGACTCTTCTTTTTGAATCTAATAAAGGAAGATAGGCATATCCTTTGTTGATGAAAGAAGCGATTGCAGTGGCTATAGAATCGTTTAAGGAAAGGAATTCAATATTTTTATTGCATCTAGAATAGACATTTTCTTTCATCCTGTTGATGATGGATTCAAAGTCTAGGCATACTTTATTAGATACGGCGATTGGATAACTGCCCTTATATTGTTCGTGTGTTAAATAATTTCTAATTTCCCTATAGGAATTAAGTTGTTCGTAATATTTATTCTTGTAAAACGAATACACGTCCCCCTTGTTTTCTCTAATTTCTTCTAATTGGCGGTAGAGATTTAGAAAGAGCAAGTTAGTTTCATCGTTATAGATATTCATACAACTATTATCTTATAAAAATTTATAAAAAGGTACGACAAAAAGAAGCAAAAGCTTTGCTTTTAAAAAACAGAGATATTTAGCTTCAATTAATCTCTTTTAACGTTTTCGAAAACTTGGTTTGTCATCATCATTTTCCATATCGGAACTTTTACAAAATAAATCCATATAAATTATTCTAAGAGCAAGAAATAGCCGACAACCATCGGCTTTTTTTGATTTTTTAA
>CABQKC010000025.1 GCA_902464635.1 uncultured Caryophanales bacterium | reverse complement strand
TGGCCCTGCACTACAACGAGAAGGTTGGCAAGAGAAAGGTTAGGTGCTGGAGGGAAATTGTTGAATACTTCGATCAAAAGTGATTAGAATTAGTTATCTTACTGGGAAACGTTTACACAAAATTCCTTATACTCTCCATTTTCATATTGACCTATATTAATTTCATACTTTATGATTTGCATATATATGGCTCGGTCATTGACCTAGAGAGTTCTATTCTTCCTGAAAGAAATCTTTCCCGTCGCAAGGCGATAGTCGAGGCCTAAGAAAGGATGTTGCTAGGAGACTATTAGCAAAAACAATCAACATGAAACTAAAACGATTATTTAGTATTCTCGCTTTAGCTATTTTTGGCGCGAGCAGTGTTGGGATTGGAGCCTCTTTATTAAACAAGGCCCCAGTCGAAGCAAACGCGGAGGAGGCTCCTAAAACCTGGATGTTTAGAGCACAACTTAACCTAGCGGATGCTTCTCCTAACTATGAAGAGAATGTATTTGGGCCTAACCCAGTTGAAAAGGTGCGGTTCCATTATTGGGGAGATGGCGGCTTAGACAAAATGGTTGAAGCCCCTCATATCGCAACTGACACTTATGATTTTTATGGGGTAAACGTTTCCTTGACCGATGCTGATGTCATCAAAGGGGCCCAATGGGTTCTAACCCAAAAGGGGATCGGAGACAAATATTCTGAAGACATTACAAAATTTGGCTCTTATACGACAACTACCCTTGACAAAAATATTGATTTTACAGCAATTCAATGGGTTTTCTCGAACAACTGGGTTGGAGATAAATGGAAATTTCTTAATAACCAAATTGAAGGGTACAAAACAACTAAATTTACTTTAAATCTTGATGATGTTGATACTCCTGTAGACTTTATTAAGGAACCTCAAAACAATGTTTTGGCCGTCAGGAATTTAGATTATCCAACCGCTGAAAAAGCAATAGGGATGGTTGGCGATGCCGGTGTCTATCTTTTTGGTACGTTTTATAGTCTTTGCTGGAAAACTTCCTCTGAACTCATTTCCAATGGCAGTGGTTCATGGCTACGTCTAAAAGAAGCGGGAACCTATGATTTCATTATAGCTGACGCAACAATAGCTATCAAAAAACATTCCCCACTAACCGATACCTACGTCTATTATGTGACCAATAGCGGTGCAGCTACCAATGACTATATCTATTCCTGGGGTGGATCGAACCAATTCGGTGCCTTCCCTGGAACCAAGATTACCGAAATTACCGGAGTTAAGGAAGTGACTGGCGGGGTACTTCATTTCCAAGGCGGTTCAGATAAGAAATTAATCTATAAGATCCCTCTCCAAGCGGGCTATCCAACTGGCGACAACATGTTCATGTTCAATAACGGGACTAGCGAATATAAATCCGACGAGAGATCAATAATGGCTACCGCTACCTATTGGTGGACTGGTCCAGCCAATATTGATGCAACCAAGGGACTTGAGTTCCTTATTGAAGCTGAAAGAGTTAGGAATGCTGCCAAAGATTATTCTGTCTGCAACATCAGCAGGGAAGATGCAAAGACTATTGTTAATCGCTATAACAACAATATTGGCAGTGACGTCAGGGCTAGATATGTCGATACATCTTCCACATACACATGGACTTCAGCTGATATGAGTGACAGTACCTTGGTCAACTATAGAGACATCATTATAAGATTGGCCTCAATAGCTGGCTCAACTTATGTGGCTGGTTCTTCCTTAATTAACTTAGGCAACCATCCAAACTTCGATGTTACTGTTCCTACAATATTGGCAGTTATAGTTGTAGCTGGGACAATAACTACTGCAACATTAATAATC
Source organism: uncultured Caryophanales bacterium (assembly GCA_902464635.1). Taxonomy (GTDB): domain Bacteria; phylum Bacillota_I; class Bacilli_A; order RFN20; family CAG-826; genus Alloenteromonas. The sequence goes on along the minus strand of CABQKC010000025.1, from coordinate 26,064 downwards.
CTAAAGAAAAGAAAACATAATTAATTAGGATAATATATCTATTAGGCGCAGGTCGACTTGCGCCTTTTTATAACTAAATAGTCAAATAGTATCAAAGTGTAGTGTTATTCAATTTAAATAAAAATATTTAGCACTCTGCCCTTGACACTGCTAAAAGAATGATTATTATGTTTATTGTCATTAAGAAAGGCAAACTAAAAAATGATTAAACCATTATTAGATTATGTCTTGCTAGAGAAATTGCCTAGCGAGAAAAAAGTAGGGTCAATATACCTTGCTTCCGAAAAGAAAGCCGGAAATATCGCTACTGTTGTAGCCGTATCAACTTCTAAGGATAAGGATGGTAAACCTGTTGAATTATCCGTCAAGGTTGGGGATAAGGTTATATACCGCGAATATTCTGGAACTGAATATGAAGAAAATGAGCATAAATATCTATTAATCAAGAATGAAGATATTCTTGCTATTGTTGAATAAGAAGGTAAATAAAAATGGCTAAGGAAATTAAATTAGGGAAATCCGCGAGGGATTTGATGCTTGAAGGCGTCGATACCCTTGCAAATACTGTCAAGCTAACCATTGGTCCAAAAGGACGCAATGTCGTACTTGATAAAGGTTATGGTTCACCTCTTATCACTAATGATGGAGTTACCATTGCTAAAGAAATCGAATTAAAAGATAACTTTGCCAATATGGGTGCAAAGCTAGTCTATGAAGTCGCCAATAAGACTAATGATGCAGCAGGGGATGGAACTACAACCGCAACCTTACTTGCCCAATCTATTATCCATCGTGGCATTGATGCTGTTGAAAAAGGTGCAAACCCTGTATTTGTTAGACAAGGTATTGAAAAAGCCGGTAAGGAAGTTGCTTCTAAATTACTAGAAGAATCTAGGCCAGTCGATACCAATGAAGATATCGAATCTGTTGCTACTATTTCTAGTGGTGATGCTGAGATTGGCCATCTAATCGCCGAGGCTATGGAAAAAGTTGGCAAGAACGGCGTTATCACTGTTGATGATTCTAAAGGTATCGAAGATGAATTAAGCGTTACCCAAGGTATGGAATTTGATAAAGGCTATATCTCTCCATATATGGTAACTGATAGAGAAAAGATGATTGCCGAACTAGATGATGCCTATGTCCTAGTCACTGATCAAAAGATCTCTAATGTACAAGACTTAGTTCCATTGCTACAAGCTAATATTGATGCCGGTAATAAACCAATATTAATCATTGCTGATGATTTGGATGCCGATGTAACTTCTACAATCGTAGTCAATAAGTTACGTGGAACATTCAATGTAGTTGCAGTTAAGGCTCCTGAATTTGGTGATGCCCAGAAAGCTGCTCTTCAAGATATTGCTATAATGACTGGTGCTAAATTTATCTCCAAAGATCTATCCATGGAAATAAAGAATGTCACCATGGAAGATCTTGGCAAAGTCAAGAAAGCTACCATCAAGAAAGATAAGACTACTCTTGTCGGTGGAGAAGGAAGCAAGAAAGAAATCAATGATAGGATTTCTGAACTTGCCCATCAACATGAAGTCGCTACTAGCGATTATGATAAGAAAGCCCTTGCCAAGCGTATTGCTAAGCTCTCTGATGGAGTTGCCGTTCTTAAGGTTGGTGCCCTTACCGAATCCGAACTAAAAGACAAGAAACTCCGTATCGAAGATGCTTTAAATGCCACTAAGGCTGCAGTTAGCGAAGGTATCGTTTGTGGTGGCGGAGCTGCTCTAACTGAAGTATATAAAGAATTAAAGCCAGTACTAAAAGATTCTAATCCTGATATCCAAAAAGGTATCAATGCCGTCATGGAATCTCTATATGACCCACTTAGGCAAATTGCTTCTAATGCCGGATTTGAACCTAGCGAAATTGTAGAAGCCCAAAAAGTCGCCAAGAAGGGAATTGGCTTTGATGCCAAAAACGGTGTCTGGGTCGATATGTTTGAAAAAGGCATCGTTGATCCAACTAAGGTTACTAGAAGTGCAATTCTAAATGCCTCTTCTATTGCTTCCTTATTTGTTACCACTGAGGCTGCTGTTACTGAACTAAAAGAAGAAAAACCAGCTGCTCCAGCAATGGGTAACGACATGTATTAATAAATAGTTTACCCTTTTAGGCCCTCTAGAATAATCTAGGGGGTCTTTTTGATTGTAAGTAAATCTAATTAAAAAGATGCGATAGATACGCAATTATTTATATAAAATGTAAATTAATTAACCATGGATATATTTTTTGTTTTAGAATATATACATGTCAAATTACCTAATATATTCCCTTGAGGATGATGAGGATATTTCTTCTATCATCAAAATAGCCTTGTCTAAAAATGGGCTAGATGTAGTTGCTTTTTCTACTGGAGAAGCATTTTTGGAAGCATTTAGAAAGAAGCCATGCGATTTATTGCTTCTAGATTTGATGTTACCAAAGATGCAAGGAAAAGAAGTACTTGAATCTATTAAGAATCATAAAAGGACTAGGGTTATAGTGGTGTCTGCTAAATCTGAGATTTCCGATAAAGTCGAATTATTAGATCTTGGGGCAGATGATTACCTCCCTAAGCCTTTTGATATAAAAGAATTAGTGTCAAGAGTAAAAGCACAGCTACGTAGAGTTAAAGAAAATTCCAATATAGCTAAATATGGCCCATTTGAAGTAATTATTGATAAAGGTATTGCTAAATATAATGGACATATATTGGATTTGACTCCATCTGAATATCTAATATACCTAGATTTAATCGAGGCTAAAGGAGAAGCTAAATCTAGGGAGAAACTTGAATTTTCCTTTAGGGGCAAATCTAGTTTAGGCAAATCTAGCCGTGCCTTAGATATGCATATAAAGCATCTAAAAGGCAAGATAGATGGAAGATTATCTTCAGTATATGGGGTAGGTTATAGATTAGATGTCTAATTCAAAAAAGAAATATAGATTCGAATTAGGCGTATTTTGCCTTTCTTTCTTGCCCTTTTTAATCGGGACACTTACTTTTTATTTGACTTCAAAACATAATTTCGAGAATGAAGTTTCTTATCTTGGCAATGATGTTTTTTCTTCAATTAGGGATAGAAACGAAATAAAGGAAGTCAAATATCAATATAATGATTCTCCTTTGTACCGGTTATATCTATTTAATAAAGATGAAGAGAAACCATTTTTTGATTCATCTAATAAATACGATAAAACTTATTCCCGTTATGAATTATTTGCAAAAGTAGGGCACCCGTATTATCAAAAAGAAGAAAAAGGGGAGTATTTCTACGAAACATATTTCTCTGCCACGAATGATATTTATGTTATCTTTGGAAAGAAGGTAGATTTTGTTGTTCCTTTTTCTTTGTATTTTTGCTCAATTGGATCAGCCTTATTATTTGGATTAGATGCAACGTTTGCATATTTCTATATCAAAAAGAAGAAGAAAGAATTCAATTTGCTTCAAATCCAAGTCAAGAAATTACGTAAATTAGCAGACGAAGAACCTTTGCTTGAATATGAGGATTCGACTGAATTCTATGTTAGGTCGCTTCGTGATTCTAGACGTCAAGTCGATTACCTTCTTTCAAAAGCCAAGCAAGAGGCAAAGGAAAACCAATTCGTCCTCGATTCTTTTTCCCAAGGGTTAGTAGTCTTAAATAATAAGAATGAGATTATTTCCTTGAATAAGAAAGCAATAGATATATTTTCTTTATCTAGTGATTATAAGGATAGGGATTTACGCCTATTAGATATAGCTCCTAAAACTGTTAAAGAGATGTCGACAGTCAATAAGACTAGGATTAAGTCGATATTTTTTGAACAGATTGGTTCTAGGATCTATAAAATAGAAGTTGCCCCCCTAGAATTTGAAAAGGTAAAGAAAGAAGATAACTATCCTAGCGTGGCTTCTATTTTAATTGATGTAACTGAAGAATATAACGCGGATAAGATGAAAAAGGATTTCGTCGCGAATGCTAGCCATGAACTTAAATCCCCGATTACATCCATCTTAGGATATTCGCAGCTTATTTCAGAAGGATTAATCGAAGATAAAAATGAAGTAATAGATACATCTAATAAAATTGAAAAAGAAGCCAAGCGTATGAGCAAGATTGTTTTTAATTTGCTTAGATTGTCTTCAATTGAGAACAACCAGTTAAGGACAATAGGTAGGATTAATCTAGAAAAAGGAATAAAAGATTTAGTCGAGTCCATTAGGCTTCAAATAGAGAAAAAAGATTTAGAAGTCGATATAGATATACCTGCCGATATGGAAATAAAGATGAACGAAATGGATTTCCAGGACCTTTTCTTAAATCTGATTGATAATGCGGTCAAATATAATAAAGAAGGGGGACGTATATCAATTAAGGCCGATAAAAAAGAGAATTATGTAGCGATAGAAGATAACGGGATTGGTATCAGCAAAGAAAACCTTTCACGTATATTTGAAAGGTTCTATAGGGTCGATAAGGCTAGAAGTAGGAAAGACGGCGGAACTGGGTTAGGATTATCAATTGCCAAATATGTTGCCTCCTATTATGGATATTCTCTAGATGTAACATCTACTCTATGTGTCGGTACTAAATTCACCTGTTACTTTGAAAGCAAAGATAACGACATAAAATAAAGATTTAATCGAAATAAAATAATATAAATGTAAGCAAAAAGTAATTTTCTCTTTAATTTGTAACCGCTTCCAAACTATAATTAAGTCAACAAAAATTCATATCCAAAAGGAGGATATATGAAAAAGAAGAATTTAATGTTATTTGCATTAACTATTTCATCCTTAACCGTTCTTGCTTCTTGCGGGCAAGACAAACCAGCTAAAAGCGATGGAGAAAAGACAACCGTCGAATTAGCTGTTGAAGACGCCATGACATTGACTCGTGACGAGCTATTCAAGAAGGCGGCCGATGAACTTGGTACCTCTGGAAAGCTTAAATTCCTAGCTACCACTAGCCGTGGTGGCAAAGATGCTGCTAAAAATGCCTTTATTGCCGAACTTCAAAAGCATAATCCAGGTATCACTAGCCCACTTGAATATTCTTCTACAGTCGATGGCAAGATCTATACTACCTTGTTGGCCGAAATCGAAAATAACGTCAAAGATGGATATTCCGGTGCCATTCTCCAAGATGGTTATCAATTAGGAAAGAACCTAGATACATTTGTTAACTACATTCCAAAAGAATGGAAAGAAGCAACTGGAGTCAATATCGAACGTGATGGAAATCCATTCGCCCTTCAATATAACTTCAAGACCTGGATGGCCAATAATAAAAATGGCGATACAGTCATTGATAATGTCTGGGATGTCACTGCCTCTAAATATAAAGGTAAGCTAGATACCATGGACCCACGTAATGAAAACGTCAACATGGACTGGTTAATCATGCTTACTAGCGATGAAGAATGCGATAAATTAAAAGCAGCCTACGAAGATGCTTCTAATGACAATAAGAATATTGACTTCTCTACTTATGCTAGCTATGGCGAAAAGCAAAAATATGCCTATGCCTTCATTGATAAGTTCATTGAGAATGCCGTATTCCATGATGATGATGGCAAAGCCGTCAACAAATTAGCCCAAACTCCTGGCGATATTGGCTGGATTGTCTATTCCAAGATCCAAAACGTCAAGGAAAGTGAAGCTATCACCAAAGCCAATTTAGTTATCGGTGCCTTAGGTTCTGATAATGATAACGGTGCTACTAAGGGTGCTTCTTCAATGAAAGGATTTGGCGGATTCATGTATAAACATTATCCAACTGTCATGCCAAATGCCAAATATCCATATGCTACATGTGCTTTCATCAATCTTCTTTCTACAACCGAAACCGGATATAGCGTCTGGGCAGGGGATGTAGGGGATTATCCAACCATGCCATCTATCAATAAAGATAGGACAAAGAATGGATATGTCGATGGAGTCAATAAGTTCCCATGCTTAAATGACCCAACCTCTGATTGGTGGAATGATGCATCTAAGGGTGCCGCCGTCATTGAAACCCCATCTTACATTAAGACTAAATACAATTCCGTCATGGCCTTCATTACCAGGGCTATTGCCGCTAAATAATAGTATTTGTTAAAAGGGGAGTAGATAGTTTCTATTCCCCTTCTTTTTTGGAGAAGATTATGGAAAACAGCGTAAACAAGCCATCGTTTACAAAAGTAGTTAAGAGGGATCTTAGGAAAGGACTTACCTTTTTTGGCGTTCCTGCCAATACCATCTTAGTTGTTTTTGCTATCGTATTGCTTATTCTAAATATTGCTCCAATTCTATCTGTTTTTGAAACTTCTTTGACTGTTGGGCCAAACGAATTTGTCCCAGATGCTGAAAGTGGTGATTGGACTTTCTACCATTTCTATGAAGTATTTGCGGATTTCCAGCCAGGACTAGCACTTCAAAAACAATATTCTTGGAACATCTTTTATAAACCTTTCTTCCGTTCCTTATTAATATCGGTACTAACTTGTGCTTTTGCCATTATATTTGGTGGGTTAGCAGCCTATTTGATTTGTAGAACGAATATGAGGTTCAAGAAATTCATCTCGGCAGTATTCATTTTCCCTTATATCATGCCACAATGGACTCTTGCCTTATTCTGGAAGAATTTCTTTATCTCTACCGCTTTCCCTGGTGGGTATGTTGGTGAATTCCAGGCTCTTACTGGACTAGCTGCCCCTCAATGGTTTGTTTACGGTTTTTTCCCGATTGCTCTCATTCTAGGATTACATTATGCCCCATTTGCCTATATTCTCATTGGTGGCGTATTACGTAATATGGATTCTAATCTAGAAGAAGCTGCCACAATTCTTAATATCCCTAAGTGGAAAGTATTCCTCAAAGTTACAGTCCCAATTTTAAAACCAGCCTTATTATCAACAATATTGCTAGTATTCTCTTCGGCTATGTCTAGCTATGCTGTCCCAGTTACTTTAGGCAAGCCGATAAATTATGAAGTACTTGCTACTTGGATGAAATATTGTATTGAAGGTAGTGGAGGATACCAACGTGGGGCAGGGGCAATTATGTCTATTGTCCTAATCCTAATTGGAGTCATTATCTTGACCATGAACCAAATCCAGACTGGATCAAGAAAGCAATTTACTACCGTCACGGGTAAATCCGGACAAGCATCCGTCCATAACCTTGGCAAGGCAGGGAAATATGTCATCGGGACAATATTCTGCATCGTTGTTACTTTCTTCTGCATTGGTCCAATGGTGTCTTTCGGCCTTGAATCATTCCTTCCAAATCCAGGAGACTATTCTTCTGGATTGACTCCTGAAGCCTGGATTTCAAAAGACGTCATTAGAAATGACTTGCATGGTATCTTCTATGAAAAGAAGGTATGGAGGTCACTAGGTGGATCGTTATTGCTATCTGTCTTATGTTCTCTTTTTGCTGGTACCTTTGGCTTATTAATTGGCTATGCAGTCAGCAAGAAAAGGAAATCCAAATTTGCGAATTTCGTTAATGGATTAGCTTTCTTCCCATATTTAATCCCATCGATTTCTTTGTCCTTGGTATTCTTCTTGCTTGCAACTTCCATGAAAGTAGCAGTCGGATCATTATGGTGGCCAGCTTTATGGACTTGCGTTATTGTCGGTACGATTAAATACATTCCTTTCTCCTCTAGGTCATCACTAAACGCAATGATGCAGCTATCTGGAGAAATAGAAGAAGCTGCAGTAATACAACATATCCCATGGTGGAAGAGAATGACACGCATTATCTTCCCAATCCAAAAGAGTGCATTTATATCTGGATATCTACTTCCATTTATATCATGTATGAGGGAATTATCATTATTCGTCTTTATCGGACCAGATGATATCGTCCTTACTAGATTCATGTTCTTCCTTAATGCAGATGGAATTCCTGCATTGGAGAATGCAGCAAACTTATTGCTTGTAGTTATAATCCTATTAGTTAATTATTTAGTTAACCTCTTGACTGGGGCTAGCATCGATAAAGGCATTGGTGGAGGTAAATAATATGCCTAAGATTGTATTGAAAAATGTATGTAAACAGTGGGGCGGATTCTATGCCGTCGATCATCTTGATATGGTAATTGAAGATAATTCCTTCGTTACCTTACTTGGCCCTTCTGGATGTGGTAAGACTACTACATTAAGAATGATCGCAGGGCTAGAAACCCCAACTTCCGGCCATATTGAAATTGGAGGGGAAACTGTATTCGATTCAGAAGAAGGGATTAATGTCCCTGCTTCAAATAGACATGTAGGTTTCTTGTTCCAAAACTATGCCTTATGGCCACATATGACTGTCTATAATAACATCACCTTCGGCTTAAAAGAATATAAGGGCGAGATGAGCGTCATTTCTAGCGATTATCTTAAATACAATTCGATAATCAACGCTTTAAAAAGAAGCGATGATGTTGTTAAATCCGTAACTTATGCCTATAACAAGGACCATAAGATTGAAAAAGATAAAGCCTTATTGTTCATTATCGATGGATTTAAGGTTTCGATGTCTGCTGCTAAAGAAATATTTAATCTCCACCTAGAAGAAAAAACTGGGGAAGAGAGAAAAGAAGTTGCAGATGCTGCCATTGCTAAATACGAAGAGAATATAAATCAAGTTATCTCTAAAGTTGAAAGCAAGGGATATACATTAAATGAAGCTGGCGAATATCTTCTTGATGGAGAAGTATGCAAGAAGGTAAGAAAACTCGATAGCGAAGAAATTGATCTTCGTGTAAGGCATGTTGCCCGTATTGTCCATATCGGGGAATTCATGGATAGATATCCTTCTGAATTATCTGGCGGACAGCAACAAAGAGTTGCCATTGCACGTACTTTGGCCCCTGGACCAAAAGTCATATTCATGGATGAACCTCTTTCTAACTTGGATGCCAAATTAAGGTTAGAGATGAGAAGCGAATTAAAACGCCTTCATGTCGAGACTGGTTCGACTTTCGTCTATGTTACTCATGACCAGCAAGAAGCCATGACTTTGGCTACTAAGATTTGTTTAATCAATAATGGGGTACTTCAACAATACCAAGCCCCATTAGATGTCTATAGGAATCCTAATAATCTATTTGTCGCAGACTTTATCGGTTCTCCTTCGATTAATTTTATCGAGGCCAAGGGAAAGCAAGTCAAAGACGATATTAAACTTAGGATATTCGATGATGTAGATGTTACTTTTAAACCTAATACATATGTCAACCTTGATGAATTTAGGAAAGAAAGAGACAAAGAAATCGAAGACAACAAAGCTAAATTAGAACAAGAAAGACAGAATAAGCATTTTGTCGAAAAAGTAAATGCCGACCGTCCATTTAACTTTGCAATTGCTAAAGTTAGTGGCACCTTGATGAGCGACGAAATGCATGATGTCGATCCTGATTCATTTATAATCGGTGTCAGGCCTGAATTCATTTCCCTAGACGATGATGGCAAGATTGAAAGCGATATTTATAGTGCCCTTCCAACTGGTATGGAAACTACAGTCAAGATTAGGATTGGAGATTATTTGCTTACTGGTGTTGTCTTTGGTGGAGTCGATTATAAAATCGGCGCGAAAGCCAAACTTGATATCATTGGTAAGGAAATTCTTCTTTTCGATAGGAAAAGCGGCAAGCTTATCGCTTCTGGTAGTTTAAAGATTTAAGGATTAACTCCTTTGTCTAAAGAGCTCCTTAACCCCTTGGGAGCTCTTTTTATATTGATATGGTTAGAGGTTTTATATAATCCCCAAATCCAGTTTTTTCTCCATCAAATTCACTTCCAATCCAAGATAAAGAAGGACTAGAACTATATTTTCTTGCATAGTTAGTTACTTCAAAGAAAGAAGAATAATGGTTAGACGTATAAAATATTACAGGACATTTATTCGTATATTGAGTAAGGCCATTATAAACTACAACTAGACGTTTAGTCTTTCTAGATTTATAGGAATATCCATCATTCCCGTTAGATATATCTATTTCGAAATATCTATATTCATGGGGAGTAGGGATAGATTGCATATATCCATCGGTTCTAAAATAATCTTTAGAATAGAACCTTGCATATTTTCCATATTTTTTAAAATGTTCCTGGCTAGTAGAACCGTCTTTCCCTCGATCATTAAAACAATAATTAATCGGAGTTTCCCTATAGGCTTGATAATATAAGGCCACATCCATTGGATCTATATACCAAGTAGATGAATCTGATTCGACTGATTTCTTTATTGTCTTTTCTATGGAACCATCTAGGTTATAGACATTGAAAAAAGGTTCATTAGACTGGACTGGTTCGATTCTATAATAACCATCTTCATTAATTTCTGGTTTAGATGAACTAGATTGGCTAGATGATTCAATAGAAGATTCCTCGCTACTAGAAGACTCACTAGAGGCAGAAGTCGATTCGTTAGAATCAATGGAAGATTCTACGTTACTAGAAGACTTGCTTGAGCTAGAAGATTCACTTGATTCAATGCTCGATTCAGTTGAAGATTCTTCGCTAGAAGTGATTTCATTAGATGAAATGGCTGTATCAGTTTTCGTTGTAACTACATTAGTTGTTGTGGTTTCTTCGCTTGAACTAGATTTATAACTATATCTAGTAAAAGAGCATGAAGAAAGAAATAACGCCCCTAATACAAGAGTTAGCTTGGTATTCTTTTTCATTCTTCAGTCTCTTCTTTTTTAACTAATATCTTTTTAACCTTTATACCATCCATTGAAATTATTTCAAGGATGAGGTTTTTAAAATGTATTATGTCGCCGACTTTGGCAAATCTATCATCGAGTAATTCAATGCAATAGCCGCCTATTGTGACATATTCTGTATCGATTTCATCAAAATCAATATCGAATAGGAAACAGAAATCACGTAACGTCATCATTCCATCTATTACATAGCTTCCATCGGCTTTTTCAGATACTGGTTCATTTGCCTTGTCTTTTTCATCCCAAATTTCGCCGACTATTTCCTCAATGATGTCTTCCATTGTAATAATACCTTCAGCAGCCCCATATTCATCAAGGACAACACTCATTGCAATATGGTCTTGCTTCATCTTGTTAAAGACATCATTAATCTCTTTTGTATGAGGGATATATATTACTTTTTCAATCGCATCTTCCGGGATATCTTCTTTTCCTTCTAACTTTAATCTCATCAAGGTCTTGCTTTTGATAAACCCCTTGATGTTATCTAAATCCCCTTCATATACAGGTATTCTGGAATGAAGGAAAGTTTCTTTATTAGATAATATATCTTCTAATTTATCTTCATTAGAAATCCCATATATTTTAGCTCTAGGGGTCATTATCTCAAAAGCTTCGGTAGTCGCATAATCTATTGTTCCCCTAATCATATCGGCAGCTTGTTCATCAATCTCGCCTTTTTCTTCAATCTCATCAACCATTTCATGAAGTTCTTCATCGCTTGTCTGGTAATCTTTTAAATTATGGGTTATAGGGTATGTAACTATTGTCCCAAATCCAGACATAAGGAAAGTGATTGGGAAAGTCAAATAATAGCAAAATGACAATGGATAAGAATATGTAGTCGCAAGTTTTAGATTAAATACCTTGCCTAGACTTTTGGCAATTATCTCCCCGAATATGATTTTTATGACTAGGAAGACCAAGGAGAATACTAGGCCCATTGTTTCAATTTGGTCTTGGTTAGTTAGATTCATTAACGATATGGCTACGTTAATTCCTAATAAAGTCGATATAGAATCAAGCGCTGCATTTATGACGTCGTTCCAAAGCAATATGGTGGATATGGTCTTGTCATATCCATTGGCTAATTTATAGGCAATCTTGCCTTTTTTGGTATTGGCTTTTTTTTCTAATTTAGTTAAAGAAACTGAGCCAAAAGCCATATCGGCACTAGAAAATAACATCGAGCCGATCAAAAGGAGAAATAGTATTATGCAATAAATAGTTATTAACATGCTTTCTCTCCTTTCTTTTTCCTTCTTATTGGAGTTGAAGATGTGTCTAGCTTGCCAACTAGCTCTGCTAAAATATCATCCATAGTGACAAGTCCGACAACTTGGTTATCCTTGTTCTTTACTAAGGCTAAGTGGGAATGTTCCTTGTTTAATATCTCAAAAGCATCACCTAGAGTTTCATCGATATCAACATAGACTGGCTGGATTAATATTGATCTAATATCTAGATGGGGGTCTTTTGAATATTCTTCGAAATATAGGTTTAGACTTAATATGGCAACATATTCACCTTCGTCATTAATGACTGGGAATCTAGATAAAGTTGAATTCATGATGAAATCATTTACTTTGTCTACAACTAAATCTTCTTCCTTCAAGGCGATGATATTTTCTTTTTTAGTCATTACTTGCTCAATCTTGATCGAATCGAAAGTAAAGGCTTTTGAAAGTAGCTTCATCTCGTCTTCTTCAAATAATTCCTCGTTATTCTCATTTTCTTCGCTAGGTTCATCTTCTAGCTTGGCTTCATCGGCCTTTTCAATGAAATCTTCTTTAGATAAGACATTTTCGTCTTTGATTTTAAATATCTTGTGTACTGCTTTTAAGACATATCTAAATATAAATATGATAGGGAAAAGCAATATGCCGACGATAAAATCAGGCCATGCTAGAATAACCGCCATCCTATTTGGAATGGCTTTTGATAAAATCTTTGGGCAAGTATCAGAAACTATATATACCAAAGCACCCATGACTCCGGCAGAAAATATGGCTTCTAAAGAACCGCTTATCCCATTAGCTTTACAGATATTATAGAAAATAACGGCAGAAATAGATGACATCAAAGTCTGGACTATATTATTTCCTACTAGGACTGTTACTAAGGTATCTTCGAATTTCTCAGTTAACCTAACGATTATCTTAGAAGTGATGTTTCCTTTATTGGCTTCGACTTTAAAATGATATTTATTGCAATTAGAAAAAGCATTTTCTGAAGCACTAAATAAGCCAGATATAATTAACATTATCGCGATGAGTAGCCAAGCTACCCACATCGGCATACCATATACGGTAATCGGATTAGATTCTAACAGTAAGGGATCAATACAAGTAGATAAAGGAACTTCCATATCGAGAGTTAATTATAATATATTTATAGGAAAGAGTAAAATACCCATTTGGTGTCGCCCTTGTTATCAATTTGCTATAGTTCTTTTATGTCCAAAATGGGCTTTATTTGTTTGGCTTTGTATCTTTATTGAGATAGAATAATGCCCATGGAAAACATTATTGATGATTTAATTTATAGAGGCCTCATCCAACAATATAGCGATGAAGCAAAACTTAGGGAAATGCTAGAGAGCAAGCAAACTCTTTACTGTGGCTTTGATCCTAGTGCTTCCTCAATGCACCTTGGCAATTATGTCATGATTTCTTTATTAAAGAGATTCCAATTATATGGACATAAAGTTATTGCCCTAGTTGGAGGTGCGACTGGCATGATTGGAGATCCTTCTGGAAAAAGTAAGGAAAGAAATCTCCAAAACGAAGAAACGCTTAAAGCCAATACCGAATCGATTAAGAACCAACTAGAAAGATATATCGATTTGACCAATGAAGATAAGGGCATGGTTGTCTCTAATTATGATTGGTTAGGACATATGAGTGTAATCGATTTTCTTCGTGATTATGGGAAATTCTTCTCCATCAATTACATGTTATCGAAAGAAATCGTCAAATCTAGACTAGAGGCCGGTATTTCTTTTACTGAATTCTCTTACCAAATACTCCAATCAATCGACTTCTATTTCCTCCATCATAAGTATGGTGTCAATATCCAATTAGGTGGGAATGACCAGTGGGGTAATTTGACTTCTGGACTAGAACTCATTAGGAAAATCGACGGGGAAAGCGAGACTGCTGAAGTCATGACTGCCCATTTGATTTTAAGAAGTGATGGCAAGAAGTTCGGCAAATCAGAAAAAGGTGCCCTTTTCCTTGATAGGAACCTAACTTCTCCATATGCCTTATATCAATATTTCATGAATGTAACCGATGAAGATGCGATTAGATTCCTTAAGATATTCTCTTTCTTGAACAAGGATGAAATCGAAAAAGTGGCTGCCGAGCATTTTGCTTCTCCAGGCGCTAGAATCGGACAAAAGAAAGTTGCATACGAAGTAACTAAGGATATACATGGCGAAGAAGCTGCCTTAGAGGCTATAAAGATGAGTGAAGCTTTATTCTCTGGGGATGTTGCTTCCTTAAAAGAAAACGAGATTATCGAACTATTCGGCGAATTCAAGAAACCTGTTGAAGGCGAAATGAAATTAGAAGATCTAATAATAAATTTAGGATTAGCAACTTCTAAACGTGAAGCTAGAACCTTTATTACTGGTAATTCGGTTTCAATAAATGGAACCAAGCATACCGATCCAAACGAAGTGATTAATTCTTCTCTTGCCTTATTTAATAAATATCTAGTAGTTAAAAGAGGAAAGAAGAATTACGCCTTAGGTGAATTCTAATAAGCAAGAAGACTAGTAAAAGCAGGGCAACCTGCTTTTTATTTTTGCAAAAGAAAAAGCCAGGCATTGCTGCCTGGCCTAGCATCAAATGGATTATAACTTTCTGTTATAGTATTCGATGATAGCGGATTCGTTGATTTCAAGGGCTAATTCGTTACGTTCTGGAAGTCTAGCGAATGTTCCTTGGAACTTCTCGGCATCGACTGTTACATATGGAACAGTGGCTGGCTTGGAGTCCATGGCTTCTTTGACACATTTTAGTGGGCTAGTTTCCTTTAGGGAAATAACGTCGCCAACATTGCATAAAGCGGATGGGATATCGCACTTTTTGCCATTGACTAAGATATGTCCATGGTTTACTAATTGTCTAGCACCAGCACGGGTACGGGCAAAACCCATACGATAAACGAGGTTATCAAGCCTGGATTCAAGAATTCTGAAGAAAGCTAAACCAGTGACTGTTGGTTCCTTTAAAGCAAGGGTGAATAAACGGCGGAATTGTCTTTCGTTGACTCCATATAGAGTGCGAAGCTTTTGCTTTTCCAAAAGTTGGATTCCGTATTCAGAGGATTTCCTCTTTCTATCGGCGCCGTGTTGTCCTGGGCCAGTTTGTCTCTTCTTGAGTTCATCACCGGTTTCGAGAACTGAAAAACCGAGATGGCGTGATTTTTTCCACGTTGAATCTGTGTATCTTGACATATTTGATGTCTCCTTTCTTTGCGTTAGCAAGTTAGGAAGTCTTTTCCATCTTTCCGGGTGTCGAAGTTTCCTTTCAGCAACGTAGCCTTGCTTACTTGTTTTATTTATCGACGTCAGACAAAAGAGTAAAAACCTGCTGCTTTCGCGAGTGTGATTATATTATTAATATAAGCCTGTGTCAAACTCTATTTTTGCCTATTGAGTTATACCCTTATTTGTTTCCACTTAATTAGGCAATCTTTTTGATAGTGATAGTAGCTTCAGTGGTAGTAACCTTATCAAAACTAATTACATATGGGAACTTCTTTCCATTATTTAAAGTAGTCCTATTTTTGAAGAACTTGTCTCCATAATCGGTATAGCCTGAATATTCTCCAATTGAGAATTTATGACCTGTATAGAATAGGTCTGCTGCACAAAGTAAATGAGTTGTAGGAATGGAACTTGATTTTGAAAGTGTTTCGAAAGTATTCCTGTTTGAAGCTTGGATAAGTTGCAATAAATGATAACCGCTATTAGCTATTACACTAGGTTTAGCTGTAGCGTAATCAGTGTTATTTGAAGTGTTATGATTTGCTAATTGGAGATAGTTATATTTATTTGAATCAATATCGTCAACGAAACCACCGTTATTAAATGTATTGGCGCCGTTATATCCCCATAATCTCGCATCGACATGGTAGAGCCTAATTCCACCTACGCCCAAGCCGTTATAGTGAGTGGTCCAAGTGCTCCAGTCCTTGTTGTTATTGCCGACTTTAGTGAATAGTTCTAGAAGTATATATTCATCAAAAGCAGTTCCGTTCCAACTTGGTGAGATTAGGATGCAATCTCCGCTACTAGAAGCAGGATTAATCTTTAAAGTAACTTCATCACTAGTTCCATCTATTACATAAGGATTGACCCAACCCATTTCAAATTTAGAGAAAGAGTTCCAGTCAAACATATTGTGATCTTGCATATCAGCTCCACCTAGTAAGGAGAAAGTTGATCCATCAGCATAATCATAATAATCTTCTAGCCCGAAGATATGACCTTGTTCATGGATAGTTGTATAGGCATCATCAATAAATCCAATCGAAGTAGCTGAATAAGATCTAATTGTAGGGGTAGATGTTCCTGGATTATTGTCTAAGGTAGACATATGTGGCCATAAAGCGTTGCCCCATTTTTCTGTATATCCATTGAATACAAAATGGACAGAATCTAGATATCCATCTTTATTTGTATCGTAATCAGAAAGATTGATGTCGTTGAAATTTGTAGCCACCCAATTGACAGATGCATTCATTACCTCGACTAATCTATCATATCCCGTATCTCCATCAAAATCCGATTCGGTATAGTTAGAAGTAAACATCTTGCTCATAGAACCAGCAATTCCGCCAGTCAAAGATAATTTGTTAAAAGAAGCGTTCGCATAATAAGAAGCAATGGTAGTTATATTTGTTTCTATATTATCTAGATATGTTTGAGACCAAGTGTATGTAGCATTCTTAATACTAATTGGTATAAATAGTAACTTTTGGTTGCCTTTAGAAGGGGCGTAATAAGGATCGATGACGCTTACATCGTGTTTAGTTGAGCCAATGTAATAACCTTTGCTATTGGTAACAGTTATAGTTGAAGTAGCTTTTACATTATTACAAGTCGCTTCAATAGTGGTAGCCCCTTCTTTGATTCCTTTAACAACTCCATCACTAGTAACTGTCGCGATTTCGCTATTTTTAGAGACATATGTAACTGTTTTATCAGTTGTATCTTCTGGAGAAATAGTGGCATTTAAAGTGAACTCTTGGCCTACTGAGATTGTTTTTTCTGCTGGAGTTAAAGATATAGAAGTGGCTAAAACAATTGATTTTGGATTAATTTTGATTTGGATTTGATTAGAAGTTAGACTTCTATATTTAGCTTCTATTGTAATAGTCCCTTCTTTTTCAAAAGGTGAGAATAAATCAATTTCTTTATTAGATTCATCTTTAGCAATTAATTTATATCCATTAATACTAGTTTCATCATGAACTAGCATTGGAGAAGAAGTTGATAAAGTAGCAGTTGCGCTTACTCCATTTGCGACATCAAAAGTATCACCAATTTGATATGCTTCCTTTAATCTATTCAATGTTACTTTTGAAGCGTGATTAGATAAATCTAGTTGACCCGTGTATTCGATTTCTAGTGTTTTGATATATAAAACATCATTTGCAATTAACTTCAATTTGCTTGGATTAGACGCTACTGAAAGAGTGATATCGCTAAAGGAATCTAGGCTTGAAGAAAGGACTTGAGTTTCAGTTTTCTCTTCGTTGTTCTCAATTCTAGTAAGTTCGATTTTTGTATTGGCGTTGCTTTTATAAGAAATCTTTATTTGGCTAATTCCAATAAAGCCATCAATGTTGAATATGCTTCCGTTCTTCTCGACTTTTATAGAAGATGTAGCGAAATCAAAACTAACATTATTGAAACAATAATCGAATTTATGTCCTTCTTTACCAATTTCAATGACGTTATTAGCAATTGGAGTCTCTCCAATTAATGAGAAATAATCCTTTAGAGAGAAAATTTTATTTTCTTCACTATCGATATCTGAGGTAGTTACTGTTCCATTCGAATCAGTAGTTTTGCCTGAACTAGAGCCAAGATTAAAAGAACAGGAAGTCAAGGCTATTAGGCTTAGGCATAATAATATTGCTTTTCTTTTCATGAATTTTCCCTCCTTCGGGATAGAAAATTCTAAGGGGAAAATTAATTCTTGAAAAGAAAAATACTTTTTTAATTAAAGCAAATTCAAATTTGCTAGATCTTTTTCTAATTGGTCTTCAGAGACAAAATGGAGGGGACGTATATCGATTTTCCCTAAATTCTCTAGGTTTTTCATGTTGTCATCTAACATGTAATAAGTCTTAGAATTTGGGAAAGAATTTTTAGCTAGCAAAAAGAAATTCAAATCCGGTTTAGCCATATGGTATTTATAGGAAATAAAGACCTTGTCAAAAATAGGAGATAGATTGAATTTTGATATAATGTCCTCAACCAAATGCTTTCCAGCATTGCTGCATAAGACTACATTTGCCTTCTTTTTTATTTGCTTTAGTAATTCGACTGTTTTTGGTTTTAGCTTAAGGTAAGAATAGAACTCATTTCTAACATCCTCGTATTTATAATCGTAGTCTTTAGCAATCATTCTTAATGCTTCATCAAAACTAATCTCGCCTATATCGACTTTATTAAAATATCTGTCTTTGATGATTGAACCTTGTTCTCCGAAATGCTTCTTAAAAAACTGAGGTCCCATCTCATCGACAATTACCCCAAAGAAATCTGTTAGGAATGTAATTTGCTTTTCTTGTTCCATCTTCAATACTTCCTTTTAGCCTAGATAAGTATACTCATCTTTGCCTAAAAATCATTTCATATGTAAAAATCTATAATTTTTAATTTTCCATCTCGAATATATAACGTTCCTAGTGATATGATATATATCATATGAAAACAAACATTTATTTATCTACACCTGCTATCGTAGGAATCGTAATTGGCTCAATATGCGGAGCTGCCTTAATCGGGATACTGTTTTATTTCCTTTTATTCTCTGGGTTACGTTATAAAAAACAAGTCAGGGAACTATCTAGAAGGTTTGAATATCTCCATGCCCTTTTATTCGGACAGGATTCCCAATACGTTAAACGTATCGAGATTATTTCACTAACTAATCTCCTATATGTAAATACCCACATGACCTTCAATAAAAGATTCAAGGATATTCGTGATAAAGGCGATGCAAGTGCAAAAACCACGATTAATGATCTTAAGGATTTATTAAGCGACCGTGATTATAAAGCCTTGAAAGCTGCTCTCCCTAAGGCCAAAGAAGTAATTGATTCTTATGATGATGAAGTCAATTCCTTAAATAGCGATCTTTTGGTCGTTATTAAGCCAGAAGAAGAATGCCGTCAAAAATCTTTAATGCTCAAAGAGGAACTTAGGAAAATTAAGCAAGATTATTATGTCAAGCAAGCTGATTTGACTTTGGTCGCCCCTTCATTTGAGACTGTGTTCAATAAATTGGATGATAGATTTAAAGATTTTGAATCTTATGTTGAATCCGCTCAATATGATGACGCTAACAATAGGCTTCCTGAGATTTCAAAAGTTTTGAAAGAATTAGCTAATGTCATAAAGGAAATGCCTAATATCTGCGTTACTATACAAAGCGTAATACCAGAAAAACTTGCTTCCTTAGAAAATAAATATGAAGAGCTTCTTTCTTCTGGATATCCTTTGCATCACTTGTTGGTCAAAGGAAATATTGAAGACATGAGAAGGGAATTAAATGTCCTTACTAATTCTGTTCAGAAATTTGAACTTGATGGGGTTAATGAAAGATTAGATGGCATGCTTGCCCAAATCGATGATTATTTTAATTCTTTTGAAAAGGAAAAAGATGCTAGGGTATCATTTGAAAGCGACTGTGATAAGGTTTATTCCTATGCAAATTCAATAGATAAGAAATATATTCGTTTATGCAATTCACTTCCCGAAGTTAAGAAAATCTATGTAATCTCAGAAGAAGAAAATGCAAAGATTGGTGCAATTAAAGTTTTAGTAAATAAAGCAGGTGCCACCAAACGTAGCCTTGATACATTTATTCACTCCGTTACAAAACAACCATATACAATTCTAGTAGAGAAGATGAATTTGCTTAATGATGAATCTAATTCGACTAGCCAGGCAATAGACGATTTCGATAGATACCTATTATCTTTAAAGAATGATTCTGAAGTTGCCTTCAATAGCGTTTCAACTTTCGATACGAAGATGAAAGATGCAGAATATTATCTTCGTTTGATGGATATTCCTGCATTAAATAAGAAATACCAACCTGATATTGATAGATGTTATGACTTGCTTAATCAAATCTATACAAAGCTGAATAGCCTTCCAATTGATGTTGCACTTATTAATCAGCTCGAAAACGAATTAAACCAAGTGGGGGAATCAGTGTTCAATTCCACAAAAGAAGATTATCAACAAATGCTTATGGCCAATGGATCTATTCTATTTGCCAATAGGGATAGAAGGCATCTAGGCGAAATGGATGCCACCTTGAAACAAGCCGAAGGATTTTATTTCTCTGGTGAATTCAAGAAAGCTTATGATGAAACCAATGCCGTCTTAAAGCGCATTGCGGGTGAATAATTATGATTTATTTGGATTATTGCGCAACAAGCGCTCCTTTTGAATCGGTCCTAGAAGTTTATAAAGATATCAATACCAATCATTTTGGAAACCCTTCTAGCCTGCATTTCTATGGCTATGAAAGCAAGAAGCTACTTGAAGAGGCTAGAAATGGAATCTTGTCTTTATTAAATGTAGATAAAGTTGATAATCTGATTTTTACTTCTAGTGCCACGGAAGCTAATAACCTTGTTTTAAAAGGTGTCCCATTTAAATATAAGAATAGGGGCAATAGGATTATTACTTCTTTAGGGGAACATCCATCTATATTGAATCCATTGATCCAAATGAAGGAATTATTTGGATTTAAGGTTGATTATGTTCCTTTAAAAGAAGATGGGGAAATTGATCTAGAAGCCTTTAAATCTTTGATGGACGATGATGTCATTTTAGTATCCATCATGGGAGTAAATAACGAGACAGGTGCAATAAATCCAGTAAAAGACATTGCTAATATAATTAAATCTTATCCAAAATGTTTCTTCCATTCAGATTTGACCCAGGCTATAGGAAAAATTGATCTAGATTATTCTATATTTGATATGTTTTCCTTTTCTGCCCACAAAATTGGTGGTGTTAAAGGGAACGGATGCCTAGTCTATAAAAAGAAAGTCCAATTTGTTCCATTAGTTTATGGTGGGGAACAAGAATATTCACTCCGTTCTGGCACAGTTGATGTAGCTTCTAGTTATTCTACCTATATTGCCTTAAAGACTACTTTATCTTTATTAAAGGAAAAGAGTGGACACGTGTATCAATTAAGGGACTATCTTTATTCAAAATTAGAAGCAATTCCTTCAATTTCACTTAACTCAACAAAAAAAGGAAGCCCGTTTGTTACTTCTATATCATTGGAGAAAAATAAGGCTTCTGTAGTTGTTGAAGGCTTATCAAATAAAGGCATATGTGTATCTAGCGTTTCGGCTTGTTCTTCTAAAGGCGAACCTTCTTCATATGTCTTGACTGCAATGGGGAAAAATTCAAAACAAGCGCATAATCCAATTAGAATTTCATTTTCTTTTGCTACCAGCAAAGAAGAAATTGATATATTTATCCAAGAATTAGAAAGACTTTTAAAGGAGACAAAGACTATATGAACGATTCCTACTTAATGGTCCATTATGGCGAATTATCTACCAAGGGTGATAATAAGAAAATATTTATTCGATGCCTTTATCAAAATATAAGAAGAGCCTTAAAGAAATTTGAGGTCGAGACTAGATATACTAGGGACCATATCTATATATATTTATTAAAGGATAATCTAGATGAAGTAATTGCTAGACTCCAAGATGTCTCTGGCATCCAAAAGATTTCCTTAGTAGAGAAATGCTCTCTAGATTTAGATACTTTAAAAGAAAAGTCTCTAGAAATGATAAAAAGAGAAAATATCAAGAGATTTAAAGTAGATTCTCACAAATCTATACGTGCTTTTGATTTATCAAGTTATGAACTCAATTGCCTTATTGGGGATTATATTTTAAGAAATGTTCCCGAATCAAAAGTAGATTTGCATACCCCAGAAGGCAAATTGAAAATATTAATCAATGATAATGAAGCCTATTTATCTCTTCATGATTATCCAGGGTTAGGAGGATATCCATTAGGAATGAATGGCAAGGTTACTTTGCTTCTTTCTGGCGGGATCGATTCTCCTGTCGCGGCGTTTTCTTTAATTAGAAGAGGGATAAAAATTGAATGTTTACATTTTGCTTCCCCTCCATATACATCGGCATCAGTTATTGATAAATTGCAAGATATCTTAAAGGAATTAAATGAATTCCAAATGGATATAAAACTCCAGATAGTTCCTTTTACAAAGCTCCAGGAAGAAATTTATAAATATGTAGCTGAACCTTATTGCATTACCATCATGAGAAGAATGATGATGCGCATTGGAACTGAAGTTGCTAGACGTAATAATGCCTTGGCAGTCGCGACTGGTGAATCTATTGGCCAAGTTGCCTCTCAAACTTTAGAATCTATCCAAGTCATTAATGAAGTTACTAATTTCCCAATCTTACGTCCATTAGCCACGATGGATAAACTCTCAATTATTGATACATCAAAGAAAATCAACACTTATGAAATATCCATTAGGCCTTATGAAGATTGCTGCACAATATTCAAACCAAAACGTCCAAAGACAAAGCCAAGGCTAGATGAGTGTTTGAAATATGAAGAGAAATTCGACTACAAGAGTTTAATCCAAGAAGCGGTCGATAATCTTGAAACTATCTATATATCATCTAAGGATTAAATATATGTTCAAATCTATTTACCAAGGAGAAAGAAGCTTATTCAAACAAACTGATTTAGAAGTTTCTTCTTCTTATTTTCATGATGGAGAGTCCCCTTTAAAAGAAGGGAAAAATATAACTGTTTTAGATTCTACATTTTCTTATAAATATCCTTTATGGTATGGAAAGAATATCAAGGTCTATAACTCTTATTTCATATTGGATGCACATGCTTGCTTTTGGTATGGATCTGATTATTATTTTAGCAATGTCTATATAGGTGCGAATAAGAATTTTAGGCGACTAGAAAATGTCAATGTTAAAGATTCAATCTTACTAAATTCGACTGAGTCATTTTGGTATTGTAAAAATGTCAATATAAAGAATAGTGTTCTTGAAGGAGACTACTTATTTTTAGGCTCAGAAGAAATTGTTTTAGAGAACTGTTTGATAAAGGGAAATTATCCTTTTGACAGTGCAAAAAACATCATATTGATAAATTGCTTTCTAAATAGCAAAGATGCTTTTTGGAACTGTAAAAACGTTATGGTTATTTCTTCTTCTATATATGGAGAATATATTGGTTGGAATTCTTCTTATTTAAGATTTCTTGACTCTAAGATCAAGTCTCACCAAGGATTTTGCTATATAGATAATCTAATTATAAATGACTGCGATATTTATGGAGGTGATTTGATGTTTGAATATTGTTCAAATATCTTTGCTAAAGTTACTTCTAGAATATCTTCGGTTAAGAATCCAATTTCAGGATATATCGAATCCAAGGGCATAGACGAATTAGTTCAAGACGACGAATCTATAGATACAAAGCAGGTTAAATATGAGCAAATTTGATTTTGATTCCTATCCAAATAAATACGGTTTGGATTATGCAAAATATGATGTAAAGCCAAATGAAATCCCTCTTTCTATCGCGGATATGGATTTCTATGTGGCCCCTAAAATCAAGGAAGCATTACTAAAAAGAGTTGAACTAGGCAGCTATGGATATGTTTATCCAAAAGAAGAATTATTTAATGCCTATAATGAATATTATCTAAAGATGTATAACTTTGATATAAAAGAGGCTAGAAAAGCTTTTTCTTTAGGTGTTTTGCCTTCTTTATCTAGTCTAATTAAATCTTTCTCCAATAAAGGGGATTTTATTTCAACATTAACTCCAGCCTATAATTGTTTCTTTAATGAAATTAGAAATAACGATAGGAATATCTTTAAGATTCCTCTTATTTATAAAGATAACAAATATAGTCTGGATCTAGATTTGCTAGAAGAAGCGTTTAAGAAATCAAAGATATTTATTCTTTGCTCCCCTCATAATCCGACCGGATATATTTTCTCTAAAGATGAATTGATAACTATAGCTAGGCTAGCTAGGAAATATGGAGTCTTAGTTATTTCTGATGAAATACATTCGCCTTTAATAAAAGATAAGAATCTATTTACTCCGTTCCTATCAAGTTGTAAGGAAGCAAAAGAAGTAGGAATAGTTTTATTTTCACCTACAAAAGGATGGAACATTGCAGGTATCCAAACTAGTCTGGTCTATTCATTTAATGAAGCCTATATGGATAAAGTTGATTTTGGACTTAATAGAGATGATGTAGGGGAGAGTAATTTTTTCTCTAGTTCTGCTGCAATCGCTGCTTTAAATTCATTAGATTGGCTAGAAGAAGTGAACAAATATATTTCTAATAATCGTTTATTTTTGTCTTCTTACATACATTCATATATATCTTTACTTAAATTAGTTGACTCATCTTCAACTTACCTTGCTTGGATTAACATTTCTTCATTAAAAACGGATGCAGATGACTTTATCAAGGTTTGCAAAGAACATGGCTTAATAATTTCTAGCGGTTCAATTTATGGAGATTCTAGCTTTGTTAGATTGAATTTAGCCGTACCTAAATCCGTTTTAACTAAGGGTTTAAAAAGATTAAAAGAAGCAGTTGAATCTTTATAACAAAAAGCCAAATAAAAAGGTCCCTTTGCGGGACCTTTATTACTTTCTTATATACCTAAATTAGTTTCTAGCAGCTTTAGCGGTTTCAACTAATGAGGCAAAAGCCTTTTCATCATTGATGGCTAATTCGGATAACATCTTTCTGTTGATTTGGATGTTGCTCTTCTTTAAGCCGTCCATGAATTTGGAATAAGAGATGCCATTGAGATGGCAAGCTGCATTGATTCTCTTGATCCAAAGCTTACGGAAATCTCTCTTGATTAAGCGACGGGAATCATAAGCATAACGTAAGGAGTGGCAAACTTGTTCTTTAGCAGTTTTGAATAATAAATGCTTGGAACCAAAATAGCCTTCAGCTTGCTTTAAAATCTTTTTACGACGTGCACGTGTAACGGTGCCACCTTTAACTCTAGCCATTTTCTATTCCTCCTTATTTAACGATCATGTACTTGATTCTCTTGTAATCAGTACGATCTAACATGCCTGAACGGCGTAATTGACGGCATTGCTTTGCAGTCTTATATGGGGCATGGTGTCCCTTGTAAGCGTGAATAAATTTAATTTTCCCATTACCGGTAACTTTGATACGCTTCATCAAAGAACGGTTGGACTTCATCTTTGGCATAAGATTTCCTCCTTATTTCTTTCCTTTTGATGATACTATAGCGGAATAGCATTTCCCTTCCCAGAATGGTTGTTTTTCAATCTGGTAGGCGCATTCATCGCTACTTAGTAGGTCTAGGAACTTCTTCATGAGTTCTTCACCTAAATCTTGGTGAGCCATTTCCCTTCCCTTCAAGACAACACGAATGTTGACTTTATCTCCAGAAGAGAGGAAATTTCTCGATTGTTTGGCTTTTGTTGCCAAGTCATGATCGCCAATTGAGATATGCAATTGGATTTCCTTTAAGGTTGCCGCTTTGGAATTTTTCCTTTGGGCACGCTCTGACTTTTGCTTCTCGTAACGTAACTTTCCGTAATTTACGATTTTGCAGACGGGCGGATTTGCGTTTGGAGCAACGCAATATAGGTCGAGATCATAAGATGCAGCTAATTCGTTGGCTGATCTAGAAGACATTTTTCCTAGATTCTCTCCAGTTGGTCCAATGACCATAACTTCTGGATAACGGATGTGCTCGTTTATTGGGTCGAAGCGTTTTTGTGGGCGGCGTTGGTCACCTTGGTTAAAGTAAGCGATAGTATTTATTCCTCCATATTATCGATAAAAAACGGGTTAAGTATCTTACCCGGGAATAAAGCTAATGTTTCTTTTGTAGCTTAAGCCAATACCTTAAGGAATCTGGCGAGCCGGGAAGGCTACTTTCTACGTCTTATCGACAGCAAGTATATTACTAGGATTTGCTTGCTATATCAATAGATATTTTTCATTTGAGTTTCCCCATTTTTAACAGTGCCCTAAATAAAAAATAGCATTTTTGAATA
>CABQKC010000024.1 GCA_902464635.1 uncultured Caryophanales bacterium | reverse complement strand
CAAAGCATAGAGGCTCAATGGGCGGTTTTATAGAACGCAAATCTTTCTAGCTCACAAACTATTTCAAGATTCTTAATACCAGTGGCAAAAATCTAAACATTCCTTCTATCCGAGTTTCTTTATCCTGTCTGAATAATAACCCAATCATTAAACTTGTAAACGAAAGTGAGGACATGGGGACAATAGATGGTGGCGGAGTAAAGAAGGCAGGCTCTAGTGTAACTTTAACCGCAACTCCAAATAAAGGATACAAATTCCTTGGATGGTATGAAAACGATACTTTAATATCTTCCGATTCATCATATATATTTACAATTGGTAATGATGATTTGTCTTATGCAGCGAGGTTCACTTATGAATCCTATAACCTTGTCGTTGAAAGCGAATCGATTGAGAAGGGTACTGTTTCGGAATCGTCTGGGAAATACAATTATCTTGATAACCTAACAATTAACGCAACTCCAAACAAAGGATATTCATTCTACGGGTGGTATAGTGGATTTACATTAGTCAGCAAAGAAAATCCATATACCTTTGCAATGCCTTATAGCAACGTAACTTATAGGGCCAAGTTTAATACAAATAAATATTCTTTGAGTCTAATTAATGAAAACGAATCACTTGGTTCAGTTAGCGGCGAAGGAACTTTCCTTTATGGCAATAGTGTCACGATAACCGCCACCCCGAATACGAGTGTTTCTTTCCTTGGGTGGTATGGTGATGATGGAACACTTGTTTCTTCCTTAAAATCTTATTCATTCAAGATGCCATGTGAAGATGTTATATATACAGCGAAATTCGAATGGACGCCTTATTCTGTTTCGATAAATATCAACGATACTTCCATGGGAATAGTAGCTGGAGATGGTTCGTATACATATGGTCAAACCGTTTCCCTTGTCGCAACCCCAAACGATCATTATTCGTTCTTTGGCTGGTACGATGGTGATAGCTTGCTTTCACAGGATTCAAGTTATTCATTCGGCATGCCAGACAAATCACTTACATATACAGCTAAGTTCGTAAAGAACTATAAGCTAAATATTTCTACTGATGATTGTACTAAAGGCAGTGTTGTTTCGCCTACTGAGTGGGGCGAAGGGCTAGAGGTAACAATAAGGGCAAAGGCTAATGACGGCTATGTACTCGACTATTGGTACGACGATGACCTTAATGAGATTTCTGACAATCCAAACTATACCTTTACAATGCCCGGGAATGACATCTCTTTATATGCCTTATTTACTACTGGGTATACATTCTTGGCTTCTAGCGAAAATAATTCAAAGGGAATTGTCAGCGATGCATCTAATAGATGTAAAGAAGGAACATCGATTACTGTAGTGGCTACACCTGTTGGCGATTGTATTTTCAAAGGATGGTATAATGGATCTACAAAGGTCAGCGATGAGGCAAGTTATACATTCACAATGCCTGCCAATGATTATTCGTTGGTTGCTCGTTTCTTCACAAAAGAAGAAGAAGAAAAAGAATTGCGTCGTCTTGGCGCTATCCCAAGCCTTTCTGATGACGGAAAAACCATCACTTATGGTTTGTATCCGCAAAAGAACGTTAATGATTCTTTCTTAGTTTCTGCACTTAATAAATTAACAATGCCGGAATCAAATGGCTGGTATCTCTATAGAGATGATTATTATGCGAAAGTTAACGCTTCTCCAGATAGCGAAAAAAATGAGTTCGATAATGGAACAACCATTACGAAAGGCACAACTTATTGGTTTAAATGTGAACCGATCGCCTGGAATGTTTTGAGCAACACAAAAGGCAAGTACTATGTCGTTTCTTCTGTTTTGTTAGATGCTCACTATTACTATAATTCGACAACTTCTAGAACCATTGATGGGAAAACCGTATATACGAATAACTATGAATATAGTGATATCCGTGCATGGCTGAACGAAGATTTTTATAATTCTGCATTCGCATTAGGGAATAGCCATGTTCAAACAACGGTTGTTGGTAATGGTTCCTCTACTACGGATTCCCCATTTAACCCATATGCTTGCTCAAATACCAATGATAAGGTATTCCTGCCAAGCTTTAAAGACTATAAAAATAGTTCTTACGGCTTTTCAGACTCCGGCTCTTCGACCGATACAAGATGTTGTAAAACGACCGACTGGGCAAGGGCGAGGGGCGCCTCCTATGATCCTTATTATTATATTCATAATGTTGGCTGTTACTGGACTCGTTCCCCTTTTGGCAACTACTCTGACAATGCGTGGTACATCAATCGCGATGGCTCCTATGACTTCTGGTTCGTCGATAGCTCCAGTTTCTCCGTCCGCCCTGCTCTTACTATCAAGATTGCATAGCCATCCGGAGCAATAATTAAAAATCAAGCAATCGCCGCCTCCAATCCAAATCTTTAGGTGACGGTGAAGATGAATATGAAACAAAGATTAAATAAAACTGGTGAAAGAAAAGAAAGCGAACTTCTTGCATTTATGTAAGGCTAAAGATTTGGCTGCTTATATTTTGCTTATAAGTGGTAAATCTTTAGTCAAATATCGTCGTCCTCTTTTTAATCCACTTATTAATGGCTCTCTTAGTATCATAGAGCTATTATATGAAACGCATGAACTTGATATAAAAAGACCAGACAAGGCTTGAACTAATAGAAAACCGATGTCTAAATTAAAAACCGTAGATTTCCTTTCTTCCGTTACCTTAAATGCTTTTTTGTTTTACGCTTAATTAACATGATGTAATCTTAGGGAAAATCGGTGTTTTCTCCTTGGATATTAAAACTGTTCAATAAAGACTTTATAAACGTATAGATTTTAATCTGGCCGTCTCTACAGCCCTTTTTAATTTCTATCTAAATTTATTCTCTCCTTCTCTAGTGCACGTGCACAAATTAATGTTGACAACCGTTTTTGCTACCTTTACTATAATGATGTGAACGAGCACATAAGGTTATAAAATTTATGACTATCAAAGAGATTGCTACACTTGCAGATACTTCTAGAGGTACAGTTGACCGTGTTATCAATGGACGTGGCAAAGTATCTAAAGACGTTGAAGAACGTATTTTAAAAGTCATTAAGGAAACTAACTTCAAGCCAAATGAAATAGGAAGAAGTTTATCTTTATCCAATAAGAAACTTACTATAGGAGTAGTAATAGGAAGTGAAGCCAACCCATTCTTTAATCTAGTCATGGATGGGATTAGAAATGGAATCGATAAATATAGAAACTCTGGATTAAATGTCATAGTCAAAAGAGTAGATCTATTCAATAAAGAAGATATATTAACCGCTTTAAATGAATTTAATGACATTGAACTAGATGCCTTAATAATCTCATCATTAAATGATATAGACGTAGTCAATAAGATTAATTCATTTAATATTCCAGTCGTAACCATATCGGTAGATATACCAGTTAATAAAGTATGTTATGTTGGATCTGATTATTTAAATTCAGGTAGATTGATTGCTAATTTTATAAACCTAGTAAAAGAAAATGGATGCAATCTAGGGATAGTAATAGGTTCTAGACAGCATACAGGTCAAATAGAACGCCTTGAAGGATTAAAAGAAATAATCAATAGCAATATCAAGATTATCGATATCAAGGAGAACTTCGATAGTGAGGTTATATCCACCAAGGTTGTTACTAATATGATAAATGAACATCCTGATATTGATTTAATCGTATTCCTAGGTGCTGGTATTGTTTCAGGCCTAGAAGTATTAAATAAATATAACAATAAGATACGCGCGATAACAGTTGACCAAAATGAAGCCATCAGTAATGGACTCCAAAGTGGCTTAGTTTTAGCTACTGTTACTCAACATCCATATACCCAAGGCATTAAAGCAATGGAAGTAGTATATGACTTCCTTATCAGAAAAAAGAAAGTAAGTGATAAGAAAGTCATGGATAACTCCATTGTCTTAAAGGAATCTCTAATCGCCCATCATTAAGGAGGATAGCAAAATGAAAAAATATAATGAAATAGAAAAGATAGAATATCTTGGCCCATCATCAAAAGAACCATTCGCGTTCAAATATTATAATCCAGAAGAGAAACTTCATGGCAAAACCATGAAAGAGCATCTTCGTTTCGCCTTGTCTTATTGGCACACAATCGATTATTGCGGGACCGATATGTTTGGAGGCAATACAGGGGATAAAAACTTTGGTGAGACTGAACCAATGAAAATCTATAAAGCCAAGGCCGACTTTGCCTTTGACTTGATGGATAAATTAGGAATTGATTTATATTGCTTCCATGATGTTGATATTGCTCCAGAAGGAAAAACATTAAAAGAATCTCTAGATAACTTCAAGGAGATGGTCGATTATATAGAAGTCCTTCAAAAGAAGCATAATAAAAGATTATTATGGGCAACTGCGAATAATTTCGGTGACAAGAAATTCATGGCAGGAGCTGCAACTTCTCCTAATGCCGATGTATTTGCGGCAGCTGCTGCTAAAGTAAAAGCATGTCTAGAGGCTAATGTTAGGTTAGGTGGGACTAGCTATGTATTCTGGGGTGGTAGAGAAGGCTATGATACCTTGATTAATACCAATATGGGACTAGAGCTAGACAATATGGCTAGATTCCTAAGAATGGCTAGAGATTATGGCAGGAAGATTGGCTTTAAGGGAGATTATCTATTAGAGCCAAAACCAAAAGAACCAACCAAGCACCAATATGATTTCGATGCCGCGACTTGTTGCAACTTCCTTAGGCAATACGATCTATTAGGCGACTTCAAATTAAATATCGAGGCAAACCATGCTACATTAGCCCAACATACATTCGAACATGAATTAAGAGTGGCGAGGTTAAATGGTGCTTTTGGTAGCATCGATGCTAACCAAGGCGATCCAATGCTAGGATGGGATACAGACCAATTCCCAACTAACATCTATGATACAGTCAAGGCTATGTATGAAGTTATCAAGGCTGGTGGATTTATTAATGGTGGGCTTAATTTTGATGCTAAAACAAGACGTCAATCTAATACCATCGAAGATATATTGTTAGCATATATTGCCGGTATGGATACATTTGCCCTGGGTTTAAGATTAGCATATAAATTAATCAAAGACGGCAGGATTGATGAATTCATAGAAAAACGTTATGAATCATATAATTCTGGAATCGGCAAGAAGATAGTAAATAATGAGACTTCATTAGAAGAACTAGCCGAATATGCCTTGAGTGTAAAGAGTTTTGATGTCTCTAGCGGACGTCAAGAATACCTTGAATCGATATTAAATAACATAATCTTTGATAAATAATTATGAAATATTATCTAGGAATTGATTTAGGTACATCTTCAATTAAGGTAAGCTTAGCCGATGAAAAAGGAAATATCATCGATAGCGAATCTAGTTCCTATTCTTTGATATTGCCTAAATTAAATTGGAGTGAGCAAGATCCAAATGAGTGGAGATTATCTTTAATTGAAACATTGACTAATCTAAATAAAAGACATGATTTATCTAAAGTGGCATCCTTATCCTTTTCAGGGCAGATGCACGGATTAGTCTTACTAGATAAAAATGACGAAGTAATTAGGCCAGCCTTGTTGTGGAATGATTCACGTACTGTTGAGGAAGTGGATTATTTAAATAACATAATAGGGATGGATAAATTACTAGAAGAGACTAGCAACATTGCTTTATGTGGATTTACTGCCCCTAAATTACTTTGGGTCTATAATAACGAAAAGTTTAATTTCTCTAGAATCGATAAGATAATGCTTCCAAAGGATTACCTTTCTTATATTATTTCTAAATCATTTGCTAGTGACGTAAGTGATTTGAGTGGGACGTTATTCTTTGATGTGAAAAAGCGTGATTATAGCGAGTTTATGCTAGATATACTCCATATAAAACGTAGCCAATTACCTAGGATTTATGATTCTTCTCAAGTAGTTGGGTATGTTAATGAAGAATTCTCTAGATTAACTAATTTACCTACTAGTTGCAAAGTGGTCATTGGGGGTGGAGACCAAGCAGTTGGGGCGACTGGTACAAATACTTTAGAGTCTGGAAATATATCGATATCGCTAGGTACAAGCGGAGTCGTATTTGCCCCATCTAAATCATATTGCTTTGATAAGACTGGAAGGATCCATTCCTTTAGACATACAACTGGGCAGTTCCATTTGATGGGTTGCACTTTATCTGCGATGGGTTCATTAAAATGGTTTTTAGAAGATATATTGTCTACTAAAGATTACGATAAAGAAATTGATTCCATTGATGATGATATTAGCGACATTATCTTCCTTCCATATCTAATGGGAGAAAGAAGCCCGATAAATGATCCTAATGCGAAAGGAATGTTTACTAATCTATCATTGTTCTATAAACGTGCCGATTTAGTTAAAGCCGTATTAGAAGGTATTTGTTTCTCTTTATATGATGTCTATAAAGTCATGAATGAAGATGGAGTGAATGCAAAAGAGGCTAGAGTAATCGGTGGGGGAAGTAAATCTAGCAAGATAATGCAGATGTTAGCAGATATATTCAACATCAACATGAAAAGCATCTCTACTAGCGATGGAGGTGCTCTTGGGGCGATTATACTAGCCATGGTAGGGGATAATTGCTTTAAGGATGTCTATGAAGCCGCCTCGATTCTAGTCAAAGATAAAAAGACTTATTATCCAGATAGGCAAAGACATCTTCGTTATGAAGAGAAATTCAAATTATATAAAGAGGCTTATCTAAAGAATAAAGCTTAATAAATTCGCGTTTTTTCTATCCTCCTTATAAAAAAGGCAGAATGAGCAGGTTCTGCCTTTTCTTGGTGTGACGAGCATGTCATATATCTAATGAGTGAAAGTCTCTAGTGGGAATATTGCAATAACCACATAGCGAAACACAAGTCCGTTGTCGTGAGGCATGGGATGAAAGAAGTGCGTAGCGAATAGGCTGGGTAACGAACAGGAACTTGATATTAAGGCGTATCTTTGGGTGGTGTTGGTTCCAAACAACCTAAAACCACGTGCAATCGTAAATGAGAGCGTAAATCAAGTACTCAAGTCTTGAAAGATATATGGCTTACCTCGTGAGGTCTTGGGAATTGTAGAAATACAAGTCGAAAAAGGTTTGTCCCAAGAAGTCAGCAGAGACCGTAGTAGAGGAAACTCGAAGGGTCGAATAAATAAACCTTTCGCAAGTACAAATCAATGTGCTCACTTCAGTTTGAAAAGTTTTAGAGTATCGGTCGTAACGAGAAGAGAAACAAATTAAAACGATTGTAAGCAAACAAAAAGGAGGAAAACGAAAACTATGAAATTGATTGACAAGGTCTTATCTAAAGACAATTTAAATCAAGCCTATTTACAAGTTGCGAGAAACAAAGGCGCCAGTGGTGTCGATAAAATGACTTGCGATGAAGCTTTAGGCTACCTAAAAGTCCATGGTAATGAGCTTAGAAATCAAATCTTAAGTCGAGGGTATCAACCTCTACCTGTCCGTAGAGTGGAGATACCAAAACCCAACGGAGGAATAAGAAAACTAGGAGTTCCGACTGTCGTTGATAGAATCATTCAACAAGCTTTAGTGCAGCAATTGACGCCTATATTCGAACCTACTTTCAGTGAATACTCATATGGATTCAGGCCGAATAGAAGTTGCCATGATGCAATAAATCGTTGCTTGGTTCTGCTCAACGAAGGCTATGAATGGGTAGTTGACTTAGACCTTGAAAAGTTCTTTGACAATGTACCGCATGATAAGCTCATTAGGATTGTTGATAATGCAGTGAATGATAGCGATGTCACTTCGCTAATTATGAAGTATCTAAAAGCTGGTGTCATGGTTAATGGTACGTTTGAAAAGACTGAAGTAGGCACGCCACAAGGAGGGAATCTTTCACCTTTATTAAGCAATATCATGCTTAATTTGCTTGATAAAGAACTAGAAAACAGGGGTCTTAACTTTGTGAGGTATGCCGACGATGTAGTCATTTTCTGTCGCAAAGAACAATCCGCCAATAGGGTAATGAGAAACATTGTTAGGTACATTGAGACTAAGTTGCATTTAAAAGTAAATGCGACCAAGACACATGTAGCTAGACCAATTGACCTTAAGTATCTTGGCTATTCATTTTGGAAAGATAAGAAATCTAACGAATGGAAAGCAAGACCACACCAAGAAAGTTTCATGAGACTTAAAAGAAAACTCAAGGAACTTTTATGTCGTTCTTGGAGCGTTGACCTTACTTATAGAATTGAGAAGATTAATCAATCCCTAAGGGGGTGGATTAATTACTATAAATTAGAGAATATGAAAAGATTGATGACAAATCTTGGTCCGTGGATTAGAGCAAGAATTAGGGTCGTAATTTGGAAACAATGGAAAACCATTAGTAGGAGAATTAATGCATTGGTTAAATTAGGACTTCACAGAGAAAGGGCTAAAATGATGGCATTTTCTCGTAAAGGACTTTTTGTAGTTGCAAATAGTTGGGAAATAACTAAATCAATTACTAATGAGAGACTTAAGAAAAGAGGGCTTTTAGACCCTCTCGAATACTATCAATTAAGGATAGCATAGTAAATTATTTAAACCGCCGTATACGGAAGACCGTACGTACGGTGGTGTGAGAGGGGTCAAAAAAAGCCTCTACTCGATTGTTTGAGCTTGCACGTAGTGGCAAGCGAGTGAAAACTCCCCGATAGTCGGGGAGTTCGGTAGAACTTATAGTTTTGGACATTTCTTAAAACGCCTCCTACAATTGCCTTGCGGACCAACGCAAGCAATTGACAGGAGGCACAATGCCGAAAGATCTCGACAACATTAGTTTAGCGCATACTTGCTGGAACTGTAAGTACCACATAGTGTTCGCCCCCAAGTACAGGAGGAAGGAATTCTATGGGCTCAAGAGGCTTGAAATCGGTGCAATTCTCAGGAGACTCTGCGAATGGAAGGGGATAACCATCCACGAGGCGGAAGTCTGTCCCGACCATGTGCACATGCTGATTTCGGTCCCTCCCAAATTCTCGGTTTCTGGGATAATGGGATGTCTGAAGGGCAAGTCGTCGCTAATGATATACCAGAAGTGGGGCAACGCTAAGCTCAAGTACCGGAACCGAGAATTCTGGTGCCGTGGATATTACGTTGACACTGTCGGAAAGAACACGAAGAAGATCGAGGAGTACATCCGAAATCAGCTTAAGGAAGACCAAATGGCCGTCCAGTTGACGATTGACTTCGACGGGGGATCCGTTCAACGGATAGCCAGTAGCCAATGCGGGCGTTGGTTCGTTTCCCGCAGCCACACTGGGTGGCGGCTGGTAGCAGAGGGCTATATTGCCCGAAAATGCAAAACCACCAGATTGTCTGGTGGATAATTATTTAAATAGATAAAGAGTGTTAAACAATAATACGGAAGGGGCGGAGCATAAGGCTAAACAACATCGCACATTTCTTTGTCATAATATCACGATAAACTTTCTATTATGTTTCTTAAAAAACTGTACAAACTCAAGTTGATTTGCATGTTTCATTTATTTATTGCAAAGTCTCAAAAAACTGGTTTTTTCTACTAGAAAAACATAATCATATAAATTGGCAAATAGATAATATTATCTTTTTCAAAGATTTTGCGTTCGTTAGATAATACATATCCTTTTTTAACATTATAATCTTTGTTACTCAAGAATCTATTTATTGCACTATGGATGGTGTAATCTTTACCTGATTTAATTTCAAGTGGAACAACTGAAAGATTATTGTAATCGTCAATTAAAAAGTCTACTTCGCCATTTGCTTTGTTGTCATAATAAAACAAGTTGTACCCATGCGCCTTTAATTCACTTGCAACAACAGATTCATAAACCGTTCCTAAATTAATGCTTCTTTCATCACCAAGAACAGCTTTGATATTATTCTTATATAAAATGTTAGTAAGAATTCCAACATCATTAAGGTATAGTTTTAATAAATTTTTGCCACTAGACTCAATAAGCGGGAATACTGGTGTGGATAAAGCTTTAACTTCTAATGCAATGCCAGAATTGATTAAATAATCAAACTCGTCTTGATAGTTTGAAAATCTTTTTCCCTTAACATTTTCGATATCTTGAACAACAATTCTTTTCTTTTTATTTTCTAAACTTGATGGAATTAAATCATAAATGCGTTTAATTTTTAATTTGTGTTCTTTGTCATACTTGCTAGCATCATCGCCATAATAATCATAAATGTCTGACTGAATTTTGCGAACTTCAACTATGTTCTTTTTATCAATAAAACTATTTACAGCATCTGGCAACCCGCCAATTAGTAAATACTTTTTGAATAAATCTAAAACCTTGTTATGTGTAGTTTCTTCTAAACTTTCAAGCTTTTCAAACTTTGCTTTTAAAGAGTTGATAGCATAACTATTAAAGCCATTGGCGAGCAAAAATTCTTCAAAATCAAGGGGAAACATATGAACAACATCAATGCTTCCGATAGGAATAGAAGTCGTTTTAGAAAGTGTCACTCCAAGCAATGAACCGCTACAAATATAAGTAAATTTATCATCTTGTTTTAAGAATTTTAGCATCGTTAAAAATTGAGGATATTGTTGGATTTCATCAATAAAGATAAGAGTGTTATCCTTGTCTTTCATTTTATCGCCCGCAATCATGCTTAATTGCAGGTAAAAATCATCTTTATTATTAACTTTCTCAAATAACTTGTCGCCAAGAGAATCTTCAACAAAGTTAATTTCAATGTAATTAGTAAATTTATCTTTTAATAGTTCACTGCCGACATATCTAATAATGTATGATTTACCAACTTGCCTAGCACCATCGATAACCATAATTTTATTAGATCCATCTTGCAAATAATCCACAATTGTTTTTTCAATTTTTCTATGCAGCATAATAACTTTAATTATCCTTTTGCTAGATATATAATACACTTTTCCTATAAAAAATACATCTTACTTTTACACTTTTCCTATAATTTCAAGTGTTGAATAATACACTTTTCCTAAAATGTTTAAAATGAATTTGTATAATGAAGTATGCTAAAAAAGGGCCATAGCTGCAGCAAGATAGAGTAATTTTCATTCTTTTACCTAAATAAAAATACTAGCGACGGTGGTACTCTTGGGGCGATTATACTAGCCATGGTAGGAGATAATTGCTTTAAGGATGTTTATGAAGAACGTTTAATTGCTTTTGGATAATGGCTTAAGCAATTAACGATGTATTGTTATCCCTTTCCATTAGTATTTAAAAATATGTGTAACTTGTCGAATACAAACAGTTGTGCTTTAATATTTATATGAAAGTAATGCCAATTCTTTTTCGATATGAAGATATGAAAGATATTTATCCAAATAAGGATAGCTTTTATTCTTTTTTAAATCGATCTTTAAAGAAAGGGTCTATAAAACAAGTAAAAAAAGGATTATATGCCTTGGTCAATCCTTCTACTATGATGATATATGCTTCTAAATTTCAAATTGCTAGTAGCTTATTTAATGATTCCTATTTTTCTTATCACGACGCTTTAGAATATTATGGTTTAGCAACTCAGTGTTTTGTATCGATGTTTACTTATTTAACGCATGTAAATGTAAGTCCAATCGAATTTGAAGATGTTATTTATGCTTCAAAAGTCAGTAAATGTAATTTAGAAATAATAGATTCCATGAAAGAAAACGGAGTTCGTGTAGTTTCTTTAGAACGCGCCATTGTTGATTGCATCGATAATTATCATTTAGGTGGGGGATTAGAAGAAGTTGAACTTGCTTTAGAAAATATTAGAGAACTCCAAATCGAAAAGATAATAACTTTATTAAAGTTTTACGATAAGGCAGTCTTATATCAAAAGGTTGGATATTTATTCGAAAAACATTTCGGTGATAAAATCCCATCTTCCTTTTATCAATTATGTTTAAAAAAGAAGGGTAATACTAAAATATATTTAGACTGCCACCCAGGTAAAACTAAACTTATTTCCAAGTGGAATTTGTTAGTAAAAGAAGATAATTACATTCCCGATGAACTATTCTAATTCAATAGTTGCAGGTGGTTTACTTGTATAGTCATATAGGACCCTATTTACCCCGTTAACTTCATTAACAATACGGTCACTAACTCTAGATAGGAAAGAATAAGGCAAATCAAAACTAGATGCAGTCATGAAATCATCAGTTTTTACTGCCCTTAGAATAACTGCATATTCATAGGTCCTATAATCACCTTTGACCCCGACGCTTTTCATATTAGATAAAGCGGCAAAATATTGCGATACTTCTTTTGAATATCCTTCTTTTTCCATCTCTTCCCTAAATATGGCATCGGCCTCTTGGACAATCCTAATCTTATCTTTATCTATTTCTCCAATTATCCTAATCCCTAATCCTGGGCCAGGGAAGGGCTGCCTATATACTAGGTTTCTAGGTAATCCTAATGCTAGGCCCAATCTTCTAACTTCGTCTTTAAATAATAATCCTAAAGGTTCGATTAAACCTAGGAAATCAATATTCTTAGGTAGTCCTCCGACATTATGATGTGACTTAATCTTGCTAGATATACCTAATCCAGACTCGATACGGTCAGGATAAATCGTGCCCTGGGCTAAAAAGCAAGGCCTAGTGATTTGTTTTTCTTCTTTTTTGAATACATCGATAAAAGTCTTCCCGATTATCTTTCGCTTTGCTTCAGGTTCACTTATCCCTTTTAAGGCATTTAGGAATATATCTTTAGCATCGACTTTCTTAAACTCCAGGGAGAACCTAGATTTATCATTAAATAAGGTTGATACTTGTTCGGCTTCATCTTTTCTTAATAGGCCATGATCTACAAATACACATATAAGGTTTTTTCCAATTGCCTTATCTAATAAAGTCGCGGTGACTAAAGAATCAACCCCTCCGGAAAGGGCACATAAAACTGCATTATCACCAACTTGATTCCTAATAGAAGCAATGCTTTCATTGATAAAATCTTCCATTTTCCAGGTAGGTTTGCATTTAGCAATTTCAAATACAAAATTCTCTAATATCTTATTCCCATATACTGAATGGTTTACTTCTGGATGGAATTGGAGTCCATATAGTTTTAGAGTCTTGTTAGCAAAAGCAGAAATAGGGGTATTCTCGCTACTAGCGATGACTTCAAATCCATTAGGCAATTTTGTAATTGAATCCCCATGTGACATAAATACATCATGATTAGAGGGGATATCTTTGAATAAGGGACTATTCTTTATATTTGTTATTTTAGTTAATCCAAATTCTTTTTTACTAGTTTGGTTGACGCTTCCTCCAAGCGAATATGCAATCTCTTGGGCTCCATAACAAATACCTAATATAGGTTTCCCTAGACTAAATATTTCTTTATCGATAGTAGGGGCATCGCTTTCATAGACGCTTCTAGGCCCACCGGTAAATATAATGCCCTTGATATTTTTATCTTTTAGTTTTTCTATAGGAGTAGAAAAAGGAAGAAGCTCGCTATAGACACTTAAATCCCTTATACGCCTAGCGATAAGTTCATTATATTGTCCACCAAAATCAAGTACGGCAATCATTTCTTTTTCCATTTAAACGCTCCTTTAATTAAGAAAAAGGCAGGTAAGAAAATTCCTACCTGCCATAAATTTTATTTGATTTAGATCTTTAGACAAGCCTTCATTATGTAGATTGCTAAGAAGGCAAGGGAACAGCAAGCAACAGTGATATCGCTCTTTTTAAATTTATTAGAGGCTAATGTCATGATGGTGTAGGAGATAAATCCCCAGGCAATTCCATCGCTGATGCTATAAGAGATTGTCATGATTAAGACAGTGAAGAAGCCGCTACCAACAGCAACCCAGTCATGCCAATCAAGTTTTTCAAGGTTTTTAAACATGCAGACACCGACATAGACTAGGGCTAGACCAGTGACTGAAGAAGAAGAGAACATTGATAAGGCTGGATAGATAGCTAAGCTTAAGGCAAATAATAAACCAGTAGTAACAGCAGCTAATCCAGTTCTAGCTCCAGCAGCAACACCAGTAGTAGATTCAACGAAAGAAGTAACAGTAGTAGTACCGCAAACTGCACCAAAGCAAGTTCCGATAGCATCAGTTACCATGGCTGGACGGTCATTGACGGTGATGTTTCCATTTTCATCAACCATACCAGCACCGGCTTCAACACCAACCAAGGTTCCGGTGGTATCGAAGAAGTCAACGAATAATAAGGCGAATGTAAAGGCAATTGCCATTGGATTTAAGAAAGCATCAAACCCAAAGAAGCAGCAACCAAAGATCTTACCGATATTTCCGATTTCACTGATGTGATAGGTCTCGTTATAGAAAGTTGGCATGCCAGCTACGCCTGCTTGTCCTAAAGAACCGCAGACAATGCCCATGATGACAATGGCAATGATGACGGCAAATTTAGAAATCCAGAAGCTCCATTTCTTGTTTTGTGGGAACGAAGAAAGTACTAAAACAATGATAATTCCGACAATACCAGTGATGACAGCTGGGCTAGTGAAATCGCCAAAGCCAACGCTAGTAGCGCTATTTGGAACGATGATTCCAATATTTTGGAAACCGATAAAGGCAATGAAGAAGCCAATACCAGCGGAAATCGCAAATTTTAAAGACTTAGGGATATTACGTACAATCCAAGCACGTAATGGAGTAAGGCTGATGATTAAGAATAAGATACCATCGACAAAGACGATGCACATGGCTTGGGCAAGGTTGAATCCCATTCCAAGCATGACAGTAAAGGCAACAAGGGAATTGATGCCAAGACCGCTAGCTAATCCAACAGGAAGCTTACC
Source organism: uncultured Caryophanales bacterium (assembly GCA_902464635.1). Lineage (GTDB taxonomy): Bacteria > Bacillota_I > Bacilli_A > RFN20 > CAG-826 > Alloenteromonas. The sequence goes on along the minus strand of CABQKC010000024.1, from coordinate 13,837 downwards.
ATAAAGTCCCATTAAGATGGTTGTGACGGCAGCACTAATTGCTGTAGCAGCAAATATTGCAGCCCTTACTTGGTCAACAGTCGCCCAAGTATCCCCATAGATTAAGATTTCTCTTAATATTACATTTCCAGCAGCATCCAAAGTGACACGAACATTACTGGTGGTTACTCCAATAATGTTAGCCCAGTCTCCTGCAAGCATGTTGGAGTTAAGTGGCAAGATGTAAAACATTGCCAAGAAAATGATGAGGCCACCTACAAGCTCTCTTATGATGCTTGATCCTCTTTCCGAGATATGGAAATAGCGGTCCAAAAAGCGTCCAAAACCAGTCTTTGGACTCCAGGAACCATTTCCATTAGATGGGTTGCTTTTTATGGTTTCTTCCATGGTTACCCTCCTATTAGAAGAATTATCTAATCAGATATGGGGTGGGATCCAAGAAGAATAAAAATGAAAAGCCAACGCAATTTTTACTTTCTTGTCGTAGTGCCTTCACTAAAGGAGAAAGCGTAGAGACTAATGGACCATATCACCATCATATACGACTTCGACTTGGATATTTTAAATTAAAACAAGATGATTTTGTTATGAAAGCACTTTCAAAAATGTTCTTTTTTAGCTAACTATGTTTCTTTCCTTTGGAAAGGATTTTTATAAATATTTTTGCCTATTTTTTGCTAATAAAAAAGTTGTTGCCAAAAAAGTATTTTCAAGGTAGAGTTATTTTCCGGGTAGAAACATGGAACTCGGAATTAGACACTCCATACGAAAGAAAAAGCGTAGGGAGATTTTTTCTTATTTTGGCCAGTTTCTTCTTAATCCAACCCCTTTTGTTATTTAGGACTTAGAGTTATCTAGGTCCTTTTTTTCTAAAAGGAGAAGGCAAATAAAAAGGAGGGCTTAGGCGTATGGACCAAGCAAAAAAACTTATCCTCGATGTAGACGAGGCTCCTAAGAAGATTTCGGAATGGATCATCTTAGCGATTCAGCACGTGCTAGCGATGTTTGTCGCATGCATTACCGTTCCTCTATTAGTATTTTCTGGACCGATGGAAGTTGGGGCTGAATTTGCTAATGCTGGTGCTAAAGTACCATTTATAAATATCAATGGTATATCCTTAGCCCAGACTATGATTGCCCCAACTCTAGTTGCAGCCGGGATAGGTACTTTATTCTATATTGTCTTAACCAAGATGAAATCACCTGTTTTCCTTGCTTCTAGCTTTGCCTATATTGCCCCGATGTGTGGGGCTGTTGCTCTAGGTGCGGTCCCTGCTAAGGTAATCGACGGAGTTGCAGTAGCTGCAAGTGCCGGAGATGTTGTAAATGGATTTTTTGCTAACATATGGGCACTGCCAATCGGTATGGCCATGGTTGGTGCTTTATATGTAATAATCGCGATAATTATTAAATTCGCTGGGGTCAATTGGCTAAACAAATTGCTTCCTACCATCGTAATTGGACCAGTCATCATGGTCATCGGATTAGGATTAAGCGTTTCTGCTGTTAATAATCTAGTTTCTTCTAGCGGCAGCCGTGAATCTTATAACCTAGTTGCCTTATTATGTGGCTTAATCGGCATGGTCGTAACTGCTATATGCGCCCATTATGGCAAGAAGACATTGAGTTTAATCCCATTTGTCATGGGTATGGTTGCAGGATATGTTGCTGCAGCTATATTTACTGGCATTGGCTATTATGCTTGCGGAAATGAAACCTTCCACGTCGTTGATTTCTCTCCTATTGTCAATAATTTCAAAAACATCGGAGTACAAATCTTCATCGATGTTCCTGGCTTCATCTTCCTTCCTGAAACATTTAAGGCTGCTGTCCCAATTAGTGGAAGCCAAATTGGAAGCATTGCCTTGCTATTCATTCCTGTTTCATTAGTTACAATCTGCGAACATATTGGCGACCATAAGAACCTTTCCGGAATAATCGGCAGGGATTTATTAACTGACCCAGGATTATCTAGAACCCTTATCGGGGATGGAGTTGCCACCGCTTTAAGTGGAGTTATGTGTGGTGCTGCCAATACTACTTATGGAGAAAATGTTGCAGTAGTTGGCGTTACTAAGATTGCTAGTGTCAAAGTTATTATCTTAGCTTGCTTTATGACTATATTACTAGGATTCCTCTCTCCTATAATGTCTGTAGTAGAAACTATCCCAACTTGCGTTACTGGCGGGGTATCCTTGCTTCTATATGGGTTTATCGCTGCTAGTGGGGTAAAGATGCTAATCAATGAACAAGTTGATATGTCTAATACCAAAAATATATTTGTCGCATCAGTTATCCTAGTTTCTGGAATTGGGGGATTAGCATTGAAGTTTATTTTCCCAGGAACTTCTACAATGATTACTGTTACTTCAACTGCCTTCTCAATGATCCTAGGTATCTTAATGAACCTAATCCTCAAAGATAAGAAGGTTGAAGCTAAGGCTGAATAAGAAATTAGCTCAATATGGACGGCTCTTCTATGATGGAAGGGTCGTTTTTCGTTAAATAGAGATTTTTCTAAGAAAAATAAGTTCTAACGTGTAGTATATATCCGACAGATCCCGGATCGCCTCTTAACAATGCGCAACATCTGGGCCTTTTTATTTATTACCAATATTTTGAATTTATATTTTAGTAACGAAATTGATTATTACTTCGGTATTTTATGGTTTAAAACGAAATTTAAAACGAAATGGGTTTCTTCGATTGCATCTATGTTTTTGTGGCACAAAATGAAATTCAAAACGAAATCAAAACGAAATTTTTAATCCATTTCGTTTTGCCTAAAGATAATTGCATATGGCCTAGTTTTATTTGATAATTTTGGTGTTGAAATATTAATGGGGAGTTATAAATGAAGAAAACTATTTTATTTTTGTTGCCATTATGTGTTTTAGCATCGTGTGGTGAACCTAAACTTGCCGAAAAAGATGTTAAAGGAGTAATTGATTGTCAGAGCATTGATGTCTCTAAATCTTCAGGAAAATCTTTGAGTTTTAATTACTATATAGATTACTCCATGGTATACGAATATAAGAATGATGATGGCAAATTGTTATATTTTTCTAATAGGTATACCAAGAAAATGTTCGATAGCGAAAGCAACAAAAATATAGACGTAGATTATTCAATCAAAGTTTATACTAGTAGATATAAATCGGATTTTGATTACTACAGATTTAATAGATTTGTTGGTTACTTAACGTATGAGAGGAATTATTTATTAGATTTAGATTTGAATATCATCGATTCAGAGACTAAATATTCTGAATATTTGTTCGAGTCTAACCCATTGGTAGATTTGGAAGCAAATAATCCTGAGGCATATGAAAAAGCCAAAACAGGTTACTATACATATGCTTTTAATTACGATGTTGACTATGGATGGATATATTTGGATATGGCTGAAAGTAGTATGAGCAGGCATTCCTATACAAAACTTGGTGATGACTGCGTTGTCACTTATAAACCAAAATGGTATTGATAAGGTAAACGAAAACTCATGTTTTCAAAGATTCGTTTTGAGATTTAAAAGTTCTTTATTTAGCGACTTCTATATCCATTCTCTCTACTTCTTCCTTAGTAGGGACATAGATATATGGGTTATTGCGGTGGAGTTCTTTATAATCTAGCCCATATCCAACGACGAATTTGTTTTTGTGTAGAGTTTTTCCAACATAATCTATTTGGACCGGGATTTTTCTTGCGCAGGCTTTATCTAGTAAGGTAGCTACTATAATTTGCTTTGGGCTATATTTTTCCTTTATGTGGTCGATAAGGTATTTCATAGATAGCCCTGTATCGATTATATCTTCAACGATGACAACGCTACGGGAATCTAGATTAATAGATATATCTTGCTTAAGAGTGATATGTCCGCTAGTTTTATCCCCTTCATAACTAGATATCTTTATATAATCTACTAAGATATCGCTTTTGATATGCTTGATTAGGTCGCTCACAAAATTCATCGCACCCTTCATGACGCAAATAAAGACAGGGAGTCTTTCTTCATTTTTTAGACGTTCATTTAAAGAAGTTCCAATTCTAATGCAGGCTTCTTCTATTTCTTCTCTAGACATGACAAGTTCTTTCATCACTTTTCTCCACTTAGTAAAAATTTGAATTAGATTATTATATTGAAAATGCCCATATTTAGGGAAAGAAAGCGCTATCTTTATAAAAATTACTTTTGTTTAAGGACATATAAAAACTCCTATTGTATAATGCTTCTAATATAGTAAATCGCCTCTATCGAGGTCAAAGGAAGTAATCATGCTAGACAACAATGCAATTCTATTCTCCTTATCCGCTAACGAAGACTTGGCTGCTTCTATTGCAAAGAAGCTAGGTGTCGAGCTTGGCTCAAGGAGCATCCGTCATTTTCCTTCTGGTGAAATAATTGTCGAACCAGTCGAGACAGTCCGTGGCAAGGATGTATTCATCATCCAATCAACATGTGCTCCGGTTAATGAAAACCTAATGGAGACACTTATCTTTATTGATGCCTTACGTAGAAGCAGTGCTAGGGAAATCAATTTGATAATTCCTTATTTTGGCTATGCTAGACAAGATAGGAAAGCTAAGCCAAGACAGCCAATAACAGCTGCCTTAGTTGCACATTTGCTTACTACTGCTGGAGTTGACCGTGTAGTTACTGTTAATCTCCATGCTGCCCAAATCCAAGGATTCTTCTCTTGCTTAGTCGATGATTTGACTGCTGTACCTTTATTAGGAAGGGCCATCATCTCTAGTGGAGCAGATTTGAATAATGTCGTTGTTGTCTCTCCTGACCATGGTGGGGTTACCCGTGCTAGATTATTAGCAGAGCAACTAAATGCCCCATTAGCAATTATTGATAAAAGACGTAATTCAAAACTTGAACCTGAGGCCATGAATATCATTGGTGAAGTAAAGGGAAAAGATTGCATCATGATTGATGATATGATCGATACTGGCAAAAGCGCGGTTATCGGGGCGAATGCTCTTCTAGGTAGTGGGGCAAATAGCGTCAAGATTGCTGCGATTCACCCTGTATTTAGCGATCCTTGCTTCGATTTAATCAAGAATGGTCCATTTAGCGAAGTTATCGTTACTGATTCAATTCCGTTAGATTCTCGTTTCAAGAGCCTAGATTTTGTCCATGTAATTTCATTAGCTTCCATGTTAGCGGAATGTATCGATAGAATCGTAAATAATAATCCATTGTCTGCTGTTTATGCCGCCTATGGTTCCGAAGATTATAAATTGAACCATTAATATAAATAGAAAGGGCAAATATGAAACTTGATAATATTAGATTAGGTTTGACTTACGACGATATTCTTCTTATCCCAGAAAAATCAGAAGTAGTTCCTTCTGAAGTTTCGCTTAAGACGTTTCTTACCCCCTCTATCCAATTAAATATCCCGATTGTTAGTGCCGCAATGGATACAGTTACCGAATCTAGTTTAGCTATTGCTTTAGCTAGATGCGGCGGAATCGGGATGATACATAAAAACATGTCTATTGAAGAGCAAAAGAAAAATGTTGAGCTCGTCAAAAGAAATGAATCCGGCATGGTAATTGATCCAATAACATTGCATCCTGAGCAAACTGTTCTTGAAGCAGAAGCTTTATTGCATCATTATTCTATCTCTGGACTTCCGGTTGTCGATTCTTCTAATCGCCTTATTGGGATTGTTACTAACCGCGATATTAGGTATATAAAACTAGACAATACTCCAGTAAGCAAGATTATGAGCAAAGATAACCTTATTACCGGAAAAGAAGGGATAAGTCTAGAAGAAGCCCAGGAAATATTATGGAAGAACCGTATCGAAAAGCTTCCTATCGTCAATAACGAAGGCGTTTTAGTAGGTTTAATCACTTCTAAAGATATCGATAAGAAAAAAGATTATCCAAATGCTGCTAAAGACAATAAGGGCAGGCTTCTTTGTGGGGCTGCGGTTGGAGTTGGCTCCTCTACTTTAGAAAGAGTAAAAGCTCTTGTTGAGGCAGATGTTGATGTCCTTACTATTGATAGTGCACACGGACATAGCAAGAATATCATTGAAATGGTAAGGCAAATCCATTCCTGTTATCCATCATTACCTTTAATTGCTGGTAATATTGTTACTAAAGAAGCTGCAAAAGACTTAATAGAAGCAGGGGCAAGTGCCGTTAAAGTTGGCATTGGTCCAGGCTCAATTTGTACGACTAGAGTTGTTAGCGGAGTTGGCTCTCCTCAAGCTAGCGCAGTTGATGAAGTTAGCTCCTATTGCCGTGATAAAGGGATTTGTGTCATTGCTGATGGCGGGATTAAATATAGTGGCGATATAGTTAAGGCTTTAGCTATCGGTGCAGATAGCGTCATGCTTGGATCATTATTAGCAGGAACCATTGAATCTCCTGGCGAAGAAATTATCTATCAAGGAAGAAGGTTCAAATCCTATGTAGGAATGGGTAGTCTAGCCGCGATGAAACGTGGCTCTGCCGATAGATATTTCCAAAGTGAATCGACTTCTGCAAGGAAATTAGTCCCAGAAGGAATTGAAGGCAGGGTTGCCTTTAAGGGTCCGCTTGCTGATACCATATATCAATTATGTGGCGGGATTAGAAGCGGCATGGGTTATTGTGGGGCGAAGGATTTAGAAGCCCTTAGGAACAATGCTCACTTTATCCGCATTACAAATGCTGGATTAAAAGAAAGCCATCCTCATGATGTAAATATTACGGTTGAGGCACCTAATTATTCTAAGTGCGACTAACTGATTAACTAACTTATTTAGGGCATCCATCAGGATGTCCTTTTTAAGTAGTAATTGATTATTTTGTATCTTTGGGTAGAATTTAATCGTCAAAGGTGGAGATCCAGCTGACGACCACGACGCACCATAGCCATATGGTGGGCAGTGATGCAGGTGGAAGCTAATAGATGGCCTCTAACGTTTAGTCGCTTCCTTAATATAAAGCTGTCCTGCTTGACAAATATTAACATCCCGTGTGGGTGTTTTTATTTTAGTCTTTCTATTGCTAAAGATTAAAACTTGAAATTTGGCATACCTAATTAATTTGGATATGCCGATTTGACATACTTATTAGAAAAAATCATGCCAAAAACAATTGAAGGAATTCGTTTGCAACGACAATTGACTATTTTTCCTTGTTCCTGATTTCTTTGATTGCATCAAAAATATCTTCTTCAGTTAGACTAGAATCTTTAGCAATCTTCATGTTTTCTTTGATTCCGTTCTCGAATTCTTCTTTAGATGGAAGTTTGATTTTCTTTATAAGAATAGAATCTTCGTTACAGTAAATAAAAAGTTTGTCGCCACTATTGATTTTTAATTTGTTTCTCATTTTTAACGGCAAGACAATTTGTCCTTTGGAAGAAACGTTAATGATTTCAATGTCCATGCTAACCTCTTTAAAGTAAGAAAATCTTATTATTTAAGATAAGCCTAGGAGTAATTGATTTCATTATCAAGTGTCATCTATGAAAACACGCCAAAGTGGGCAATAAAAAAGAAGGGATACCATATCGATTTCCCTTCTAATTAATACATGGGTCAACTAAATCAATGAGAATCGCTTAGATTTAATAAATATGAACAAGGAACCATCGCATTCTTTTCTCCTTCAAGTTCATATAATCTAATAACTGTAATCGCACCGACTGGATTGCCACCAGCTTCTTTTACTAATTTAGCTAAAGCAGCAAAAGTGCCACCAGTTGCAAGCAAGTCATCTACTAATAAGACACGGTCATCGCTTTTAAATGAATTTGCAGGAACTTCCATCGTGGCATTTCCATATTCAAGTTCATAAGAGACTTTATATGTTTTTCCAGGTAGTTTTCCTTCTTTTCTAGCCATTACAAATCCAATACCCATCTTCAAAGCAAGGGCGGATCCGAATATAAATCCACGAGATTCAGCCCCGACGATGATAGTTGGCTTATATTCATTTGCTAGTTTTTCAAGTTCATCGATGCAATAACTAAAAGCCTTGGGATCTTTTAATAATGGAGAGATATCCTTAAAGGAAATACCCTTTTTTGGGAAATCAGGAGTAACGCCGATATAATCATTCAAATTCATTTGTTCTTACCTCGAAAGAATTATAAGTATGTTGACTAGACTTATGCAAACTTTAGTTAATGTTTTTAATTAAAAAAATGGGAGTTTACAAGACTAGTTAATATCTAAATTTAAATAAAGCAAAATTAGATAGCAATTTCTTGTTTTTTATAGTGAAGTTAACATAACTTTCATGATAAAATCCTTTAATTGAAAGAAGGTTAATATCGATGGATATATCCAAATATAAAAACGTAACCGTCCTCAATCATCCTTTGCTAAGCCATAAGATCACTCTTTTGCGTAAAAAGGAAACCGGAACGAAAGATTTTCGTACCCTTGTCAAAGAAATCGCTTTGATGGAAGGATATGAAGCTTTACGCAACGTTCCAACTAAATTAGTCGAAATCGAAACCCCAATCGAAAAAAGCATGCAACCTGTCATTTCTGGCAAGAAATTATGCTTTGCCCCAATTTTAAGGGCAGGGCTAGGCATGGTTGAAGGAATGCTAGAATTAGTCCCAAGCGCTAAAATCGGCCATATTGGGATGTATAGAGATGAAAAGACCCATGAACCACATGAATATTTCTGCAAGATGCCTCATGATGTCGAAAATAGAGATGTCTATATCCTTGACCCAATGCTAGCAACTGGAGGAAGTGCAGTCGATGCAGTCAAACTCCTAAAGGCTAGGGGAGTCAAGAATATCCATTTCATCTGTATTATCGCTGCTCCAGAAGGAGTAGATGCCTTCTGCAAGGTCTATCCAGATGTAGATTTATATATTGGTGCACTTGACCGTCAATTAAATGAAAAAGCCTACATTTGCCCAGGTCTTGGGGATGCAGGCGATAGGATTTTCGGGACTATGTAATTAGTCTTGCTTGTCCTTTGCTAATTTTTCATTAAGCTTATCTAAATCCTCTTTAGTAGGAGTATAGACATAAGGTATGTTCCTCTGCAGTTCGTCATAATCTAGACCGAACCCAATGAGGAACTTATTTTTTTCCAAAGTCTTTCCAACATAATCGACTTTTTCATCGACTTTACGGCAATTGATCTTATCAAATAAAGAACATACCAATACTCTTTTTGGAGTAAAGGAAGTATTTATATAATCCTTTAATATACGGATAGTTAATCCTGTATCGACAACATCTTCAACAATGACGACACTGCGATTGCTAGGATCACTTTCTAGCATGTGCTTGAATATTACTTTCCCGGTTTGCTTAGTTCCATCATAAGAAGAAACCTGTACATAATCGGTTATTATCTCGATACTTAGATTATTAAGCAAAGAGGCATAGAAATTTAGCGCACCTTTCATTACTACGATAAATAGAGGTGTCTTTTCTTCGTTGGCTAGATCAGCTGATATTTGCTTTCCTAGTCTTTTGGTGATGTCTTCGATTTGGCTATGGGATAAAACAAGTTCTTCCATTATTTGGAACTCCTTTTTTTGATATTAGATAACTCTATTACTAATTTGGTATTAAGAACACTAGAAATAGCTAAAAAAGTAAAGAAAGCGCTACGAAAGCAATTAAAAAACAACTATGAAAGCGCATTCTTTATATTAAAGCTATTTAACGTAGTAAGATTTGCTCGTTTATGGAAATCATTGTTCAAATATTTAGCGATCAAAACTTCATCGGGGCAATTCTATCTACTATTGTATTCTTGTTTCTTGGGTTCTTTTTTAGAAGAAAGAACATCATAGGGGAAAAAGGAAAAGAAGTAATAAATGTCTTGGTAATGAAAATAGCAATACCATGTATGGCTTTTGCGGCTTTCATGTCTGATTTCAATCCAAATGAATTATCCACACATGGGTTATTGCTTCTATTGTCTTTGCTTTTATATGTAATATTTATTCTATTTGGGAACCTTGTTTTTATCAAAAGTGATAATTCCAAGCGACCCGTGTATGCAATTTTAACCGCAGTCGGACAGCTAACTTTCTTCTCTATTCCTATATTAAAAGCTATATATAGCGGGGAACATCTTTCTAGTGTCCTTATCCCATCTTCTTTAATGACTTTATCTTTTAGAGTTGTTGTCTATATTTATTGCTTTATTACAATTTCTGGGACCAAGTTAACAAAAGAGAACGCCAAATCGACATTAAAATCAATATTTGTTAATCCAATCATGATTGCAATGGGACTAGGTGTATTGATTTGGCTTATCCAAAATGTAATTTGGCAAGTAGATGTCAATGGGACTAGTTATGGCTTCCTCCGCATTGATAAGACTTGCCCAGCCTTATTTAAGATTATTTCCATGGGTGATAGTTTAGCCACCCCATTATGCATGCTTCTAATTGGAGTTACTCTAGGGGAATCTAATATTGCTTCAGCCTTAAAGAATAAGACTTCTTGGTTAATAGCCTCATTAAAGATGTTTGCTATTCCTGCTATTACATTTGGGATATGCATCTTAATTCAACTAACTGGGTTAATTAGATTTAATGAATATAGTCTAGCTGCCATTGTTATAGGGATGGATGCCCCGACTAGCGCAGTAGTAATAGCGTTCTGTAATGATTATGATAGGGAAACTTATGTTGCTAGTGATAGTGTTTTCCTTTCAACCTTGCTTAGTATCGTTTCAATTCCATTATTTTTCATATTGATTAAGTTTGCCATTACTTGGCCTTTATTTGCCTAATAAAACAAGAAATATTAAAAAATCACTACTTTTGTTTTTTAAAATGCCGATAGAATCGATGTTTTGATTTGAAGTTCTAAAGAGTTCTAAAAAGTCATACAATAATCTTAAAGGAGTGATTTAATGAAAGACAATCCATTCTGTTTAACTTTCGGAATAGAACCTTCGAATGCAATTAAAAGGATTAAGGATACAAATGAAGTAATATCCTCTTTTTCTGGTGATGTATCTTCTAATTATCTTTATTTCATCACTGGCCTTAGAGGCAGTGGCAAAACGGTTTTACTTTCTTCGATTGCTTCTAAATTATCGGAAGATAAAAACTGGATTGTAGTAGATCCGGGCCCGAAAGATAACATTTTAGAAAATGTAGCTTCTGAAATTTATGAAACCACGAAGGCTAAAAAGTTATTTGTCAAAGGTGAGTTTAGTTTCTCTTTTCATGGGCTTACTTTTTCTTTAAAAGGAGATGAGCCTGTTACAACAGTCAATACCTTGCTTAAAAAGATGCTTGGATATTTAAAAGACAAGAATAAGAAAGTTCTTATTACTATTGATGAAATCGATAATAGCAATCAAATGAAGACTTTTATTCAGGCATATCAATCGTTATTAAGGCTTAAATATCCTCTATATTTACTTATGACTGGCTTATATGAAAATGTATCAAAATTGCAAGAGGATAAATCGCTTACTTTCCTTTACCGCGCCCCGAAGATTCGCCTTGAACCTTTATATATAGGGTCTATTGCCTCTGCCTATGAAACTTATTTGAATTCAACTAAGGAAACTTCTTTAGAACTAGCCAAATTAACAAAAGGGTATGCCTATGCATACCAAGTCTTGGGTTATCTGATGTTTGGGAAGGGATTAAGGGATTTGACTCCTGAAGTCCTTTCCGAATTCGATCAATATCTTGCCGATTGTGTTTATGACAAGATTTATTCTGAATTAAGTAAGAAGGAACAAGAAATTTTACATGGCTTTAAAGAAGATAGACCTATGAAAATCGAGGAACTTAGTCTAGCTACTAATATTGATTCTAAAATTATTAGTGTCTATCGCGATAGATTAATTAAAAGGGGAATACTATATTCTCCTGCCTATGGGTATCTAGAAATAACACTACCTAGATTCATTAATTATTTGGAAACTAAATACATATAAACTTCTAGTTAGTTCAAATTATAAAATAGAAGTGCTCCTAGTCTTTTTGTTTTGGCGGTTTATATTGAAATAATCCATGTGTTAAAATTTGTTCAGCAAGAAGGAGCTTTATATGCTTTATACAAAACTTAGAATAGATTTTAAAAATGGGCCAAAAGACCGCTTTTATCGAGTGATATTAGTAAAAGGGAATCCCAATTTATTTAAATTAGGTATTGCAATCGGAACTGTTTTAGGGGCAGTTTTCGAACATTGCTTTCTGATTACAGTTAGAAAAGATTCTATTTGCTATGTCATGTCCCCTTTTATGGAAGAGCCATTGGACGGTTATAAGTATTTAGGCAATCACAAATTTAAGGAACTACCTAATGAATTTGCTTTCGAATACGATACAGGTGAAGGATATAATTTTATCTGCAGAAAAGAAAAAGAATTGGTAGAATTCAATTCAAATAAAGAATATATAATCCTAGAAGGAAGAGGACAGGGGATATGGGAAGATAACATCGATACTCTCTATAAGCTATTTAATAACGAGATAGACCCTGATTTGAATGAAAATGATGATGTGAAAGGAATTTATAAACCCTGGAACTTCTTTATAAACAAATTTAGTGATTTCGATTTGCCTTTAGATATCAAAAGAGAAAACAAGGCTTTCGACAAAGTGTTTAACCTTAATTACCGTGAGTTGAAAAAGGCAGATAAAGAATATGCAGAGGTAAATAATATAGACTTGGAAGATTATGATGAATCAAGAGACATTGCTTTCTATTTTTTGAATATATGGATTGATGAAATAGAAGAACAAATCAAAGAAAATAAAGATGTAAAATCTGTATTTGAAGCCATTTCTAAGAAAAAAGATGAGTTCATTGCAAAAGAGCTTATGGCGGTAGAATTCTCCAAGTACTGCTTTGAAATAAGAAAGAAAAAGATTTCTTTTGATGAAAAAGAATATTTAAGAAGATTAGATAATTTATCTAACGGGATTCCTAACCCCTTCTAAAGGAAAGCAAATTTAATTATCTTCTTTGGCTTCCTTTCTAACATCACTAGGTAGCACGCCTTTTATCTTTTTAAACACACGAACAAAATAATTATAGTCAATAAATCCATAGCGTTCTGCTATTTCGACTAGGGTATTTTCACTATACCTAATATCGTTATAGGCCCTATCGACTTTATATTTAAGGATATATTTTTTTGGAGTGGTACCTGAATATAACTTTACTACCCTTTCTAATTGCTTATGGGAAAGGAATAATTCTTTACAAATATTCTCAACTCTTATACTTTCACTTAGGTGCTTATTGATATAGGGGTCTAGCTCTTTTTCTAGAAAGTTATCTTTTGAGGCGATTAGTTTTGTGGTTTTAGCGTAATTAAGAATGATAGTAATCATGTCTATAATCGATTGGTATTTATTGATGCTAAAGGAAGGTATGGCTTTATATTTTTTTATCAAATTCTTTTCATCTTTTTTGAATAGATGGCAATATTCTTTTATGTGTTCGATATTTTCTTTGTATTTCTTTTGATCTTTAAATGGTCCAATCAAAATATAGAAGGAACTTTTAGCATCTATAGAGAATTTTAGGATGATTTCAACTAATCCAAAATGGCAATAATAATAGAATGGTTCGTCTTGTTTCGTTATTTTTTCGATGGCAAGTTTGTCGCTTATAGCACATTTTTTCCTTACATCATCTTTTATAAACATACAAAAAGGAAAGATATTTAGGTTTCTAGCGTCGCTAGAAGTGCCGTTCTCATCGAATATTGATACGTTTGCCTTGATTAGCAATGATAACGAAGAGAGCAACTTGGAGAGTACTTTGAAATTATATTCAATCATATCTAAAGTATATCTTAATAGAATTTGAGTTTCCCCATTTTTAACAGTGCCCTAAATAAAAAATAGCATTTTTGAATA
>CABQKC010000023.1 GCA_902464635.1 uncultured Caryophanales bacterium | reverse complement strand
AAAATTCGTACACCTTTATATTTTTTTGCTTTCGACGTCTTTTTTTCTAGCTCACTTATGTAGTTAGCTATATTAAGCGCAGACTCATTGCTACCATAAGTAACTACTATTTCATCTAAATACATCGCACCACTATTAGAACGTAATCCAATGTATTTATATTCGCCTGTAATCGTTAATGATGTAGATATCCCATTAATAATAGTTCCAAGTAATGTCCCACTAGAAGAATCGCTATATAAATTAGTTGGCTTTGTATATGGAGTATCAGAACCATAAACATTTAATTTTCTACCTGAAAGCGTCTTGTCGTTCCACTTAACGGTTACACTAGACAAATAAGATGAGCCATTGTATTCGGTTGTAACAATACCACTGGTGTTTTTGTCGCTTCTAAGTTGTATAGCTTCATAGCTACCAGCGCTGTTCCCGGCATAAGTAGTCCCTGAATTACTTGTTTTAACCCAATCTAAATAACCATTCCCAGTCACCCCTGTCCAAGCTCTATTCATTACATCATTAATAGATGATGCTTCAACATATTTAACTCTAGATACATTAACTACTAAATCAGTTACAAAGGAAGAATAACTAACTGCATTCTTAAATGTCTTAGATGTAACATTCCCACCTTCAACCGTATCATCATAGGTAAACCTATAATTATTATTAGTAAACTCAAAGTTAGTAATGTCATTACCTAAATCATCTTTAACATTAATATCATCTTTGGTAATAATATCCCCTGGATGATATGTCTTATTAACATTAGCGGTTATATTAATTGAACTAGAATCAATTACATTAACATTACATTCACCATATTTAGATGAATCAAAAGTAGATATAGCTTTAATAATGCAGCTACCTTTAGATTTAGCAGTTACTAATCCATTATTATCAATAGATGCTACATTAGGATTGCTAGATACCCAGTTAACTCCGTTAGTTGCCCCATTAGATACATCTACAATAGCTTCTAATGTAGCAGTCTTATTATTATTTAAATCTAATTGTAATGATGATGTATTAATAGTTACTTTATTTACTACCGGGGTTGATGGATCTATAGGATTATCACCCCAGATTAAATTGGCATAATCGCTATTATCAATAAACGGATTTCTGTTGCCTTGATAAGAGGCAACCTTATCATTCCTTCTTCTTTCTATATCATCTACTGGATCAGATAAATTCCATCTTAATAACATCTTTAATGCATCTTCTTCGGTGTTATTAGCGGTTATATTAGTTAACGGTAATAATGTAGTTGCAAAAAATGATGAACTACCATTATTCCCATTAGTAGATGCATATCCATCAAATAATGAACTAACTGAATATGAATTGTAATGTAGATATAGATATAGGACTATTCTAGCTACATCACCTTTTTTATTATCTAGAGGTTCAAAGGTTCCACCAGATACATATCCACCAAGTGCATAGGTCGGATTACTGCCAAACTTAGCATATGTCTTATGTGATTCCCTATTAGGTACCTCACCGAAAGGATTGTTGCCCCTAGCGCTATTTAGTCTTGTTTCGGATGGTCTAATATGATGCATATCAGCCCCGCCACCAGTCGTGCCCCATAACCCAGTACTTTTGGACTGACACCAGACATGTTCCCTGTTATATCCACCGCTTGTATTACCAGCATTTGAGTTCCATCCATCAGGCCATTTAACTCCTGAATAGAATTCATAGATATATCCATTTACTGGAGATCCATTTTCATAATATCTATCGGTTTGATTTTGATAACCATTTTTGCCATTATCGTCATAAGTAGTATATGTCTTATGAGTAGATGTAATTAAGTCATGTAATTGACCTGCTAAAGGTTTACCACTTGTAGCGGTTATATCCTGGTAATAAGTAGATGCATCAGTAGAATAATCACCTACTGCTGCATATGTAGGAATTACATCATTATTAATATTGATATCAACAGAAATACCAATTCCAATAGATAATGATGTTCCTAGTAGGGATAACAATATTTTTGACTTAATTCTTTTCATGGCTGTAATGGATATAAAGATTTATTTGTCTATCAATAGAATACCAAGAATAAGGATTATTTAAAAGAATACGAGGTTAAAGAAAAGAGATAGATATTTAGCGAAATTCTAAAAGTTTACTTTTGGATTTTGCCGTATTCCTCTATTAAGTAATTAACAAAGGCGCAGCAGGTTACAAGCATATATTTTGTCTCTGCAAAAGCAACATTTCCTTCCCCAAAACCATTTGAATGACGTACCCTTTTTCATCTGAAGTATAACCATGCAATTCGTTAAAAGCCTTGCTTAAAGATTTATGAATCTTAATCCCGTTGTCAGATAGTTTCTTGATTGCTTGTCCTAACGTAACTTTTTCATCGTTCATTATGATCCGGCACATAGATTCAACAGCACTAATACTTTCTTTAATGCTATTTTTATAATCCGGGTTGTCTCTATCCGACAAAAACGCTAAAGCCTTTCTTATATGAGACTTCGGACCATCAAAAGAATTAGACAAAGCTTGATTGATGGCATCTACTTCTATTTTGTCGATAATAGGAGTAATTTGCTTATCAATCATTCGATATCCAACAAATTCCTGCTCAAATAAATCATTTATTTCTTTTTTACAATCAGGATAGGGCGGATCATCCCAATTGCTAGAATCTCTTAAATATTCATCTTTTAATAAAGATATTTGGTTCGCAAAGAATTCAACAATTGTCAAAATCTCATCAAATGTACCATCCAAAACATTAGAATAGACATAAGTAGAAAGAAATCTATCTTCATGGTGCAAAAGGGTGTTTTCCAATTCGTCAGTAATAAAAATTGAAAACATCTCATCAAGTAACTTTGTACAAAAATTATAGGTAGTTATGCCAGCGGGAATAGACATATACCATTGTTTCAAAAGGTTTGCTATTCGATTTCTTGTTCTTGTATCAAACTCTTTAATTTGGATTTTTGTACTTATAGGGGCGATTTTATTTCTATCAGTAAATCCGCCCCTTAATTGGACTTTTTGTTTAGTCATTTCAAAACCCTCCTTCATCGATTTTCTCGAACTTTAATCTAATAGCAAAGAGCAAAGTAGACCTATTTGCTATCAAAAGACCCCAGTTATTTGCTCCCTGTATTTTACCACTATCAATTACTAACTCCAGTATTAGTAATTATTTACTTCATTAATAAACATAAAAGAAAAGAGACCCTACTTCATCAATAGAGTCCCTTAATAGTTAATCTTTAATGATTAGTTTTGTTCTTTACGTTTTCTGATAAAGAAGAATGAACCAATAGCAGCAACACTAGCACAGGCAATTAGAGAAATTACCATAATGTTATTAGTGGTATTAGCCTTGAATAGTTGATTGGTTAAGCTAGTAGTAACATCTCTACCAATGAAGTCATTAATTTCGGTATGAGTAGCACTATAACGCTTTACGATATGATCATATCTAGCCATAGCCTTTTCTAAATCAGTTCCAGCATCATTAGCAACTACACCTTTGACAACCTTCTTAGCGCCATCAGACAACGCATTGAATTCAATCGTTAATGCAGTCCATGCAGTCTTTAATGCTTCACTATTATCTTTGGTTCCATCAGCGCAAATAGAAGCTGTTTTATTTAAGAATGAAGTCCCAAACGCTAAAGCATCCGTTACGGAAGTATCGACAAAATCTTCGTAAGCGACAGTTATAGACGCAATTCTTCTATGCCCTTTTCCACTGCTGACAGTAAAAGTAACATCTTGAGCACTACCGGTCCAAGTGGGTGAGTTAAACTCTAATTTATCGGTAGTTATTACATTAGTACCGTCATTTTCACCAAAACCAATAGTTATAGAAGAAAGTCTTTTAGAAGCATCACTAAGGACAACTTTAAATTTATTACCACCATAAGTTCTAACGGCTTTCCCATTAACATAATAAGTTGGACCGTTTTTAGAGTTGGTACCTTTATCAAATATAATTTTCGTCACTGCATTAATTTCAACTTCAGATAATGTGGTTTGATCTGTGTAACCTTTTTCGGAAAAAACAACACCGGTTGGCTCTATCAAGCCACTCCACATAACATTCATTGTCTTAGAAATTGGTTTTCCATCCAAAGCGGGAGCAATAGAGGTTGCAGTAATAATAGCCTGACCATTTGTAGATTTTAATGTAAGCAATCCTTTTTCAGAAATATTCGCTTCGCCATTATTTGATGACCAGGTAACTCTTTCGTCAGTTTCAGCAATTTCATTATACGAAACGCTAGCAGACAATTGTTTAGTGTATCCCACTTTGCCTTCAGTAACTTTTAATTCGGATGGGCTGACAGTTACGCTCTTTGCAGTAAGAACAACGGTAGATTCCATCTCTATTTAATTGCAACTGTCCAGAATCGCCAAGCGTGAAAACAACCGTTTTAGAAGAACCGGTCCAAACGCCTTCGCCAGCGCTGGATGGATGAGTATAATTAGTAACATTTGAAGTTACGGTAGCAAAATCTTTTTTTCCTTGTTTTTCCCAATTAAAAACTATTTTTGAAATATTAGAATCGCTTTTAGAAACTACAGTAATGGTATTTTTAGCATAAAAACGTAAACCAGCATCATACCAGCTAGGGGTGTTATTTCCTCTGCCTTTTGCAAAAGTAACTGTAATTGTTCCATCATCTATCTTTTCTGCGCTAGTTACAGTAATTACTTTTGCAGCCGCCTCTACTCCAGTAATCTCACTATGAGTATTACTAGCAATTCCAATTCCGACGCCTAGGCTCAAGGCAAGTCCTAAGGTCCATCCGATTAGTCGTTTCTTGATGTTTTTCATGAATCTCCTTTTCTACCCCTTTTATGTAATAAATAGGTAAATCAGTCTTAATAGACAACTAATTTTGATATATATACATATATATTTCAACCCTCTATATACTTAAAATGCGTGATAATCGATTATTTTTATTTAAGTTATTACAGAATAGCCAACTTTGATTTACATTTATAAACAAATTAAACCCCCACTACTAATCATGATAATGATGTTCATGGGGGTGAGATATAAATGAATAATATTTAGCTAATTGATTATAGGTAATATTTATCTAGAACCTTTAGATCTTTTTCATCTAGTTCATAGACAAGTGGTTTACCAGTTGGTATTTCAACAGAGATTATTTGTTCTGGGGTTAGATGTTCTAACATCATAACAATAGCCCTTAAAGAATTACCGTGTGCTGCAATCAATACTTTCTTGCCTTCTTTAATTAATGGGGCAATCTCACTGTCGAAGTATGGCTTAACTCTTTTGGCAGTGTCGATTAGACATTCAGTCAATGGGCAATCTTCGATAGTCATTTGGCCTTCTTTAATAAGGTTTTGGTACTTTTCTTGATTACCTGGCCATCTTTCATCATCCTTAGTTAATGCTAGAGGTGGAACATCGGCACTTCTTCTCCAGATATGGACTTGTTCATCACCCCATTTTTTTGCAGCGTCAGCCTTATTTAATCCTTGTAAGGCTCCATAATGACGTTCATTAAGTCTCCAGGAATAATTCTTTGGAATAGAAGTTTCCTCCATTTCTTCCAAAACAAAATCCATCGTGTGGTTAGCACGTTTTAAGCTAGAAGAGAATGCCACATCAAAGGTATATCCTTTTTCCTTTAATAACTTACCAGCTTCATGAGCTTCCTTAACCCCATTTGGAGATAATTCGACATCAGTCCAACCAGTGAATAGATTAAGTAAGTTCCATTCAGATTGACCATGTCTTATCAAGACTAATTTAATCATTTCAATTTATCCTTTCGAAACAAGATGAATTATAAATCAAAGAGTTATTAATCTAAAGAAAGACTTTAGATATATAATCAAAAACGAGCATTTGTTACTTGATGGAATCGTTGCAACAAATGGTATCCAATAATCTCTGACTGGTGTAACAATATCGAACAATATGCTACTTCTTATTATCTTTTAAACTTAAGTCAACAGTTGTTTCGACATGTACCGGAATGGGATGCGTATAGCCGTGACAACATATCAGTTATTTACGGTAATACATTGCATCTTTATACGAACCGATTTTAATAATCTTTCCTTCTTTAAGCAGTTTAGACAAAACCGTTTCAATTAATTGCTCGCTGATATCTGGAAGATGATCTTGAATCCCCTTTTTTGAAATCGGTACAAAAACATTTAGCAAAAGAGTCTCGATTCTTTCGGACTTTGATAATTTCTTGTCGATTTGAGAAAATACATTTTCATCCAATTTCATATAACATTCATAAAGGATTCGAATCATATAAAGCATGAACGGTTCATAGTTGTTTTTATTGTTTTGCCATTCAATAGATGATTCTTGAAGGGTTCGATAATATTCACCTTTGTTTTCATTTATCATATTCTCAATTGAAATAAACCTTCCAATATCGAAACCACGTTTATATAAAAGCAATAAAGTCAGAAGTCTAGACATTCTTCCGTTTCCGTCATCAAATGGGTGAACGCAAAGGAAATCTAAAATAAAACATGGTATTAATAGCAACGGATTAATATTTGCGTTATGGCTTGCTTCGTTAAAAGCAATCAACATTTGGTCAATTGATTCTTCGACTTCTTTAGGGGAGGTAGGAACAAAAACAACATATTTCTTTCCATTCCTTGTTTCGGTAATAATATTAGGCTCTTTTTTAAACTGGCCTCTATTCTCGCTTCCTGCAACAACTAATAATTGTTTATGTAGCGATAAGATAGTCGTTTTATCAAAAATAATTCTTTCGTTAAAGGTGTGAATGTTGTTAAGAACATTTCTATAACCGATAATTTCTTTTTCAGGATGTGTAAAGGCTGTGTTATCACCGGCAGCAATTTCACTAATACGTTTTTCAGTAGTATGGATGTTCTCGATAGCATTACTACCTTTGATAGAATCCCTAACGGCTTTTTCTTTTAACTTTTTGAATAATTTTGGATTGTCTTCTAAACGAACGCTTTCTTTGCCTTTGATATCATAAATAATAGCGGTCAAATTTAGTAATCTAGCAGGTACTTGGTTTTCTAAAAATGAATAATCAAATTTTCTCATTAATGTTTTCTCTTTTCTGCCTAAATTATATCATATTTTAGGCAGTAAACAACTATTATAGGCAGTATTTCAAAAAAGTTTGTTATTTGCAGAGTCGTTGCAACAGGGGCACCATAAAAAATCAGAAATTCGTTAAACTATCCTATTTTGTTGCGATAACTTTGCCTTCTAACAATCAAACCAAACTAGTTAGATTAATAACTCATTGATTAAATATATTTTAAGGCACTGCTTCTATTTCTTTAGATTACCAATCATCGTCTTTTTATAAAATTATTAGCAATGGGCAAAAGCATGATACAATAGAGTTAATAATAGTTAACTATTAAAGGAGAATTGTATATGTCTTTCTTTCAAAACACTTGTAAACCAAAAGGAATAGGCGGAAAAATCATGGTAAATATGATGAATATAGGACATTCATCTATGGCTAAATGGGGGTTTACTCATATAGATATTAAAAATAATTCTATATGCCTAGATATTGGCTGCGGAGGCGGGGCAAATGTAAAAAGATTATTAGATAAAGTTCCTTATGGCAAAGTAACTGGGATTGATTATTCAGAAGTCAGTGTAATTAAATCAAAAAAGACCAATAAGGCAGGAATAAAAAATGGACGTTGCGAAATCTTGCAAGCTAACGTTATGGACCTGCCTTTTGGTAATGACGTTTTTGATTTAATAACAGCGTTTGAAACAATATATTTCTG
Source organism: uncultured Caryophanales bacterium (assembly GCA_902464635.1). GTDB lineage: Bacteria > Bacillota_I > Bacilli_A > RFN20 > CAG-826 > Alloenteromonas. Next base: position 21,477 of record CABQKC010000023.1, on the reverse strand, counting down.
GCCTGATATTCTTGAAGCATTTAAGCAAGTACATAGAGTTTTAAAACCAAACGGGACTTTTATGATTTGCAATGAAGTTAATGGAGAAAATCCTAAAGATGAAAACTGGACCAAGATTATAGATGGAATGAAGATATATAATTCCGAACAAATCAGAAAAACTTTAGAAAATGCCGGCTTTATCGATATAAAAATAGATAAGAACGGGAAAAACTGGCTTTGTGTTATTTGCAAAAAATAGATTTAGAAAAGCAAGCGCCAAACTAAACTAATTAGATTAATAACTCGTTGATTAAAAACCCTACTTTAGATTCTTTAGACCTTTTTCATGAAGTTTCTTTGTTAAATCATAAAACTCCATTACTTCATTGAGCTATTTATTAACCGTATCGATTTGTTTTTCAAAATCTTCGTTAAAAGAAAGATAATCCTTCTCTTCAAATTTATATCGTAAGGAAGCGCTCTTGCCTGTTTGAACTGGTTTTAAGGAAACGCCCATTTCATGTAGTTTAAGTTCTAATTCATATAATCTTTTACCCATACCACTAAATTCTAGATCGATAATTCCTCGGTCAGTTTTCATTACAATATTGCAACCATTAATGACAGTTCTAAACTCAGGCCACAACGATTTAGACGATCTATCACGCAATTTACCGACGATATGTAAATCCGAATAATAGTCATGGACATGTTTATAAAGCTTGTTCCAAAATTCGGTAACAGATTCGCTTTTAATAATCGTTACGCCGCCTTCACTACTTTTAAGAAGAATAGCTTTATCAAGTCCTTCGTCTAGCAATGATGTGATTTTTTCATATGGAACCTTTCGTTCATAATCTTTTGCCATCATTGAACCTAAATATGATTGAGGTGCACATAAAAAGACATAATACTTATCAAATATACCTAACTTCTTTAATTCTTTTGCCCTGATATCATATCTTTCTCTTTGGTTTGGCTGAGCATCGGCATTAATTTTGTTTTCTATCATTAAGCCAAATCGACCAAGATTGTCCTTTATAACAAAAACAATATCTGATTCGCCAACCCCATGCCCCTCTTCTTTTTGAACTAATGAATGATAAACTTCTTCTATCTCCCCATCATTTCTAGATATCAAATCTAAAAACAATTTCCTGACTTTATCATTAGTTAAAAACGCATTTATCAAAGCATAGTCGGCATCTCGTTCAATAACTGATCCAAAGATATATTTCATAACAACCGCCTATTCAAAAATCGTTACAGGAACGTTTCTTTACATTGCCCAGACTAATTCCCCTACTAGTTTTACTGCAGGTTTGAAATTAGCAAAATATTCACTTTCATCATTAACATCAGTAATGACTTTAAAAGAAGAGAAATTAACTTTATAGGCATGTGCCATCTCTGCTATGGCGGCAGCTTCCATTTCGATTACAAGGGAATTGAATTTAGATTTAATAAAATCCTTATCTTCTTTTGAAGCGATGAACTTATCACCGGTAGATATAATCCCATAGGAATATGGCTTATTTAATTTATTACATCCCTTCTCGATTAATTTATTTAATTTATCTGAAGATGGGAAATAAACCATATTAGGTCCACTTACCATGCCTAATGGATCTCCAATTGGAGTTGTATCGATGTCATATTGGACAAAGCTAGTACCTATAACAATACCTAATATATTTGCAATATTTTTATCTAGGCTACCAGAAGTACCTACATTAAAGAAATTATTGTTCCTACCAAATATATTTATAGCAGCTACTAAAGCAGCCCCGGCATGGACTTTACCAATATTAGTAATAACTAAGCCAATATGCTTCTTATTCTTCTCTAATTCAAAAATATCAAATCCAGGGCATTTATATTTATTAATTACATTCGCACCCCTTCTTATGTAATAGGCTTCTTTATTTGTGGCTAGGAAAAATATATTCATGAAAATAAATATAGCAACTAAGTATTTATTAATCTACTTTTATAAACCCAAAACAAAGCAAGATAACAATGATAGACAAGATAATTTATCTTATCATTTATCTACTCATTTATCTTATCACCTTGAAGCATTCTTTATGCTTTAGCCGATGCGATTTTATAATATTTCCCAATATCCAGTCTTTCTAGATCCAATTCTTCTGAGCATGGCTTTTTTTATCAATTGCCCAACATGGCGATAAATAGTAGCGTTTGATTTCGCTATTTTATTGCCCAATTCAGGAATAGTTACGTATTTATTGTTTCTAATTTCAGAAAGAATAGCTTCATCCAATTCGTTTATCTTATCATTTATCTTATCATTTATCTCATCATTCAAATAATTAGGGTCTCTATAAAATATGAATGTGAAACCGAAGTCATCATTCTTATATTCATATTTAATGTTATTTTTGATACAGAGCGTGAAAGTTCTATCAAAACCTGTACCAAATGCATCAATATAACCACATTTATATAAAGCCGATGCAATTAAGATGTTTCTAATTTTGCTGCCTACTTGTGATGAAGCAAATTTCATTGGGTCTAAATTTTTATAAATGGAGCCAGGATTGTATATTCTTACCGATGATTTATAAACAACTATCTGGTTATAATCGCCTTTTACATCATATTTACTGTGAGCAAAACTATTAACGACTATTTCTCTAATGGCTGCTTTTGGTATTTCAGGTGTATCAATTCTTTGAATTCCAGTAATGTCGGATTTAAAAGAAATGTGATTTAGAATATAAGAAATAGCTTCAGCAATACATTCAAACACATTTCCTTTAAATTCCTTGATTTCTCCAAATTCAGTTCTTGAGTCTGTAGGAAAGTTTGCCTCTTTTAATGTAATTGGTTTGCCCTTGCCAAACAAATAATAACCAGCAGTTTTGATTTTTCCGTTTTCATCAATCAAATCTAGTTTGGTCAAAGCTTCACCAATGCCCCTATATACATAATTCAATCTGCCTTTATCGTTTGCGGTTCTTATAACATTTATAAGCAAGTCTTCATCAATATCGTCATATGAATAATTGGTCGGTTTATCTTCCCATTTGGAATAATTGTTTTCCTTTTTCTCAAAGTATTTTTGAAGTTGATCATTGCTCATCGGAATGTCGCCATCATCAACACGATAATAATAACGCCCATATGCCGAATATGGCGTATCATCGCCCTCGACATAAACCCTAATTACATCTATTCCTTCAAACTTCACTACTTCGACATCCAATTCAATTGGCAAGGGTTTTAGGTTAGTTCTTATTTCATTAGAAAGATCAGCAAGCGTTTTCTTGGAAATATCAAATTTAAAAGGTTTCTTTTCTGGCGTAATTCCAAAAAACAATTCGCCTTTATGGCTTTTGTTTAACATCGAGCTCAAAGAAATAACACCTTCTTTTAGTTGGGCTAAAGATTTTTTGTATTCGATGGTCTTGTTTTCATCTTTCATTGTCTCTCTCCTATCGCACATTTATCTTATCATTTATCTTATCATTTATCTACTCATTTATCTTATCATTGCAAGTAGCATAGATGATGAGCCCCAAGTAGGAAACGCTCATTTGCTTTATCAAATAATCAATTCAAACTAATAAATTATATCGATAAACACTTATTTTTTCTTATTTTGATGTTTCATTTATCTAGTTGTATTTATTTGCTCGAGATTCACTTTGAAATGAAAATTTATCTTATCATTTATCTTATCACCTTAATGTTATGTATCGGATTACGTCTAAAACATTTTTCTAAATATAAGTTAGGTAACACCTAACATAAATAAAGAAAATCCCTGAACATGCATCAGGGAAGTTCTTTATATGTAACAGATGATTAATTAATCTTTAAACCCATTTTCTTAATGGATTCATATATGTGTCTAGCACTTCTTTCAGTCAAGGCTTCATAACCGAATAGATGTAATACTTCCTTACACAAATCATCGATAGTTATGTCCCCTTGCAAAGCCACTATATCTTCAACACATAGCTTAATCTCTTCATAAGGAATATCTACCATCGATCTATCTCCGTTAACCCTATAAGAGGTGATAGATGATGGGAGTAAAGAGGAAGAATACCAATATGTATAAGAATTGAATACTATATCAGTCGCCCCAATAGACCTAAGTTCATTCAATATGATTTGGTATTTCTTGTTAGTAATCCTACCAACTCCATATATGGCCCTTATCCTTCTTTTTAATAATTCATCTGAAATAGGAGATTCTAAAGACAATATCGAAGGTAACACAGTCTTTAAAGAAGGTTTATCTCCAACAAGAGGATAATTTAATTCAGGATAATTGACCTTATGTGGATAAGGATTAGATAAAGTTGCCTTATCAAATACAATCTCTTGTTTCTCTTTCTTACTGGATTTAGAACTTGGGGAGCTTAATGTCTTGATAATATTATCGATAACTACATCTGGATGATCTATATATTCACTAGAGAATACCCTTATAGTCTTCCAGTGTAATGCATCTAGCATATTAGGCCCCACTACATTCCTATCATTGCAGGTAGGAGAAGAAACATAGGTATCATCATCAGTTAATATGCCTAATGCATATTTAGAATTATCTAATGGATCTTTTATTGCTATATCAACTTTAAATGAACTAGTCCCGATATCTAAATCAACCTTATAGCCAAGTCTAGTTAGATGGGCTGCTAATGAAGAGGCAAAATTAAATTTGATAGGTTTTTTTGCCCATCTAAAATCATTAGTAAGGCTAGTTGGGCCATTCTCGGCATATAAAAGGAATTGCTTTAGATATTCAGCCCCCTCGTTTTTAGATACCCCACTTCTAATATCATTGCTTCTACAAGAAGAAAATACAATCATCTCCTCTTTTGCCCTAGATACGGCTACATTAAGTCTTCTTTCACCTTTTTCCCTGCTTAATGGACCAAAATTAATGGACATGGTCTTGTTCTTTTTATTCGGTCCAAAACAAATAGAGAACAATATGCAGTCTCTTTCATCCCCTTGCACATTTTCTAAATTCTTGACAAATATTTCCTCTCCGCCTGGATATTTATTAAGCGAATTGTCCTTGGAGAAAGCTTCATCAAGCAAATCATTAATAAGATCCATCTGCTTTTTATTGAATGTAACTATACCTATAGAACGTTTAGATAATTCTTTATCCTTACATCTAGATATTACTTCTTTAACAATGGCCTTAGCTTCTTCTTTATTAATGCCCCTGCCCATTAGATAATCACCACCGACATATCTAAATTTAACCGCGGATACTTGGTTATATGGGGATGGGAAAGTCGCTAAAGAATTATCATAGAATTTATTATTGGAAAAAGCGATTAAAGATTCATGATGAGACCTATAATGATAAGTAAGCCTATGTCTAGGTAAATCTAATGCAATCGCATCATCTAATAATGATTCAAGGTCATCATAATTGATGTTATCTTCATTTGAAATTGAAGACGATATAGTCGCGTTAAAGAAATTAGTCGGAGGCATCTGCTGCTTATCCCCTGCAATGATTGTTGAATCACCTCTAGCAATCGCTCCAATCGCTTCTGAAGTCGGTATCTGGCTAGCCTCGTCAAATATAACTAAATCAAAATGATGCTTGCTTGGATCTATATATTGGGCAACTGACATTGGGGACATTAGGAAACATGGGGTATATTTAAATATTAATTCCCCATATGTATCGAATATATTCCTAAGTGACTTGCCACGTCCAGAAGTTGCCAAAACCTTCCTAAATTGGTAATTAGATGAACTAGTCGCATAATGGACATTATCTAGAGGGAATTCTTTTGTTATCTCAAATGCAGTTTCCTTAACTGAAAGTAATCTATATTCATCTATCGCCTTTTTATATTTATTAATCTTATCTTCTACTTCAAGCGAATTTAGATTTAGTAAATCCTCTTCAAATAAAGAAGAGACCATAATCGAATAGAAAAGGACACATTTGAAGGCAGGTTCTAGTTCTAATTCATCTAATTTACCATTTAGATAAGAAGATATAACTGGATTAGGCAAAATAGAAGAAGCTTCATCAATATAATTAAGTAACTTAATCCATTCACCTAGGTGTTGGATATCTTCCTTTGCCTTATTTAATAGGCTTATCGATGTTTCATAATATATGTCGTTATCATTTAGATTAAATACATCAAAACCTAATGTAGTCTTTAATCTTTCATTCTCTTTCTTTAATCTAGCTAGATTATCTAGGAATGAAGTAACTTTAGTCTCGAATAGGTATTCAGGATTAGATGAAACCGAGACAAAATAACTTTCAATTGGCTTAATATCCAATTTGGAACTAGATTGCATGTTATTAAGCAAATCTAGCATATCCAATGTATTCTTTACTTTCTTATATTCAGCTTCTACTTCTGCCTTATTTTTATTAATTAAATAAGAATAGATAAAAGAAGAATAACCATTAAATGTCGTCATCTTTTCTTTCTTTTGTTTAACTATCTTTATTAAATTAAGGAAATTAGAAATAGATTCATCGTTTCTACAATCTTTCTTATCTTTAATAAATGGACGTATAGCCTTCTTTATTTGTTTTCTTCTTTTATTTCTAGCAAAGAAAGATAAAGAAGATAAAGAAGATAACATTCCTAATAAAGAAGATTCATCAATAGATAAGCTAGAAGAAGAATATCTATTGAATAAGATATCTTCATCATTTTTATAATCTAATAGACATTCAAAATAATTCTTTATGTCAACTTTAGAAGAATAATATGTCTTATTGGTTATTTTAGAATAATCGATGTTATCTTTATTTTCCTTTATTAGATTAAATAAGGATTCCAAAGCAAAAGAATTAGATCTAGATAATTTGATATCTAATCCATTCTTATTTACTAACTCTAGATAAGAATCTTCTAAAGAGATTAATAAAGGAAGGATATTATCGATTTCTTTTTCTAGTTTATCCCTAGAATCTAAAGAATATTCTCTAGATGTAAAGAAGCTAAAGCAATTGGAATAATATCCACCTAGAGGAATCCCATATAGCTTTATTTTAGATATGACATCTAGGCATTTATTATATTTAGCTTCATCCATTGATTTAGAATAAGATACATCTACATTCCCAATGGTTTTATATTTCTCGTAGGCTAGATAATTTAATATAGCCTCATACGGAGATACAAAATATCCCTTTTTATCATGAAGCCTAGATAACAAATCATTTAATTCATTTCTAATTAAAAGTAAATTAGAAGCGATTTCTTCTTTATTTTCATTAGATAAAGTCTTACCAACCTGCAAAGAAGAGCCTAGTTGGTTCAATACTTCTTTTTTATTGGCTTTAGCGGAATGTATCTGTAAACAGAATTGGCCTAGATTTAATTCATCTAGCCTTTTCTTAACTACTTGTAAGGCCACTTCTTTTTCAGCGACGAAAAGAACTTTCTTATGTTTATATAAGGCGTTGATTATTATATTCGCGATAGTTTGACTTTTCCCTGTTCCAGGCGGCCCATCAAGAACAAAGGATTCCCCTAAATCAGAACACTTGATCGCATATAATTGGCTTGAATCATATGGAAGAGGCAAAGCTAGCTCGCCTGGTTTAATTTGTTCATCTAGTTTAGATATATCTAATTCCTTGGTCTTGTTCTCCCAGCACTTCTCTCCCTTAACAAAAGAAGAGACTACATCATTTTTAATAAAGATATCCTTATATTTCTTGATATCATTCCACATGACAAAATGGGAGAAAGAGAATAAAGACAAGGAAGCGACTTCTTCTTCAATAGTCCAGCTCTTATAGGAAGATATCTTTCTCCTAAAGGTATTGAATACTTTCCTTAGATCAATATTAGGATTATCGAAATAATTATCGAATTCGCTAAAATCCATATCGAAGTTCTGCTTAAAATATTCAAGCAAAGTTGTATTGAATTGGATTCCATCCAAATCTAACTCGATTTGATAATATGGTCCTACCCTTCTTTTTGGCATGGAGGCTGGGATTAATAATAAAGGAGAGCAAATCCCATATTTACCATTTTTGGAGCTAGATTCATTATCGAACCAATTAAGAACACCTAAAGTTAGATAAAGCGGGTTACATCCAGATTCTTCGATCTGGGTCGAGGCTTTTCTAGATAATCCTTTTAAGGCATCTTCGGTTTTATTGTTCTTAGAGAATATATTTATAAAACCTTTAGATAAACTCTCTTTAAATGAAGATATAAACGCGTTATCGAAGACATAATAAAGGAAACGTTTGGAATTAGTCTCGCTAGAATCGTTTGGCAATAAGTTCCACTTCTCTTTCTTTGTAATCATAGAGAAGAATTCATAAGCATCAGAAATGCCCAACTGGACATTAGATGAATTGATTTTGAAATTGATTAGGTTATTAGATAAATTTAAATCTAATAGTCCTTCTTCCCAGACATCGAACTTGGATTTAGAGGAGGGGCTAGATTCGATATATCCTGCTTTCTTATTGACTTTATTCAAGGAATAATCAATATCGACATTGACCCCATAATCAATGCTGGTCTTGCCATTAATGGTAACTGGAGTTGGTAAAGGTAAAATACCATCTAATCTAGAGGCTGCTACATCGATAAAGAAACGGAACGGGACAGTAGATAAATACCTTTTCGCATTATTTTGGCTAGAGACAAAATTGACTAGAGTTGAGCTAGATGCATCAACTGGATTAAAAAGGACTATCCTTTTATTCGTCTCGCTAGAATCATTAGACAATAAAGAAAGATTATCATTAAATCCGCTTTGATAAGTTGCTTCTTCTAGAAAGCACCCAATAAAGGCATGACCATCAACGATAACTAGAAGCGGATTTAATCCAATAGATTCTAAGCAAGAGGCAAATAATAATGAAAAATCAATACACGTCCCTGCCTTTTCTAATAATAAAGTACGTGGCAAGCGAAGACGTTGGAAAGTTAATTCAAATGATGCCGGGGGGTTAGAATACCTAATACCTTCTTTTTCAATGGCAAGGTAAATGGAATCGATTTGTTCCATAACCCTATCCGGGTCATGGCTTTGATACCCATCAAATCCATCCGTATCATATTTTTCTTTTTGTATGATAGCGGCTTTATTTACCACTTCTTTTACCATTTCATCATTAGGAGTGACAAAAGAAGATAAAGTCTCGAATACAAAGTTCTCGCTGGCAGCTTCTTCAATAGGAAGAATCTTCATAGGCAATGATGAAAAGGCGATTAATTTATTCGAGGAAGAATATAATTCGACCTTCATATTGCCCATGACGGCTTCGTTTATTTTATATAGGTATTCGGCATCGACATTAATAGAGAAGGAATTTACTTCTGTTACTTTCTTTTTCTCTAGACAAGTCAAAATGACTTCATCGGTCGTAATAGATGGGAATGAGAAACTTATTTTTAGAAATGAGCCAAAAATATCTTCTTCTCCATCATTTTTAATAAGTACTTTCTTTAAAAAGGAGAAAGAATTCTGTTTATTGGAACTAGACCTAATCTTTCCAATCATCTCGGCTTTGTAGTTGACGTAATTGATAGTCGGAGTAGCTTCGATAGTTAAGGAAATATTATTATTCAAATCCAATTGGGTAACATTAGTTTCGGGTAGGTTATTATTTTCTTGCATAGCAAAAAATATTATAAGGGTAAATTTTATTTTATTGAATTGCCCTATTGAATTTTTAACTTTAAAAATAACGTGGGTTATGAATTATAAAAAGAGAAGTTAGTTTTAATAAAACTGCCAAAGAGGAAATTATTCAAACTTAATATCCGTTTGAGCTTGTTCATAGATATTAATTTGATTATCAATCTTTACTTCATTAACAATATAACCTCTAAGTAAACAAGCATGTTTAAAATCATTTATCCTATTTTTGCCTTTAGTATGTCTTAAAGTAATAACGACGCCGAAATTCAAATCTTCTTTCTTGGCCTCATTTCTTCTTTCCTTCGAAGTTATGGCAAGCCCCCACAAACCATCACCATAAGACTTAAAAGACCTTGTCTTATCGACTTTCAACAAATTAGAAATAAATTTGACGTTTTCCCATTTCCTAAAGTCATTCCGAGCTTTTCTTTCGCTATTATAAAAGCCTTCCTCTTCCTGAGTGTTTTCGTTAATATCCTTAATCCCTTTATCAGTGACTCTCCCAAACCTTATAGAAAGTTCCCGCTGCGTATAATCGACACCTTGAAGTCTATTGCATTCAGGAAAATAGCACAAAGTAGCTCTCGCAACATAATTTGTTTTATCTTCATCTTTAGGAACGGGTATCGAATAATTTGTAGTGATATAGGTATTTGAACTGCCCTGAACTACAAATTTAATCTCAGCATTATCCGCTTCAACTATTTCTTCGATCCTTTTAGGAACAACTCCATATCCAACAACATTTCTATTTATCCCGCTATTTTTAGCATAATTCCAGCCAGCGGCTGAATCTATTATAAGAGCCTTTGCAAGTTCTCTTGAAAAGCCTAATTTATCAATTAAGTAACATGCCTTCCTTGCAATCCAAGGAGCAGCAAAAGATGTGCCGCACACTCCTTCTATCTCGTGATTCGAACATACGTTAATTCTTTCATCAAAATCACCGCCGTAGTAAGAAACATCCGGTTTGTTAAAGAAAGAAAGAACTTTACCATTTCTAGAATAAGAGCAAGGTCTTCCGTCTCGTTTTACAGAATTTACAACAATCGAATTTAGCGAATCAGCGGGAGAGCCAACCTTTTTATAAGGATCCGTCTCGTTTACTCGATTTATATCATTCGTACCAGCAACTATAAAAATTACATTCTTTTTTCTTTGGATTTCATCTAAAGCAGCCGCATCAAATGAAATGAAGTTTTTAGACACTTCTTCGTTTGTTCCTAAACTAAGATTCCAAACATGAATATCGCTGTTCTCTGTTACTATTTTTTCAATTTTCTTAATTAACCTTGTTGGAGAAATCGTTCCAAAAGACACGCCAAAATGTCTAACTCTAAACCGGCCGCAGCCATCATCTAAACTTGGATTAAGAGAAGGGCCATCAACAATAATTGAGGAAACAGAGGTACCGTGACTATAAGACTCGTCTTTAATTAAATATTTTTCAGCTTCATCTAACGTTTCTCTATAATCCACCCATTCATGAAAATAAACTTTTTCATCGAAAAGAGTATCAATAACACCTATCGTAGGCTCCTGATGAGGCGATGGAATTTGAGGCGCCTCGCATTCAGTTTCATTTGTCTCAGTAGGTAGTAAGTCGGCTATATCAGACATAGCCATAGACATTAAATATGGAACGTTATCAAAAAGTATTTTGTATGTTTCCCTAGTAACCGACAAAGTATTTTCCCCAGCATAAGAAAAAAGGTATTTTTCACGAGTTATTCCCAATTTGTAGAGCAAATCGTCAAGTCTTGCCTCGGTTTTGAAGAAAGTTACGATTATTTGGTCTTTCTCCAAGTATGAAACTGCATTCGGAACATCAAATTTTTCCAAAACCGAACAATCAATAACAACATCCCTCAACTTTGATCTTGGAGTTTTATACTTAAGATAATCTATAGTCGCATCTGAAGAATCGAAATTAGAAGATGTCGCTTCCCCTCCTAATTGGAACTCAATCAAGTCCCTTGCGTCTTCCATTTCTTCTATGGTTTTATCAATTGTATCCCTGGCCACATAATAGGTGATTATATGTTTTTCGTTTCCAATAGGACTAGAAGTAAATCTTGCCCCTACTATGTAATCGTTACATTCCCTGGAAGTTTTAAATAATTCCTGAATGCGACCTGACTTAGCGATTATGTCATTGTAATAGGCATCTATTAGGACATTCTCTATGAACTTATTTTTATTAAAGAAATCTTTGACACGTCTTAAATCTTCTATCAAATTAGAGATTGTTTCTAATTTTGTGGTTCTGCTTTTGTTTAAATTCCTAGCCCCACCGCCAGATCTATTTGGTTCATGATTAAAAGAAAGTTTAACATTCAAAAGGTTGTTCATGATTATCCTCTTTTAATTTTCTAAACACGCTACTCTTAGGGATTCCCGTAATAATTTCGATTTCCCTAGTCGTATATCCTTCTTGTGACAACTCCTTTATATCGGGTTCAGTGTTGTTATTTAATTCAAGATATATTCTTCTTAAATAATCATATTCATTTGAATCTGAAGAAAATGCGATAGCAATCTTGATTATTTGAATCATCTCGCCAGGATAAGGCACATTCTTGCTGTTTTTCAGTATTTTCTTAAAAAGCCTGATGTCTGCTTTTGCATTATCAGACTGCTTCATGTATTTCTGCAAGATTAGCGTGGATATCTCAATTAAATCTTCTTTTGAATAACGGTCAAAAGATATTTTTGCATCGAATCTTCTAAGCAACGCCTTATCGAAGCAATCTTTTAAATTCGTAGTAGCGATAAGCAAGACATCCGATGGCAAAGAATCAAGTTCCTTAAGGAATGTAGAAGTAACCCTACCCATTTCTCTTAGATCATTGCTATTTACTCTATTCATAACAAGAGAATCTAATTCGTCAAAAAGTATAACTACCTTCAAAGAATATAGACGCTTGATCTCATCAAATAAGGCCACTATATTTTTTGAAGTTTGGCCCAAATGGCTATCCACTAATTCTTCCATATTAACCGTAAGGAGTTCTCTCCCTAATAACCTGGCTATTTGGTAAGCAGATTCAGTTTTTCCAGATCCTGGAGCCCCATAAAGCAAAACCTTGGATATAGAAATCTTGCTATTAGCAGCTCTTACTAATCCTAAAATGTCATCTTTTATAGAATCCGGTAAGAGCAAAGACTTGTTTTTATATTCACATTTGTTAAGGAATCTAAGGTCTTTATAACTATTGTCTTGAGGAACGTAATAATTGGTAGTAGCAATCATTTCCATTAGATATTCGCCAAGTTCTTTATCGCCATTTCTTTCAAAATCCCTTGCAATCTCCGCCACTTCACTCCTAAAGCCGGAGTCATTTTTATCCACATAATATTTAACTAGATTCAATATGCTTTGCTTTTTCATGCCCTTACCTCTCTCCTAATTATTATTATGAAATAACTTGGGACAAAAGTAAATGTTTTTGGGACAAATTCATAAATTATTTATATCTAGCAAGTTTTGAAAGACCTAAATATACCTTTCTACTATTATAGTAGGAGGCCAAATGCATTAACGTTTCAAAATTTAAGTTATATTTTCTAATTTCTTCTCTTAATATCTCTATATAGTTAGCCACTTAATTTCTATAATTATCCTCATCTATTGGAATAGTTACCAAAAAACGCATAAGTTAATCAAGTTTTCAGAATGATGTCGATTTTGAGGGGGTTAACGGGACTTTTTTGCAAAAATTTAAAATTAGTCCCGTTAAACCCCCTTTTTTTGGTATATTATTAATACAAGAGGTGCATTTATGACGAAATTGTATTCGAGAGAAAAATATTTATCGAGAATTAGAGGCTTTTATCATGCTACAGACATCATTAAAGTCATTACGGGACTTAGAAGATGTGGTAAATCTTCTATTATGCAACTAATAAGTAGAGAACTAATTAAAAATGGGATCAATAAAGAAAACATAATTTTTATCAGCCTACAAAAAAGAGGTTTCAAAAGCATCAATACTCCAGAAAAACTAGAGGAAAAGATCGATAAATTATCGAAAGGCATAAAAGGCACTAAATATTTATTTATAGATGAAATACAAAAGGTTAAAGGTTTTGAAGAAGTCGTCGATGCTTATCGTGAAGAAGGCGATTATTCTATCTTCATCACAGGTAGCAATAGTTATTTACTCTCTGGAGAATTGTCCACTTATCTCACCGGTAGATATATTGAATTTGAAATATGTACTTTGACATTTGATGAATATATCGGAATGAAAGACTATTTCGAATTACCGGTTCAACATAATAATTTAATTCAGGAATTTGATAAATACATAAAGGAAGGCGGCTTCCCCCGTGCAGTTCTTATAGACAACTTGCAAGATAAGCAAACTTACGTTAGAGGTATTATTCAAGAAATATTCGATAAAGACATAAAGAAAAATAAAAAGATCAGAAATAAGGAATTATTCAACACTATCCAGACATATATCATTAATAACTTTGGCTCTAAGACATCAGTTGGAGCCCTTTGCGATTACATTAACAAAACTAGGACGGAACCAATTAAGAAAGATACCGTCTATCGTTATCTAGGCATATTAGAAAATGCAAAAATAATATCTAGATGCAATAGATTTGACATGAAATCTAAAAAGTCCATCAATGGGAAAGAAAAATACTTCCTGGGTGATTTAAGTTTTTACTTTGCAACAAATGTTGATGGAAGGATTAATTACGGCCCGGTATTAGAAAATATTGTCTATAACTACGCAAAAAGCAAAAGATATCAAATAAGTGTTGGCCAAATCGGCAATCTAGAAGTCGACTTTATATTACGTGATCAGTTTGATAATTATTCCTACGTACAAGTTGCCATGACAATTTATAGCGAAGAAGAAAATGGGATAGACAGAACACAAGAAAGAGAATATAGACCACTCGAACAAATAGAAGATAATTATCCAAAATATGTGCTCTCTCTTGATTACTTAATGCAAAAAAGAGGCGGAATCATCCACGAAAATATCGTGAATTTCATGTCTGAAAGCAAGGATTTTTAATCCTAGAAATAACTCTAAAAAATACATTTAATTAGATATATCCAGTATAATTAAATCATCGCGAGGTAATTATGAGACTACTAATAATTCGTCATGCTGATCCAGATTATTCGATTGATTCACTTACTCTACTTGGATTTAAACAAGCCAAAGCACTTGGAAAATATCTAAAAGATGTTCAAATAGATGAAGCCTATGTTTCTCCTTTAGGAAGGGCACAGGATACTGCTAGATTAGGTTTAAAATATAAAAACATCAAACCCATTACATTAAAATGGCTTAGAGAATTTGATTCCACCATCCCTTTTCCTGATGGGAGAACTAATACCTGGGACTGGCAAGTAAATGAATGGAGTTCTAGCGAAGAAAGCTATTCAATTGATACCTGGCTAAAGCAAGATTTAATTAGCAAAAGCCCAAATATAAAAGAATTATATAAAGAAAGAATAGATGGACTAGATGAATTATTAGCTAAACACGGATACATTAGAGATGGCAGGAATTATAAGGTAATTAAAGAAAGCCATGAGACTATCGCCTTATTTTGCCATTTCGGCGTCGAATGTATATTTTTAGCCCACTTATTACATATATCCCCAATTCTTTTGTGGCATCATTTTGTCGCTACCCCTAGTTCAGTAACAATAATAAATACAGAAGAAAGAAAGCAAGGATTAGCCGCGTGGAGAGTTTCTTGCTTTGGGGATTTATCACATCTACATAAATACAATGTAGATGAAGCTTTTGCTGCTAGGTATTGCGAATGCTATAGCGATCCAACTAGGCATTAAGAAATCTTTTTATTAGATTTGAAACGAACATAATAGGCATTATCTTCTTTTAAAGATATCTGGCCCGCATATCTTTTAGAATTGACTGTATAGGATAAATATAGCTTTGCGTTACTAGGGATTTTGCTAGTAACCCTAAAAGAAACAACGCAGGTCAAACTATCCCCTGGATTGATGAAAATACCATAATGCCCTTCATTATTTTTAAAAACCGCATCCTTAGATGAAGAAGGAAGCAAAGGATAATCAATGCAATATATTTGTTTTTCTTTTCCTTCGTCCATATATAGCAAGGACAATTCATTAAATACCCTTTTCTTCTTGAATGAAGTCGCGTCTAGATTAATCTCTAATCTAATTTCATCTTGGCTTAATAAATTCATATTACGGACCCTGAATTCAAAATCCCCACTGAATTTAAGCCTCTCCGCCACTTTGGCTAATATAAGCAAAAGAACGACACCTGCAATCGCAGCAATCGAGGCAATGATTGAAGTTGATTTAGAAGCCAAGACAAATAACATAATGAAAAAGATATATTTATAAAGTATTTATTACAACTTGAAAGGGCTTTATTTACCCTTATTCGATTTCTTTTTAAGTTTGTAGTAAGTATATCCTAGGACCAATCCTTCAAATATTGGGTAACATATATGGATTAATCCAAAGAAAAGATATTTACTCGCATCAAAACTCTTTCCCTTGCATATAAATATGAAGGCAATCCCATAACAAATAGATAAAATTGGAAAGAATATAGAAGAGAAAGCAAAGAATTTGGATTTCTTGAAATCAAATGTCTTCCTATCTTCTACTATATATCCAGTCGGGACATTTGACATAAAAGTAAAGGCAATTGCCATTAAAATGGTAACAGTAAACATCCATCCAAGTTCAGGAGTAGAGAAGGCAAAATATATTGGACCAGTTGAAGCTGCTAAGGCAAAGAAGACAATAGAGAAGGCAATATTGGCAAGATCGCTTTTATCTTCCTTTGATATATTAATATTTATATTGAATTTAAAAGGTTTCTTTTCTTCTTTAGGCTTGCTAGGTTCTTTTGTTTCTTCTTTTGGTTTATCTTCGTTGAATAAAGTCCCGGGGACAACTTCCTTAATCTCGCATATATCATCGATAAAGGCTTTAAATCCCACTTCTTCTGCCTTTTTATAATCTTCCATATAGAAAGGCTTAGTTTCGCTTATTTGATTTAGGTTAGGAGAGAAAGAAATGCTTAATTGCTCCCTAATATAATCTCTAGGTAAGATAAATAAAGGATAAGAAGGGAAGAGTTTGGATATTAGGTATAATAAATGAGGATATAAGTCTATATCTGCATTAGATAAATCTAATAATAAATAAAGAGGTTTCTCTTTTAAAACAGAATATATATCTAAAGAGAACCTAATTAATTTATCTTTATTAATATCATCTAATCCTTTTTCTTTTGAATAAGTCGATACCATTGCATTGATATCATCATTTTCAAAATCAATTCCATTGCTTAACAAAATATGGCTAGATGAATCAAAGCAAATAATCCCGTATCTAGCATTTTCATTAAATACATCTACTTCATCTATATAAAAGCATCCATCTACCTTCATTTGCTTTGCTAAAGCAACAAAGAAAATATGTGCATCCTTACCCAAAAGAAAGAGATTACCTTTAGGAGAATCCCCAACAAAGGTGTAACTAGAATTATGTAGATGGAAGAAAGATGAAATCATATTTACTCTTTTAACCAAGTTTCATTATTAACTATATCAATATATTTATAGATAGTTCTAGAAACAATTGAAGATACTTCATTTGTATCATAATCTGGAACGATACGTAATTTATTACCTTCTTTATGAATTTCCCTAGCATCTTCTATGCCTTTTTTGATGCCCTCGTAATCGACTCCACCTAAGACAATCGACCCATGTATGTTCGCTTCTTGTCTTTCGGTTGAAGTTCTAATCAAGACGGCAGGGAAATCTAAAATAGAAGATTCTTCAGATAAAGTGCCTGAATCAGAAAGGACTACATAGGCATTTTCCTGTAACTTAACATATTCAAAGAATCCAAATGGTTTTGATTCTTTTATATATGGGGATAACTTGAATCCAAGGCTATCGAGACGTTTCCTAGTACGAGGATGGGCTGAAAATATGGCAGGCATCTTTAATTCATCGACTATTTTATTTAAGGCAGGGAATAAAGTATTGAATTTAGACGGGATATCAACATTTTCTTCCCTATGGCTAGATATAACAATATATTTGCCTTTACTTAATCCTAGGTCTTCAATAACTGAACTAGATTCGATTTTATCGCGATAATTATCGATTACTTCTTTCATTGGAGAACCAGTTTTGACAAGCCTATCAACGCTTAATCCTTCTTTTATCAAATTGCCATAGGCATAGAAAGAATAAGGCAAGTTGACATCAGAAATATGGTCAACAATAGTCCTATTGGTCATCTCGGCAACATTCCAATCGCTACACCTATTACCTGCTTCCATATGGAATATAGGACATTTTAATCTTTTCGCAGATATTGCACTTAAGGCACTATTGGTATCCCCAAGTATCAATATGGCATCAGGATTGACTTCTTTTATCAAATCAAAGGATTTAGCAATGACATTACCCATCGTATGGCCTAGGTTTTCCCCTACTGCCCCCAAAAAATAATCAGGTTTACGTAATCCAAATTCCTTAAAGAATATCTCATTAAGTTCATAATCATAATTTTGCCCTGTATGGACCAAGATATGATTAAAATCCTTATCTAGCCTTTTTATGACTTCGCATAGACGAATTATTTCAGGACGGGTCCCTACTATTGTCATTACCTTGTATTTCTTATTCATCGCTTCTTACCTTCATAAATATCGTATCAGGATTTTTCGGATCATATAATTCATTCGCCCACATAAGGGTAACTGAATCTTCCTT
This sequence comes from uncultured Caryophanales bacterium, assembly GCA_902464635.1. GTDB lineage: Bacteria > Bacillota_I > Bacilli_A > RFN20 > CAG-826 > Alloenteromonas. The sequence goes on along the minus strand of CABQKC010000023.1, from coordinate 3,066 downwards.
GCCTATATTAGTTATGGAATGGGTATATCCTGGAGGTATATCAATTACTTCTAATTTATCGCCACTTGTCTTAATAGAAATTATTTCAGTTGAATCTATTTTCCTAAATTCAGTAAGGCAAGTGCCAGATACAACAAGGAATTTCTCATTCTTTGTATGATGATAATGATTACCTTTGCTAATCCCAGGTTTAGATATATTAATTGATACCTGTCCCTGCCCAATTGTCTTTAATACTTCGGTAAATGAACCACGATAATCTTTATGCATATCTAATGGATAGGCAAAACTAGATTTATCTAGATAACTTAGATAAGTCGAATATAGCTTCTTTTCAAATGGGGAAGATATATTAGGCACCATATGGTTAATTCTAGATTGCTTGAAGCTTTCTAATAATGAGGCAACTTCTTCTAAAGTCTTAGAATAATGAGGTTCAACATAAAGGATTTCATCTGATCCAACATGGTTTCCTTCAATAATAGAAATGAAATTAGATGCAATATCATCGATATAGACAAAATCAATAGATGGGGCATCTTTATTTATTTCTACAGGTAAATCGTGAGTAATGTTATAACACCAAGTCGCGATTACTGAATTATAGCTAGGCCTGCACCACTTTCCGAATACGTTATATAGCCTAAATACATATACGGGGTAGTTATTTTCTTTTGAAAAAGCAAAAAATAGGTCTTCTGCCATCTTCTTGCTTTTCCCATAATCTGAAGTAGATGTAGCTTTAGTTGAACTAGTTAGAATTATAGGAGACTTAGATCCTACTTTCTTAACTATATCTAGTAATCTAGCAGCAAAATTGACGTTACCATCATAGAATTCTTCTTTGCTTAAAGGTCTATTGATTCCCGCTAGGTTAATAATAAAATCGCTAGAAGAGACATATTCTTCTAATTTATCTTCATCCCCAACATCATAACTTAAAACTTCATATCCTTTTTCTTTAAGGAAAAAAGACAAGTTCTTACCAATAAATCCTTTCGCACCAGTTAGAAGTATCTTCATGAAAGGCAACTTCCCCCGAACAAGGATAATTTCTTAAGTAATTTCTTCATTCCTTCGACATCAAGCCTAGTCGTATTATGGGAATTATAGGTATCTATTTGATCCATCTTTGGCTCGCCTTTAGAGAAATATTTATCATAATTCAAATCCCTATTATCAGCAGCAATCCTAAAGAAATCACCCATATCTTCGGCCCTAACCATTTCTTCTGAAGTCACTAGGGTCTCATATAATTTCTCGCCATGCCTAGTCCCGATATTTTGGATACCGGTTTTAGATCCGGTTAATTCAATAACGGCTTTGGCCAATGTATCAATTGTGGCAGCCGGGGCTTTTTGGACGAATAAATCTCCTTGATGGGCATGTTGGAAAGCAAACATAACTAGATCGACTGCATCATCTAGAGTCATCATGAATCTAGTCATGTCAGGATTCGTAATAGTAATTGGCTTACCTGCTTTGATTTGATCTAAAAATAACGGAATAACCGAACCCCTACTAGCCATGACATTGCCGTATCTAGTAAGGCAAAGAACTGTATCACCTTCTAGTAGTTGCCTACTTCTAGCAATGACATTCTTTTCCATTAAGGCTTTTGTTATGCCCATCGCATTAATTGGATAGGCAGCTTTATCAGTAGATAGGAAAACTGCATTCTTTACATGGTTATTAACACAGGCCGTAATAACATTATCCGAACCAAGAACATTGGTTTTCGTAGCTTCTAAAGGATAGAATTCGCATGAAGGAACTTGTTTTAATGCGGCGGCAGAGAAAACATAATCGACACCTTTGAAGGCATTTACTATCGAATTATAGTCACGTACATCGCCGATATAGAATTTGAGCTTCTCGTCATCAAATTCCTTTCTCATGTCATCTTGTTTCTTTTCGTCTCTAGAAAGTATCCTGATTTCCTTTATTCCTGTATGGAGGAAACGCCTAGTAACCGCGTGGCCAAAAGAACCAGTTCCCCCAGTCACAAGAAGGATCTTGTTATCAAATACATCACCCATTAATAAAACTCCGTCACTTAATGGTTAGATTATCGCACTTTTTAGATAGAAAAAGTAGATTTACTTAGTAACGAAGTCTGCAACGTCTTTAAAGACCATCTCTTTTTCGGTCTCATTAAGTATTTCATGTCTCATATGGTCATATAGCTTCATATAGACTTTCTTGATTCCAAGTTTCTTATATGTCTCATATAGCCAAATAGGTCCTTTTGAATTTCTTCCGACTGGATCTTCTTTTCCGGCGATTATGAATATAGAAGTATTCTTATTGATATTCTTTAATTGCTTCTTATCCCAGATAGTAGACATTCCCTTAAGGAATCCTTTCCAGAAGGAACCCGTATTAAGCGCTCCGCAATAAGGGTCATTTTTATAATTCTCGATATTCTCTTCGTCATAAGAAAGCCAATCCAAATCACTTTTCCTGTTTTTAATCGATTTAGCGTAGGCATCTAATGATAACTTTTGGATCAGTGGGACTGGTTTTTCTAGATTAGATTTATTAACAACGATATTCGCGATGAAAGAGGCTAGTTTCATTAAAAAACGTTGTCCCCCATTTGAACCACATAATATTATCTTATCTACCTTTCCAGGATAACGTTCCATGAAAGACTGGGTCATAAATGAACCCATGGAGTGGCCAAAATGAGTTGTAGGAAGGCCATTTGCTTTAGCCCTATCGACCATTAAGGCAATACCTTCGACATTCTTAAAGAATCCATTCTTTGGCCAGATTTGTTGCCTTTCAACTGACTCGGCATTCAATCCTTGTCCAAATGCATCAAGTACAAAGACATTTATTTTCTTTGAATTTAAGTGTTTTGCCACTTCTTCATATCTAGTAGCGTGTTCACACATACCAGTTTGGATAGTCAAGTTGTATTTAGCGTCTTTAACTATATATTCGACGCCTTTCATCTTCTCGCCGGTTGATAAAGTAAGTTCAAATTCTTCGTGCATGGATTTTCTCTTGTATTCTAAATTCCATCTTAGGAACAGGAACTAGAATAACTTCCTTTCTTGA
>CABQKC010000022.1 GCA_902464635.1 uncultured Caryophanales bacterium | reverse complement strand
AACGACACTTTACGAAATAATTAATTTTTCTCTTTACTTTGAATAGTTAGTCTCCCTTCTTATATTTAAAATAAAACAAACTAATAAATAATTCTATCTATCTCATTCAAAATATCGTCAACGCTAGCATCGCTAGGAAGCTTTAAATCACCTCTAGGGGATATTGCAACTGATCCAACTTTAGGCCCATCGGGGAGGCAACTTCTTTTAAACTGGTTATGGTAAAACCTAGTAAAGAATAATCTTAGCCACTTCTTTATCTCTTCATTGCTTAAGCTATCTCTATATGCATTTTGGGCTAAATAAAATAACTTAGTAGGAGAATAACCAAATCTTAAATAATGATAGATAAAGAAATCATGTAATTCATAAGGGCCGATTTTGTCCTCGGTCTTTTGTTCTATTTGACCTTTATTTAAAGGAAGGAGTTCAGGTGAAATTGGGGTATCGATAATATCAAGAAGAGATGGGGCTGCCTTTTTATTTAATTCAGCATAACCTCTACATAGATATCTAACTAAAGTCTTTGGGATTGATGCATTAACCCCATACATCGACATATGGTCCCCATTATATGTACACCAGCCTAAGCACAATTCGCTAAGATCGCCGGTGCCAATCATCAAAGCATTTGTGTCATTTGCCAAATCCATCAAGACCTGCGTTCTTTCTCTAGCCTGCGCGTTTTCATAAGCGACATTATGGTTATCTATATCATGACCAATATCTTTAAAATGAGAGGAAACGCTTGAGGCAATGTTGATTTCCTTAAAGCTGACTCCCAATGCCTCTGATAAGGCCTTTGCATTATCATGAGTTCTTTTGCTAGTGCCAAAGCAAGGAAGAGTAACTGCTAAGATGTTTTCAAAAGGATATGAAGCAATCTTAAAAGCAACATGGGCTACTAATAAAGCAAGGGTTGAATCAAGTCCGCCACTAAGCCCAATAATGACTTTATTTTGATGAATAGTCTTTAATCTTTTTAATAATCCATAAGCCTGCATTGTTAAAATTGATTCAACTCTTTCCAAATCAATTTCTTCTTTTTCCGGAATAAATGGATTCTTATTATAGTGGCGTAATAACGTGTCTTTCTTCTTTAAATCCAGCGCAAAAGTCAAATATTTATAATTATTTTGTAGTTTATTTTTAAAGCTAGTCATCTTTCTTCTTTGGTTAGAAAGTTTTTCTATATCAACATCAGAAATCGCATCAGTAAACTTAAATGGTTTTGCTTCAGATAGGATTGAACCATTCTCGCAAATGATTTGATGAGAAGAAAATACTAGATCAGTTGTAGATTCGCCCATCCCAGAATCAGCATAGACATAACCGCATATTAATTTAGCAGAATTCATCCTAACCAAGTCTCTTCTATAGTTAGCTTTAGATACAGTTTCATTAGAAGAAGATAGATTCAAAATCAAAGTAGCCCCTGCTAATGCTAAAGATGAAGACGGAGAAGAAGGAACCCAAAGGTCCTCGCATATTTCAATCCCGACTTTTAAATCAGGATAATCTTCATCTACAAAAATAAGATTGGACCCAAAGTATGTTTTTTCTCCGAATAGTTCAATCTCGATTGGGCCTTCAATTCCCTCATCGAAATATCTTTTTTCATAAAATTCAGAATAATTAGGAATGTTCTTCTTAGGCACGATTCCTAATATCTTTCCTTTATGGATAAAAGCTGCAACATTATAAAGACTATTATTAACTTGAAGAGGAAGGCCAACACAGAAAACTAGATTTAAACTCTTACTAAATTCTTTAAGATCCTTTAATCCTTCTAAAGACCTGTTCAATAAAGAATCAGTTAAGAAGAAATCGCCACAAGTATAAGAAGATATAGATAATTCTTGGAAGCAGACTATTTCAACTTCGTTTTCTTCTGCTTTCTTTAACGCTTTCTTAATTTGAGCAACATTATAAGAAACGTTTCCTACTTCTACTTCAATGGAAGGAGACATAACCCTAACAAATCCAAGTGACTTAGATTGTTTTTTGCAAGAAAGTATTGAAGAAGGATTCGGAACAACGTCCTTTATTTCTTCAGTAGAAAAGTGGTCATCATAATAATCATTTCTCATGATGACCATGCTTTCAAAACCATTCTTAGTAACGAATATAGGTCCGTTTTCTTCCTTAACTAGTTTTTCGATTTTTGATGTATCTCTAAGAGATGTAATTGGGATGATTTTTGTTTTCATGGCATTATTCTAACATAATAATGTACAAATTAATATTTTCATTTTATGAAAAGAATGCATTATAATCCTCTTAACATGGAACAAATTAAAGAATATTTAACTATAAATAATGTTAGGCACGTTTTAGCGCATATCGAGGGGACTTCTTCTATTGCCCTTTTATTCGTCCATGGAGGTCCAGGCGAACCAAATAGGCATAAAATCGAAAAGAAATTAATTGATTTAAGGAAGCATTTCCAAATATTCGCATATGATGAAAGAGGGTCTTTAGATTCTTGCCCAAAGAATTATAAAGACATCGATTATTCTCCTAAGATTTTCGTTTCTGACTTAATTGAAATCGCTAGCTATATCAAAAAGAAATATAACTATGAAATTGTCTTGATTGGTGAATCTTGGGGTTCATTTATTTCTTCTTTAGCAATCTCGTCTAGACCGGATTTATTTAAGGCATATACAGGTTATGGGCAACTTTATTCAATTAAAGAAACAATTAAGTGGCAAAAAGAAGCAATGGAAAATAAATTTATAGACAAGCCTTTGCTACTAAAGAAACTTAATTCCGTTAAATATGATAAAGACGGATATTTCTTAACGCAGGAGGATTCCGCTGTTTTCCATTCTCTTCTATACCCGCATTTTGAGCCAAAAAGCTATAAGAATTTTTACCTTAGAGAAATAAAGCCTCTTTTAGATGCGCCTTGTTACGAAAAAGAAGGGAAGCGACTCTATAAAAAATCCAGAATCGTTTCCAGCATGAAATCTATTGGAGAACATGAAAAAGAAATCGAACTACCAAATAAACCAAAATACGAGATCCCCTACTTCATATTCCAAGGAAAAAAGGATTTCATCACCCCTTATGAAATTGCCTTAAAACACTTTCAAAATATAGAAGCCCCTAAAAAGGAATTCGTTACTTTTGAACGTTCATTCCATTTACCTGCATTCGATGAAAATAGAAAATTCATGAATGAAGTAATTCGCGTTATTAAAGATCTATAGAATTAGATTTTGCAAATATATAGGCTTTCTTGACTACTTCTCTATCAGAATCAAAAGACAATACTCTCATACAATCTTCTGGTTTAATCCAATAAGCATCAGAAACTTCTTTTTTATCAACGCTTATTTCTTCATTCTTTGCCTTTGCCAAATAGAAAACCACTTCTTTATTTATTCCTTCAAAAGGGGAATACCAAATTGAGGTTTTAAAAGAAGGAATAAGTTCAACATCGAGGTTCAATTCTTCCTTTATTTCTCTTCTAGCAGTGTCTAATTCATCTTTATCTTCTTTTTCAACGTGTCCTTTTGGAATTGAATAATGTCCTAATGACATATGCTCGACCAATACTTTTCCATTAGAAAAAATAACAGCCCCGACTGACTTTTCTTGTTTCCCTAATATTGAAGAAAGGCATTTAACTTCATCATCACTTAATCCTATATATTCAAAGTAATTCTCTAAGGAGCCATATACTTTAATAAAAGCATCATAGACATCCCTTAAATATTTTATATTTGGAGTAAGCACTACCTCAGGAACTTCCGGATGAAATTCCCTAGTATTCTTTGTCATCTTTACTAAATAAGGAAAGGAAGCCATATAATCGGCATTGATATCATCAAAATCAACTCCATTGGCAAGCAATATCATCATGATAAAACAACCAGTCCTATCCTTCCCGGCCGTACAATGAAGCAACAATGGCTTAGGTGAATTTATTATCGCTTTAAATATATTTCTTGCCTTAAGAGGATCTTCTAGCATTTCTAGGTAACTATCTATCCCGTCTTCGTAGGAAGAAGGGACTCTTCCATTCCCATTAACAGGAAGAAAGACCGTATTGAATCTAGAGTCTAGGCTGGTTTTGTCTGGCAAATTGGCTTTTGCCTCATCGTCTCTTAAATCTATTATTGTCTTAATTCCTAAAGAAGCGATTTTATCTACATCGCCCTTGCTTGCATAAGATAAGGAAGCACTGCGATAGATTACTCCAAAGGAAGTCTCTCCATATCTAGATTGGTATCCGCCTATATCGCGGAAGTTTTCGATTTGTTCAAAATTAATTCTTCTTGGCATGGTAGAAATTTTATACTTTAAACGAAAGAAAAGGAACCACGAGGGTTCCTAATCGTTTATTTGCTTTCTTCAGTTGGCTTTGTGCCGTTTTGTTTTTGGAGTTCACTAAGGATAGAAGTAAGGAGTTCCTCAGTTGTTGGCTTTTTAGGAGCCGGTGCTGGCGGAACAGGTCTTTCTTCTGGATGACGTTGATAATATTCTTCTTGCATCTTGGCTTTGTATTCGTCTCTTTTCTTAGTGATATATCTAGAGACTTTGACAATGACAAATAAGGTCAAGGCGATGATTAAGAAGGAAATTATAGCATTGATGAATGTTCCCCAGTCTATAAAGGCGGATTGGTTATAAACGTATGTAGTTCCATGCAATTGATATAAACCGAGCAAGGAGTTCTTCCATTGGACAAATGAATCAGATTCAACAGTAATAGTAGCTCCAGATTCATGGGCATATTTGATTACCATTTCATTTAAAGTGCTAGCATCAAATTTTTGCCCGATATTTGCTACACCAGCCTGGGCAGGATTAGATGCAGGAAGTACGGTAATTAAGCCTTTAATACCACCAGGGACTCCCCAAGTGCAAACGCTCATCAAGATATTAACAAGTGCAGTTACAATAGCGTTGAAGGCGCCACCGATAATAACACCAACTGCCATATCAAGGATATTGCCTCTAGTAATGAATGCCTTGAATTCAGCCCAAAGACCTTGAGTTTTCTTTACTAATTCTTTTTCCTTTTTCTTTTCTTTTTTGCTTTTACTCATTTTTTTACCTCTTTTTTCAAGCGTCCTTATAATAGGTTTATGCTTTTTTAAGTGCAACTATTTTAATTTTTTAGGACAAATGGAATTTAATGAAAAAAGAAGTAAAATCTAAAAGCAAGGGACCCGTGTATTAATTAAGCAAGCATTTTGTTTACAGTTTTTTAGTTTTAAAGTATTCTTAAGATATGAATTTTGATTGGTTTACTTTAGGCTTTTGCATAATCATCGCCCTATCTATGCTCATAGGCTTCTTTAAGGGCGGACTTAAGACAATTATAAAACTTGCTATTGTTGGTGTTTCTATCCTTATAGCTATATTTGTTTGCGATAAGGTAGCGCCTATGTTTAGAAACGGCGAGACAGGAAATTATTTCTATAATCTGGTTTACGAAACAATTGAAAAAAGTTCGCCTGATGCTGCCAAAAACTATTCTGCTCCGATAGTAGCAAGCGGGCTCGCTGATAAAAGTATCATCCAAGCCATGGCTGATGCCGGAATACCTGAAAGCATTCAACAAAATTTACTCCAATTAATCAAGGATACAGCAAGTCAAGTTGGAACATTAACCATTAATCCTGCTTCTGTAATCGCATCTACTGCTTCTGATTATATTTGTATCGGTTTAGGATACATCGTTTTATTCGTTGGCTCCTTAATTGTGTTGTTCTTAATTTATTTTGTTGTCTGCGTCTTATTAAAGGTTTCTGGAAAGAAGCCATCTACATTTTCAAGAATACTTGGAATTATTATCGGTCTAGCAGAAGGCATCTCGGTTTGTTGGTGCATTTGCTTAGCCACAAATTTTGCTTTAGCATCCGAAAATTCCATCTCAGAAGTAATCAAGCAAATGATTAAATTCGATGATCCAAATTATTGGTCACTAGCCAAATGGATGATCACAACCGATTTCGGTTATAGTTCAATATTAAATTTGTTCTTAAAATAAGCTCGAATAAAAATAGTTAAGACATGTATTAAAAATTAAATTTTTTTCATATTTTCATAAGCTAAAAAAATCCGATTGTTTCTAAATAAATTTAACAAACTTATACACTGTCACAAAAAAGAATTTTCAAAGGCTGTTTTTTGACAATAAATTCATCCTAATAAACTACTAATGTTTTCTCTATTGTTCCCATAAAATCGAAACCTTTGATGAAGTGATTATTTTTCAAGCATTAAAAATTCCCGTTTTTTACATCCGTAAGCATATCGATTTGCATTTTAAATTTATGAATTTATTATATGCTAGCAAGGTCCGAAGACGAGGGCCCATAAAGCCCTCATTAAATAGGCTTGAAGCACTAAAATGGTTTTAAGAGCCTCGTCTTTCAAAGACTATTGTGTGATTGGAAGGGATATTATGTTACAAGTACAAAAAAGAAGCGGGGATTTCGTTCCATTTGACCTAAAAAAGATTGAGTCGGCTATCGGCAAGGCTTTTGCTGCTGAACACAAGGAAGTAACTCCAGATGTTTTAGAGTTATTAGCCTTGCGTGTTACCAGCAACTTCTCCAATAAGGTTAAAAACGAAATTGTAACCGTAGAAGATATTCAAGACTCTGTCGAAGTAGTCTTGATCCAAACAGGCTTTGTAGACGTTGCAAAGTCTTATATGGACTATAGAACAAAAAGGGCTGCTATTAGACAAGTAAAGAGCACTACTCTTGATTTTAAAAACGTCGTTGATTCTTACTTAAAAGTCGCGGACTGGCGTGTTAAGGAAAACTCCACCGTTACTTATTCGGTAGGTGGTTTGATTCTTTCTAACTCTGGTGCCGTTACTGCTAATTACTGGCTTTCTGAAGTCTATGATAAAGAAATTGCAGACGCCCACAAGAACGCCGATATCCACATCCACGATTTATCCATGCTTACTGGATATTGTGCTGGTTGGAGTTTAAAGCAATTAATCAAAGAAGGATTAGGTGGAGTCACAGGAAAGATCACTTCTGCCCCTGCACGTCACTTAATGACCTTATGCAACCAAATGGTCAACTTCCTTGGTATCATGCAAAATGAATGGGCTGGCGCTCAAGCTTTCTCTTCATTCGATACCTATCTTGCCCCATTTGTTAAAGCAGATAACTTAACCTATAAAGAAGTCAAGCAATGCATCCAATCCTTTATATTCGGTGTTAATACACCTTCTAGATGGGGCACCCAATCTCCATTTACAAATATAACCTTAGACTGGACCGTTCCTGAAGATATGGTTAATTTACCTGCAATTGTCGGTGGAAAAGAAATGGATTTCACCTATGGCGATTGCAAAAAGGAAATGGACATGGTCAACAAAGCCTTCATCGAAACCATGATTGAAGGCGATGCCGAAGGAAGAGGATTCCAATACCCAATCCCAACTTATTCAATTACCAAGGATTTCGACTGGTCCGATAACGAAAATAACCGTTTGTTATTCACCATGACCGCTAAATACGGCACCCCATATTTCTCTAACTACATCAATAGCGATATGAAGCCAAGCGATGTTAGATCCATGTGCTGCCGCTTAAGACTAGATTTAAGAGAATTAAGAAAGAAGTCCGGCGGATATTTCGGTTCTGGCGAATCTACTGGTTCAATCGGTGTTGTTACAATCAACATGCCTAGAATTGCTTACTTATCAACCGATAAGGCTGATTTCTATGCTAGATTAGATAGATTGATGGATATCTCTGCTAGATCACTTAAGGTAAAACGTGAAACAGTTACCAAGCTACTTGAAGCAGGATTATATCCATATACAAAGCATTACCTCGGTTCATTCAAGAACCACTTCTCCACTATTGGATTAGTAGGCATGAACGAAGCTTGCTTAAATGCTAGATGGATTAAGAAAGATTTAACCAACAAAGAAGCTCAAGAATTCACCGTTGAAGTCTTGAATCACATGAGGGAACGCCTTTCTGATTACCAAGAAGCTTATGGAGACCTCTATAACCTAGAAGCCACACCTGCTGAATCAACTGCTTTCCGTCTTGCTAAGCACGACAAGGCTAGATACCCAGATATCATCACCGCTTCTAAAGATGGAGATACCCCGTTCTATACCAACTCTTCTCACTTACCAGTTGGCTATACCTCCGATATCTTCCAAGCTCTTGATATTGAAGATCAATTCCAGACCCTATATACATCAGGAACTGTCTTCCATGCTTTCTTAGGACAACGCTTGCCAAACTGGGAATCTTGCATGAAGTTAGTTAGGAAGATTGCTGAAAACTACAAGCTTCCATATTACACAATGTCCCCAACTTATTCCATTTGCCCAGATCATGGTTATTTAACCGGCGAGCAATGGAAATGCCCACATTGTGGAAAGGAAACCGAAGTCTATTCTAGAATTACTGGTTACTATAGGCCTGTTAAGAACTGGAATGCCGGTAAGACACAAGAATTCAAGCAAAGAAAGACTTACGAATTGAAGAAAGGTGAAGAACCTCATCAATTTGAAGAAGTCTGCAAATGCGAAGAACATAACGAAGTCAAAACCGAGGCTCCAAAAGTAAATGAATTATTGTTATTTACCTCCCCAACTTGCCCAAATTGCAAGGTAGCCAAGATGCTTCTAGATAAAGAAGGAATCAAATATCATCAAATAGATGCCTATGCCAATAAGGAAATGAGTGAAGCCTATGGAATACAAAATGCCCCAACACTACTTGTTCCAGAAGGCGATTCATTCAAGGTCTACGATAATGCCTCATTAATCAAGGGCTATATCGAAACCTCAAAGAGAAACTAAAATCATGGGCCCATTAACTTGGGCCCTTATTTGTTAAAGGAATAATTATGTTTGACACGATAATAATCGGCGCTGGTCCTGCAGGAATGTCGGCCGCCTTATATTTGCTTAGAGAAGGAAAGAAAGTCCTTCTAATCGAAAAAGAAACAATCGGAGGGCAGATTGCAGAATCTCCAAGGCTAGAAAACTATCCTTCCATAAAATCTATCTCAGGAATGGATTTTGCCTCTAATCTATTTGATCAAATATCTTCTTTAGGAGTCGAGTTTGACCTAGATGAAGTTATTGCAGTTAATAAATTAGAAGAAAGACATTTCAAGGTTAAGACTAATTACAATGAATATGAATCTAAATCCATCATCATTGCAACTGGTTGTAAGCATAGGAAATTAGGTCTTCCTAACGAAGAAAAACTAACTGGGAAAGGCGTTAGTTATTGTGCCGTCTGCGATGGGGCTTTTTACCAAGGGAAAGATGTTTGTCTTATCGGGGATGCGAATACAGCCGTCCAATACGCGATAAGCCTATCTTCCATTTGCAAGTCTGTTACAATCGTTACTTTATTTGATAAATTCTTTGCAGATGAAATCTTGATAAACAAATTAAAAACATTGCAAAACGTAAAGATTTACCATGATTTTGCTTCTAAAGAATTAATCGGAGAACATAACCTAGAAGGCGTTAAATTTGTTAATACCAAAACCAATCAAGAAATGGTTATTAACTGCGAAGGGTTATTCGTTGCTATAGGACAAACCCCAGATAATAATAGATTCTCTTCCTTAGTCGATCTTCAAAACGGCTTTATAGTTACTGACGAATCAAAGCAAACAAAAACCCCAGGCGTCTATGCAATTGGCGATTGTACAGTTAAAAAGATTAGACAAGTAGTCACCGCTACTAGCGATGGAGCACTTGCTGCTATAGCATGTGAAAAATATGTCGATTCTTTAGAGAAACCTAATTCTCCTCGTATCCCCTTAGCTTAACGTTAGGGATATATTCCTTTAATATTTCTATATATCTATTGGCCTGTTCCAATTCAACTGGATGTAGGCCTTTTTTTATGCAGTTTTCGTTATCTATATATTGCTGGAGGAAATATCTATTAGCGCCTTTTATCCAAATTCCGATTTGTTTCATATCCTCTTCGTTATGAAATTCGCTCATTATAGTTGTTCTAAATTCATAACCAACTTTATTAGATAAAAGAAAGGCAATCGATTCTTCGATTGGACTTAAATCAAAATCTTTAATCCCGATGGTTTCGGCATATTTAGCTTTAGAATTCTTTATATCCATAGCAACATAATCTACTAAACCCTTGCTAACTAAATCTTTTAATATAGAAGGTCTAGAACCATTACTATCTAATTTGACTTTATAACCTAATGACTTTATAAAGATAAGTTTCTCTTCTAAATCATCCATCAAAGTAGGCTCTCCACCAGATATACACACAGCATCTAAAACACCTACTCTTTTCTTTAGATATTCTTTTATTCCATCAAAAGGAATAGCTACACATCTAGAAGGATGCAAAACTAAATCACCATTATGGCAAAATGGACATCTAAAATTGCAACCTGATGTGAATAGAGTTGTTGTTAAGTTATCGTCAAAGTCTACTAGGGAAAGCTTTTCCCATCCTGAAAATTCCATATCAAAATTTTAAAACTTATTAATGAAAAGGTAAACAAAAAGGCCTCACTTAGAGGCCCCATGTATCAATTAATTGATTATTCAGCTTTGTTTTCTTTGCTTGGCTCAGTTGGTTCTTCTTTGCTTTCTTCTTGTTCTTCAACTACATTATCTGAGGTTGGGGTTTCTTCTTCAACACCGGAAGCATCTACGAAATCCTTTTTAACGGATTCGACGGCTTTAACAACCTTTTTGGCTTTGACTAATAAAGCAATGGTAAAATAGATGACTGCAAGACCAGCGGCAAGAAGAAGGATACCTAGAACGATAAAGACAAGCATCCTGATGTTTTCGCTCTTAGTTAAAAATACTAAGGCAACAATGCCAAGAGCAAGCCCAATCGCAGCGATTAAGAAATAGACAACTGAAACGCCGACACTTTGTAATTTCTTAACAATATAGACAATTCCATAAACTGCCATGATGATAGATAAGACAATTAAGAATATTCCAACAAATCTACCAATGGCTTCAAATAGAATATCGCCTTTTGAAAGATCTTGTTGAAGGAAAACTAACCCAATACCAAGAGTTAATTCACTTGTACCACTAATGGCGGCAGCAAAATCCGTCTTTATTAACTTGAGATCCCCAAGTCCAAATACCGAGATTACATTAAGAGCAAGTCTTAAAACGGCATCAATGATGACTAAAATAGCAACAATTAAAACACATGTGGATTGGAAGCTAGAATTATTTGAATAAGCGCAAAACAATACGCCAGCCGTAATTAAAATTAAGCCTTCAACAATATTCCAAATTGTCCAACCAATTTTTCCTTTTCTAAACATGATTTGTTTCCTCCTAAAATCTATTCTACGCTAGAAGAAGTATCTTTTTCATTGTCATTTTCTTCTTTTTGTCCAATTTTCTTAATTTCTTCCGGTTCAGCTACTTCCACTTCGATGGAATCGTTTTTGGTTTCGTCTTGTTTATCTTTCTTAGACTTCTTGTCTTTCTTTTTATCTTTGTTCTTGCCATTAGTGGTAGCCACTTCATATTTTTTCTTGCTCTTCTTAAATTGAATAGAAGCAATAACAGCTTGAGCAACGGCAGCTAAAACCATAATAATTCCGACTAAGAGAACAGTAATTTTATTAGTAGTACCAACGTCATTACCAAAATACATAACCAATATAGTGATGCCGACTGCTACCAATATTGCTCCAAACAATATCTCTAATATCGGCATGAATAATTTTGATGTTTTCTTAACAATAGTGAATATTGAAAACAGTACCAATAGCAATCCGATTACGATAAGCAAAACAGCAATGAACTTAACTAATATATCTATAAATACAGTATAGGAAAGGATTATGGTTTCTCCCATTGCTACTTCAAACCCTGCCACTAGCATTATCGATTCTTCGCTACTAGCAAAGGAATAGAAAGACATAACTAACCTTAATATTCCATCAAGAACAACAAATATCCCAACAACTAATGAAAGAACTAGATTAATCGGAGACTCGGCAGAGACATTTCCGGTCGCTGAAAAAACTACTCCACAAATACCAGCGGC
Organism: uncultured Caryophanales bacterium; assembly: GCA_902464635.1. Taxonomy (GTDB): domain Bacteria; phylum Bacillota_I; class Bacilli_A; order RFN20; family CAG-826; genus Alloenteromonas. Next base: position 17,765 of record CABQKC010000022.1, on the reverse strand, counting down.
TAATAAAAGGAAGGCCTCGATATAGTTCCAAGTGGCCCAAACCTTGTACATTTTTCTTTCATTTGCTTTTTCTTCCATATTTAATAATTCCTTTTTTATGAAAACCAAGTAAAGTATATCCCATGGAGGAAAAAAAGAGTATTTCTATGAACAAAAAATTAGAAAAGGCTTATGCCGAACTTATAGTCAAAAGCGGTTTGAACCTCAAAAAAGGTCAATCCGTTATCATTAAATCCAATGTCGATATCGAAGATTTCACTGCTTTAGTAGTCAAACAATGTTATGAAGCAGGTGCGAAATACGTTCATGTCCTTTGGCAATCTGAAAAGGTAAACAAGGTCCAAATGAAGAAAGCTAAGACCAAGGCTTTATGTGAAGCTCTTCCAATGGATATTGCTTATCAAGAATGGTTTACATCTACCTTACCAGCCTACCTATGGCTGGATTCAGATGACCCTGATGCAAATAAAGGAATCAACGCCGAAAAAGCAGCTAAGGTTAAAAGAGAAAAATACCTTGCTGTTGCTTCTTTAATTGAAAAAAGAGAAAACAAATATCAGTGGTGTATTGCTGGGGTTCCATCTAAAAAATGGGCCAAGAAAGTATTCCCAGAGCTAACTAGATCAAAAGCCATGGAAAAGCTTTATGAAGCTATTTTATTAACTTCAAGGGCTAGCGATGGAAACGGAATCAAGAACTGGCAAGATCATGATGAAAATCTAAAGGAACGTTGCGATTATTTGAATTCCTTACATTTAGTAAAGTTACATTACACTTCTAGTAACGGAACCGATTTAACCGTTGGACTTATTCCAGAAGTAAATTGGTTAGGCGGAGGAGAAGAAACTTTGGATGGAACTTTCTTCCAACCAAATATCCCAAGCGAAGAAATATTTACTTCCCCTAGAAAAGGAGAAGCCGAAGGTATTGTCTATTCTGCAAAACCTTTAGTCTACCAAGGCCAATTAATTAGAAATTTCTATGTCAAATTTAAAGATGGCAAAGCAATAGATGTCCATGCCGAAGAAGGAGAAGCTGCCTTAAGATCTATATTAAGTCTAGATGAAGGAAGTGCCTATTTAGGTGAATGTGCCCTTGTTCCATTTGATTCCCCAATTAATAATACAGGCCTATTATTCTATAACACCTTATTCGACGAAAACGCCGCTTGCCACCTTGCCTTAGGGAGAGGATTCACCAATCTATATAAGGATTTCCAAAAATATAGCGAAGATGAAATCCATTCTTTTGGAATCAATAAATCCCTTAGCCATGTCGACTTTATGATTGGTTCAAAAGACTTGAATATAGTCGGAACTACTTCTGATGGAAAAGAAGTCCAGATATTCAAAGACGGAAACTGGGCTTTCTAGTTTTTAATAACAATTTCAATTAGGTTTTTGAATTCGATTTTCTTTTCTTGAATTAACAAATATCGATACATGGGTTCAATCTTTTCGATTTTACCCTCGATATAATAAAGATATCCATCTTCATAAAATCTGATAATAACATTCTCATTATCGTAATTAGTCAAAACCGAGTTAATCTCTTCTGCTCGTTCATTAGAGATTGCCGGTTTTTCTTTTTTGTTCTTGTTATACCTCAGTTTTTTTAAAGAAGTAGATTGTTCAATTAAAGATTGATATGGAGCATATTTCATCATGCCTCTATCTTCGTATTTGCTCATGATTTATGCCCTCCAATCTGTCCATGCCTTACTTTAATTGTAGAATCTTTTAGCCCACTGCTAGCCCTTAAAACCGAGTTTGATCCATATATTTTATGGATATTATCTATAGCAAGATTTAGATTTCGCTTTTCTAATGCTTCTTCATAATTCTCGAATAGATTAGGTTGCAAAGAAGAAAACGGAATCAATTTACCAAAACTTATATATAGGCCCCTAATTTTTTCACCATTATATAATGAATTGAAAATATTTCGGATTACAGAATATAAGGTGTCATTATCATCGCTATAGACATCTAAAGCCCTTTGTTTAGAAAAGCCTCCTCCGCCACTATAAGCAACACCAACTGATACTAATCCGCATTTAGATTCATGTAGTCTTAATCTAAAACACAAATCGTCACACATTTCTCTTAATACTAACCTTGCTCCTTTTCCATCATAATCCTTCATCAATGTCTGGCCTAAAGAAAGCGAATTCTCTTTTGGAACATATTTCTTTCTAATATCAGTATTATCAATCCCATTAGATAAATCAAAAAGCTGATGCCCGATTATTCCAAATTCTTTTTCTAGCAATTCAACATCTGTATTCGCTAAAGCCTCTAGACTTCTTATCCCCATTTTTTCAAGCCTAGAAGCAATCCCGCTAGAGATACCCCAAACATTAGTTATAGGAGATATTTTCCATAGTTTTTCTTTTATATCTTTTTTATCCCATCTAGCTAAAAACGGAGGTTTCTTCTTGCCTTCATTATCTAAACAAGTCTTAGCTAAAAACATATTAGGACCAATCCCGCATGTAGCAACTAACCCAAGTTCATTTTTAATTCTTTCCTGAATCATTTTGCATAGGCCTTCAGGAGTAGTTTTATATAAAGAAAGATAAGGAGATAAGTGAAGGAAAGATTCATCGATAGAATAAACATGAATATCCTCTTCATCGATAAAATCTAGGAAAATCGAAACGACTTTTGCAGACATTTCAATATAATAAGCCATTCTAGGCTGGGCAAAAATTAGTTCAGGAACTTTTGGCAAGGACTTCACTCTACATACATTTGGAATTCCATATTTTTCTTTTAAATATGGGGTCGAAGACATGACAATCGTGTTAATGCTTCTAGTAGGATCGGCCACTACTAAAGGGGTGGTAAAAATGTCTAATCCCCTAGCGGCACATTCGCAACTAGCATAGAAACTTTTTAAATCGATGACAGCATAAACCTCATCTTTCTTGTTGCTACTTTTCCCTTTTTCCATAGTTACAATAATATCTATAAATTTCTATATGAGTAGACTTGATTTTTTTGCATCACTTGCTTTAGAAAAATGGTGGTAAAATTTTAGCAAAGGAGAAACCATGCTTGTCTTAATAATTACTTCCCTAATTGTCAGTTTTTTAACATTAATAACCTTAATTGTCTTTAACATTCTTAATAACAAAAGAAGCAAAAACAAGGAAACGGAATCTAAAGACTACATTGAATTAATAACAATGGCAAAGGAATTAAATTCATCGTACTCAAATCTAAAAAGTGATTTGGTTTCCTTAAAAGATTCTCTTCCTTTATTAATTGGAAAAAACGTCTCTGAATCAATGTTAAAAGTAGAAACTCATCTTAATGATCAAACAAATAGAGATGCCGCTAGACTAAATGCCTTCCAAGAAAGCATAAATAGGAGTCTTCAACTAAACATAGAAGCCTTAACCAAGAAAATAGATGACAATCTTTTATCTATTAATAACAAAGTAGATAAAACGTTATCAGATGGGTTTAAAGGATCTAGCGAGACAATGGCCAACATAAAAGAACAATTAGGAGCCATTTCAGAAGCCCAAAAGAATATCAAATCCCTAAGTGACCAAGTGTTGGATTTAAAAGGAGTCCTAACCAATAACCAACAAAGAGGCAGATATGGGGAACTTCAATTAGAGATGATTCTAGAAGCAACTTTTGGAGAGACAAAAGGTCAGCTTTACGATACCCAAAAAATCATATATCAAGACAATGACGGCCAATATAAACCAGATGCCGTCATATATCTTCGTGGAGACAAATCAAAGGATTTGATTGCAATCGATTCGAAATTCTCTCTTGTCGGTTATGAAAACCTGTTCTCTTCAGATCCGATAAGTGAAGAAAATAAAACAATATTGAAAGCAAATTTCAAAGCCGCTTTAAAGAAAAGAATTGTTGAGACAAGCAAATACATTATTCAAGGATTGACAGTTAAAAATGCAATTATGTTTATTCCTAATGACGGAATATTTGCCTTTATCGAAAATGAATACCCTGATTTAGTGCAAGAAGCCATTAGCAAAGGAGTTGTATTGGCTTGCCCTACTATTCTTCAACCAATGATTGTCTCTTTTAAGGTAGTACAGGACGATGCCGAAAAAGCCAAAAACCTAGAAAAGATAAACAAATCTCTAGATATCCTTTCAAGTGAGTTTAAGCGTTTCTCTACTAGATGGAACGATTTATTAAAAGCAACGAACTCACTCAAAAACAAAGCCGATGACTTTAATATTACAGTTACTAAAATCGATAATAAGTTTAATAAAATAACAAAGGGAAAAGTTAATGACATCGACGAAGAACCCGTTTCATCAATCGATGAAACTAAGCTAATTCAATGGATTAATCACTACACATCCATCACCTTTTGTAGTTTTGATTGTCTAGAAATTCAAAAGTAATATAATAAGCAAGCCGTGGGACATTAGCTCAGTTGGGAGAGCGCATCGTTCGCAACGATGAGGTCGTCGGTTCGATCCCGATATGTTCCACCACTTTGTTATTGGTTCTCCACCTTTTTGTGGGTTCAGCAAGAGGCTTCCGTGGGTCGAAATTGCAACTATAGCCTAAAAGATATAACGTGGAGGTTTATTATGGCGATTATCAGACCGAGTGCGGATTTAAGAAATAAATATAAAGAAACAAGCGAACTGTGTAAATTGAATCAAGGGCCCGTTTACATAAATGTTAACGGCAAAAATGACACTACAATTATTGCTTCTAATGTATTCAATCTTATGCAAAAAATAAATGAAGGTATTGCAGATGTTAATACAGGCAAAATCATGTCTTTAGAAGAAGCAAAGAACAAATTGTTATGACTTATAAAAATAATCAATGCTTATTCACCGTCGTTTTTTTGATTCTTCTTTTTAATGCCTAAATGGGTATTAACGCGTTCTTGAATCGAATCTAACATCCGTTGCTCTTGATTGGTATATTCTTTTTTATCTTGCTTCAGCAATTTTGATAAAAGTTTGCTATTAGCAACATCGCTTTCCGCAGAAAGTCTAATTAAATCCAAGTCTTTATGAACAAAGAAGATCAATAAATTTGAAACTAAATAGAAAGCAAAAAGCACGATGGATAATGTAAATGTAATAACTTGCATTCCTCCGGCTGGATATCTAACTAATTCAACACCACTAAGTATGATTACGGCTACCTTCAATAAAATCCGAACTGCTGAAAATATCATTTCCAACCTTCTTTTTCTTTCTACCGATAATCTAATTTCTAATCTTGTGTCCCCTTTTTTAAAAGCAAAATAAATATCAAAAGCCAATACTAGCAAAGATAAGGTCAATAAAAAGGCATACATAATTAAAAACACAGTCTTATTTATGTTTATTACCAATAGATAAATATAGTAACCAATAAAAAGAGATTGAGTGAAAAAAGAAATTATTTTAGACAAGCATTGAAGCTGCTTATGAATAGCTTCAATAGTCAGACGAGTGTTTATAAAGAAGTGATTTAACATGTCTTTACTATAAACTCTTATCCAAGAAAAAGAAGACACCTTTTGATTACTCATTTATACTATTATTTTTTCTACTGTTTAAATTCAGTGGAAATTTAACAGCCAGAAGCGATAATAATTAAAGATAAGGCGTTTAAATTGCCAATCATAAAGAAGCATATTTCAATATAAAAACGCTTTTTCCGAAATCAGCAGATATTTTTGAGGAGATTATGAAAAATGGAAAACTATCTAAGTGAATTAAAGATGGAATATTACGACAAGTTCAAGGAATTCCCACCCGTTTTGCCGATGATGATGCCACAAGACGCCGATTGGTTCCTTACCCTCTTGGAACTGTCAATCGCGACAAACGAGAAGATAAGGCAAGAGGACGTAGACAGATACATCGAAAAAAACAACATGAAATACGATTTTGTGGTGTAACGAGGGGATAGGAAAGACTATAAAGAAACAATTTAACATACCTTTACTATGAACCGATATTAAAGAAAGTTAAAACAGTCTTTCATACAAAAGGCATCGATATGGTAGGGTGCCGTTTAAATAATTAATACCTACTAAAGCAAATATTCATTCAAATAGCTTTTTCTTTTCGCCGAGCGAAAGAAGAGTCTTCTTTATCTTGCGTTCCATTGTTTTACGGCCTGCCTCTATAAGACCAAAAGTCATAGAAAAACCTTTTTGCCATTCAAAATTATCAAGCAATGACCAATAGCAATAGCATATATCTATTTGCATCTAGAAATGCGTTGGTCTTTAGATGAACTAGTTGCGAATATAAGTATCAGCAAATCTTACCTAGAACATGCTTTTAAAGAAGAGGCCGGCAAGAGTATTTTCCGATTTGCCTAAGAAGTTCGGGTAAAAGAGGCCAAGAAACTATTATTAGAAACGGATTTACCAATAGGAAAAATAGCACATTTCACAGGTTATGATGGCCTAAATTATTTTGTCAAAGGCTTCAAACGTTACGAAGGAATAACCCCCCCCTCAAGTTATCGAAGAAAAAAGGCTTCCAAGACAACCTATAAATAGAGTTGAGTTGGATAATCTTCAATAGGAAAAGATTTTTCCATTAAAAATAAAATGTAAAAACCCATCATTTCTAATAAACAAAGATAACAAGCTACAAAAATTATGAATAAATGATGTTTAAACAAGTACTAAAGCTTTGATGGATAAGGCACGAGACAGACACCTATCTAAAAAGAATCCATAATAAATGTACAAAATTTTTCTTTATTAATGTACTTTTTTGGTTAATAATATGTACAAAGGAGAAAAGTATGTGTTTTGTAAGTGTTTCAGATTTTAGGAAAAAAATAAAAGAGTATCTCACTACTTGTTCGAAAGAAAAAGTTTTCATAACAAGCAATGGTAAAATCGTTGCGGTTTTGTCCGATCCAGATGAATTGTATTATCAATCATTGGTTAGTTTATGCGGATGTTTAAAAGACAATGACAAAGGAGAAGATTACAAAGAAATGATTGGAGAGGAGATTATGAAAAAATGCGGCTATTAGTTGATACAAACGTGTTTCTCGACCTGCTGTTAAAACGCGAAAGCGGATGCAAGGAAGCCCTAGATTTTTTTATTTGGTGTAAAAAGAGTAGAAATCAAACATATATTACATCCATGTCTTTAAGGGACATAGAATATATTGCTGGAAGAAAACTTCACGATAAAGAAAAGGCAAAATCAGTGCTTTCAGGAGTCTATTGTTTGTGCTCAAAAGTAATAGGAATAAGTGCAGACGCAGCAATTACCTCGATCTACGAAGAATACAAAGACTTTGAAGACGAGCTCATTATTCAGGCAGCCAAAGAAGCGATGCTTGATGCAATAATAACGAACAATATTAAAGATTTTGCCAATTGTGACATTCCTGTTTATAAACCTGAAGAACTGGTCGCTTTAGCAGAAAAGCATTCATGCTAAGCAATTCATACCCTCCTTGCCAAACGTAATAGTTACATTATTTTTAATAATAATAAAAGCCGTTAGTTTTACTAAAATTATTATCGAGGTAAATATATGCTCGATAAACATCTAATAGCAGCAACCGATCCGATTTCTAAAAAGGAATCAATGGTTTTCTGGAAGAATTACCGTATCACGGTTCTTTTTGATGAACTTTTTAGAATTGAGAAATCAAATAAAAAAGAATTTAACGATAAGGCAACCCAAACAGTTTGGTTCCGTAATAAAAAAACACCAAAATTCGAAATCCTAGAGCAAAATGAAGCATCCATAAAGATTAAGACTAAAAAAGTAACTCTAGTCCTTATCGATAGCGATTCAATCGAAGATTCTTTTATCATTCTAAAAGGCAAAGAAATCCATCTAGATAACAAAGAGAATCTAAAAGGTACATATAGGACACTAGACTGTTATGAGGGCAAATATTTTACTAATTACAAAGAAGATGGCCCTAGAACCGAAATAAAACTAGATAATGGGGTCGCTAGTAGAAACGGAGTAGCTCTTATCGATGATAGTTCTTCTCTTTTGCTTAATGATGAAGGTTCTTTAGAAAAAGCCATAGAAGGTCATAAAGACTATTACGTTTTTGCCTATGGACATAATTATAGAGCGGCAGTAAAAGCCTTATTTGAAATTACTGGATATACCCCAATATTACCTAGATATGCATTTGGCAACTGGTGGAGCAGGTATCATGAATATACCGATAAAGAATATTTGACGCTCCTATACAAATTTATCGATAGAGATGTTCCAATTACAGTTTCTACTATCGACATGGATTGGCATTATAATTCGAATAACCTAGACAAGGCCAAACACATTACCGAGTTAGGAAGAGATACTCCTTTCTATGGAGGAAAAGATGGCTGGACTGGATATAGTTGGAACAAAGACCTCTTCAAAGATTATAAAAAATTCCTGAAAGATATATCTGATTTAGGTTTCCACATAACATTGAATCTACATCCAGCAGATGGAGTTAGATGGTTTGAAGATTGTTATAAAGACTTTGCAGTTGCAATGGATAAAGATCCTATCAAAGGAGAGCAAATCCCATTTGATTTCACTGATGATAAATTCATCAATAACTACTTTAAAGTTATTCACAAACCTTATGAAAATGACGGGGTTAGTTTTTATTGGATCGATTGGCAACAAGGCACTAATTCAAAGATGCCTGGGCTAGATCCGTTATGGAGCTTAAACCACTACCATTACCTAGATAATAGCCTCAATCATGAACATGGATTGATTTTGTCTAGATATTGTGGAATTGGCAGCCATAGATATCCAGTAGGTTTCTCTGGCGATACAGTTTCTAGCTGGGAAACATTGGATTACATCAGCGAATTTACATCCAAGTCCACCAATGTAGGCTATACATATTGGAGTCATGATATTGGTGGACATTATGGAGGAAGATTAGAATATCAACTATATACTAGATTCCTTCAATTTGGAGTGTTCTCTCCTATAAATAGACTCCACTCCTCTGATATGCCTATCATTTCAAAAGAGCCATGGTATTACCTAAACGGAGCCGGAGACATTGCTATAGATTTCTTAAGATTAAGGCACAGATTAATACCGTATCTATATTCAAGTTGCTACAAAACTCATCTAAAGGGTCTAGGTTTAATCGAGCCGTTATATTATTTACTCGGAAACAAAAAGAAAGCATATAACTATCCAAACGAATACATCTTCGCCCAAGATGGTTTTATAATCCCTGCTACCCATCCTCTTAATAAAGATGGATATACAGTTGAAAAAGGATATCTACCAAAAGGAAGGTATTTTGATTTCTTTACTCATGATATCTACGAGATTAAAAAAGACAAAGAAATCAAATTTGCTAGAACCTTAGAAAGCTTCCCTTATTTAATTAAATCAGGTTCTTTTATCCCTCTTTCTCTAGATAAAATTAAATATAACGAAGTAGATAATCCAAAGAAATTAAATCTAATTACTTCAAAAGGAAATGGGCTATATACCCTTTATGAAGACAAAGAAAAAGAGATATCTAAAACAATATTTGAAAATAAATTAATAGATAAAAATACCCTGCAATTGTCCATTAATTTTGTTAAATCTAATAAAGTATTTAATGAAAATAGAACGTTTGTCTTTGATTATGTTGACTTAAAAGATGCGGATATAAAAGTCTTTGTTAACGGAATAGAATCAAACGACTTCAAGATCTTATATTCAGAAAATTTAAGGTTTGAGTTACCAGTAGATAACAAGTCAAAATATCTAATCAAAATTACATTCAAAGATGAAGATAGATTTAACGAAATCAAAGACAATTTAAAACGTATCTTGTATTCAATTGATGTAACGGCAAAAGATAAATATGGCCTTTATGATCAAATTCTTAAAAATCCAAAAAACATAGAAGAAATTACTAAGGCCATAAAAGAAAGCGAGGCACTAAATAAATCTCAAAAAATTAGATTATTAGAAGTCTCCATGTCTATTGAATAAAAAAGTGGTAAATTGTTATTTTTAACATCTAAGAATAATTCAATTGCTCATTTCTAATTATTATAATAAGGATAAGAAAAAGAGGTCTAAAACCCATGATTTATAAAACAGTAAATCTAAAAGATGAATACCCGATGCTAAAAAAGGATGTAAAACTACATTGCTATTGTCCTTCTAATTTTGATGAATTTAGCAAAAATAGAATTAGGAAATGTGTTTTAACAATACCAGGTGGAGCTTATTGTTTTGTTTCAGAAAGAGAAGCTGAACCTGTTGTCTTAAAATTCCTCAGTGAAGATTTAGCTTGCTTCCTATTAGAATACAATTTAGGTCCTTATGACTACCCCTATCCAATGATTGAAGGGTTCGCAGCACTTAGCTATATAAGAAAACATAAGGATGAATTCCATGTCGACCCTAACCATATCATCGTTACAGGATTCTCGGCTGGAGGACATTTTGCAGCTTCATTAGGCGCTTTTTGTAAAAAACAAGATTATGCCGACTACTTAAAAGTAAAACTAGAAGACATTAAGGTAAACGGCTTAATACTTTCTTATCCAGTTATCACAATGTATGAACCTACAAATGGTTCAACTAGAGACCAATTATTAAACAATAGACCAGATCTAAAAGACTATTATTCCATAGAAAAGCAAGTAACACCTGATTACCCTACTACATTTATTTGGACTACAGATGCCGATACTTGTGTAGATAGCATGAACACATTAGGCCTAGCGCTAGCTTTAAAGAAACATAAGGTCAAGTTCGAATTACATTATTATCCAATTGGAGAGCACGGGGCTAGCTTAGCAAACGAAATTGTTAATCCAAAAGATGAATATTTGACTAATACATTGTCCTATATAGCTTCTTGGATTGATTTGGCCATTAATTTCATAAAGAAAATTGCATGAGGAAACAAAAATGAAAAAAATTACTGCTAAAGAATTAACAAATGAAGAAAAAGTCAGATTAGTAATTGGGAAAAACACTTGGCACAATGAAGATTTAGGAGGTAAGGTTCCTGTTTTCATGATGTCAGATGGTCCAGTCGGGGTTAGACATCCTCGTGATGTAAATTCTGCTACATCTAATACCGCTCCTTCTATTGCCTATCCTTGCTTTGAAGTATTATCACAAACTTGGAATCTAGAATTAGCAAATAAATTAGGTAAAGCCATCGCTAACGACTGCATGGATTTAGATATCGATGTAATTTTAGGGCCTGGGGTAAACATCAAGCGTTTGCCTATCAACGGGAGAAACTTTGAATACCTTTCAGAAGATCCATTACTAGCAGGCTTACTAGCTAAAAGTTATATCGAAGGAGTCCAAAACGAAAATGTTGGGGCTTGCTTAAAACATTATTGTTGCAATAACACCGAATCATCTAGAAACTACAAATCAATGGATGTTTCTACTAGGGCATTAAGAGAAATATACCTAAAGCCTTTCGAGATTGCCTCTAAAGCAAAGCCATGGGAAGTAATGTGTTCCTATAACCTAGTCAATGGTTGCAGAATGAGCGAAAACAAAAAATTATACAACATCCTAAGAAATGAATTTGGTTTTGATGGGCTAATCGTCTCTGACTGGGGAGCCGTCATGGATAGGGAGAAATCCTTAAACGCCGGTTTAGATTTGGAAATGCCATATTCAAAAGAGCATCTTGATGATTTGCTAAACAAAATAAAAGAAGGCCAGATTGATTTAGACCAATTAAATACCTGTGCCCAAAGAGTTATCGATTTTGCTTTCAAGACTGAAAATACAAGGCCTTTAAGGAAAAAGACTTTATCAATAGAAGATAGATATGACATTGCTAGAGAAATCGCTAGCGAAGGTATTGTCTTATTAAAAAACGAAAACAATGTCTTGCCTTTAAACCCAAAGGAAGAAAGATTACTAGTTTCCGGCGCTCCTTTAAATTGGTATGTCTATGGAGGGGGTTCTAGCGAAGTCACTCCTTTAAATGAATATGTAAAACTACTAGATGCCTTAAAAGAAGAAGGTTTCAATGCGAAAGGGGCCAACGCTCTTGAATTCAATAGAGGTCCAGTTAGTTGCGTAGGAAACCTAGTAGGTACCCTAAATCAAACAATAAAAGAAAATATCACAACTTCCATTGTAACCATTTCTCAGGACAACTGGGAACAATCAGAAGGCTATAATAGGCAAAACTTGCTCCTTTCCAATGAACAAGTATCTTTAATTCACGAAGTTGCCAAAGTCAGCAAGAAGACAGTAGTTATTATCTATGCAGGGGCTCCTATTGAAATGGGAGAATGGATTGATGAAGTAGATGCAGTCATCTGGGCAAGCTATACAGGCGAAAAAGGAAATGAATCAATTGCCAAGATTTTATCTGGTAAAGTCAATCCTTCCGGAAAAACAAGCGAGACGTTCCCTCTTTTACTAGAAGATTTCGATTCAATAAATGCTTATGAAGATGCTAGAAGTTGCGTTTATGAAGAGGATCTAAATGTCGGGTACCGCCAATTTGTAACAGATAACACCCCGGTCTTATTCCCATTCGGCTATGGTCTTTCTTATTCTAATTTTGAATATGACAATTTGAAATTAAGCAAGGAAGACAAGAAGGTCATTGTAGAATTCGATGTTACAAATACTTCAAATATAGATGGCAAAGAAGTCGCAGAAGTATACATTGAAGATCTAACTAGAGTTACCTATAGGCCAAAATATGAACTAAAGGGATTTGAAAAGGCCTTAATCAAGGCAAAGCAAACAAAGCACTTTAGAATCGAATTAGGTGAAGATGCATTCCAATATTACTCCACTTCTTATGATAAATGGACTGTTAACCACGGAGTCTTCAAAATCATGGTTGGAAAGAATTGTCTAGATATCGAATTAGAAGAGAAGATTGAATATTAATAAGAGTCATATTATTTTTATATTGAAGAAGGTAATTAGTTATGACTAATAAAGCGACTGGATTAAAAGAAATTGCCTACGAGGTTGGTTTATCAATTAATACAGTTTCACGTGCTTTAAGGGATTGCGATGATATTGCCGAATCCACCAAAAAAATGATTAGAGAGAAAGCATATGAACTCGGTTATATGCCAAATACAGTATCTCAATTCTTAAAAAGAGAAGGAAGAAAGTTGGTAGCTATCGTTGCAGGTAACTTCCAGAATTATTTCTTTGTTACTTTATCAAATAAGTTAGTAAATACATTATTCCTTGCTGGTTATGACTATACGATTATCAACATGAATAATTTCTCTACTTATGACTTGATAAAGCAATGTATCTCACAAAGAGTAGATGCCATAATTTCCTTAATCGAATTAAGCGATGATGCCATGGAAGTGGCAAAACTCCATAATATCCCAATCATATGTTTAGGAAACAATAGAGATGCTACTGATTTTGATTTCATTGAACCATCTAATAGTTCTGGGGTCAATATAGCGGCCAATTATCTCCTCAACTACCATAACATCAATAAACTCATTTATGTATATGATTACGAAATCGAACCTTGCATTAGAAGGCAGAAACTATTTGAAGAAGCCGTAATGGAAATCAATCCAAAGGCGGAAGTAAAAACAATAAAGTTAGAAGAGGCTGTCGATAGTTTGCCTCATTTGGTAAGAAAAGGATATAACGGGGTATTTTGTTTTAACGATGAAATAGCCTATTCACTTCTAGATGGATTAAACATAAAGATTCCCAACTTTAGAAGAATATATCCAAAGTTCCATATTATTGGCTATGATGCCGTTTGTGCCCACTTAATAGGTATGATTGATATAACTTCCATCGATTATGATTATGACCTTCTGGCGGAAAAGTCAGTGGAATTATTAAAAGATAGATTGCATGATCCTAAAAAGGAAAGGGCAATAATTCAGATCCCCTGCCACTTACATCAAAGGAAAATCAATTAAAGGATATGAAAAACGGTTGGCAACTCACCAACCGTTTTATTTTGCTACCAACTATTTAGACTTACCAACGTGGTAATAGATTCTTTCTCCAGTTATTGAATCAAAGAAGAGCAAATCTTCCTTATCAAAGCTAAGCATAAGCCTTGAGTTTGTATCAACATGGATTTTTGAATCGACTTTTGCGGTCATATCACGTCCTAAGAAGTCAAAATGGATAATATATTCATTTCCAAGAAGTTCGCAGACAGTAGGCTCGATTTCGAAGTAATTAGAAGGATATTCTTTCTTCTGCTCTTTTAAGACAACATTCATTCTTTCAGGCCTAATGGCAAAGATAATCTTGTGTTCATTATTAACGGCATCTTTAAGAGCATCGATTTTTTCCTGGAATAACCTCTTGTTAGTTTGTTCAGGAGTTTCATACACTTCATCATCTTTCTTTTTGTTGATGAATTTAGAAATCTTGCTGAATAAAGATTCTTTGTGTTTGGCCTTAAATGTCTTAGATTCTTCATTACCAACACTAGAAAGAACCTTTAGGATGAATTCTTGAGAATGGTAATCGCTATCGAAAGTAGAGAATACCTGTTCAAATTCATTTAATTTATCCGTATAGAAATCTTTATGGACCTTTACAAACTTTGCATCAATAGGCAATTCAATACTATCACTAATCTTGATTACCTTTTCTTTTGGTTTATAAGTCCCTTCAAAAACATTTATCGAAGGAGAGCCGACAAACTTAGCAACAAATAAATTCTTAGGATTATTATATATTTCACTTGGGGTATCTATTTGTTGGACAAATCCTTTTGACATGACAACAATTCTAGTTGCCATAGTCATAGCTTCTGTCTGGTCATGGGTAACATAGATTGTAGTTGCATTTATACGGTTATGGATCTTAACAATCTCACTCCTCATATTTAACCTAAGTTTGGCATCTAGGTTAGACAAAGGTTCATCCATCAAGAATAGAGGAACGTTTTTAACAATAGCTCTGCCCAATGCAACTCTTTGCATTTGGCCACCAGATAATTCTTTAGGAAGACGTCCTAGATATGGACCAAGGTCAAGTACTTTAGCGGCGCTAAATACCCTTTCCCTGATTTCATATTTGTCCATTTTCCTATCGACCGTTTCGACATTGCCATCTTTATCTAGATATTCATATTGGTCATTTAGAATAATGTTATTTTTGGCTATGTCTTCTTTTTCCTTAGCAATCTCTATATCTATATTAGATAAATAAGAAGAAAGTAATTCTTCGCATTTCTCTTTGTCGTTCAAAACTGGATCTAGATGACCAGGGAATCCTAAATTAAATAAAATCTCCCCGCCTATTATAGAAATATCAAGAGTTTGAGATAAGGCTTCGTATGGCTTTAGCATGCCTTGCATTGCATCTTTTTTAGCTTGGTGAATAATCTTAACTATATCGATAAAAGATTTGCTAGTAAGTATATTACGTACTTCTATCAAGCCCTTGAGTTTCTTCCTGACTACCGGGAATTTATATTTATTGATAGTCAAAGGGAAAGAGATGTTATCGTAGACAGACATCTGTGGATAAAGAGCATAGCTTTGGAAAACAATGGCAATGTTACGGTCTTTGCTAGGCTTATAATTAACAAATTCATTATTGATATAAACACTACCGCTAGAAATATCTTCTAGACCCGCAATCATCCTTAAAGTCGTAGTCTTACCACAACCAGAAGGGCCAACAATGACAATGAATTCATTTCTTTGGATATCCAAATTGAAATTGAATACCGCCTTGGCTCCATTTGGATAGACCTTTTCAAGGTTTTGGATGGAGATAAAAGACTTTTTAGCCCTTTCCAAATCGCCGTTTTCAACTATGGTTTCATTTATTTTGCATTCTTTTTCCATAATAAAACCTCTTTATCTTTTTACCCCTGTATTAGCAAGTCCATCAATCATCTTATCCTGGACAATGATGAAGACTATTAGAATTGGTAGCAAAGCAAACATGCCCGCTGCAGATTGGGCAGCTTTCAAGCTCCAGGAATTAACCCCGCCCGTATATGCAACAAGAGCAACATTGATAGTCATGTTCAATGTCTTGCCACCTATAATAAGTTGAGGCCACATTAAGTCATTCCAAGACCCAACAAATGTAAATAATACGATTAATAAGACAGTAGAACGTGCCAACGGCAAGACTATCCTTCTAAATATAAGCAAGTCACTCGCACCATCGCTTTTCGCACTTTCAATGATGTCCCTAGGAATAGAATCGAAGAAATTCTTCATTAGCAATAAATTGAATACTCCCCCTACCCCTGGAGCAATAAGCCACAAATACGGGTAAAGGTAAATTTTTTCCGTCGATTCAACCCCGTTTACGACACTTTTTAAATTAAATAAGGTAACACTACTTAATCCAGTTGCTTTTCCAATTGAAACAAACATCGAATACAAAGGAGTAGTTCCGATGACACCTGGAATAGTCATGAAGACAATCAATATGGCAAGGATTAAATTCTTTCCCTTAAAATTAAAGAATACAAGGGCATAGGCCGCCAAAGTATCTACTAAAAGGGTAAGGATTACTGTTAAGGAAGTAACCACAAGAGAATTGATCATCCAGATTGGCAAGTTATCCAAACGACCATGGTTAGATGTATTTAAGAATCCAAGATAATGTTCAAAAGTCCAATGCCCTGGCTCAGGAAGAATTGTAGGCTTCCCAGACATCAAAGAAGTTTCATCTTTCAAGGAAGTTCCAAACAAATAAATAAATGGCAACACCCAGAAAAGACAAACGACAAGCAAAATTACAAAGGAAACAATCTTTTCTTTCCTAGTTTGTCTTTCGCTCTTGGATAGCGGAGAACGTATTAAATTGCTTTTCACGAGTATTACCTCCTTTCCTGTCTTTCATGACAATCTTTTGAATAAGAGAGAATATCATTACAAATAATCCGAAGAAAACAGCCAAAGCAGATATGGCACCTGTTTTTGATGCAAACGATGTTGAAGATATGAATGTCTGAATCAAAATCATTGGAGTTTGAGGATTTGTTAAAGTTGGTTTATTGGTTGTTCCAAACAATGTATAAGGTTGGCCATATAAACCCATGTATCCAATCAAAGTTGTAAACATGCATAGTTGCAACGAACCCTTTATATTTGGCAAGGTAACTTTCATGAATTGCTCAAACTTGCCTCCCCCATCCATTTCGCAAGCTTCATATAAAGATTTAGGTACGTCTCTAAGCGCGGCAGACAATATGACGAAATTCTGTCCGGTTTGCCACCAAATAGAAACAAACAAAATGATTATCCATCTACTAGTTTCATTGCCTAAGAAATCTATATTTGTCCCAAACAAAGAATTTACTAATCCGGATTTATCGCTAGCAAAGATGGAACCAAAGATAATACCTACGATAGTAATTGAAGTAACTGCAGGAAGATATAATATTGCCCTAAATAATTTATATAGAGGTGGCTTTTTATTGATTAATATAGCAAAAGCCAAAGGAACAATTATCAAACAAGGCACTGCTATAATATCAAATAGCAAAGTCTTGCCAAAAGCTGGCCAAAATAACCTTGATATAGCAGAATCACTTTTAAATAAATTGGCATAGTTATCAAAGCCAGCAAAAGAAGAAGAACCTAAGTCGTATGGGTTGTAATTCATGAAAGAAATAATGATACCCATAAACAAAGGCACTACTCCGAAGAAAATGAAAAACAAAAGATAAGGCCCTACGAACGCTATAGCAAGGCCATAGCGTCGTAAGATCTCTTGGATTTTCGAAAATTTTTGAGAATGTGACTTCTCCATGATTTTCTTGTATTCTAAATTCCATCTTAGGAACAGGAACTAGAATAACTTCCTTTCTTGA
>CABQKC010000021.1 GCA_902464635.1 uncultured Caryophanales bacterium | reverse complement strand
GCAACCATCCCTTCATTTCATTCAGGAATGTTTACACAATTAAACGGATACTCTCGCGTTCTTAAAAAGATCAACAATAAATATTCTATTTTCGAAGTTAAATATTTTGAAAAACCATTAAGCATTGCTAAACAAAAAGAAGAAATGGAACAAGTAAAGGCAATCCAGGGCTTAGAAGTAGGAGAGATTGGTTTTGTTTGCTCTTCTGGATTTGAAGGTAAGCTAGATGGGGTTACTTATCTAGATTTGAAAGATATTTTATTTTCAAATTAGATATATTTTTGTTTAATATTTCCGAAAAAGGATAGGCATATTAAACATAAACAGACGTTGTTATGCCGATTAGTTATCTTTCATGACCATAAATGTTGTTTAATATTGCTGAAAAAGATTCTCGGATTTAATAAAAGAATATGGAAAGAAGCCCCTATTTTGAAAACTATATCAATAATCTTCAAAAAGACATCTTTTTATTAGCTTTCGAGTCTAATTACGAGATAGTTGATTTCATAACTTGCTATATGAAAAGCAAGATTCGTTTTGAAATGGATAAACCATATACCTTTTGGCATACTCAACCATCCATAAGGATATTTGAAGAAATCATACTAGCTAATCACATTAAAAAGATTTATAGACAAAAGATAAATATGGATGCAGTGGAATGGCTTGGGTTCTTTTATTCTAAATGGCATTTCCTTACAGGCGAATTATCTAAATCAATCATTAGATTTTTACCTGTTATAGAAGGGTTAAGACAATATTATGTATTACATCAATTAGATGAAGTTGAGGCGATAGAGATTGCTAAACGTCATTATAATTTATCTAGAAATACCCATAGATTGAATGAATATAACAATTCTAAAGAATCGAATAATGAATATAGTGATCCTATTTATTATTCTTTCTTATCGACTAGGCTTTTATACAAATTTTGGAAAGACCAAATATTTGATTTAGTTAAATATGTTGGGGATTATAGTTCCTATGACTTCTTGGATGATGATTATAAACTCGGCATAAAAGGCGATGTTATTTTTAGTAAAGACAATACCGATATTGTTCAAAAATATAAACAAGCTGAAAAAGATATTGTTAACTGTCTAAGAAGAAGCGAGAAATCAATTTATTTTTGTTTTGTATTCTCTTCTATATATGAATCTAATGATGAAAGATTTGAATTAGATATACGAGTATTAAGAAATGAATGCCCACCAAGAAATAGAAACTTTAATTCAATATATTTCTATAGGCTTGGTAAGTTATATGAAATCAATTCTTCTAATGAACTATATGTTTATTCATTGCCTTTATCAAAAAGAGAAAGAATGGGTATTTTAAAAAAGATGAAGGAATATGGTTTGATAGCCGCTAGCTAGTCCAAACTGATTATTTAACCAAAAACCATCAAAAATTAGGCAAATAATTAATGTCTTGCTAGTAACTGTAGGGGTCTATCAACAAACAATCTCGTGGCGGAAACTCGAAGCGACGTGGCCACTTATCTACTAGTCTTACAACAATTAGACTGTGTTTTTGGCAAAACTAAATAGTCGACTTTTTAGCAACTAAGATGGAATTAATATTCACAAATCGGCAAAAGTTACTTTCAAAAATATTCACAAATCGGCAAAAGTTATTGCTTCTAAATGAAATTACACTTAAAATATATAGGCAATGATCGAAAGAATTGAGTATTTAAATAAACTTGATGAGTGGTGGGAACAAAACAATAATGATGCTCTTTTTGTTCTTGGGCCTATCGGAATTGGAAAGACTACTTTGATTCAAAAATGGGCTGAAAGCAAAAATATCCCACATAACTTTATTGATGAAGATAAATACAGTTGTATTAAGGAAATTTTCCTGGAAGCAAAAAATAAATCTTTCGATATATCTTTGGCTATTGTTAACAAATTGCTAATGGATACTTCTTTGAATAAATTACTGATTTTTGATGGAATTTCGCCTAATGATGAAATTATTGTTCAATTGAAAAATCTATGCGCAAACTCTAAACATAGATTCATTCTAATTAGTGATTATGGTGAATATGTATTTGATAAGATAAGGTTTGTTCCGGTTGGATCTATTAGAAAATTAATTGTTAAGCCATTATCGTTTAAAGAGTATTGCTTGTTGAAAACTAATCATTATCCAATCGAAAGTGTTTGTTTATATATGGACAAAGAAAAACAAACGAAATTGCCATTTTCTGATATGTTTGAAGAAATGTGGGATGAATATAGTAATTTTGGTGGCTTCCCATGTGTTGTTGAAAAAGTATTAGAATCGGGAATAATAAATGCCGAGCTTGAGTTAAAAAAAATTAAAAAAAGACTTCTGGCTTTTATTGATGAAAAAATACAATTTTCCAGCGGGCCATCTGCCGTTTTAAATAACTTCTCAAATCGCCGTTCCTCATCTTATCGTCGCTTTGTTTTTTCAAAAGTTTCTGATAATGGCACGTTGCAACGATACAAAAGAACGTTAAGTGTGCTGGAAAGAATTGGTATTATTGGCATTCTTCCTTTTGAAGGCGAAAAAATGCATTTCGAGTATTGCGATTTATATTTATGTGACCCGGGTTTAGAGAGAATTTGGGGAAAAAAAGCGGATAGGATGCATATTGTAGAATCAATAGTTTTTAATTATGGATTAAGAAAAGGATATAAGCCTTATAGGTTTGTACTAGCAGACAAACGCATTATTGATCTGGCTTGGGATTATAAAGCACCTACCATTATCGAGATTAAACTTAAAAACACGAATCTTCTTTCATCTGCAATCGACAAATTAAATTGTTATTTAGAGCCTAATGATGGTATAGCTTATAATTCGATGGTTTTGGTCGATAAAGGTGTTAATTATTTTAATACTGTTTCGTTCACTAAAATATTACCTATATGGGCTTATTTGCTGAGGAAGTAAGAATGAATAATTATATTAAAAGAGATGTGGATGAAATAATAGAGAACTGGGATAAGGGGAATGTTAAATCCTTAATGATTCTAGGAGCAAGACAAGTCGGCAAAACTTCTTCTATTAGACATTTTATCCGCAAAAAATACGGATTGAATGAAGAAACGTCTATTCCTGAAATAAATATTGCCACCATGGATGGAGCCAAAGAGCTGCTTTTGAGCAATAATGGTATTGAAGGTATGTCTTTCATGCAATATGTCTTTGTTTCGCTTGGAATTAACGTCGATTTAAACAAGACAAACATTGTTTTTATCGATGAGATTCAAGCACTTTCAAATGATAAAAAGATTAAATCGAGTGGAACCATTAAATCAATATTATCGATGATTACGAAAGAGGACGGACTTAGATTTATTTTTTCAGGCTCGTTGCTTGGCGCTAAAATCTCAAATCTAGAATCCCTTGCAAAAGATGTGCCTGGCGGTATGGAACAACATAGAATGTATCCTCTCTCATTTGACGAATTTGTTGAAAGTGTTGACGGGGATACGAAATATATTGAGGATGCACGAAAATCTTTTGAAAGAAATGAAAACATTAAGAAAGATACACATATCCATCTTCTTAAAAAGTTTTCTGAATACTCGTTTGTTGGCGGGATGCCTAAAGCCGTGGTGGCTTATATAGAAGACAAAAAATATAATGTAAACGATAGTTTGAGCGCTATCCTATCTTTAACTAGTGATTACAACGTTGATGTAGCGAAATATTTCCGTGATGAGTACGGAGTAGAAATCGGAGAGGATGTTTTTAATTGTCTCTTGTTTGGACTGAAGCAAAACAATAAAAAGATCTTAATGAAGAAACTCAAATCCGAACCGATGAAAAAATTTTATGAATATGTGGTCGATAGCGATGTTGGCCTGTTGATACCGCATATTGATGAAATAAATATGCCATTATCAAAACAGGAATCACCTAAAACATATTTTAATGACATAGGCTTTATGAGATGCCTTCTTAAAGAACATATTGATGGGGTTGAAGACAAGAAAAATCCTCCTAAATATTTGAAGTCATATTTTGATGTAAGAGATTTAGAGATTCAAAAAAGGGGATTTATTGATTGGATTGATGGCAATGCGACTAACAAACCTAAAGATAATGGTGCTTTCTTTGAGCAAGTCGTTGCACAATGTATAAAGGCCAAGTCTTATCAGTATGCATATAATTACCGGGCAAATCCAGAACAAGAAAATGAATTCATATTATTGCCAGATTTAACTGCAATTGAAGTAAAGTCTGGAGGATTTGCCGATCGCACATCGTCAATTGAATACGCAAAAAGCGGAAAAAGAGTTTTGTTTGTGACCATGCTTCCATATATTGGTGAATACACAGAAAGATTCATTTTATTACCTATTTATTTGTTGTGCTTTTTAAAGCAAGATGAAATCTTAAAACATTCATTTGTCGAGGCCAGCAAAGATGCAAAAGAAGTTGTTTGTTGCGGTTTACTGCCAAACAACCCTGCTTTTATAGGCAATAATCGACGGAACTTAATGGGCTTAAAGAAAAAAAGAAAATTTATCGATTGAGGTTAATATTAATTAATTTTCGCAATATAACTAAAAACGGAATGGCTATAGCAAGTTTGTGTTTTAATGTCATTTGTTGCAATGACTTTGTCAAGTAACATTATTAAGACCGCCATTACAAATTTGATAATTTTCTTTAAGATTTTATTTTGATAACTGATATCATAAAAAGCTTCACATTAGCGATAGATTACATGATAATATCGACGTCAGGTAACAAGTGTATCTGATCGAACGTTGAGATTATTATCGGACCTGACTGGTAGTAATGGAGTTTATCGCTGGGCTTGAATATAGGTACCGCATTCAGGAAGTCAATAGACTAGAAGATATTCATTAGACGCCTACGTGAGTGGGCGTTTTTTAACGAAAGTCAGGTTAAATTCCAATTGAATCAATTTCTCTAATAACTTGACAAAAATGCAAAAACACTAAAATTGTAAAGTGATTTTGGCTTGGATTGACTTAAATCACTTTACAATAGTCGAGAAATTGATTGTTTGTCAAGTTGAACGAACTTCCCTAACTACTGATCATCAGATACCATTTTGTTTACTGGACTTATTTTCACTGAACTTAAGTTCACTAACTATATATTTGGATATTTATTATGCTTAACCTATATTCATTTGGAGAACAATCGCTATATTTACGGAACACATTCGAGAAATGTCCCTGGGAAGAAAATCCTGGATAAGCCGCTATAGATGAAATAGGCTTATAACTATATCTAAGTAACCTTTTACCTTCATTAGATGAATTTCATTTGATAGCTTAACCTGTTCATCTAATATCCGTGATAGATAATTTCTCATTATTAAATGCAAAATTTAAGGAACATAATGTCTATAAAAAAACTATTTAGATTTGCTTGAATAATGGCGGTGGCGATTGTTATAGATTTATGAATTATTCTCTTTTAAGTTAAATTTAGTCATTTATGGCTAATTATCCCTTTTTTCGATTGCAAAATAAGGTTTCAAACATACAATGCTTTGGTACTTTGGAGAGAACTATGAAAAAGAATTACTTATCATTGTTATGTCTAGCTTCATTATTTACTCTTTCTTGTGGCGAGCCAACTAGTTCTAGTAGCGAACCAGATAGTAGTGTAGATACAAGTGAAACTGACACT
Organism: uncultured Caryophanales bacterium; assembly: GCA_902464635.1. Taxonomy (GTDB): domain Bacteria; phylum Bacillota_I; class Bacilli_A; order RFN20; family CAG-826; genus Alloenteromonas. The sequence continues at coordinate 26,781 of CABQKC010000021.1, read as the reverse complement.
GATCAAACAACGACCGACACCTCAAGCGAAGATTCTTCCTCTAGCCTAATTGAGACTCACCCAGAAGCAACTGGAACTGCTAAGGAAGTATTTGATTTTATTGAGGCTGCTGCAAAAGGCAATAACTACACCTTAACTATTAATTCAGGAGATACTTCTAGCAATGTTATCTATAACTCTAGATATATCTACTATGAAGTTTCTAATGCTGGCTATATTGCCTTAACTTCCTATAAAGAAACATCTAGCACGATTCTTTATAATTTCTCAGGAAAGAATCATATCAATATCGAAAATGCTGCTTCTTATACTGACAAAGATGGTAATAGACAAGTCATTTCTTCGGTTTCTACATTAAATGCCCTTAATGATGGGGTTGCTGCTTCTAGCGAAGAAGATTTAGCTACTAACTGGGATTATTACTATACTCAAAATACCACTTTGGTAACTAGCTTTGCCTATATATGTGGAATTGCTAAATATGCTTCTTCTCTTTTTGCTGTTAGATTGGAATTTGCTAGCGAAGCAAAGAATGAATTATATTTTTCTTTCATTGGCAATTCCGGCTCTGATTCAGATAAGGCCGAAGCAGTTAGTGGATGTATTAGCAATATAGGTTCTTCTAGCGTTACTGAACTCGATACATATCTAGATGCCTATACTTTACCTTCAACTTCATTAAGTGATGCCTTAGTTGCTTCTATTTCTGGTAAGCAATCATTTAATTCTAAAGTTACTTATCATTACAAGGGCAAAGATATAATCGAACAAGAAGATGAAGTCGTTATCGATGAATCTAATAAGCAAGTCACTAGAAAAGTCGATGGCTTAAATAGCAACAAGTTCACCTTCCTCCACAAAGGCGAAAATGGAAATGTCTATAAGAAATATGTCGGTGCCGACAATAAGGTTAAAGATGTTGATCAAAATGTTAAATTCGAAGAACTAGTAATTCAGCCTTCTACTCTTATTGAAAAGGAAGCATTTAGAGAAACTAGTGCAGGCGTGTATTCATATTTTGGATATAACGGTAGGCCATTTATCACCGATATAGCAGATTATGATATGGGTGAAGTATTATCCATAACCATCTCTACTAGCGAGAATAAGATTACCTCATTACATGCTGAATCTACCCATAGATATGATTCCTATGGACAAGAAATGTATTTTGAAGTTGATCTTACTTTCGGTGGAACTTCTGATTTTAGGAATATCGTTCCTCATACATCTGAAGTCGATAAATATAGCCATTCTTTATATAAAGGATTGAGCACATTTGCATATTCTTCAATCTATTCCACATTTACCGTCGATTCTAGAACTACAATTACAAATTCCTTCAATAAGAAAAAGTATTACTTTGCAAAGAAAGATAATTCATCTTCTTCTGTTGATATTGTCTTAATCGATGAAGAAACAATTGATACAGAAGAAGGAAGTGAAGGGGACATCATCCACGTCCTTACTGGTTATTATCAAAATGAAAAAGGTTTATTACCATTTAGAGTTAACGAGAAGAACCAAGTAATCGCTTCTGCTCCAGTAATTGAGGGAAAAACAATATCTTCTTTCATTGGGATGAATATTAATTACGAATTATTTAATCAAGTCGCAGGAACTACATTATCCGAAATAGGAGATAAGGCTACTTATCAATTAAATGATGATGTTGATGATGTTGCAGGGCATATCTTCGGAGGAGTTAATGTTAGCAAGATTGCTCCATCTTCATTAAAAATGGAAGTTACCAGATTAATGAATGGATCTTATGCGAACAACTTACTTACTAAGATTGAATACCAATATGATGGACAAGGCCTATATTATGGAACCGAAACCTTAGAATTCTCTAATTATGGGACTACCGTATTACCTGAATTAGATTTCTCTACCTTTGGTGATTGGGTTGAACCAACTACCTGGGAGGCAGGTGCTCCAAATGTCTATTCAGAGATTAAAGACGCATTTACCCCAGAGCAAATTGCCTTAATGCCTTATATCTATGAACAAAAGATTGAAGGCAATTGGCTATGTGATGTCTATGATGATGGAACTTATGTCTGGGTTGCCTTATTCAATTCAACATACATGGTCACTCCAGAAAAAGATGATGTTTCTAAAGGCTATTTAACTAAATATGCTGCCAAATTAAAAGAACTTGGATTTACTGAAAAAGCATATCCGTTAGCATCTGCTGGTGACGGTGTCCAATTATATAAAGATGGTGTCTATGCTAGGGTTACTGATGTATTATCTTCTGGTATTAGATTCTTAATCGAAAAGTAATCAATAATCATTAAAAGGAACCATTTAGGCTTATGGCTTGGATGGTTCTTTTTTTGATTCAATTATCTTATTTTCCCTTCTTCTTTGTTTTTGTCTAAGAAGAAACCTAGATAATAAAATGGCAAGGTAAGTATTCCGTTTGCTTTATCTAAGCCATATTTATTGCTAGATACCTTAATTGCTAATTTATTGGAATTTTGGTTTCTAAAATTATTTAACGAATTTAAACCACCTTTACCTTTTTTTGCATCGACTGGGATTATTTTATTATCTATATCTAGCAAGAATTCAAATTCAGAAGTAGTCTTGCCTTTCTAATAAAACAAAGGAATATTCCTTGCAACTAATTCAGTCGCGACATAATTTTCAATATATATGCCAGATAAAGTATTTTCTTTTATAGAAGTCATAAAAGAAGCAGGGTTAATCTTTGATTCAATAGAAAATAAGCCACAGTCAGGAAGATATGTCCTAAATAAGGATTCGTTTTGAGATATTAATGGTAATGTTACCTTTTCTTTAGTTAATTCGCTTCTATAGGCAAGTCTAGCCATATTTAGCCAATCAAAGGCAGACATATAGTCCCTATAACGTTTACCTATTTCAATTTCGTTAATCTTAAAATTCTTATTTTCTTTATTTAATTGATTATAGATATTCTCAAATACCATTTTTGTCCTCACTATGGTTTGGTTTGATATTTGATATAAGCTCATATCGGATAAATAATCTCTATAGATGCTTTCGACTTTTGTTAAGGCATTTAATATGCTTCCTGAGTTTAAATAGATTTTATTAACTTCAGGCAACCCACCTATTTGAAGATAGATATAAAAAGCATCCAAAGCCATTTGATGATATGTACTTATTAATTCTTTTTCTTCTAGGAAGGAGTTTTCTAATAAGGAATATAAAGCAGGCTTATATGCGAATAGGAATTCATTAAAGGTTAATGGATACATATTCATTTTGTCTATTTTCCCTACAGGGTAGAGGAAATTGTTATGTCCATCTTGGTTTTCTTTTTCTATTTCAGGATCAAGTTTGATTGTTAGGTTATTATTTTTCTCTAAGGCTGCTAATTTGACCCTTACTAACGAGCCTGTCATGATAACTGGTATTTCTTTATGGTTTTCAGAAAAATATTTAGCAGCAGTTAATATTTGAATAGCTTCTTGGATTTCATCAAAAAATAGCAAGGTATCTTTATTTATTTCAGTTCCAAATCTTAAGGAAAGATATTCCATTATCTTTTCCGGGTTAGGATAATTCTTAATTAATTTCCTAGCCTCGACGTCATTTCTTAAATCAATCCTAATGACTTTTTTAAAATTCTCTTTTCCCCAGACATCATTTATCAAATAGGTTTTTCCTACTTGCCTAGCCCCATAGATAAGAAGGGGGTTTCTAGTTGGAGAAGCTTTCCATTTGTTTAAATCTTTTTCTAATTTTCTTCTTATATCCATGTCTTAATTATATTAGGAAAAAGAGGGGTAGGCTAGAAAATAATTGAAAAACGTGCAACGATTACACGTTATTAAACTTAAAAACGTGCAACGATTACACATTATTCAAAAAACTTGCTATTTTGAAGATACTTGCTTAATTGATAAAGATATACGTTTTCTATCTAAATCAATCCCGATTACTTTGACTTTTACTATCTCTCCTAAAGATAGTTTTTCAGAAGGATGTTTAATAAAAGAAGAAGATATTTCAGATATATGTACCAATCCATCTTGATGGACACCTATATCAATAAAGGCCCCAAAGTCAGAAAGGTTTCTAACTGTTCCAAATAATTCCATCCCCATCTTTAAATCCTTGATGTCTTTGACTGAGCTATCTAATTTAGCAGTTATTACTTTTTCTCTAGGATCCCTACCTGGCTTTTTAAGTTCCTCGATAATATCTTTTAAGGTATAGATACCTAGATTAAGTTTCTTGGCTAATTCGTCTAGATTATCTAGGTTATCTAATTTTTCATTAGATTCTTCTTTACCTAAAGAATCTAGGCTTATATTTAGTAATTTAAGCAAAGCAAAAGTGGAATTATAGTCTTTAGGGTGTACGCTAGTTTTTTCTAATGGATTTGAATTCTCTATACGTAAGAATCCAATCGCATCCATATATGTCTTTTCTCCAATTCCTTTGACTTTAAGTAATTCTTTTCTTTCCTTAAATGGTCCATTGATATTTCTATATTCAACAATATTAGTGGCCATCTTCTCATTTAGTCCCGATACATATTTAAGCAAAGAAATAGAAGAAGTATTTAGATATACCCCAACTTCATTAACTGTATCAATCGTGGTAGCACCTAATGTCTGCTTTAATCTTTTCTGGTCCAAATCATGTTGATATTGGCCAACTCCAATTGATTCAGGCGGAATCTTAACTAATTCCGAGATTGGATCTAATAGACGTCTAGCTAAAGATACTGCACTGCGTTCATCTATATCCATATTGGGGAATTCTTTAATTGCTAAAGGCGAAGCGCTATAAATAGAGGCGCCAGATTCATTTACAATCGATATCTCTATCTTTTCTTTTAGGTTGTTATTCTCGATAAATTTGTTTAGGAATGCTTCCGATTCTCTTGAGGCAGTCCCATTTCCTAATGCAACAATATCAAAACCATATTGGTTATACATTGATAATAATATATTCTCGGCTTCTTTTTCTTTCCCAATCGTTGGATATATTATCGTGGTCTTTATTACATCGCCTTGCTTATTGATTAATGCCAATTTGCAGCCATTCCTAAACCCAGGATCAAATCCTAGTATTTGCTTATTCTTTAATGGGGGTTCTAATAATAATTGCTTTAGGTTTTTAGAAAACAAAACCAAAGAAGAATCTTCGGCCTTTGTAGTTAAATCTGAGATTATTTCATTTTCTACCGATGGTTTGATTAATCTTTTATAAGAATCAACAATAGTTTCTTTTAGTAATTCAAAATAAGGCGAATTACGTTTAATTACATTTCTAGATATTTCGTTAATGATTGTAATTTCATCATAATCAAATGAATAAGATAATTTCTTTTCTTTTTTGCCTCTAAGCAACGCTAGAGTCTGATAAGGTCTAACCTTATATATAGGGGAAGCAAAGGAAGCATAATTTAGATATTTGTTATCCGTGTCTTCTTTAGTTTGCTTGCTAGTAAGTTTAGCAGTCCTATTGATATAGCTTTTAGCAAATAAATAGAATGAGGGGTTATCGGATATATCTTCAGCGATTATATCCTTTGCCATGCTGATGATGGCATTTATATCATCTAATCCTTTTCCTTTATTTATAAAAGTAGAGGCATATTTATATAAATCTCCTATAGAAGAAGATTGCTTTAAGATAAATTCGCTTAAGGGGGTTAATCCTTTATCTCTAGCAATTGAACCCCTGGTAGAACGTTTAGGTTTATATGGACGATATATAGTTTCAAGCAAAGACAAAGATTCACATTGAGTTATCTTTAATCTTAATTCATCGGTCAGCTTTCCTTGCTCTTCAATTGAAGTAAGGATAGTTTTCTTTCTATCTTCTAGTTTCTCGAACTTTTCTTTCTCTTCTTCAAGTTGTCTAAGAGTAACATCGCTTAGATTAGATGTTTCTTCTTTTCTATATCTAGCGATGAAAGGGATAGAGCATCCTTCATCTAATAATTTTAAGACGGCGGTTACTTGTCTATATTCAATTTGTAGTTTTGTTGCTAAGTAAGTATTAATTTCCATAAGGGGTATTTTACTAGAAAAGAATAATAGGTGATGAATGTATTTTATTTATGGGCATTAAATTAGTGTGGTTTTATTAGAATAATCTTTTTAATTGACTAAAAATGTAAAATTTTTCGCTTTTTAAAAATCGATAATTTCTATAAAAATCAAAAAATCAAAGTATCGATGTTATCGGCTTTAAAATGGGATAAACCGCGGCGAACTGATAATTTTTGATTTCGCAGCGGGTTATCTTTGCCGTCGTAAATTTTTAATTGACGTTTATTTAAAATAAATAGTAAACGTAGATCCTTCTTCTAATCTAGAATCTAACTTTATTTTGAATCCGTTATTGATGCAGATGTGTTTTGCAATGGCTAAACCTAGACCCGTCCCACCTTGTTCACGACTTCTAGATTTATCAACCCTATAGAATCTAGTAAATATGGCATCTTTATCTTTTTCATCAATCCCTATCCCTGTATCGGAAACTTTTAGGTAATTCTTCTTTAATTCAACATTTATCTTTCCATTTAATTTGTTATAGATAATCGCATTAGAAAATAAATTCCTGAATAATCTTTCGAATTCATCTTTTGATATAAGTAAATTTACCTTATCTAAAGAAGTAAGGACTTCTATATTCTTTTCTTTTATTTGGTAAGAGAAAGAAGATATGGTTTCTTCAATTATTTGCTTTAAATCCAGGTTAGTCTTATCTACTTTATCCATCTTAGCCTCTAGGGTTGATAAAGAAAGCATGTCATCAATGACATTTTTCATTCTTTTGCTTTCTTTATTTATGGCTAATTCAGCATTTGCTATTTCTTTCTTATCTTTTATTAGATGGGCAATTAGAAGCTCGCTATAACCAATAATTGTAGTTAACGGGGTCTTTAATTCATGGGAGGCATTCTGGAAGAATTCTTTCTTTATTTGTTCATTATTTCTAGTAGAAGTTACATCAAGGAACATGATTGATATCCCTTTATCCTTGCCATCTTCTAGCCAAGACAATGGGATTTCATTAGAAAATAAGGCATATATCTTGTTACCTATATTTATATCGACTGTAGAAGTGCCTTTTTCTAAAGTATCTTTTATTATTTGGTCGAATTTTTCTCCTAATAATAGATGCCTATAATGCTTATTATCTAAATCTAATTTATTTAAATTAAGAACATCTAAAAGATATTTATTGATTAATATTATCGAACCATCTTTATCTAATACTAATAAACCTTCTTCCATTGAATCCAATACATATTGGGTTTTGTTGGATTCTCTTTTAAGGTTATTAATCTTTTCTTCTAAGGCTAAAGAGACATTTTCAATCGCTTTATCTAATTCAAGTAATGATTCTTGCTCTTTTATAGGGGAAGAAACATTAGACAAGGCTTCTAATTTAGATATTTCTTTATTTATTTTAGAAAGGCTATTTTTATAGGATCTATATTTGAAATAGAAATAAATTCCTTCAATTACAATCAAAATAAGCGACCCATATAACAATATTTTATAGGAAACTTCTTCGACTTTGCTTTTTGCCATTCCTACTCTTATATAAGAATCATCATTTTTAAGGCAATAATAAAAGACAGGATAGCCTAGTGTTAATGAATCCTTGTAATAATATTTATTTACATTAGATTCTAATTCTTCTTTTCTATCCTCAGTAGAAGTAGTTTTATCTAAGGTATTTATATCTAATAAAACCGATGCATTTAAATCGAATATTGATATACGTATTCCATCGATTTTAGAAAAGTATGTTTTTATTTGGTCTAAATCTTTGCTAGTTGTGTAGATGCTAGATACTTCGCTTCCATAATAATTTAGACTTGATTTGGCTTCTTTCTCGCTTTCAAATTTAGTTAAGAAAAAAGAAGAAGTAAGCAAAGAAATCGATAATATCAAGGAGATTAAATAATCTAGTAAAAGACTTTTCTTACTCATTTTTGAATCTATAACCAGCCCCGTAAGAAGTTTCTATCAAATCTGCATCTTTTCCAAGCTTTTTCCTTAATTGCTTGATATGCATATCTAATGTCCTAGTTTCAAAATTACCATCATTTCCCCATAAGGCAGTGAATAAGGCTTCTCTAGGTACTATTTCGCCTAGATGAGAAAGAAGTTCGAAGATAACAACGCTTTCGCCTTTAGTAAGATGGATTTCTTCGTTCCCTCTTTTAACTGACATCGAGGATTTATCAAAAGTTAAATCACGGATATTGTAGATACTTCTTTTTAATAATCTTCTGCTTCTAGCGTTGACTCTAGAAATAAGTTCTAATATATCAAATGGCTTAGCAATATAATCATCGGCTCCTAGATTAAGTCCATCTATTTTATTAATAGGTAAATTTTTCGCGGAGATGATAATTATCTCGATATCATCATTATATGGATTGCTTCTAATTGATTTTAATATTTCTTCACCAGTTATAGTTGGAAGCATCAAATCTAATAGAATCATATTTGGCTTTTTCTTCTTAAAAGCAGCAGAGAAAGAAGCAAAATCAAGAAAAGGAACAACATTATATCCTTGTCCAGAAAGGGCTAGCTCGATTAAGTGAGATATATTTACATCATCTTCAAGAGAATAGATTAGGTAGTTGTTGTTATTCATTTTAGATAATCACTCCATCCTTATAATATCCATCTTCGATATAATTGACCCATTCGGCTATATTAGACGCGTGATCTGCCAAACGTTCAACATATTTTACTAGCAAAGTTGAATAAAGTATAAATTCGTCACCCAAGTTGTATTTATCTTTGAATTCAGGAATCTCCTTTAATGACTTGATATATAAATTATCTACTATGTCATCTCGATTACAAATATTCTTTGCTAAAGCTACGTCTCCTTTAGCAAAAGCATTATAGGAATCCTTAACCATAGACATGGCTACTTTTATTTCTTCTTTAATAGTAGGCAAGGTTAAATTTGATGAATATTTTAATAAATTAGTAGCAGTCCAAAGGATGTCCTCGCTATGATCGCCAAGACGTTCAATGTCTTCAACTAATTTAAATACACCGGTTACTTTCCTTAAATCTTTGGCAAAAGGCCTTTCTTTTAGGATTAAGCGAAGGCATTCTTCTTCAATTGATCTTTCAAGATGATCAATTAAGTCATCATTTATTTTAGGAAGAGTAATAAGACTGTTATTTAGATAGATATCGACTGCACTTTCTAGATATTCCAAAGTCAAATCGAACATCTTTATCGTGTCGATGGTAATCTTTTCTATTTTTGCATCTAATTCCATTATCCAAACCTCCCGGTTATATAATCATTGCTACGTTTATCTTGTGGATGGGCAAAGAAGAGCTCTGTCTTGTTATATTCAACTAATTCACCAAGCATGAAGAAGGCGGTGTAATCGCTAATTCTAGCTGCTTGCTGCATATTATGGGTAACAATAACAATCGTATATTTCTTCTTTAGTTCTTTTATTAATTCTTCAATTTTTAAGGTGGCGATTGGGTCTAAAGCAGAAGTAGGTTCATCCATTAATATGACATCTGGTTTCATTGCTAAAGCCCTAGCAATGCAAAGTCTTTGTTGTTGACCGCCAGACAAAGATAAAGCACTTTTACCTAAATCATCTTTGACTTCATCATATAAAGAAGCACCCTTTAATGAATCGATCAACAAATCATTAAGTACTTGTTTATTTCTTTCACCTTGGCATTTTGGACCATAGATGACGTTATTTTTAATCGACATCGGGAATGGGTTTGGCTGCTGGAATACCATGCCGACTTGTGTTCTTAAATAGATTGTATTAAGTGAATTGATATCAACATCATTAAACTTGATATCGCCTTCAATCTTACATCCATCTATTAAGTCATTCATTCTGTTAAAGCAACGTAATAAAGTAGATTTACCACATCCAGAAGGTCCAATAAATGCAGTAACTTTGTTTTTGTATATATCTATATTTATGTTTTTTAAGGCGTGCTTTTTGCCACCTTCATAATATAGATTTACATCTTTGCAGCTAAATATAGTTTGCTCCATATCTATATTCCTTTCTTTTTCTTTAAGCTAAAGGAGAGAAGTTTTACTAATAAAGATAGAAGCAAAACTACTATCAATATGATTATTGAGATGGCACATGCTGACCCATATTGAGGGGTTTCTCCTTGTAAACAAGTCCAAATATGGACTGCTAAGGAAGCATGTCCTTCTAATAAAGATAAATTATCTCCAATTATGGCACCCATGGAGAATATTAAGGCAGCAGATTCTCCAATTATCCTTCCTATTGAAAGAAGTGTAGCGCTTAATATACCTGGCATTGCATTAGGCAAGATTATTTTAAATATTGTCTGGGCCTGGCTTGCTCCAAGCGATAAAGAAGCATCTTTTAAGGAATGAGGTACCATCTTAATTGATTCTTCAACGGTTTTAACAATTGTAGGAAGTAACATTATGGCCATGGTAAGTGAACCAGAGAATAATGAACCCCCGTTAGTAGAAGTAATCGTATTTAGGAAGGGGATAAATATAATCGCGCCTGCTAAACCAAATATAATTGAAGGGATCCCGCTAGTGACATCGATTAATGTCCTAATCATATTAGTTATGAAATTATCTTTCGCATAACAAGATAGGTATATTGCACCCCCTATACCTAAAGGAAGGGAAAATAGTAACGAAAATCCAATTAAGGCAAGAGTAGTAAGCAATGATCCTCTTATTCCTTTTCCTGGGCTAGTTAAGGTTCCATCGAATATCGAATAGGCTTTATCTAATCCTTTAACTATATTCGAAGCCCCATCTTTTGGACCAAATACTTCAATATCCCCATCATCCATATATAAAGTAAGGCTAGATAGATAATAAGAAGTATCGATTGTTACTTTTTCGTTGTTATTATCTACCAAATCTAGGAATGGGGAATCCTTTTCTATGCTTACTATATAGATAACATCTTCTTCGCTATGGGTTCTATTTTCTATTCCTATTCCCCATCTAGAAGAAAAGTTTTCTACTTTAGAAGTATTTTCAAAGCTATATTCTAAAGGAACATAGCTGCTGTCTTTGCTTTTTATGGTCGTGACTTTTTGGGAATAATCACCAAATAGGAAATTTGAATTTAATAATGAAGTCCCGTTTTGGAAGACATATACAATCATCCAAATTAAGATAATGAAAGTAAAAGAAGAAAAGAGAAATATACTTCCTAAACCTGCTCCATCTTTTATTTTTCTTTGCTTATCTTTTGAAAGGGTAAATGCTTTTTTAATGTTAATCATGACTACATGCCCCCTTTCTTTTTGCTAAATCTAGCTTTTATTTTATATAGCAATGAATCTTCTTTTTTATAGTAGGGGTTAAGTCTTCTTTTTATAGCGGATAAAGAAGCAGATACTAACATGATTAAAATAATTAATACTAATCCTAGAGAAAATCTAACATCATATCCAATCCCACTAGCTTCTCCAATTCCAGTAAGCATTGCGCTAGTTAAAGTATTTCCTGGGGCAAATATGTTATAGAAAGATGTACCTAAGGAATTATTTCCTATAACCATCTGGACAGCCGTTGCTTCTCCTAATGCTCTTCCTATGCCTAAAATAATTCCAGCGAATATGCCGGGAACTGAAGATCCAATTACTATTTTAAAATTAGTTTGGGTAGGGCTAGCGCCTAATGCTAATGAAGATTCTATTAATCTTTTATCAACCCCTTCCATGGCATTATATGAAAGCATTGTCATTGTAGGAATTGACATGATAGCCAAAATAATAACCGCAGATAAAGTTGATCTTCCTCCAAAGGTTTCTATTCCAAGCGAAGCAACCATTGGACAAATTACCCCAACGCCAAATAAACCAAATATGACAGAAGGGATAGATGCTAATAATTCAACACAAGTTTGTAATACCATCTTTATCTTTTTTGGGACAATCCTAGAAAGAAGAAGGGCGGTAAATATAGAAGTCGGTACAGATATTATTAAGCTTAAAGCGGTGGTATACAACGTTGTTAACAACAAGAAAAACATGCCACCCATCCCGTTATATAGCCATCTAGAATTTATAAAGAACATCTTAAAGTCTTGATGGATATATTCACTTCCATCCAAGGAATAATTATGAATGAATGGGTATATTCCTTTATATGTTATAAAAAGGGCGATGAAAATAACAAAACAAGCGCAAATTAACGCTAAAAATAAGAAAAAACCTTTTAGAATCTTATCTAGAAGGTTCTTTCTTTGATATTTTTTGTTTTCTAATCCGGCTAGATCCATTATTTAGAAGACAAAGCAGTGTATTTGCTTTGTTGGATACTTGACCAGGTTGGGGCACTTTCTAATCCAGAAACAATTCCACCAGCAGATTTGATGCAGGCAAGTCCTTCCTTTGTGGTCATGAAATCGACAAAGGCATTGACTGCTAATTTACGGGTGCTATTTTCTTCGTAGTCGCCTCTAATAACATAATTGAAATTACGGCTTAGTTTATAAGTTCCATCGTTGACGGTAGCTTCACTTGCAGCGACTCCATCAAAAGTTAATCCTTTGATTCCAATAGCACTTGAAAGAGAATCCAAAGAACAATATCCAATGCCATTAGCAGCAGCTTTAATAGCATTCATCATATCCCCATTAGAAGCTTGACTAGAAACGATGACACCTTCATTCCATTTATCTTCGGCTTTGACTTCACTATAGCCGATACCTTCAAAGAAACATTCTCTAGTTCCTGATCCAGCCTCTCTAGAATAGAGTTGGATATTACCAGTTAAACTAGAACCAACTTCGCTCCAGGCTTTCTTTTCGCCTTTATAGATAGAGGCTAAAGTAGCAGCATCGGTAGCTTCATATGAATTAGATTCATTTACGATAGCAACGACAGCATCCTTACACATCTTGCCGTTTTTATTGGTTTCGGTTAGAGTGGCTTTTTCGCTGTCTTTGATTTCTCTAGATAGGAATCCGATATCGTATTTGACATTATTCTTGCCATCGGTGACGCCTTTAGTAGCATCGCCAGAGCCATGTTGATCTTTCTTTAATGTAACCTTGTTATTGGTTAATGAGGCAAATTTATTGCCTAAGCTAGTGATGACTTTATCAACTGATGTTGAACCACAGGATGATAGTTCGACAGGGGTGAATGTTTCGCCTTCCTTTGTTGAAGAAGTTCCGCTTTCAGAGTTTTCTCCGCATCCAGCTAGTGTTAGCGTTGCAGCAAATAGGAGTACGGATTTAATTTTGTTTTTCATTTCTTTTTCCTTCATTTGTAACGCCAAAATTGTAAAAGGAGGGTAAAGGGGCTTATATCATCAACTTGTAAATAAATGTAAAGAAATTGTAAAAATGATGTTCTAAATTGGCCTTTCTTAATATGAACCGGTTTTAAGTTGATTTTTGTTTGATGTTAATTAAAATAAAAAAAAGAGAGAAAATAGTTATCCATATATGATTAACATCGATAATGTTTATAAATCGTTTGGTAAAAAGAAAGTCCTTAAGGGGATATCTTTAAATATTGAAAAAGGCAAGATATCTGGATTAATTGGGGCGAATGGTGCTGGTAAATCTACTTTAATGAAGATAATGGTAGGCTTAGACCATCTAGATTCAGGCCATATTAGTTATGATGGGATAAGTGTTGAGGAAAAAGAAAAACTCAATATTGGTTTTATGATAGAAGAACCAGTGTTTTATCAACATCTATCTGGATATGAAAACTTATCTTTAATTGCAGGTCTATATTCTAATTTCAACATGGATAATATTTCTTGGGCATTAAGACAAGTGGGCCTAGAGAAAAGGGCCAAAGATAAATATAAAACTTATTCTTTAGGCATGAAGCAAAGATTATATTTTGCTTTATCCATAATGAATAAACCAGATATATTGGTCTTGGATGAACCTTTTAACGGTGTCGATCCTGTTACGGTTATTATTTTTGAAAAATTATTGAAAGAATTCTCTTCCAATGGGTCAACTATATTGATTTCTTCTCATGAAATAAGGGAGCTCCAATCTTTTTGCGATGAAGTATTTATCATTTCTTCTGGTACGATTGGATTCCATAGCAAAAATCCGAAAGAAATAGATCTATTCTCTAAGTTTGAAGAAATATCGAAGACTATTGGCGAGGTAGAATAATGAGTGGGGTGGCTAAATATAAGCTTGCCTTGTTAAAGGAAAATAAAAGATATTTGATAACTGTATCGATTCTTTTCGTTTTGATTTTGTTTTTTGTTTGCTTTGCTTTGACTTTTAGAACAACTAGTTCTCTTGATGGGGATTTGCAATCCTCTTTAAATGAATATTCGAAATATATTGACTCCCAAAAAGATGCATTAGAAAGAGGTGCTATCGATCAAAGAACCTTCAACCTAGAGACGGCTTTATATCAATACTTATTAAGAAACAATAAGGCAAGATGGATGTATTTTGATAATTCGATGCCAATTGAAGGACATGAGGTTTCTTGTGCGTTTTATTTTATGGCAACTTTGCTTTTTCCTTTGTTTAGTTGCTTCTTTGGAGTAGTTATCGGGGGATTTGCCTTTTCTTTTGATTTCTCTAGCAAGAGAATAAAAAACATCCTTTCTTCTAATAAAGATAGGAAGAAATTATTTAACGATACTTTATTGTTGTCATTTCTTTTTGATTTAGGGTTTTCGATTTTGCTATTTTTATTATTCCTTTTCTTTACTATTCCAATACATGGGTATCATATTTTAAGGCAAATCAATGAATTGGTATTTGAACATAGCGTTCTAGAAGTGGTTCTAATCATGTTTCTAGTTTGCCTTGTTTGTAGCTTTCTTTTTACAATGTTAACTAGTTTTATTGGAATTCTTTTAAAAGAAAACCTGATGTCGCTTTTTGTTCCAATTGCAGTGGTTATTATTCTATTTTTGACTTCCATGGTTTTAACTAACGGCAAAAATTATGATAAAGAAATTATTTGTAGCTACATCCCTTTTTCTAGTTTGACTACTCTTCCCTTTTTCGGTTCTAGTTATTTACTTTGGATTAACTTATCCATTCATTTAGTTTTTGCCTTGTTGCTACTATTCGTTAATAGGAGATTATATGAAAAAGCAGACATATAAAGGCGAAATAAAGAGGTCTTTTATCTATTCTTGCAAAAGAGTTTTTTTAGATGGACCTTTGTTTATGTTTTTAATTATTTCGGTAGTATGCATGCTTGCCTTGCTGCTTTTATTACCACTTGTATTAAAAAACGGGAATGCAGACGCTCCTTTATTTATACACACGTGCAACTCGAACATGGATAAATATTATGAGCTTTATAAATCTAGTGGGGATGTTCAATATTTTTATAAGTATCAATATTTTTCTTTGATCGTTAGCAATAATCTTAAATATGACAAGTTCTTTGTTATAGGGTCTAATCCTTATGATGGTTTAGGAAGAGGAATCAATCTATCACGTTATTCTTGCTTTGTTTCATTTATTCCATTCATCTTTTTATTGCTTTGCCCGTTCTTGAGCTACCAATTATTCTTTTCAAACGAGAATAAAACATATTATAAAAATGTATTATCCACAAATGTTAGCAAGCGAAACTTCATTACTGGCAAGCTTATTTGTTACTGTGCTTTTGTTTTGATAGCTTATTTCTTATTCTATCTAATTGGATTTTCTATTGTTGATGGCGATTATGTCCTTTTATTTAATGGAAGTGACTGGGAAAAGATTGGTTTAATTGATATTTGTTCTAAGCGAATTCCATTTGGATTACTCTCCTCATTAACTTTTGCATCTATTGTTCTTTTGCTTGGTTCCTTATTTAGCAAGGGAATGGATTTTGCTATCTTTGGAGGGATTATATTCATTGCTTTATTTATCGCTGGGATATATTTAAATAGTACTTTCCTTAAACTAGATTATGTCCTTTCTTTAACTGAAAACGTCATATTAAATACATCATTGTTATCAATATTTATCAGGATTGTTGAGGGTATTTTGCTTATTGGAATAAGCTTATTTACCTTTATATACAAAACTAAAAAACATTCTTAAAGCATTATTGCTATCCCTAGTGATATTTAAGGGTATAATTAAAAAGGAAAGTTGAGTTAATATTTATGCCTTGTACAACAATATTAGTAGGAAAGAAAGCCTCGAATAACGGCTCTACCATCATAGCTAGAAACGATGATTCTCCTAGTGGAGTATTTCATGTTAAGAAATTAGTAGTAGTCCCTGCTTATGAAGGAGAAAAAACCTATAAATCAATTAATTCCCATGTGGAAGTCAAATTACCTAATAAAGGATATAGACATACTTTAATGCCTAATGTTGATCCTAATGAAGGTGTCTGGGGTGCTGCTGGGATTAATGAAAAGAATGTAGCTATGTCTGCTACAGAAACTATAACTAGTAACCCTAGGGTATTAGGAGCAGATCCTTATGTTGAATTAAAATTTAAAGACGGTAAGGAGACTAAAGGTGGCATTGGGGAAGAAGATTTAGTTTCCCTTGTCTTGCCTTTTATAAGCAACGCGAAAGAAGGGGTTATTAGATTAGGTAAGTTATTAGAAGAATATGGAACATATGAACCTAATGGGATTGCTTTCTCTGATAAAAACGATATTTGGTGGCTAGAGACTATCGGGGGTCATCATTGGATTGCTAGAAGGGTAAAAGATACTGAAGTAGTAATTATGCCTAACCAATTTGGTATGGATGATTTTGATTTTGCTGATGCCTATGGAAGCCAAAACGACTACATGTGTTCAGCGGATTTAAAAGAATTTATAGAAAAATACCATCTTGATACAGGCAAAGGCGATAAATTTAATCCGCGTCTAGCCTTTGGTAGCCATGATGATTCTGACCATATTTATAACACTCCTAGGGCTTGGTATATGGGTAAGCGAATTTGCCCTAGAACTATCAAATGGACTGGCGAAGATAGAGACTTTGGACCTGAAGATGATGATATCCCATTTAAATTAATCCCAGAGCATTTGCTTACTATTAATGATGTCAAATATCTTCTTTCTTCCCATTACCAGGGAACTCCTTATGATCCATATGGAAAAGGCGATTCTAGCAAGAAGAATATATATCGTCCAATCGGGGTTAACCGTACTTCTTTTTTAGCCTTATTAGAAATTAGAAACGGTGTAGAAGAAGAAATATCCGCGCTTGAATGGGTTTGTTTTGCTTCAAATGCATTTAATGCAATGCTACCTATATATGCAAATGTAGATCAAGTACCTAACTATTTAAACAATACAAATTTAAGAGTTGATACATCTTCTTTCTATTGGGCCTCTAGACTAGTTTCTGCTTTAGCGGATGCCCATTTCCAAAAGAATGATATCCATATCGAACGTTACCAAAATGCCTGTAGCAATGATGCTTATAGGTTATTGAATAAATTCGATGAGGAATTTAAATTTAATAAAGATAAATCGTTATTAATAAAGGCTAACGAGGAGATTGCTAGAATAATTCAAAGCCATACCGACAAGGTATTGGATAAAGTATTGTTTGAATCTTCCTTATTAATGAAAAATTCATTCGCTAGAAGTGATAACTAAATAAAGTAAAACTGGTTGATTGCCACGTTTTTAATTGCTTCCCAAAACCATTTCTTTTGCATATTCTAGTTGTGAAGTGGTGATTTTATCTCCTGAAATTAGATATGCGACTTGTTTAATTTTTTCTTTTAGGTTCAATTCTTTCATTTTAGCATACGTCCTGCCATCTTTTATGACCTTGCTAATCAAGATGTGATGATCGCTAAGTGAAGCAACTTGAGGCATATGGGTAATCGAAATAACTTGAGTTGATAAAGATATTTCTTTTATTTTCCTAGCAACAGCTTGGGCTGTTTCTCCTGATATACCTGTATCGATTTCATCAAAAATAACAGTAGGTACCTTATTGGCTTTTATGAATAAAGATTTAAAGGCAAGCATAATCCTGCTAGCTTCTCCTCCAGATATTATCTTGGATAAGCTCTTTAATCCTTCTCCAATATTTGTTTCGATTAGGAAATCTATTTTATCGATGCCGCTTTCAAGGAATATTGAATCATCTTCTTTTTCTGTTGGAGCAAACATTATCTTAAACTTAGCTTTCAAAAGAAGGTCATTAAGACTACGTTCTAATTCTTTTTCAATTTTATTTGATAAAGATTGCCTTATCTTGCTTAATTCTTTTCCTTTTTCTAATGTAGCAAGGAATAATTTATCCATTTCTTCCTTCTTTTTATTTATTTCATTAGAAAGATTATCCTTATTTTCTAGCAGCAATGACAATTCATCTTTATAGGAAAGAAGTTCATTGAAATCCTTCTTATATTTCCTTTTTAAGGCGATTATATCCACTTGTCTTTGATTTAATTCATCTAACCTAGCAGGATCATAATCTATATCATCGAATTTCTTCTTTAATGAAGATAAATAATCATTTAATTCAAGATATCTTTCATCTATCAATGAATAGGCTTCTTTATATTTTTCTTGGTAGGAAGAAAGCTTTTCAAGGTTATTATCTAATTCAAAGAATTTATCTAGGAAATCGCCATTAAGCAACTGCTTTGTCTCTTCTTGGAGAGAATGGATTTTATCAAAGTTTTCTAGCAGGGATATTTCTTCTTGGATTTGCTTTTCTTCATCTTCTTTTAAATCCATTTGCTTTAATTCGTTATATTGATACAGATAGAAATCATAATTGGAATCAATTTGCTTTTGCTTGTCTAATAATGATGAATAGGCTTCTTTAGCAACTTTATATTGATTCAGGGCTACTTGATATTTCTCTTTATAAGACGAGACTAAATCAAAAGAAAACCCATCTATGATACCTAGGTAATTATCTTCATTTAATATCTTTTCAAAATCGAATTGGGAATGGATATCTGCTAAATAGGGAGCGATTTTAGATAAATCAATTAAGCTAGTAGGGGTGTTATTAACCTTTATGTAACTCTTATTTCTACCTATTACTCTTTCTATTTCTATTTCACCCTGGTTATAAGGGATGATTAATTTTAAGAACAAGGCTTCTAGTTGGGGCTTATTAACTTCAAAATAACCTTTTACGATAGCCTTTTCTTCTCCTTTTCTAATTAATTCAGTAGAGGCCCTGCTTCCTAAAAGGAGGGAAAGTGAATCGATTACAAGGCTTTTTCCAGCTCCCGTTTCACCTGTAAGAACGCTAAAACCATCTTCGAATGTCGAATCTATATTGGAGATAATTGCAAGGTTATTAATACAAAGTCTTTTTAACACGGACTTATTATAACGCTTTTTTAAAACATAGATGTCTAAAATGAAAAAGAGCAGTTAATCCTGCCCTTAATCATTATTATGTTAGTTATTTGCTTGTTTTATTTAAGATCAAGGCAAATACATATGAAGTATTTCCTGATAAATCTTGCATTGCCTGTGCTACAGGGACTACTTGAAGCGTTTCATTTCCAACACTTATTTCATATGCATCAGTCTCTTTATTAAGCTTAAATCCTGCTAAAGGAAGAGCGGCATCATATTTAGTTTCTAATTCCTGGGCTTGGGTTTGGCTATTTACTGTTACTGATAAATATGGATAAGAGAAACCAGATTCAACATATTTTGCTTCTACATAAACTCCACCAAAGAAAGGAATTTTATTTAATGTCTCTTCGTTTATGGCCTCCGATACTAACCTTTTATAAGTAGAAGAATCCCTAATTACTTTCTTCCATGATAAAGTAGAAGAATCATATTTAACTCCGTTAGAATCAAAATCAGTTTGGGTTCCGATTTCTTCGTAGCTAAATTCTTCTTTTTCTCCAAAAATAGTTGTTCCATTGCCATCGCTAGTTGAAACAATATCAATCTTAGAATCGCTTATTGTAATCTCTAGATTCTTAATGTCATCGTTAACAAAAGGGGAGAATAAATAAGTTGAGGATATTAACCCTGTGTATGCATTATCTAGGGTATATTTATTTCCTTCTTTGTTAAAGAATACGCTAGAAATCTTATAGGTTGGGAAATATGAGGAGATAGCTCTATCGATTGGAGTTAAGCTAGCGTAATATTCTTCGCCAAATTTAACAGCCTTTTGCATCCCGTGTTCAGTCTTAAAATAAACATCATCAGAAACTATCTTATCGTTTTCGTCTTTGATAGTAGTTTGGATTGATGAAGATGAAACTAGGCAAGAAGCGCTACTAGCTAATTCGTATCTACCGTCTTTATATTTGATTTCATAATTTTTAGCAGTAGTTTTGAAGTTAAGGTTTTGGAGTTTCTTAAAAGCGTCAACAAAAGTTTTATCTTCTTCTTTTGCTATTTTGCTTACTGGGGTAGCTACTTCACCTGCTTTAATGATTTTGGCTTTGATATTATCTGTAACATCAACTGCAGCCATACCTCCTAAAATATTAGTTCGGTATGTATCGAATTTAACATTTAGATAAAGATCTTCGCCTTCAAAACTAAAGCTAATTTCATTAATCGCACGGCCTGATTCATCTATTCCTAATAACTGGGCTGCTATTTTATGTCTTTGTAAGGCATTTATCTTTCCTTTATAGATATAATTGCCTTCTTCATTCTTCTCTAGTGAAGCAAAGTTAAAGACTCCAAAGAAGTTATCTAGATTAGAATCGGCCCAGCTAATTAGGGACGAAGAAGAATCGACTACTTGTTTATCTTCAATAACATTTTCTATGGTCAACCTAGATTCGACTAGTTTTCCGTTCTTATTGCTATAAGAGATATCGTTAACAAAAGAATCTTTATTAACAAGGGATACATCGGTCACTTCTTTATAGGATGTCGATCTATAAATGTCTTTGCTAGCGGATATGTCTAGTAATTTAAAGAAATCACTTTCCGATTCATTGCCAGAGGCAACTTTAACATGTTGGTTATAAAGTACTTCTAATTTATATCCTTCTTTTAGCTTTTCTAGAGTTTCTTCTAATTGGGTTTCTTGGTTTGATTTTGAAGATATGGGTTCGCTAGAAATAGGGGAGGAGGAAGAAGCTGGCTCATTACAACCTACTAATAAAGTTAGAAGTGGCAATGAAATAATTAATAATTTTTTATTCATATAAACTCCTAGTTTTGCAAGACGTATTCAGGTCTAACTAATCCGGCTTTGCAGACGGCGACAACTATATCGCCCCTTCCTTCGGTGACTTTGATGCTAGTTAGGACAATTGTGCTCTTGCTTGGATTTTCGGTTACTTCAACTGAAACGGCTCCATTTGTAACTGAATAAGTTCCATTTACAACTGCATCATTCTTAACTACTAATTCAAATGTGCCAGTGGTCCCACTTTCATAGCCAAATGTAAGTGTTTTGATGTTGCCAGTAACATTCCCAGCGGTTGACCAGGCAGTATTTCCTAAGAAAGCAGCAATGCTTTCATCGGTTGTATCATAAACCTTTACTTGCTTGGTGATGGACTTACTTTCACCTAAAGTCTTAGAAGTAGCCTTAATTGATAAGGTGGATGCCTTGGTTGTATTAAGTTTGTAATTAAAAGCAGTTTCAGTTTTTGTGACTGTAGCAGAATCATCGCCACTGATAGAGAACGAAATATCATCAGTAGCGTTTTCTCCGCCGGCTTCGATTGCGAATGGAGTTTCTCCTTTTAATATTGAACCAGGGAGATATGAATTGTCTTTGGTGAATGCGCTAAAGACTGTTTTCATTTCTGGGAAAGCAATAGAGGTAATCTCGTTTGCAATAACACTAATTTCAATTTGGATATCTTCGATCTTTGTCGTCTTAAAATGAAGCGTATAACTACCAGCCTTCTTTAATGTGAACTTAGTGGCATCGTCTTCTTCGACTAATTCATAGCAAGAAGAGCAATCTTCGTTAGCGGCATTTGTAACGTTAAATAGCTTTACCTTATCGATATTTTCGTTCTTGCTAGCAAGATTTTTGGTAACTCTAATGAAATATGGAGTATCTAATGATTTGATGTTATCTTCAACTGTTCCTAGTTTAGTAGTAGAGAAACCAATTGATAATTCTTCTTCATTTTGGAAGAAATATTTATCAAAATCCAAATCGGAATTTGCTCTAGTTCCGACTTCTTGATTAAAGTTAACAATATATTCAAAATTCTTGTTTCCTTTGACCCCTGCGTTAGATTCAAAAGCAGCGAAGGTGCCCTCTGCATTAATTAAAGCCCCATCATTATTGAAAGATAATGTTAATTGGTATTCATTAAACACATCCTTATCAACATCATCTTTAGTTGTTTCTTCTGCACTTAAAGAATAGGTATTTTCTTCTTTGTTAACATGGCCATTTTTGAATTTATCAAGATAATTGGCCGTGATATAAGCAACTGGGTTAGATTGGTCTTTCTTATTTAAAGAAGCTGTAACAACATTAAATAAGCCGTTAGCAAAGATGTTGTTAGCGTTTTCTTCGCTTATTTCGGCTCCGACTTTTTCTCCTTTGGATTTTAATGAATTGACTTCATATTTGTCATCGGCTTTTGAATAATCAGAAACTTCTTTTACAAAAACACCATTTGCAATTCCATAATTAGTCTTGGTCTTGGTGATTTCTTCAGTATCGTTTGTAGCAGAATTGATTCTTTCTTCTTCGACTGACAATACTTTATTAGCAAAGAAGGATAAGGTGTTATTTGATGTAGAGTATCTAGTATTTTTTAATGTTTGGACTCCATCGACTTCGACTTGACGATATTCATTTTCTCTAATTGATAAAGAGGAATTGATTGTCTTAGTGGATACTAAACTAGATGCATTCATTAAGGCCTGCTTAACTTGAGCAAGATTAGCATTATCTTCGATTATAGAAGTAGAAGATTCGCTAGTGGATTCGCTAGTAGATTCACTTGTAGTTTTGCTTGTTTGGCTAGTTGTAGTAGACCCTGTGTCAGTTTTGCTAACTTCAGAAGTTCCTTCAGTTGAACTAGTTTTAGAAGAAGAAATCTCAGTTCCACAGGAAGAGATTCCTAAAGTTAAGATAGATGCGCATAAAGTAAATAATAGTTTTTGTTTCATTTTATATTTTGTCCTTTGTTATTTATTAATACCGTAATGGAATTCTTTAACTCCGCTAAACCAATTCTTTTCATACATTGGCAAAGCTTTTTCGACTTGGATATTTAAAACTGTGTTTGGAACGCTTCTAATCGCACCAGATTCAATTTCGACTACTGTTGAAGGAATATATAATTCTTCTAAAGAAGTATCTCTATCAAATAGGCCGGTTTCTAATTTCTTAACACTGCTTGGGATAGTAAAAGAAGTTAAGGAAGTGCAAGATTGAGCAAATCCTGATTTTAATATGGCTGGGGAGTTTTCTAGTTTGATAGAAGTTAAAGAAGAACAAGAATCAAATGTAGCGCCTTCCATTATTTCTACACTAGATGGAATGGTTACTGAGGTTAATGATGTTGCTTGGAAGAAAGCCCCATCCCCAATATAGGTGACTGAATTTGGAATAGTAATGGAAGCAAGGTTAGTTGCATCTCTAAAACATTGTCCTGCTAGGATTTTAACTGATAAATCCAAAGTAAAAGCAGTGGCTTTGTTATCAACCATTCCGATAAAGGCATGATATGGATCAGTTTCGTTTCCGATGTAATTGCCGTTATCTTTAACGTTATAGGTGAAGCTTGAAGCGGAATCAAATTCAGTGAATGCATAATAACCGATTTCTTCAACTGAACTTGGTATTTC
Organism: uncultured Caryophanales bacterium; assembly: GCA_902464635.1. GTDB lineage: Bacteria > Bacillota_I > Bacilli_A > RFN20 > CAG-826 > Alloenteromonas. The sequence goes on along the minus strand of CABQKC010000021.1, from coordinate 3,075 downwards.
TAATTTGATTAAGGCAGCTGCTCCAGAGAAAGCCTCGTGTTCAATTACTTTTAGTCCATTCCCGTTAATCGTGCATTCTTTTAGGGACTTGCAACCACTGAAGGCATATTCAGAAATAGTCTTTACTGAACTTGGTATAGTAATCGAAGCAATGGAAGTGCCTCTTAATGAACTTCCCCCAATTGTAACTAGCCCTTCGTTTAAGGTAATGCTAGTAACGCTAGATTCACTTTCTAATAAAGAGCCACCGAGAACTTTTGTATTCTCGTGTAATTTAATAGAGGCGGGTGAAACATTGCCTTCGTTAAGCCTTAACGCTAAGACGTATGGATTAGTTTCATTGCCTAAATAATCAATTCCTTCATAGGTGGTGGTTACTAGTTTCTCGCTAGAAAAATTATTCCCGCCAATTTTTTCGATCGAATTAGGTATCGATATATTTTTTAGCCCCTTGCAGCCAGAAAATACGGCAGAACCGATTTCGACTAGCCCTTCAGGTAAAGTAAGACTTTCTAGATAAGGGATATTTACGAACGCGTAATTATCTATTTTTCTTAATGAACTTGGTAAAGTAATGTCATCAAGATTAGTGCAACCAGAGAAAGCGCTTTTCTCTATTTCCCTAACACCTTCATTAAGGACTAGCTTTCTCATTTTCGTCATGCCTTCAAATGCATTTTCGCCAATTCTAGTGACTGGTTTACCTTCATAAGTTGAAGGGATTTCGACTTCTTCGACATTGCCACTGACTTTCAATAAAATGGCTTCATCTCCAGCGATAGCAAATTTTAGATTCAATTGATTTGGGTCGACTGAAGAAGTGCTATCTTTGCTAGACTCGGTTGTAACGACGGTTGAACTTTCTTCCGTTTCTGTATTAGTTTGACTGCTACTTGAAGTGCTTTCTCCTGCACAGCTAGCAATCCCTAGGATAAGTGGAAGAGTTAATGCAATTAATGATTTTCTTTTCATACCTGCTCCAAAATTCTCACTATTCTACTCCTGCTATAAAAATAATCTATTTATTTTTCGATTGGAAAATTCTCATATTTTTACATTGATATAATTCGATTATTATTTGATTTAAAAAAAGAAGCGACCCGTGTAGCGGTTTTGCTATTTTCTAAAACACTTTTTGACAAAAGGAAGTATACTACGTTCAAGAAGGAATTAAATTTAATGGAAAAAGTTACTCTTATAACCGGTGCCGGTGGTGGCCTTGGCAAAGAATTTGCCCATATTTATGCTAAAAACGGCAACAATTTGGTTTTGGTTGATGTTGACGAAACAGGTCTAAAGGAAACCGAAGCCTATGTAAAAGAAAAAAGCCCTGATACTCAAATTGATTTATTAGTCGCGGATTTATCTTTAGTTGATGATTTGCAAAAGGTTTTCGATTTTACCAAAACCAATGGATATTTCGTTAATAATCTAGTTAATGCGGCCGGGTTTGGTGATTGCTGCGATTTCAAGGATATGGTCATTTCAAAACAATTAAAGATGACTGAAGTCAACTGCAATGCCCTTTTGTATTTCACTCGTGTATTTCTTGATGACATGCTTAAAAATGATGAAGGACATATCATCAATATCTCTTCTATAGCAGGATTAGTTCCTGGGCCATATATGTGCACTTACCACGCTACTAAAAGCTTTGTAGCAATTCTAGGTGAATCTATTGCCTATGAATTAAGGAAGACTAATGTCCATCTATTGACTCTTTGCCCTGGTCCATTTAATTCGAAATTTGTATCTAAAGCCCATAACGACTATACATTCTCAAAGATTAAACCTTATAGTTCGCTAGATGTCGCTACTTATGGTCATAAGAAATCAATTAAGGGGAAAAGCTTTGCCATCATGGGATTTAAAAACAGGTTATCTTGCTTTGCCCCAAGATTCTTCTCTAGGAAATTTGTGACTAAGGTATCTGCTAAACAACTTAAGAAAGGTGCTTAATTAATAATAATGTCTTGGCTATCCCAGGACATTTTTAATATCCATTACTTTAAATAATCATTAATCTTTGCCTAATAAGTGGCTTAGCTTTGAATTTGGTTTGTCTTAATTGCTTTGGGCTGTCAAAATAATGTTGATGATATACTTAGCAAAAGGGATTAAAGACGTTGCATCCTTTCAAAAAATAATGTCTGCATTTAAGAAACAACATTCATCTCCACGAGATTTTGTTTTCATTCTTTCAAGTGGAGATCTAAGCAAACTTATAGATTTTCCTTTTAAGGGTTATGTAGTTATCCTTAATGACATACCTACTAAAATTCATAATGATCAATTAGTCAAAGGGTTAGATCTATATCACTTGTACGACAATATATTTTCCTTGGAGAAGAGTGGAAAATTTAGTTACGGGAATTATGAATTCCAGGTTGATGAAAATGGAATCTACATCGATAATAAGAACCTATTTGATGATGCTAAGGAAGCTGAACTATTGCAACTTCCTTATATAGATGAAGGCTCCAAATATGTGGATGCTAATGTTTATTACCAAAGTCTAGGAAGCAAATTAGGCATAGTTGGTTCAAGTTTTGAATGTACTCGTTTCCTTTCTAATAAAGATGGGACAATTGGACCTGTAACGGAAGAAGAACTCCCCGAATATTTCTACGAGAGTACTTCTTATCTAGGAAGCAAATACCTATCAACTAGGAATGTAAAGAAATTGGTTTTGGTCAAATATTTTGATGATGAAGGCTTAAATATTTTTTATGAAGATGGATATGAAGAGAAACTAATCGGCAAGGATGTTGATAAATTTTTGAGCTGCTACAAATACTATAATCCCACATTAGACGCTATCCGTTATGGTGTACTTATAGATGAACGCAAAACCAAACGTAAAAGAAAAACCATTTAACCCGTGTATTAATATTTGATCTATTTTTTAAAACTAAGTTAATAAATAATCGATTTTAAATGAGAGTATAAGGAATTTTGTGTAAACGTTTCCCAGTAAGATAACTAATTCTAATCACTTTTGATCGAAGTATTCAACAATTTCCCTCCAGCACCTAACCTTTCTCTTGCCAACCTTCTCGTTGTAGTGCAGGGCCA
>CABQKC010000020.1 GCA_902464635.1 uncultured Caryophanales bacterium | reverse complement strand
AAAATTCGTACACCTTTATATTTTTTTGCTTTCGACGTCTTTTTTTCTAGCTCACTATATAACGAGTGGACTAACGTAAGAGAGATACCTAGAACAACACTACTCTCAAACCGAGCCAAGGACTACACAGGATTATGGCGAGTAAGAGAGATACCTAGAACAACACTACTCTCAAACTTAACGAAATGCTTGCAGCAACATTGCTGCGTAAGAGAGATACCTAGAACAACACTACTCTCAAACGCCATCCCTGAACAGGCTGGTATCCACCAAGTAAGAGAGATACCTAGAACAACACTACTCTCAAACATAGGGGGCGCAACAAGCGCAATCAGCAGTGTAAGAGAGATACCTAGAACAACACTACTCTCAAACCTCGGGCAATGTATAGGAATAGACGGCTGGGTAAGAGAGATACCTAGAACAACACTACTCTCAAACTAAATTGTCTTTCATATCTTTTTCTAAAATGTAAGAGAGATACCTAGAACAACACTACTCTCAAACAGCACCCTTTAAAGTAATAATTAATGTTATGTAAGAGAGATACCTAGAACAACACTACTCTCAAACTACCGCAAAAGAAATGCTAGATTTATTCGAGTAAGAGAGATACCTAGAACAACACTACTCTCAAACATATAGATTTCACGTGCTACACCTTTAGCAGTAAGAGAGATACCTAGAACAACACTACTCTCAAACTAAAGTTAACGTCTTTCCCGTCCGTGCTAGGTAAGAGAGATACCTAGAACAACACTACTCTCAAACTCCGAAGTGTGGAAAAAAAGTCACCCTTAGGTAAGAGAGATACCTAGAACAACACTACTCTCAAACTATCGTCGAGGTTGAGCCGGTTGACGTCAGTAAGAGAGATACCTAGAACAACACTACTCTCAAACTGGCGGCGCTGCTATTGGCGTTCCGTCTAGGTAAGAGAGATACCTAGAACAACACTACTCTCAAACTTAATCAAGGAAATATAAGTGCCCTTTTTAGTAAGAGAGATACCTAGAACAACACTACTCTCAAACTATTGGGTTCAAAAAGCTGTTGAATTTCATTGTAAGAGAGATACCTAGAACAACACTACTCTCAAACAACTGGGCAGTCGCGTGGAGGACCATGCTCGTAAGAGAGATACCTAGAACAACACTACTCTCAAACCCTATTGAGTACATCATCGATGGTCTCCTCGTAAGAGAGATACCTAGAACAACACTACTCTCAAACGATATTTTGAAAGCCAACCTTGTTTAACCCGTAAGAGAGATACCTAGAACAACACTACTCTCAAACAATGAGGTGTCTTGAGTGTAAACTTCCATAGTAAGAGAGATACCTAGAACAACACTACTCTCAAACTTTACATTGTCTAAGACTTCATTACTACAGGTAAGAGAGATACCTAGAACAACACTACTCTCAAACAAAGAGAAAGGAGACCCCAATTTATGATTAAGTAAGAGAGATACCTAGAACAACACTACTCTCAAACATAATCTATTTTCTTTTTCATTTTGCTTTTGTAAGAGAGATACCTAGAACAACACTACTCTCAAACATCAAATATGACGAGATTCCGTGCGGTATAGTAAGAGAGATACCTAGAACAACACTACTCTCAAACCTCAAAATATATGGGGTTATAGAGGCTTTCACTACCTACAATTAGCTAGTTGCTCTAGTGCTTATATTATATATAAAATTCTAGATTTCGCAGTAATCTGTATCAATTATGGTTACTTTTTCTATCTTTTTATCGGCTTTTCGATTAAAAGAAGACAAATTGATTAGAGAAAGTCCCATCAACCCAAGCTCTTTTGATAATAATTCAACCTTTTCCGGCTCCAAAAAAGCGAAGATATCTACGCATATTATAAATTTAGCCTTTGAAATCTCTTGAATTGCCATCAAGTAAGATATAAACGAATCAAAGAAATCTGTTTGATCAACAGGAGAAAAACAAAATGAGCTAGCTTGCATTATTTTATCTATTCCAAATGTTCTATCAAAAGTCATCGGATAGTTGAAATCCAACGATATTTCGTCTAATAAATCTAATATTTCATCCTGAATTTTTATAATCCTTTGTTTTCTTGAATCGTTTAGATATGTAACATTTGCCTGTTTATAAATAAGGCCCAGAATCTTTTTGGAGTTTGGATCTAAATCAAATAAACTTTTTATGAATAAAACATTCTTATCTAACGGAATAATATCAGAATCTTTACTAATTATAATTGTTTCGTCGTCTTCGAGGAAAAACGCTCGCACAATACCATAAAGTTGGCTTGGATTTTCTATAACTAAATTATGGATGGAACCAGGAATTGCATCAAACAACCCTTCTATTCCTTTGATTTTTAATGAAATCATAGTTCGACTACCCTACTATCATCAACTAATACATCCATGTCCGAATAGCCTAAAAGGAAATCTATGTTAGAAAACTGTTTCTCAGTTATTCTAAGCATTGCGATAAATCCGTCTTTAGGCAAAAACTTCTTAATCTTTTCTTTCGTAGATTCAGCTGCTCTATCATCTAAATCTAATTTTATGTAAACAGATTCCTGCATCATTGCAAATCCAGTTTTCTTTAGATTCTTAACAAATGTTGAATATGCCTTCCGTTGAGCTTTCTTTTCGGTAGGCAAATCAAAAAACAATATTGATCTCATGCATCTATACGAGTTCATAATTGATGAACTTCATCCTTTCTATATTATTTTCATTTAAAACAGTTAGCATCGACTGGGCATAATTGTGGATGGCATTATCTAAAATCATTGTTTTGCCATCATAAGTGCAACTTAAATTAAGAATATTAATCATTTCCGATTTATAGTTTTCTTTATTAACCTTGTTGCTTAATACCAAATAGTCCACCAAAGGCCTTAAAGGCTCCATGAAATCGCAGGATAAATTGAATGGATTTTGTTCTCCGATGTGATGAATACCCAATTCGGTTAAATAGCCTAAAGCCTTTATTTCCCTATTTATTGCAGAAAGAATAATGGAATACCCATAATTTAAGAACATATTGATATCGCAATCACTTCCCCTTGAGAAATCATTTCCAAAGCACGAATTGAAATATACTTTAGCAGCATGTCCTTCTCTATTGGTTAAATCGCCTGAAACAATCTCTTTTATATAACCATCTAATTTAGAGGCAGCGTCTGCATGTTGCAAATATTCTAGGTTTCTTTTTTGCCCAAATATCTTCTTTGATATTATGCAACCCCATAATTTATCTTTTATTTCTTGTTTCCAAGATGTTTGAATGCAAATTTTCGCATAATTATTGTACGACCCATAATATGGAGTTAATTCACCTTGGGGATTATTCTTAGAATCGCAGAATATTACCTTAATTTTCTTTTCCATCAGCATAGATAAAAGGGCTGCCGTAATGGCAACCCCAGTGTTTTGGATAATTAAAGTCGTAATTTCGTCTAAACAAATACGTTTTTCAGATTCAGATGTGCGACAGACAAGATAATTTAAGGAATATTCTAATTTGCTCCTATTTTTAACAACAACGGTTCGAAACGACATTGCTATTGCCCTTTCCAAAGAACTTTAGAATAGAAGCCGGTTGGTGATTCAACCACCACACTTAAATTGCTCGGCAAATTATAAGAAATTTTAGTTCTATCAACACCTGCAGAACCGCCTAGCAACGACAAATCTATAGATGAAACACATACCGTAAAAAACTGTATTACTTGCGAAAGAATATATGCTTTTTGCCAAATTAATAATGATTCAAATTTACTTTTTATAATATCACCATCCAAGAAAAAGCCTATTTTTTTGACGGCACTCATTAAATCCAATATTGGAGATCTCGACTTTCTGATTAGTGTCAAATATAGAACAGACAATTCTGAATTAGTCAATTCGACTGGCTTTGAATTAGGTCCGGAAGCAGGACTCAAAATGATTTTATTTTCATCAAAAGAAAATTCTGTCATAACCTTTTCTTTGGTTGATGTGGACAAAGACAAACCTCTTTTTGCAAACTCATCAGATAATTTGGATATATTTTTTATCGTTTTTAAATCTTCTTTGGAAAAATAAAGCTCGGTAAGATTTTTTACAATTAATCTTTCTCCAGATTTTCCAGTAATACATATTTTAGATTGACCGGATTTTAGAATACAATTAACCTTCAAAACAGGAACTATTATCTTAGAAACGTCGAGCATTAATATATCGGCCAAATATTTTTCTATCTCACTTTCGTTGCTTCCGTCAGCATACAAAAGAGGAATAGGAATAATTTTATATTGTTTTTTATTCTTTGAATCAATCTCTACTAAAGAATAAAAAGAATAATTAATGCCTTTTTTGCCACCATAAATCGAAGGATTTGAAAGTGGGCCGTTTCCTTTCACAGGCAACAATCCATCAGTCTTACCATCTTTTGCAGGATATATCGTGGCATCAGTCAACTGCCCACCTTTTATATATTGCATCGTGGTAGTCAAAACGTCATATCTTTCGTAGATATTCTTCTTTATTTCTTTAAGAGATGAAGAGTAATCCCAGACAACATTGCCATCACTATCTAGTATCGGTTTCTTGCTAACACCATTCTCACACTCAAAGATCTTTTTAACGTTCATCGTCCTATCGATGCCTTTATATTTTTCCAAAATTCTTTGTCTTATATCACCAAAATAAGTATTAACGGTTCTACCAACACAAATATTTAAATAGGCATCGTGAGCATGATGGAAATGGTTAGCGTCTCTAACCTTGATGATGTCATAGTCTCTTCTAAAATCAGAAACATTTTCTGCTTTTGAATAAACTACTTTCGGAGTATTTCCTTTCTTGTCTTTTTGGAATGTCTTAATTACATCGACAAGAGCTTTTACAGCTTGGTTTGTATAGACAAGTTGCCTATTAACAAAGGCAAGCAAATCATCATCGCTTAATTCTGTGGTTCTAGTTAAATTGGAGTATTTCTTCTCGCCGATTAATTTAGCTTTCAAAAGCATCTTATAAAAAGCATTTGCACCAGGTGCTTTAACCGAAGCCGGAATAGGATAATGGTTCATTTTGCTTCTATTAGCCTCGGCTTTAACCAAAACTCTATTTTCGATACTATCGTCTTTAACTAATGATTGAGGGACAATATGGTCTATGTCATAGGCTTGCTCATTAAACAATTCCGCCAAATCTATATCTTGTAAAGTGTAAGCGCATTTACCCATTTGGGTTAAGTACAAGTAGAATCTATCGCTTCTAAATTTACCCAAGTCAGTCTCGCCTTTGAGTTCCTTGTATGCCATATCAAAGGATTCTTTTATCATTGCAGACATTGTCAATTTCCTGGCTTCGTCATACTTCTTGATTAAATCCTTTTGTCTAGAATCCTTCGCACCTTTTTTGGCCTTATTTGATCTAGTACATTCAACATAATATTCATCTATTGGATGCCCAATAATCTTTTCGACATCTTCGATAATTGCCATGGCTTGAATCAAAGGACGTTTCATGCCAGGAGAGACATAGCAATCATCAACAAAATCCACTATGGCTTGATGCTTTTCTTTCTTGCTAGCAAAGTTATAATCGACTTTTTGATTTTCTTCTTCTATTTTCTTTTTGAAGTCGAAAGAATCATCATTTATCAATTCCATCAAGTTGAAATTTGTTCTTTCCATCAAGTCAATTAAGCTAATAGATAATACTTCGCCATATTCATTGGAATAATCGGTTGTCATTTCTAGAAGTTCTTTGGAGAGTCTGCCCCAGCCAGTAAGTCTTTTGCCTTTGATTTTCTTAATTTGTTCTGGGTTCAATCCATAGTTGGACTTGAGTCTTTTTTCGATGATTTTAGAATCCTCAAATATAGTTAAGTCTTTAATTATACTTTCTATTTTGTCTTCATTATTCTTAACAAAATCTTCTCCTAAAGCATTAGAGAAGAAGACATAACTACTCATTGAGGCATTTACTTCTTCTAATTCTTTTCCATTTGAAGTTGTAACGGAGACGTCTTCAGCATAATTCTTAGTAAAATATTCCAAAATTTTCTTTTTGGACACGGACATGTTTTTCTTGAAAACACCTTCGATCAAGCCATCTTTATCTTTTTTGGAAATAAGTGCTCCATTAATCATTGTCTTATTTAACAAAGACAATACTTGATAACGTTGGAATAATAATGAATTCAACGGCAAACAATAGCAATCAGGCAAATATGTGCATCTATTGAGCATCCTCTTAATAAACTTTTCTGCCGATTCATCTTGATTGACCACGTATTTGAAATTCCAAGGATATATTTTTTCTTTAGAATTTCTTACAACCCAAGAATGTGAACCTCTTACATTACCTTCATCTCCTGCAAAAAGAGGGCCTACATAATACGGAATCTTAAAGGTTAGTAAGGATTCAATCTTATCTATAGTAGTCCCATATTCATCTTTCTTATTTAGAAATGGATAGTATTTAGATTGTGTTTCTAATATTTTCCTTAGTTCTGTTTTGTTTAATTGATATGGAAAAACTCCGTTATCGGTGGAATTTTGTCTAGCAAGATATGTTTTGTCTTCTATCTTTTCATAAATTTCCCTTAATGTAGGATCTTCAATGGATTCTGCCTTTTTAATTTTATCAATCCCAAGCTTTTCTTTTATATATTTATAAAAAGCGTCTCTATCGCAATGCGAACATCTAATCTTACCTTCAGACGAATTTGTAGATCCTACATATGCAACATAATTAGATTCACGTTTTAATCTAAAAATCTCATTATAGTCAGCCATCGAAAGATGAGTTTTGACATATTTCTTCAAATCTTTTAAATCTTTTTTATGTTCTTCATACCTTTTGACCATTGCTTCGGAAAGAGTTGTTGAATCACCTAAAAGCTTTCCAATAAGCAAATAATCGTAAATACCTCTAATCAATCCAAGTAGTTCAATATGTAAGTCATTTGGGAATAATTCAGATAGTTTTTCTAGTTTTTCATCTGCATCGGCACTAGAGAAGGTAAAATCTTTTGGATCTATTTCTCCATCGTCTTCTGGCTCAAATATTTTTTTAGTAGCAAGTTTGCCGCCTGCCATTAATGGATAAACAACATTAGAAAGATAACGACCTTTTCCGAATAATTCCGCCAAGGCTTCTTTCTTTCCTGTTATTCCCCTAGCCTTTAATACTTTTTCGTTGAATTCCGAAGCATAACCATCTTCTAGTTTTAGTTTATCTTCACCTAATTCATCTAATACTTCATTAATTTTTGGTAATAAAGACTTTACAGTTTCTATGTCTGACGGTTTGAAATTCTCTACTTCATATAAGAAATTGCCACGATATTTGATCATATGGGCTAATGCTAAATAAATTAGCCTAATATCCATCTTTTCATTTGTTTCATATAAAGCTTTTCTCAAATGATAAATTGTAGGATATTTCTTCTTATAATCCTTATCATTAAAATCCTTATCTACAAAAAGATAGTTATTGTCATTTCTTATTGGTTCGGATTTATCTTCTGGTTTATAGAAGGATTCATTTAGGCGTAAAAAGAAGTTCTTATCGACCTTATCTACTTCTTCTTTAAACAGAATTTGAAGCAAATCAATTCTTTCTGCCCTTCTTTGGGTTCTTCTTCTAGCGGCACGATTAGCCCTTCTGCTCTTACAATCTTGAGCTTCATCAAAAAGTCTAGCTCCCCAAAGTGATTTTCCACCTTTTTTGATGATGTGGTTATTCTCGTCGGTGACACACCAGCCGACAGAGTCAGTTCCAAGGTCTAAGCCCATTAAATACTTTTTGGCCATTTGACAATTCCTTTCATAGGGGATATATTGATGGTGTTGTTTTACCTAGAACAACACTACGAGTTCAAATAAAGATTATTCCAAACCTCAGGTAAGTTGTTACCGCAAAGCGCCATGATTGGCGTTTTTTGTTTATCTTAATCTTTAATATCTTCCCTAAGTATTGTCTAAATTATACCAAAACTAGAAACTTATAGGATAAAAAAGTCGCATACAGACCTAAAAATATAAAAACTGATTGAGTTTATCATTAACTCCTAGCAAGCCATCTAGAATCAACTTTTGTATTTTATGTATTAATCACCCTAAATAAGCAAAAACGTCCCTAGAGGCCTGAAAGCGATTTGTAGGTCATTAGAACTCCCACGAATTAAATTCATTAACCAAATTTAATTATATAGCCTTCTAATTGTTCCATTGTTGTTAAGCCCTTGCCTATAGACACACTTAAATACTTAACATTAAACAATTCATATATCTCTCTACTAAGAATATAAGAAACATCCTCATATTTTAACAATCCATAGCGTTCTATGTCTTTTTCTTTCTTTTCGGCATCATATTTATAAGACTCATCCAAATCGAAGTAGTTGTAAAGTCCACCAATATCGTCAGCAACACAAAGCGCTCCTTCAACGATGTGATTAAGATTATATGCAGTACACAAAGAATAGCATTCAGTTTCTTCATTATATATCGAATAAGATATTAACTTTCTATTTACTAGTTTATTGTTTTCTATAAACAAATATGATTGTCCTAATTTTGTGTCAACATTAAATGGAGATATTTCCTCATACATTCTAGTGGATGTATTCATAAATCCATGTGCAAATAGAACCTTGATTCTATGATTGCTCTCAAAAACAAGATCCAAGACTTTATAAATTGCTTTTTGATGGTAAGGGATATAAGTAATAAACTGATTTTCTAGCAGTCCAGTTTCGTGATTGAAGCTCTTGACAATATCACCAACATGCAAATTCTCAACTTTTTTATAAGAACCATCAGCAATCATAATTAGCGTGCCTTTAGCAAAACAACCGCCACCGCCTTCGCCAGAACCAGCCGTTGGAACTACTTCAATTTTGGTCGGTCCATTTACCGAATAATTGCTTCCATCACTATAAGGGTTTCCATTAATTGTTATAGAAGCAATATTGGTCCAATTAGATAATGAAATAGAAGTATTGGCGGCGACATAATCCGTATAGTATCCATTAAGGGTTTTTGATTGGTAGTTATAAGAAACATCATCGGTTTTATCTATATTCTTTGTATAAATGAGGATACGATTATTATTGGCAACAAAATCCGATGTAAATTCTGAATAATTAGCGTTTATTTTCATCCATTGAGTAATGGTCGTTGCAGGCCCCTTACCTTTTTGTGCCCAAGGTTCATATGACGTCAGTGCTTTTCCCCTATTATGTTTACAATACCATCATTAATAACACATCCTGCAAGTTTGGTGGCGTTAATAGTCCCTTTGTTCCAAAACATAACAGGTTCCAAAGATGGGTATATAGTTCCACCGACACGATCGCCCGCTGCACGTCCATCATCGTTAAAAACATTATAAATTATCATATCGCCTATACTAACATTGCAGTTTTCGCCTATTTCGAAATTGCATCCAGGCATAACTTTTGTCATTGAAGGAATCGAAAAAGAAGAGTTTTCGCTTCCTTCTGGGTTTACAAACTTAAAAGAAAAATAATGATTCAAAGGAAAATAATATTCCGAAGAGGTGATAGAATTACCACTTATAGACAAAGTTAAAGAATTAAAATTCGCTCCACCAATAAAAGATATACGGCTTTTGAATTTTTGTTTTTCATTGTTTACATCTTTCTCGCCAATAACAGGAACACGATGGTAAACTATCTTCGAAAATGTTGTGCTTGCTGTTTGAAATAAAAAAGAATTATCAGGCCCAGCCAATGGCAAGTCAATGGTCTGTATTACTTGGTTGGCCAAGTTTTTATAATTAATATGACTGAAAGTATAAAGTTTGGCACCATGCGATAATATTGTTTTGGCTGAAATATTAGACAATTCATATTGATTAAATGGAAAACAATGTTTCGAACCTTTTTCTTTATAAATTCCGGCCATAGTAGAACCACCTCTAAAATCTCTCATTACAAAAGGCATGTTTAGATTCGATCCGTTAGTCATCTCTAAAGAACTACCATTATCGGTCGTTGTCTCTTCTATAAATCCATAACAATTTATGGTTCCATTGCAAGTTATTTTGGCGTTTGTATCCAATGCTATTCTTGTGCAATCGCCATAAGTATTGCCAGCATACGGTTGTCCACCGGAGCCAGCATTTAAACGCCCAGAAGTTTCTAAAGTTCCATCGACTTGCAAAGTAACTCCAGGCCTCAGTGTTAAAGTATTTTTAATAGTTATTTCCGATGTATCCTTAATCACACCTTCTTTCGCGTTTTTATAAACAGTCTTTGTACTTTCATCCGAATAGAAGGCAACAATCATCTTGTCGTTCGATGGCAGAACAAAAGTATTTTTGCCCGTCTGGGGATTAATGCTAAGCGTAGGATTTGCCCCCGGTATTACGTATATCGTGTCTGCGCCTGGGTTATTTTCAGCTGCAGTTAAAGCAGCTTCTACAGTCGTGTAATAAGTATTCCCAATAGAGCAGACCTTCTTTTCAGAGGAGGTTGTTGGGCTATTTAATTTTTGGCTTGCAATTATTACCCATTCACCATATCCAAGAGCAATGCTTAATAAGGTAGTTAATGAAAGGGCGAATATAGGCTTTTTTATATCCGCTTTCTTCATGGGCTAGTCTCCAAAAGAACGGAAAATGACAAAGACGGAGGGTTAGAATAGAATTTACTAGTCTGGTATTCTTTTGTTTTCGAATCAAATGTATCTTTAACCGTGTATTTTAATTCAATTGAACTGACTTCTCCTGAAGATACATTAAAAGAAACTTTATTCTTAATAACCTTGGGGTTAGAAGAAAGATTATCTCCGATCGTCGCACCTTTATCATTGCTAGGCTTCTTGTTTACAAAAGTAAGAAAATCTGTGACGGACGTTTCTTCAAATATTACTACTGCATTATATTTGTTATTCGATACAAAGCTAGTTGCCTTTGAATTATTAACAGCAAAAAAGATAGATATAGTCCCGTTAGTAACAATTACATGGTCCCTAACCATGCCGTCTTGGCAAAAAGAAAAATCATAGGTAGGGCTATAGATATCAATCATATCTTGAAGGGTTATGACTCCATCCCCACCTGCATTAACACTTGCAGTTGCTACTTCAACAATGCTCCAGGTAGAAAAGCCAGTTGAAATAATCGAGGAAAAGGAAAATACCATTACCCCGAAGTTTATAAAACCATTTTTCCTTTTCCTAGAGAATCTCTTCAATTGTTTGTTGCCCCTTCTTTTATGGCGAAATAATAACATCTAATAGGAAAATGTCAAAATTTCTTAAGTTAAGAAATTAGCTAGATTAAGAAGAGAAAAGGAAAAAGACCTATTAATATCTTATGTTTAAGGTATTAATAAGAGTTATTCACCCTTGACTAGATAATCAATCGATACGAGGAATATATGGCTTAATAACCTTAATTCCTGGAATGTAGGTTCCTTGCTTCCATCTAGGAAAGCTAGAACCCTATCTTCATCAACTCCTAGAGCCCTTGATAACCCTAAGGAGGAGAGGGAGGCCTTGTCCATTTCGGCCTTCAATGTTTCTTTGAATTTTACTTCACTTGTTTTCATATTTTTTATCTCTTTAATATTATGACAAACTAAGCATGACTTTTTAAGAGTTTTTTGAGTTTTTCATCCCTATTTTACTTCTCTTTTAGGAGGACCCTAATAGATTCTAGGCATAAAGTCTGCTCATCAATCTCCTTCTTGTCATAGCTATTCTCTAAATCTATTATCTTGTTTTTGCTATTTTTGCTTAATCTCATCCTCAAGCAAGGTAGCCCAAGCAAGCTAGATATGAAAGTAGCTAGATTAACTATAGCAAAGAAAACGGAAATCACTAGAGGAAATCCACTTGTTTCATAAAAAATTAACGTAAAAAATGCTAAAAACGATAAAGATGAATGCAAAATAGAGAAAACTTTCTTTAGATATATCTTGTTTGACGTTAGTACCAAAATCGAAGAAATAAAGGACAAAATAAATAGAATTGGTATAGCAATAGAAATCAAATCAATTGGCTTATTATTGATAATCAATACATATACATAGAAAAATATAGTCACGGATTTATAGAAATAGAACACGGCAAATATAGCAGCATACCAGTTATATATGTTTTTATCGTCTTTATGACCCTTTATGGATAAAGAGAAATAATATATAGATAAGGCTAGGCCCAATATAGATACAATAAGGCCAGATACCCCTGCCGTAAAATGAAGCGGGCCAAATTCATTACTTACTGATTTAGGAGAAGAAAATAAAGTTACTAATCTAAGGCAAGAATATGCTAAAAGTAGGCACATAGAGATGCCTATTAAAGCAAACGTAATTGAAGAAATGATAACCTTGATTTTTTTCTCGACCATAAATTAAGAAATCAGTGAACTTCTTAGATCGATTATGATGAACACGATAGAAAGAAGTACCAACGCCAATTCGGACAAGAATATTATATAAGAGGGTACTTTTTTTCTTTCCTTAAAAAATATTAAAGAGGCAATATAAGAGAAAATTCCACTCACAAATAAAGGCATACTCCATAATGACAAAGATGGCAATTTCGTAGGAATGATGAAGTAAATTAGGGCAATTAAGGTCTTTAGAATTCCGTCAATACCCATTATAAGCCTAAATAAGGCTGAACCCTTCTCATCCTTACCAAAATAGCTATATCCGATAAGTCCAAAGAAGATGACATATATAGATAATGGGAGAGCATATATAAATGAAGTCGCATAATTCTCTATATGCAAGAAATAGAATAACAGTAATGAGATGATGCAGACCAAGGCAGGTATAACTGCAGTCAGGAAATAAAAGCTAACGATATTTAAGGCGTCATAGCTCCTGACTCTCGTATCTTTTAATTTCTTACCGATAGGTTGATAGACAAGTGGATCTTCTTTATATAGGTAATGAAGCTCATTGATTTTCGATTTAGTCTTGATCTTATGGGCTTTAGGTGAACGTAATAAATCTTGCTTCATTAGGTTGAATTTGTCTTTTAAAGACGGAGCTATATGGAAAGATAAATAATATAGAGGCTCAGCAGCTTCTTCTAGGTCCACTACTCTTTTTCTAGTCTTGGTCTTTTCTAATAGATCAAATAGCAAGACCTGCTTTTCTTCGTCTAGATTAGACTTAACTACATTAGAGAACAATTTAAGTAACATCGAGAAGGAAAATCCTCTTAATGACTTCAAGGTTAAATCGAATTTAGTCGAATCGATTAATTTCATGCATAGAAGGGATACTAGAAGGTTAAAGGATTCCTTATCCCCTTCATTTGCCTTCTTTGCTAGAACTAGTACTTGGTCATTATAGCTAGATACATCTTTCCTTAAGGCTACATTAGATAAAAAGCATAGACGGAAGCTTTCTTCATTTTCATTATCAATATATGGAGAAAATGTAATGTCTTCCTTGCTAAATTTATCTTTTAACCTAAATAAAGATAATGAGCATTCTATATTAGGCTCATCCTCGAAATAGAATTTAGCTAGTTCATTATATTCATTAATGGCAATTTTCTTTGATATTTCCTTTTCCTTGATTAAGGCTAAAGAAGGAGAAGGGATAGATTTATCGACACTTTCTAGGAAGGAAAGGTAATTAATTAGATTAGAAGAAGAATGGATTAAATTAGATTCCTCTTCTTCTTTCTTCCTTAATAAATATACATAAGCAGAATCTAATAGATTACCCTTAAGTATTTCTTCATGATAATAAGTAGTTAATGACGATATTAATTTGATTAAGTCATTCGCCTCTTCTAATGAATACGGGAAAGAAGCAAACATCTTTAATATAATCTTCGCATTTATATAATCCAAGGCTTCATTTAGATAGATATAGAAAGGATAAGAAGAATAAGATGATATCTTCTTCTTTTCCTTATTTAATTCATCTAGGGTGGATTTAGATTTTGCTAATAGATTGTTATTTAAAAATATGGATATGGATTGTAAAGAAGCATATAAAGTCGAGCTAAATTCATCTAAGGATTTTTTATCTTCATCATTCTTTTTTATCTTCTCTTTTAGTTTGACTAGTTCGACTTTATTATCCATCAAGACGGAATAAAAAGAGGAACAGCTAGATAAAGCCTCATTAGATTTAGCTAGATTAGGTTTGACAATCGAATTAATCTTATCTAATTCATCTTTCCTTTTGTTTTCTTTTTCTATCTCTTCCTTAATAGAAGCATTTTCTTTAGTAAAAGAGGCAATAGAATTCTCTAATTCTAGTTTATTCATCTTTATTCCCTCCCTTTAATAAAGAAAGATAGATCTTGATGTCATTAGAATCATCATTAAAAGAATCTAACAATTTGGAAAAAGATTCCATCAAGGCTTCTTCTTGGCTAGTTAACGAGGCTAGTTCTTCATTAATTGATTTAAGCGAAGAAGAATAATCATCTTTTAATTTAGATTCTAGACTCTCTTCTTTTGAATCATTTTCCGATTTTAAAACTAATAGGGACTGCTCTAGCTCCTTCTTCTTAGAAGAGAGAAAGACCAATTCGTCTTCTAGCTCATCTAATTCTTTCTTTTCTTTCTTGCTAACTTTATTTGCCATAATTATTTATCTAATCCAAACGAAGAAAACATCTTCTTATATTCTTCTAATGTCTTATTAGCCTTCTTGTCTTTATCTTCTTTAATGGAAGCATCTACTTTGCTAACTAGTTCATCTTTGACTATTTTTACTTGTTCAGTTACTTCCTTTAATGAAGATTCATATTCTTTTATTCCATTAGAAAGAGCATCATCAGCCTTATCCATCAAGGAATTAAGCCTGTCTTTATAATCTCTGCTAATTGAATTTAATTCTTTTATATCCATAAGTGCTTTCTTGATAGAGAAATTTTCTTCTAGTTTTGATAAATATTCAAGTACCCTTATTTAAAGATAAATAAATAGGGGCTTTTATTCGATATAAATCGCGTTGGTTAAATATCAATTGTTTAATGATGCCTTAACCATTCATTTTGTACTTGCCACTAGGAATTATTTGTTAAAGAAATGTTCGCGGGTCCCCTCCTACTGAACTTATAAATTTAGTTTAGGTGTTAAAAATATCTTGATATCATAACTATAGATTGTAATGTTTTGAGATGTTAATTAAATAGCTTTGCTCCTCTTCAATAAAAGTAATTTTGAAGCTTGAAAAGGTGAAACAAATCATATATTTAGGGGTCAATTTTAATCAAAAAAATGCATATGGTTACCTTTCAAACGAATTTACTCGATAAATTGCTGGTTTTTAACGTTTTTTAGAAAGTGATTTTCACTTTTTCCTAGGGAGTTTTTTGATGTTCGTGCACTTTTTCCTAGGGAGTTTTTGCTCGATATCAGCAAAAAAGATATATTTAATTAATGGCTGAAGCCTTGATTAAAAGAATTGCCATTTCATGCATAACAAAACCAAAAGATCGATTGATTCACGCGGCAACTATTTTGTTTTAGACATTGACAAAAGTCTAAAGGAGTCTAAAAATATATCTAAAGTCTAAAGGAGTCTAAAAGAAAATCGAAAGTCTAAAGGAGTCTAAAAATGAAAACCAATCCATTTGAATTAACATTTGGCCTAAAGCCAGATAACTACATATCAAGATTGAAACAATCCGAAGAAATAATCTCTTCATTTGAAGAAGGCACGAATCATATTTTTATGATAACAGGGGTTAGAGGAACCGGAAAAACAGTTTTATTAACCCATGTTGCAGAACACTTTGAATCCAAAAATGATTGGATGGTCATAAACCTAATATCGGAAGCCGATATGTTGGATCAACTTGCTTCTAGGTTATATGATTCAAGTTTAAAACACAGGATTTTTGACAATAAGACATTTGGGTTTTCATTCCAGGGCATATCTTTTTCTATAAGTGGGAGCAAACCAGTTACTAATGTAGTATCTTTGATTGAGATTTTGTTACAAAAGATTCAAAAGAAAAAGAAAGTATTAATATGCGTAGATGAGGCATTAAATAACCAATATATGAAGCCTTTCGCCCAGACATTCCAACTACTTCTAAGAAATAGATATCCAATAAACTTATTGATGACTGGTCTATATCAAAATATATACGAACTCCAAAATAATGAATCATTAACATTTCTTTATAGGGCTCCAAAAATAAACCTAGAACCTTTAAGCATTTCTTCTATAGCCGCTAAATATAAAGAAGTATTCAACGTTGATGTTGATACATCTATTAAATTAGCAAATCTAACTAAAGGCTATGCATATGCCTATCAGGTTTTAGGATACCTATTGTTTGAAAAGGGAAATGTTATTGTAGATGATGCCTTATTAGCTAGTTATGACCAATATCTACAAGAATATGTCTATATAAAAACATTTAGAGAATTAAGCCATAACGACCAACAAGTTTTGTTAGCGTTTAATTCCGATGAAAAAACAAAAGTCGAATACTTAATCAAAACTACCAAGATGAATAAAAAGGCATTTTCAGTTTATAGGGATAGATTAATAAAAAGAGGGATACTATACTCCCCTTCTTATGGATTACTTTCGCTTAAGCTGCCTAGATTCTATGATTATTTAAAAGTCATTAAAGAATAAGGATAACCTAAGCTAAATTCATTCTAAATCTTATAACTCTTGCCTATATCTATTCTTTATATTCTCTATATGTCTTTCAATTGGAATTGAATACTTACTTTGAATATCTCTAATCTGGTCATTGATTCTTTCTACATATTCTCTTGAACGTTTTGAGTTTATAGTCATTTCTTCTATATATCTAATCGCATCAGGAAGGTTATAGACTAGATTGCTATCGATATAAGAAATATCAGTATCTACAAATATAATCATTGAAGTCATCTTAGGAGGGATAGATGCAAACATTTCCCTTAGATGATTAATATGGCCTTGGTTCTGGATAATTGGATTCCTAATCATATTTTCATATATATTCCCATTTTGATATTTAATGCATCTCCATTGCTCGGCATCTTTATCCCCGTAAGCAGTTCCAACCATGTTTTTGGTTTCGATAATAAATACTCCCCCAAGAGTAATTAGGATATGGTCAATTTGAGATGAAAATCCATATTCATCTTCAAAACAAAAATCATTATATAAATAACCTCCATAGGTATTAACTATTTCTTCTAGGCGCTGCCCTACTATTTTTTCACCTATATCTCCATATTGTTTAGCATTACGTTCATCATAGCTACTTCTAGGAACATTCCCATGTTTACTTGTTGCATCTTTATTGGCTAGGTAAACACAAAGGCCAATGATGAAAATGAAGGCTAATATTGAAAATATAGCAATGACGATTTCCATAATAACAAGCCTTTCTTGCCTAATTAGTTTAGCACATTAAGCAAGTAAGCCTTATTGGATTTAAATATAAGTGACGTGCGGAAGAGTTGCGGATTGTGGTCGGCCTCTTGCTTCGGGTCATCATTATTAAGAGGTGAGTAGGTCCCATAGAGTTTTTGAGAATGAATCAAATACCTACTACTCATGCTGCGTATACCTACATACTTAGCCAACGCACGTCGTACAGATATATATCTGCAGTTTTAAAGAGTTTATCTTTCTCTTGCCTATCAACCCTAGATAAGCATAGGTGTCGCCTCGCCATCGTCTCTCCCTAAAGGCTATTAGACCTTTAAGGATCGTGCGAGCATGGATATTATTAAGGCTATATCAATCGCCATCGGAGTTACTGTTTGGCTCCTTAATTTAACCAATATTATTCCCGCCTTGGCTAATGGCGAATGCTTCTACCCCGGCTAGACTCTAACTAGCATATAATTATTGCTTTAACACGAGTGTTGCTCTTAAGCTACGGGAACACATATTTATATAGCGCATCAGCTAGCGCTGCATATACATTCTCATAAAGAAAAAATGCAGTCAATATGCCGTCTTTAGTACCTTTGTTTAATTATATAATGATGTATTCTTATATATATTTAGTAACTACATATAATTAAACTAAGGTAAATTTTTCTCCAAATTTCACTTGAATGATATTTCTCTATAACCTAGTTCATCTGAATAACAAACATGGTCTCCATAAATTGACGTTAGCATATCAACCGTTATTAAATCTTTCGCTACTCCAGTTTCTGAAATAATCCCCTTATTCATAAGTACAACATTCGAATCTAGAAATAATGCATGATTTGGGTTATGGGAAGAAAGAATTATGGTTTTGCCTTCTTTAGATATTTCTTTAAGCGTGGAAAGCACTTTGTTTTGGTTTTTAATATCTAGTGCAGAAGTAGGTTCATCAAGAAGGATGATTGAAGATTGTTGAACCAAAGCACACGCAATGAATACAATTTGCCTCTCCCCACCACTTACCTGTCCTATTTTTTTGTCTAGTAAATAAGTAATGCCAAGCTTTTCTGCTATTAGTTGCACTTTTTCCATCTCTTTTTCGCCTGGAGTTTTATAGAAAGCGAGAGTGTTTGTAGTGCCAAACAATAAATAGTCATAGACAAGGATATCCCCAACAATATATGAATGCTGAGGCACATAGGCAAAAACCTTGCTCCTTTGTTTTATTGTTAAATTAGATAAATCGGAATCTCCATAATAGATACTTCCAGCCAATGGTTTTTCTAATCCTGCAAGCAATTTAAGCAAGGTTGTCTTGCCGCAACCATTAAGCCCCAATAGAACATTAATCGAGGAATCATGTATTTCTAAATTGATATCTCTTAATGTGAGTTCGAGTAACCTCTTATCATATTTAAAGGAAAGATTGCTAATCTTGACGCTCATAAATATCCCTCCTTCTAACAAAAAGAATTATGACGAATATAATTGTTCCAAATAATCCAGTTACTGCACTTAATGGAATTTCAGAATCAACAAAACTTCTTGAGATGACATCGGTAATAACCATAAACGATCCACCTATTGTAATAGCAAGTGGGATCGTTCTTTTTGTATTATGGCCAACTAATAATCTAACTATGTGAGGAATAACTAAACCTATCCAAGAAACTGTCCCGCAAAAACATACTGAAATTGCAGTAAGTAAAGTTGCTATCCCAATAATTAAATAACGATAAAAGATATAATTAATCCCCTTTGTTTGAGCAGCCTGTCTGCCTAAAGAAACTAGATAAATCCTAAAAGAAAGAACAATAAGAGCAACCGAACATATCCCAATAACGCCAACTAAAATATATGCTTGGTTCATTGTCGCTCCTTCAAAACTCCCCATTAACCAATAAGTAATTGATGCTAGTGTGGTTTGAGGATCTGCAAAATACTTAATAAACGAAAGTATAGAAGACATAAGGCCACCAACAATAACGCCTGATAAAAGCAATGTTGTCGATGAACCGTTTTTAAATAGTTTGGCAATTAATAAAGTTGCAAATACGGTAATTACGCCACTAATAAAAGCAAAAACGCTGATAAAAAGAGATGACAATCCAAGCACTATTGCAATAGCGGCACCAGTAGAAGCACCAGCACTAACACCAAGCAAATCAGGAGAGACCAATTTGTTTTTGAAAGTCTCTTGATATAACAAGCCGGACAAAGATAAACCTATCCCTACCATTGCAGCCATTATAGTTCTAGGCAATCTTAATCTTCCTATTATGCTTCTTTGGACTTCTGCTGTTTCATCATTAGTAAATACTGCTTTAAAGAAATCGCCTATTTTTATAGGATATCTGCCAAGCATTAAGGCCATAATAAAGAAAACAACAAATAGGACTATTGTAATAATTAAGGCAATGATGAAACGCCTATTAAGCTTCTTTTCCATCAAATTAATGAACCGCCTTCTACATCAAGTCCTTGTTGCATGTAAGAAACCTGCTCATCAGTCAAATTTGTCCCAAAATATTCTTTGATTGTTTCTTTTATCATAGAAGAAATGTCATATGAGAAATACTCTGGATAAATCTTATTCGCCTGGTCATAGAAGAATATAGGTGTCATGGCAGAAAGCTGTTCAAATGGAGTGAATCCATTAGGTATTGTATATATTTTATCGTTTTTAACCGCATCCATTAGTTTATATGGTTCCGTAGTTTTCAAATCCTCGACATGCTTATTTTGATAGATTCCTCCAGCAACAAATACATCTGGATTGGCAGCTACTATTTCTTCTATTGAAGGTCTATTAGTAGTTAAAGAGGATCCGACGAAATCAAATCCCATTACTCTATAGGCATATTCAGTAAAAGAGCCTTTATTATCGGTATATCCAATGCCTTTATCTTTGTCGCCACGAATATAGAATACTTTTTGTTTCGGCAAAGAATGTTTACTTAGTTCAGATTTAATATCGCTTATCGAAGAGGCAACTTTCTTTTCCCAGGCAGAAGCTTTAGTTTTAACTTCCTCTGTATCCCAAATCTTACTTACAAGTTTAGAAAAGAAAGTGACATAGTTATCGAATGTTGGTTTCCCATACAAAGATACATTCAAGGCAGGGATACCATGGTTTTTTAAATCATCTGCAATATATTTTTCTGGAGCAAATACCAAGTCCACTCCTCTAGATATAAATAATTCATAGCTATTTTCATATCCATAAGAATAATGATTTTTACTTTCTGGATAGATTAATGAAGTCCATTTGTTCTTTAATATTGGGCCATATACGCCATCAATTTTATCCCCTAATCCATAGGCAACCATCAAATCGTATGTCGTTCTAGATATGCAGGCTACTTTCTTTGGATTCTTATTAATAGTAACTGTCTCTCCAAGCATATCCGTGACAGTTATTTTTTCACTTTTATTTCCGCTAGGAGAACAGCCTGTGCTAAACGTAATAGATGTAAACGCCATCAATAATGGCAATAGAATTCTTTTGCTCATAAGAGCCCCTTTCTGGTTATAAATAATTCTAGTTCTATTAAGAAATAGATAATCAACACACCTGATATTTCTAAGTGAATCGTTGAACAAATTATATAACCTTCTTAATTATTTGGCACCAACCTTAACGCCGCTATTAAGGTAGGTACCAATTTCTTGTATTTTTTGGAGGAATATTATTCGTAACGCGGCCACAACAATTAATCGTTATTAGGTAGACAAGCTACGATGATTAATCCTATTAAACCTAGAAGGAATCCACCAAATATCCATCCAGGTACACTTCTATTTTTATGTGCCGCAATAATTGGACACACAATCATGCTGATAATCGTATTTATAATTCCAAGTATTGAAGTTATTGTTAAAATAGTTTCCATCAACAGTCTTCCCCTTTCGTTATAAAACTAATGCTTAAATATCCTTTATCGTCTTCTTTAAGAATGTATTTATCTTCCGATAATGATTCATTAATAACGATTTTTGGATGTTCTTTCATATAAGAATCAATCAATTTGGACGATTGTTTTGATGCATTATCGATGGATTCGATTTTAGTTTCGCCAATGCCAATCACCGTCTTTTTAATTAACGGAAGATTAATAAAGCATTCATAAACACCTCTTTTGTTCAATACGGGTTTAATAACCGACTGGCCATTATCATCAGTTTGCGCAACCCAATCCAAAGTTTTCATTAAATCAGTTGCATCGATTTGTTTCATGTCGCTATCCTTTCTCTTTAAGACTCCTATATCCTAATAAAAAGGAGAGGTTCACTGCGGTTTTGTCCCAAAAACGGTAACAAAAAGGGCAACCCCCACCGAAGTTAATCGATGATGATCGCCCTAATTCCAAGTTTCTTACAAAGAAGAACTATTGTGTCAAAATCAGTCGCTGCATTTCTGCCATTGATGAATCTATTAAATGCCTTACGACTATAATTGATTTCATCTGCCAACTGTTCTTGAGTCAAATTTTCATCTTTGATCAGTTCCTTGATTTCTTCCAATATTTTAGTGGAAGAGCATGTGCCAGCATTGAAGCTCATTTAGCAGTACCTCCTCCAACTGTCTATTTCTAAACAAAGGAAATACCTACTGGCAAAGACATTATATCATTCGCTTGATTTTGTTTTAATCGCTTCTCTTAAAAACTCTATTGATTTAATGATTTCCTCTTCAGTCGGTTCCTTCCCTTCTTTAGGATGATGGAAATAATTCCTTATATATGCTGGTAAGGTTTTATAAGTTGTAACACTATAACCGTTCGAACCAACCCAATCTTTTCCGTATTTTTCTTTTGAATATGACGGCAGTTTCCTGATAGCCTTATCCATGCCCAGAATTCTTTCTGTACCAGATAAATCACCAAATGTATTCCATAATTGATCATGATATTCCAATGAAGCAATATTAAATACCACATAATCTAATTCAGCAAATGTCGGAGTTGGTAAACGTAAATCCATTTCGTTAATTTTTTGGGATTTAATGCTTCCATTTTCCTTAAAAAGCCTAATTATCAAAACATCATCACTAGAAATTAAGGCTTCTAATACTTTTTCAGAATGGGTAGCCAAGAATATTTGAGGAGCATATCCATTAGCATCACTAACTAATAGTCTAATTAGGTTAACAATTTCCTTTTGCCATCTTGGATGAAGAGATGTTTCTGGTTCATCCAATAAAACGCAATCAGTACCAGACGACATCTGCCTGATATCTTTAAGCTTTAGCAAAATCTCTTGTTGGCCAGAAGAATAATTAGTGATGTTATAGCCATGTTCTTTTCCATCAATCTTTTTGGTAACGTCATTGCTACACCAAACTTCATCAATATGTTTTTCCTTGAATATCTTTAATATTTCTTCATCACCTAGTTTTGCAAGGAGTTCACTCCCTTCATTTGTCCTATTAACTGCATTGTTACTTCTTAAACCAAAAGGAGTAGCGCCTGCTTGATAAGTAGCGCTATTAGTAGGATACATATCCTTCCCATCTATTAGTTTCCTAACTTCCTTCATTGCATTTCTATGAAGGCTGCCTTGTCTTAAATAAAGGGCATCAAACGGTTTTTCTACAATCGAATAAGGAACTTCTTTATCAACTATATAGCTAGACTTTTCATAATTAAAAATCTCATTGAGGATAGTAGTCTTGCCACATCCGTTTTCACCGACAAAAGCCACTACTGCATATGGCTTGTTTGTTTTATGGTTCATTAAATCCAATTCTAGATTTTTAATTAGAGGATGATTTTTAATATTCAAATGAGATAAATACATATTTGCATACCCTATTTATAAAAGAAAGGCATCTTCTTTTTAAATTCTTCTTCTGATATAAAATGTTTAGCTCCAGTAGGCAAGACAAGAACTGCCTTTTCTTTACTGCCAATCTTATATCCTTCAAGCCAAATTATTGAATATTGGGCATATAGATTTAAGTTTATAAAGAAAGTGAAAACAATCGATGCCAAATATAATAATTCTAGAATTGTCGCTAATATTTGATTGCCTTTGCCTAGTCCAGCCCATATAGCAATAACATTACATATAATTGAAATAATAGCTATCCATCTAAATATCCTAAAAACTAATTTTTCTTTTCTTTGGAACTTCATACCCAATTTATCTGTTTCATACTTAAAGGAAGAATTAGCAGAGAGTTCATTTACTTCATAAATCAATTTGGTTTTAGAGATATATACTAGATAAATAATTCCAAATATCATCCAGATATTTTCAAAAAACGTAAATGTGCTATATATCTTAAAACAAACGGAAGTTGTAATCGTGGATGCGACGCCGATTATCAACATTATTAATATAGATATAAATGCTAGTTTTTTATGTTTATTAAATTCGGCATTATTTCCAAACCATCTCCAACTCTTTTTAGATTGCTTTAGGAAGGTGCGAATAATCTCGTTTTCTTTTAAATTAGCTTCCTTACTTTTTGCTGAATTGTTCGAAGATTGGGTTTTTAAATCTTGAAGCTCCTTTTCTAGTTCATTAATCCTAGAAGTAGAGTCATCGACTTGATTTTTGACTTCAGTAATCTTATCTAAAAATCCGGCCTGATTAGTCGAAATATCATCTAACATGCCAAATAGGCTTTTCTCTTCGTTCATGTCTGAATTATTCTATCTTATAAAATGATGCGAATAAACAATAATGTCCAATTATGTTAATTGTTTAAAGCAAAAAGCCCTAGACCTTTTTAATCTAGAGCTATTTGTCTACTAATTTATATTTAGAAATTCTTTAGATGTCATAACCTTGCCAGCATATGGATATTTAAATTGAGCAAGCATCTTATTCTTATCTTCTTCGTCGAATGTTATTAGATAATCAGATCCATTAATTCCATCAAATGCAACATAGCCATTATTTTTAATTGAATCCACTACTTGATTAAATTCAGGAAGATGATTCTTTAGTTCACCAGTAATAGAAACTATCTTGCCAACGGAGTTAGGATCTTCAAGCAATGGTAGATGCTCTCGATATAACTCACCCCATATTACTTGGGCACGAGAGTTCCTATGTCGTCTTGCTTCTTTTCTAGCCTTTTTATGTTCCCAATATGGAATGGCCTTAAGCAAAGATTTAGGACAAGATTCAACTAAATCTTTCGGAGTGAATCCTAAATTAAGCACCATTCCCTTGAATACAAGCATTGTTTTGAAGGCATCGTCACATGCCCTATGTTCTTTTAATTCAGATCTAATTTCGACTGGAACCAAGTCATTGAAGGCGTTGTCTAATGATGTATATTTTTTGTTATTCTTACTAAAGATCGGCAACATCTTCTGGATATCATAGGTAACAAAATCAAATAATGGCAATTTATAACGGTTACAATCTTTAAAGATGAATCCAACATCATTATTAACCGCATGGCCAAATATCATTAGGCCATCCCTAGTCATTAATCTTTTAATTCTTTCATAAGAATCAGGGAATGCAGGATATTTCCTATATTCATCTTCTGGATAGGTTAGGGTCAAATCATCTTGTCCTTCCCTACCAGTTAGATTAAAGTTGCATTCTGGGTCGATAAGGATATTTGTTTTCTTCAAGACATTAAACTTCTCATCAGTTAATACATATCCATATTCACAGATGGCCTTACTCCCATCCGCACATTCAATATCGAAGAATAAATAATTCATTCTACTACCTCTCTTTCTTCTATTTTCTAGACAACTGTTTTTATTAGTAATTTGATGACAATAATCAATCTTTTTTCGGCAAACAAACTATAATGATTAATCCTATTAAACTTAAAAGGAATCCGCCAAATATCCATCCAGGTACGCTTCTATTTTTATGTGCTGCAATAATTGGGCACACAATCATACTGATAATCGTATTTATAATTCCAATTAATGAGGCTATCGCCATTATATTTTCATAATCAACAGGAGTTATCAATGTCATAATTGTCCCTTTCTATTTAAGACTTCTATATCCTAATGAAAGAAAAAGAATTAATGAGCATTTGTCCCAAAAAAGGTAACAAAAAAAGGAATATCAGTCGATCGATATTCCATTAATACCAAGTATCTTGCATATTTTGAAGAAAGTAACGATATCAGTACCGTGATTCAAAATTCGACTCACAGTTTTCCTGCTCGCGCCAAGTTCTTTGCCAAAGTTTTCTTGGTTTTTGAACTTGTCTTTAATGCGATACTTGATTTCTTCCATGATTTTATTGGAAGAGTAGCAACTATTCATAACCTTGCCTCCTCCGTTAAATTGAGGCGTGATTATTTGTTGCATCTATATTCTATGCTTAATCAATAAAATAGTCTTTTAAATTTTCAAGTAATGATTCATCAGAATTCCAACAAGCTTCGTTATCGTCTTCATCATAAAGTAACTTACAAAATTCTTTAGAGAATTCTAGTAAATTGTCGAGTATCTCATCGACGAATGAAGGTCCAATTTTTAACCAGTCGCCTGCATACATACCATTTTCATATGGATGTCCCATTTCTTGCTCAGAGCAAACAAATGATGCCTGAAACTTTTTGAGATCTTCATCTTTCTCGCGTGGATTATTAGCCAATGAGTTATATGACATGACACTATTATGTTTTAAGAAGTTATCTATCTTATTAAGAATGTCGAAATACTTGTAATGAGGAAGACTATAAATGGGGTTTTTCTTACCTACTTCGACTTTTAATTTCCTTTGGATATAAAGAAATAGGTATCTGAAAGAAAAATCCATATTATCCCCATATCCCCTATCCTTGACAACCAACAAGATTGCCCTAAAGAATTCGGTGAATATTTTTTGTAGGTATTGCAAATGAATGCTTTTAATAACTTCGCCATATTTCTTTTCGCGGCGCATGCCTTCCATAAAAGCATCAAATTCAATTTCATCATAATCTTCTGAACAAGATGTATATGCCATTTCTTGTAAACGAGCGTTATCTTGAACTTCTTTTGGAGTCGTAATTTTGCTAATAACAGTTTTATATTCTGTATTCCAATCATTGGTTAGTTTATCTAGTTGGTCTTTTAAAATGTTAATAGCATAATCGCTGCGACTTTTATGTTTTGGAATAAAGTAATGAGTATTCCTGGGTGTAGTGAATAAATCTTTAGGAAAGAAATATTCTAAATGAAGTTTCTTTAATCTTTTAGTATCAATGTGGTACCTTCCGTTTTTTAAATGGAAGCCATAATATTCGTAATCATTTGAATTACATTTGCTGTAGTCAAAATTTTCTCTAGCCATATATAAACCTCTTTGCCTATTTGTATTGTTTATTAGCTAAACGCAGCACACCACTCCTTGAAAAATCAACATAGGCGTCGCAATGGAAACACAATATCCTTGCTCCTGCTGCAAAAAAATATTACCACAATGGTTATTCAAAGCGAATCTTTGTCCCAATATGTGGCCCAGACGGTGTTTGAACCAACACAATAAAAGGAGATGCACTTTCACTAAAAACAGTCAAATAAAAACAAACCTTCCTACGACTTGATGGTAGGGAGGTTCGGTAGCGAGTTCATGGATATAGTCGGCATAAGGCGAATAGACGCCTCCGACGTCTGCCTAAGGCCATCGCTAGTGGCATAGGGGCACGAAGCATCGCGGGTGGCGGTGTGCTCCTCAAGGCTAGAACAACGCGGCTGTTGCAATGAGTTAGTCAAACTCACTCTCGGCCGGCCTTTCGCTACGCCTACAATATAGCCAAAAGGGTAGCACAATGCAAATTTGGTCAGAGTCATTGCAACAGGGGCACGATAAAAGCCCGGAAATTCAGGAAAGTAACCTATTTGTTGCAATAACCTTGTCATTTAATTACCAAAGCAAAGAAGCGAAATCAAATTTTTTCGACATTTTCTTTTAAGTCATCAGTCGGCAATCCTTCTTCTTTAAACGATGCAATCCAGTCATTAACGATATTATTGAATTCATCGCCATATATTGGAGGCACATACAAATTCAGATCACCGTATTTATATTTCATAACCGCATAAGAGAAAGCATAGGCATCCATTTCTAAGTCTTGAAGAAAATAATTAGAATTTTCATTGCCTTCGCTATCAGAGGCTTTTATATAATTTTCCGATTCATATATCCATTTCTCAATAATTTCTTTACAAATTGGACCTTCTTTGCCATTTCTATAATCAACAATTAGTTCATTTTGGAAAAGATGCCTTATTTCATGTAAAAGAAAGTATTCAATAATTTTTAAATCGCTTCCCGAATCAGCTCTAGCAATTGACTTTAGATTAATGCTTACCAAATCATTTTTCCTGTCATATGTGGCTATTATTGCTTCGTTATCATCACAGTCAAAACGCCATTTAATCATTTTGCTGGAACGATAAAAGCAACTGTTGGAACGAATCATATCAGTTACGATTGGTTCATACTTTTTTCTTAATCTTTCAAATTCTTCTTTTTCCATAATTTATTTAACTTACATAGGGAAAATCGGAGACCACTTCAACAACAAATACGCCATATAATGAGGAATAATAAGAACTCCATCTGTATAACCTATATTTGAATCTTTGATTTTGATTAATCTAGTCTTTCCATAATGATCTGGATGGCCCATAACCGTTTTAGCGCTTTTGGTATTGCCATCCACTGCTTTTACTTCCAAAATAGTCGATTCCCCATCCATATTAATAACAAAGTCCAATTCCAGACCAGATTCTTTAGCAAAATAGAAAATCTTTCCGCCCCTTTTGTATAAAGACTCAGCAACAATGGCTTCATAAAGCATTCCTTTGCCAATCCCTAGATTGCCAGACATTATTGCATCGGTTGTACCATCTTCTAGCATGCCAACAAGTATTCCAATATCGGTAGGGAATACTTTATATTGGTTTTGAATAACATTTATTGATAAAGGAAGAGACGGTACATCAAGGTTATATACTTTAAAGATAATCCCTGTGTCCTTTAAATATTCCAAGGCATCCTTACCAGCGTTTTTAGCACCTTTTCCTTCTATTTTAGAAACAATATACCTTTTGTTTTCCTTTCCTAGAAAAGAAGGAACAAGAGAAAACGCACTTCTAATCCTAGAAACTTCATTTGGTTGAAAAACAGCCTTTTTATCTTTACCCCTTCTTCTACCAAATCCATCCTGTAAATCTTTTGTATTGCGACGTGTTATTTGTAATGAAGAATAGATATTGTTAGTCAATACATAATTCTTAACAGCTTCTGGAAAACCACCAACACAAAGATATTCCCTAAATAGTTTTGTAAAAGCTTCATGCATGGAATTCGATAATGGTTGTCTAGCATAAAAAGCATCTTCTAAAATTTTGATTTGCTCATTTTTACATCCTTTGGCCCACAAAAATTCCTTGAAGTCTAATGTCCTCATATCGAATTCATCAACATTACCAGCAGGTTTTGGAGTGTTATCTCCAACAACATAACCAGAAACGCCTAAATAAGAACCAGATGCAATAAAATCATATCTTTTTTCTTTTTCGTTGGTTTTTAAAGAAAGTAATGCCCTTGGGCAGTCCTGCACTTCGTCAAAGAAAAAGGCAGTCCTTCCTTCAACTAGATCAGGAAGTGGCATTTTGACCGAAAGTTCACGAATTATTTTATCGGCATCTAATTCCCCATCAAAAACACTGATAAGATCAGGATTGGTCCAAAAATTTAAATAGATGTAAACATCATAATTCTTCTTGATAAACCTATCGATTGAATGGGTTTTACCAGATTGTCTTATTCCTTTAATTAATGCAGGTTTATGATTGGGATTATTTTTCCATTCAATAAGCCAATCATCTATATATCTTCTTAGTTCCAAATCTTCTTCCATAGCCTTGTCCTCATGTTGATTATACAGCAATTTAGGAAAATTCGGAGCGAGTTTTTACTAAATTTAGGAAAATTCCTAGGGACTTTTACTACCAAAATGTGAAAACTCCGAGCGAGTTTTGATACTGAAATGTGAAAATTCCGAGGGACTTTTTGATTTTAGCTCAACATTTAAAGGACAATTTAAACCATTTCTTCCCTTCGCATTAGATATTCACTTTAACATATTGTTATTCTAAAAAGTTACGATTAAATCAAGCTTTTTATTAGAATTTAATTTGTTACGCTGGAGTGATTTGCGGTATTTCACTGGAGACTTTTGCGGTTTCACGCTGGAGTGATTTGCGGCAATCAAAGCAATAAAAAAATCCCCACATCAGTAGGGAATGATAGGAACCAAGTTGGATATGAGCAGTTCAAGCATTTAGTCCTGACTAATATCCAGCTTGCTTCTAGAGTTACGGGCCTCTAGTGGTTATCAATAATCTCAAGGGATTATGTCTTGCCACCAACAAAACTATAGACTTATTTTTTGAATTTTGCAATTAGGCTCAAGCTAAAAATTCGTCTATTTGTTAAAATGTTGCTTATAAATCAAGTCCGCGACTGGCTTTAATTCGATTAATGAACTGATAACTCCTTCTGGCTTATCACATGTCCCGAATCCATAACAGGCAGATATAAATGGGACATTGGCCTTATGTGCACTTATTTCATCACCTAGGGTATCCCCAATATATATAGCATCTTTTAAATGCTCTCTTTTCATTAATTCCAATATAGTTATGTCTTTGCTTGCATTGGTATCACCAAAGCAAAGAAAAAACTTAAACGTATTAGGAGGTACTATATTTATATATTGATCTATATATCCTTTCTGGCAATTAGATACGATATATAAGTTATATTCCTTCTTTAATGCTTCTAATACTTCTAGTTCATTTTCATATAGCTTTCCTGGATTAGTAGCGAGATTAAATACTTCTTTAGCAAAGCAAGTAAAAGCAAACTTCTTCATTGTTATTTCATTAATACCATCTGGAGTGATGTCTTTAGCAATGACATCCATAGTCTTGCCCATTTCTTGCTTTAATTGTTCTAAAGTCAAAGTGTAACTAGGACCAAAGAACTCCTTGCCTACATCTTCAAAAGATTTTCTATTTGTTTCTGTAGCGTCCCACAAGGTTCCATCTAAATCAAAAATAAGGTTTTTCATACAGGGAAGATTATACATTCTTATAGCAATGATTCCTTAAAAAAGTAATTAAATACGCGAGAAAAGGAAATGATTCAAAATGTATTTATATTGAATAAGCCAAAATTAAGACTTGAGAATAAATGCCCGTTTTTAATCACAACAAACGTTTATCCATTCTTCGATTGTGCTAATCACGTTTTTAAATGGAATGCCTTCTGCGTATTTTACATTTTTTCCATAGCTTTCCCATCTTCTAATAATCTGGTGATTATTTCCAATTTCGTTAAGAAGAACGATTGCATCAGTTTTTGAAATATAGAAGCCCCTATAGGTACAAGTTTGTTTATATGCCTCTTTAAGAACTTGCAAATCGATGTTATCAAATTGCGTTTTCCTTAAAATATACAAATCGTAATAATCCTTACTTCTACTGTTTGTAACGCCCCTAGAAAGAA
Organism: uncultured Caryophanales bacterium; assembly: GCA_902464635.1. Lineage (GTDB taxonomy): Bacteria > Bacillota_I > Bacilli_A > RFN20 > CAG-826 > Alloenteromonas. The sequence goes on along the minus strand of CABQKC010000020.1, from coordinate 1,706 downwards.
TAGTTTCTAGCTTTTCCGCAACAACACTTTCCAAACTATAAGCTTTAAGAGGCAACACTTCGCCAGTCACCAAACACTTATAGTTATAATTTCTTTCGGAAGGTATTATCGGGTCGCCGGTTGCCACATCTATCCCGAATTGATATTTAACATTATCTAGCTTTCCTAATAGTTTAACTTGGAAGCCTCCATAAATATCATCTTCTCTTATCTTTGTTGATCCAATAACTTCAAAAGCAATTCCATCCCCGATATCAATAGATGATACTTCTCCAACTAGCTTCATGATTAGCTCTTTGTCCATTGATACTTTTTTCAAGCAGAAATCAATGTCCATGGTGTTTCTCGTATCTACGCCTAATATGGATGATAAATATAGCCCACCCTTAAGAATCAATTTATTCTTATAGGCAGACACGGCTAAACGAGATAAAAAGGCATCATAAAAGAAACGGTTATAAACAACATTTTGGGCAATATTCAATTCTTTAGAAATATTATTTGCCCTTGCCTTTAACGAATCCTTATTAATCATTGTTATTTACTAACTCCATTATCTCAAAAACCTTTTTTTCTATGCCTAATATCCTAGCGTACCTAAATAGTTTAATTTGATTGTTTGATTTATTAACATAAAGCTTAATACCTTTTATAAATGTCTCTCCATCATATCTATCACGATACTTTATGAGATCACATATAGTTCTTTCCTCGTCATAAACTTTTACCTTATTCCCAAAAGGAGTTTTAAGTTCAGTTATTCCTAGATTATAAACATCAGGATTAGATATCTTGCGGATTGAAAGTGCTTTTATCTTGTTTCTTGTCGGATTATATCCTTGAGGTGCACAAGCTTCTATATTAACAGGGATTTTATCAGTTAGATGATGAATATAAAGGGCGCTCATTCCTGAAAAAATGTATTTAGGGTATCTTCTTTGAATAATGTAATAATCGTCAGGAAAATAACTATTGTCTGCATAAAACCCAGGTGCAATTTTATTCAAACCATTTCTTTTAACAAAATCAGAAAGAAACCAAGATGAAACATTGGCATTTCCAACATCCTCGGTAGTGATGTAGCCGCCATTATTATCAAAGATTTGTTTGAGTTTAGAGTAATTTGTGTTTTCTTTCATTTGCACCCAATTTTATATTTTATAGAGTGTATTTACAAGAACTATATTGTATTTATGTATGTATGTATGTATAGTTGTCGAATATTTAGTTCCAATAATATGTACTTTGGAACAATTTATAAAAATAAGCGATAGATTCTAACAAAAATCAATCAGTAATCGACGTTGTCCGTTATAGTTTTTCAACCCATTCTTGCATCGCGCTAAAGCGCTAAGAAAATTCAATCATAAATAGCTAGCATTAACTAAAATTAAACTATTAAGGAAAATAATGAAACGTGAAAGCTGATGTAGCACTAAAATCAAATTCAATCTTATTTGTTAATGACCCCAACCGTTATTCCTTTATACGTATAATCTGCAAAGGCATCACCAATCTTAATGGTCTTTTCTAGAATATTAAAAAAATCCCCTTTTTCAACAAACGCCATGAGAGTATAAGGAATTTTGTGTAAACGTTTCCCAGTAAGATAACTAATTCTAATCACTTTTGATCGAAGTATTCAACAATTTCCCTCCAGCACCTAACCTTTCTCTTGCCAACCTTCTCGTTGTAGTGCAGGGCCA
>CABQKC010000019.1 GCA_902464635.1 uncultured Caryophanales bacterium | reverse complement strand
CTATTTGGCAGAACTTACCAATAATCAATTTATCACCCATAAAGTCATAATGATGGGTTACGTGCTTTTGGAAGTTTTGGCCATCAAAATACGTATATTCACCCACCTTGATATTTGGGCAATCTATCAATGTCGGCCTAATATAAACCACACTTTCATCCTTGGATTTTAGGGGGTGAATCCTTCTCCAGTCTGGTTTATCCATCTTTTCTGCTCGATACATTAAACCATTGCTATCTTTGTCCGATAAATCCAAGAATTCATTTGCATTTACCTTGAATTCAAGAATCAACTTAATGACCTTGTCAAAAGACATGTCGGTCAATCCCGTTTCCAATTTATTAATCATTGATTTGTGGGTGTAGCCTAAAGCCTCAGCGAATTCCTGCTGAGACATATTGTTGTCTAAGCGGATTTTCTTGATTCTATCTCCCAATACTTTGTATGCCATAAGTCCTCCTTTAACCGCGTCGAATTCGACCAGTTTAAACCCACCGATTTCGAAGGGTTTATTTCCTTTCGATTCGTTTTATTGATTTAACATTATTTTTATTGAACAATTCTTTTTCTCTATTCGCTTCTTTATTAAGAAGAACTAATCTATCTTTTTGAGATAACTTTTGAGAAACGAGCATAGAGTTTAAATATTCAAGATTGCTAAGTATTGCTAATTCAATAGTGCTTGCGTAATCTCTAATATTTCCTTCTTTGCCAGTATTTGTTTCTCTCCATTCTTTAGCTGTTTTACCAAATAAAGCAGCATTTAAAAGATCTGCTTCATTTGCATAAATGTAACTTTTTTGTTCGTTTGATAATTCAACAGGAACCAAATATTCTTTAGCAGCGTCTGTGTGGATTAAATAATTAAGTTTAGTTAGTAGTCTCTTCCCGTGCCACTCAAGCTGTTCAGATTCCTGAATCTTTAGTCGTTGGAATTCCTTAATTATATAAAGTTTAACTTCGGCAGAAATCCAAGAAGCAAATTCTAATGCAATATCGCGATGAGCAAATGTACCGCCACCATGTCGGCCGGATTTTACTTTTATTCCAATGGCGTTTGTAATTTCTATCCATTTCTTTGGTGAAATAGTGAAGGCATTTTCTCCAGGTTTACTTCTAAACCCCTCGAAATCGGTGGGTTTAAAATTCTCATTATTAAGACGTTCCCAAATTGTTAAATACTGGAGAGAATCTACTCTTCTAATCCAATTAGCTATAACAGCATTAGGATCTTCCTCGTTTTTAAATCGAGCTATATCAGTTAGACTAATAAAATCATCATCTTCAATACCAGTAACATTAATTTCAATATTTTTAACAGTGATTTTATTCATAAAAGTTTCTCCTTTTATCATTATTATTCTACCAATTTTATACCATTCTTTCTACCTTAAATAGAAAAAAGAGATGAAGCTTAGTATCATCTCACAATTTTCTTAATGGTCGGAACGATGGGATTCGAACCCACGACCTCCTGGTCCCGAACCAGGCGCACTACCAAGCTGTGCTACGTCCCGATAGGCCTAAATAGGCCGTTAGATAGTATAATAAATAATTAGAAGAATTCAAACAAAGACATTTGGTTAGTCTCACCTAATCCTTTTAAGACACCAAGCTTTTCCAAATCATTCAAATTAGTTGAATTAAGCTTGTTCGCTCTTTTTAGGATGTCTTCTTTTGAAAGAAATTTCCTTCCATCTGATCTAGCATCCACAATAGATTGGGCAGCTGCCAAACCTAATCCATCAACAACCGAAAAAGGCGGTATCAAGGCTTTGTTTTCATGATCGACTACAAACATTTGGGCATCGGATTTATATAAATCGATATTCTCGAATTTATATCCTCTTTCTACCATCTCCAAGGCAATTAGAAGAGTCTTATAGATATTTATTTCCTTATTCTTAAGTGGATTAGACCTATCATCCATCCTAGCCCTAAGTTCTTCAATTTTAGCCTTGATGGCATCTTCGCCTTCTATCATAGATTTAATGTCATAATCATCACTTCTAACCGAGAAGAAGACGGCATAGAATTCAAGAGGATAATAAAGTTTAAAATAGGCAACCCTAACCGCCATCATGACATAGGCAGTCGCATGGCCTCTAGGGAATAAATACTTAATCTTCTTACAAGATTCAATGTAATATTGAGGGATCTTTTGTTCGACCATCTTAGCTTCGTATTCAGGTTTTAATCCCCTACCCTTTCTAACATCTTCCATGATCTTGAAAGACATATTAGATGGGACACCCATGGAAATAAGATAGGTCATGATATCATCACGACATCCAATGACACCATTTAGGTCAGTTACTCCATTTAAGATTAAATCTTCGGCATTACCACTCCAAACATTAGTACCATGGGCCAAACCAGAAATAATAAGCAAGTCATTAAATGTCTTTGGATTAGATTCCATTAACATTCGCTGGGCCAAGTCAGTACCAAATTCAGGCAAGGCAGAAGCACCTGTTTTAAGTCCAAGATAATTTGAATGTAACTTCAATGCATCAGGAGATACAAATAAAGATAGTACCTTAGGGTCATTCATCGGGATATCTTCGATTTTCACGCCTGTTAAATCCCTATAATAACGCATGGCCATTGGGTCAACGTGACCTAGAATATCTAGTTTTAATATTTCATCATGCATGGAGCGGAAATCGTAATGGGTTGTAAGCCATTCAGATTCTAAATCATCTGCAGGATGCTGTACGGCGGTAAAATCAAAAATAGACATATTTGATGGAACAACAACAATACCGCCAGGATGCTGGCCAGTCGTGCGTTTAACTCCCTGGCATCTAGATGCGATAGAAGCAATATAGGCTGGGTTTATCGAATCAGGATTCTTCCCAATACGTTCAAAATAGCCCCTAACGAAACCATAGGCAGTCTTTTCGGCAACGGTTTCGATAGTGCCTGCCCTAAATACGTTATTTTCACCTAGCAATATCTTCGTGTAATTATGTGCTTTGTGCTGCGATTCATCTTCGAAATTCAAGTCGATATCAGGAACCTTATCAGCAGAGAATCCTAAGAATGTTTCAAATGGAATATTTTGTCCATCTTGCTTCATCTTGGTCCCACATTCAGGACAAACTTTATCAGGCAAATCAAAGCCAGATTTATATTTAATCGGATCAGCCCATTCGAAATAATGGCAATGTGGACATAGATAATGAGGTGGCAAGGCGTTAACTTCGGTAATATCTGCCATAGTAGCAGCAAAAGAAGAACCGACAGATCCTCTAGAACCAACTATATAATGCTCTGGTTCATCATTAGCCATCTTGATTAAGCAATGGGCAATATAATAGGTAACGGCATAGCCATTATCGATAATACCGTTAAGTTCTTTATCTAAACGCGCTTTTACTTCCCCAATTCTTTTTATTACTTCAGGGTTAGTGTTACCACAATATCTAGCCTTGAAGTTGGATTCACATAATTCCCTGATTTTCAAATCCGAATGAGGCAAGTTTTCATTCGGGGCGAACAAATCGTCGGATACAGGTATGCATTGTTCTATTTGAGATGCTATCATTCTTGAATTATCAACAATAATCTTCTTGGCCTCTTCTTCATCCATCCACGTCTTAAATGAATCGATCATTTCTTGAGTCGAACGGAAATGCTGGTCAGGATTTTCAAATAAAGGTTTATTAGCCCTAGCAGGTGGATTTAAAGGATGGGCACCACCTCCGATAGCTTTTGCATATATATAGATATCTCTTAATATTTTGTCTTCTTTATCTAGATAATGGCAGTCCCCAGTAGCCACAACAGGCTTATTGGCAAGCTTAGCAGCTGCTACTATATCCTTTAATAAGGAAATAAGATGCTCTTTTGAAGCAACTCTGCCCATATCCAATAAATATGAATAGTTTTCAATAGGCTGAATTTCTATATAGTCATAGAATTTCATCGCATCAGCTAGGACACTTATATCCCTAGTAGAAGCCATCTCGAAAATCTCGCTATTAAAGCAAGCAGAACCAATCAAAAGATTCTCTCTATATTTGGTTATTAATTCTCTTGGAGTCCTTGGGACGCCAGCAAAATAAGAGACATGTCCTTCGGTTATTATCCTATATAAATCCTTAAGGCCTTGTTGGTTTTTAGCTAGGGCAATACAGTGATATGAATGTAAGTGTCTTACATAGGCCCTGAATTTATTTAACCTAGCTTGATAATCAGGTTTATCTTTATCTTCTTTTGGAGGCAATTCGATATTTAATGAATCCAAGTCGGCATGGGTAATACCAGGATGTTCTTTATCTAACCTAAGAATTATTTCCTGCCAGCCTTCATTTAAGGCAGTAGCGTCATAAACAGCCTCGTGAGCATCTTCTTCGTTATAGATTTTTAATCCCAAATTCCTAAGCATCGCGCCTTCGCTATGTCTACCAGCTTCTGGGAATAAATAGTGAGAAATAGGAATGGTATCGATAATTGGATTAGCTAGAGGTGGCTTCCCTGCCCTTTCTAAGGCAGCATTAATGAAGCCAACGTCGAAAGTCGCGTTATGGGCAACTAGAATACAATCTCCAAAGAATTCAAGAATCTTAGGAAGGAATTCTTCAATCGTAGGCTTTCCTTTAACCATGTCATCGGTAATATGGTGAACCCTAGTTGAATCATCGCTAATATGCATTTCTGGGTCTATGTATTGATTTAATCTATCAACTACACGTCCATTTTCAACGATGATTCCACCTATTTCGATAATCTTGTCATATCTAGCAGAAAGACCAGTAGTTTCGGTATCGAACACACAATATCTAGCGCTCTTTAAGGGGATATTTGCAGGGTTAAAGATATATTTTTGGCGCAAATCAACCATATATAATTCGCTACCATAAATCATCTTTAAGCCATATTTTTTAGCAGCAGCCTGAGCCGCTGGGAAGGCTTGGACAACCCCATGATCAGTAACCGCTATTGCATCCATTCCCATGTTTTTAGCAGTCGCACAATATTTATCCATCGTGCAGACGGCATCCATATTTGATAAGTTTGTATGCAAATGTAATTCGACTCTTTTTTCTGGATATGGATCGGTTCTAAGTTCGGCTGGAGGAAGCACATCAATATAATGGGCATTGATAACTTTTGATGAAGTAAATTTATCTATCATCAAAGCTCCCCTTACCCTAATTCTAGTGCCTATTCCTTTTTCGGCATATTTAGTTAATTCTTCTGCTTTTAAGGATTTTGATTCCCAAGCCTTGACATTAATCGCATTTGAAGAGTCATATATCCCTAATGTAGCGGATATTTTAGAAGTCTTAGTCATCCTAGAACTACCCTCAAAAATAGTCCCGACAACATCAACGTTGCATAAAGGAGCCCTAAATAAATCGTCTAGACTATCATAAGGATGGTAATCGCCTTTCTTCCAAGTACGCTGGAATTCTCTTTCTTCCTTCATCTTGGCTAGATTTCTATCCAATTCCTCAATAAGGGTAGCCTCACCTTCATCCATTTCCTTTTTAGGCTCTTCCTTTACCTCTTTAGTTTCAGCATCAGGTTCTTCTATAACGACTCCTTTAGAAGATTCTTCCATACAGTAATTTTCTTCATTAACTTGAATTTCTTCTTTAATAACTACAGGGGCCTCTTCTTTTTGCTTATTTTCATTTCTAACTTCTACTTTATATGGATAGCAAACAAATTCTAATAAAGAAGAGAAAGATGTAGCGAGTTCTTTTATCTCTTTATCATCGTTATTAGCAATAAATATCAAAGATCCATCTTGAATTTCATAAATTGGATCAGATATCCCAAAATAAGAAACGGATAGATAACCCTTAAGCAAAGAAAAAACATCTTCATCATTAATAGAAGGATACTCGAACTCAAGGGAATAAGGATAACTTACGTTGCCTAAAGCCATGACAAATTTTTCAAGCAAGTCATATCTCCAAGGACTATTCTTTTTAATTGTCATATTTACTTGCTTTGGATTTTTCAAATCCATTTTGATGGAGGCGAAATCCATATCAAAAAGAGATGCTTCATCTGCAAAACCGATAGAATTGAAGAACCTCAACATCTTCTTTTGCATATGAACTACCTCCTTCAAATAATCGAAATAATATCTTTAATAGTAACTGCTATCATTAATCCAAATAGTAACACAAATCCAACAATAGACATTATGGATTGTGCTTTTGCAGGGACTTTCTTTTTAGTTATAGCTTCAACTGCCGTAACTACTAATGCCCATCCATCTAAAGCCGGGAAAGGCAACAAATTGAAGAAAGCGAGATTAATAGAAATTAGTCCTGCGAAGAAGAATATATTGGCAGCGCCTCCGCTAGATTGGATTGAAGGAAGCGCAGCTGTCATTCCTACAATTCCAGAAATATTCTTGAATCCATCTTTAGTAAACAAGGAAGCAAATCCTTGTACGACGGCTCCGCAAGCCCTAGGGACATCATTACTCCACTTCTTCCAGGCCCTATTCCAGCCAAGCCACTGCTCAATTTTAGAAATAGAAACATTAGAGGCAGCTATTTTCTTATCTTGGACACTTAACTTTATTTCTGGGCGAATCAAATCTTTTCTTCTAATTAATTCGCTTCCACTTTCTTCATCTAAAGTAACAGGAACTAAAGGCAAGGTGAAACTAACTTCAACTCCATCGCTAGAATTAGCAAAATCATAGGCGGTAACAGATAAATCAGGCAAAGCCGTAATGCCATATTCGGAATATGTATCGATTATCTTTTGTTCATTTTCATCTACCTTTGTCTTTACTGGGTAGAAAAGAATAGAAGAAGACAAATCATGATCTTTTAATAAAGTAGAAGGATAATAAGTAACTACATATTTATTTGGATTGCCGCTAATCGTTGCATCGCTAGATAATATTATGGTTTGGTTTGAATTTATCGAGGCCGGGAAAAGAAGATAATAGTCTTCCTTTTTATAGTCTAGTCCTTTTGAAGAGATTTCATTATCAATATAGGAAGAGATATATTCAGGATAGCTAGCTTTAGCAAATACGCTATTAGTTATTTCGCTAGTTAATGGGGTTTCTAGCTTACCTTGGTAAGCAAAATAATATTGAGGGAAGGCAATATCGGAAACAAATATCAAGACTAATCCCAATATGAAGTTTAAGACAACCCCCGCCACTAATATCAATGCTTTTTTCCATTTGGCAACAGATTCTAAGGAACGTTCGGCTGGAGGTTCTTCAAATCCATCAGGAACCGCTCCAGGTTCTCCATACATCGAGCAATATCCTCCAAGAGGAATTACTCTAAGGGAGAAATAAGTCTCGCCTTTTTTCCTTTTCTTATGGATCAAGGCCGGGCCAAATCCGATCGAATATTCAAAGCAATAGACATTAAAAGCCTTTGCCATACCGAAGTGTCCTGCTTCATGGATAGAAACAAGCAATCCTAAAATCAATATTATTTCAAGGATAGAAACAACTATCGATAGAAAATTATTAGATGCTAATACATTCATTTTTTCTTACTCCTAACTAATTCTTTTACAAACTTCCTAGTTTCCTTATCTATTTTGACTACCTCTTCTATAGAAGGGTTTGGGTTAAAAGGAATACTAGACAAACAAGAAGATACTATATCTTCGATATCTAGGAAACTAATATTATTATCTAGGAAGGCATAGACTGCTTCTTCATTAGATGCATTTAGTACCGTCGTGGCACTCCCTCCTTTAGAATAAGCATCCAAACAAATTGGGACAGCGATGAATCTATTTGGATTAAATTTATGGAAATGGCATCCTTCAATATCTTCCATTTTAGCTACATGGGTCGGCTGAAATTCAATTTTTCCTTCAAAAAGAGCATATTTGATTGGGCCGTGCATATCAGGATTAGAAACGTCGGCAAGGAAGCTTCCATCATTTAATTCGATTAAAGAATGGACCTTGCTTTCATCATGAAGAACAACCTTAATTCTATCTAAAGGATAATCATAAAGCCATTTGGCTTCTATAACTTCAAACCCCTTATTCATCATTGTTGCTGAGTCAATAGAAATCTTCGCACCCATATGCCAAGTCGGATGTGCTAAGGCTTCTTTTGGGGTAACTTCTTTTAGTTCTTCTCTTTTTTTGTTTCTAAAAGGTCCACCAGATCCAGTTATCCAGATATTTTTAACTTCACTTGGAGAAACACAAGATAATAATTTAGCAATCGCGACATGTTCAGAATCTATTGGATATAATTTGCCATGTCCTTTATTTAATAAATCAAAAACGAACTTGCCACCCACTACTAAAGATTCTTTATTCGCTAAACATAAAATCTTGTTTAGTTTTAAAGTTTCTATTGAAGGAAGTAGACCTGTAAATCCTACTAAAGCATTAATAACCATGTCGCAAGGAGTTGAATTTATTAACTCCAATAAACCCTTGTCTCCATGAAAAAAACGAATACATGGGTAAGCTCTTTTTGCTTCTAGGTAATCTTTTTCTTCTTGTAAGCAAACATATTCAATAGATTTGAATTTATCTAGAATCGGACCAAGTTTATTGACTTGATGGCCAACAGAAATACCTTTTAAAGAAAATCTACCAGGGTTAGCAAAAATTATATCAAGGCTTTGGGTTCCTATCGAGCCACTTGCCCCAAGCAAAAGGACATTCTTCATATAAAGAAATTCCATCCATTCGCGATAAAGACAACAAGTAAAGAAGCAAAAATTGCACAGAAGCTTAAGGAATCGACTCTATCCAAGACTCCTCCATGAGCTTTTAATAAAGTTCCATAATCCTTGATATTGAAATGTCTTTTAATTAAAGAGAAAGTAAAATCTCCTAAATCTCCAACTAAAGGAAGGGTAAATGATAATAAGACTATCCACCACCAATCTTTGCTGAAATTGAATATAGCAACAGAAGGTAACATTGAATAGCCAAAATAATCAGCAAGTATAACGAAAGCAAAGCCACTTAAGCCACCCAATAGCCACCCGCCAAAGAATCCTTCCCAAGTCTTATGGGGAGAGATTCTTTCATTCATATGATGCTTGCCAAAGAACATTCCGACAAAATAAGCAAATGTATCATTCATGATGCAGGTAAAGACAACAAAAATAAAGAATACGGCTGATCCCCAATATTTGAATACACCTGCTTTAGTATCAAAACCAGCATCAAATGTCTGGAAAGCATAGAAAGGATAGAACCTAATAAATAATAAAGCCTGGAAACCGATTCCAATAAAAATAGACATGCCAAATAAATACATGATGTCATTAAAATCAAATTCCTTATGTATTATTCCAATCAAGCAATAAGAAAAGAAAGAGATAATAACCATGTAAACTGAAACGGAAATTCCCTTGAAACTATTCTCTAAGCTAAAATGCCAATCCCCTAACATTTCATTCTCTGCATAAGCTGCATAGGAGGCTAAATTACCTTTTATGACAAACCAAATGAAATAAGAAATAACTGTAATGTATGTAATCAAATATACATACCATGAATATTTCTTTCTTGTAGAATGAATCATTTCATAAATTGCAAATAGCAAGAAGACAAATATAAAAGCAAAATAGAAATATCCTCCAAGGAAAATGCAAGGAACGGCTAGGGCGATTAAGGCTAGGGCCACTATTACCCTGCTAGTTAATGAAGCCTTTTTTGTTTCGTCTAGATGATTTATCTGCCTATTCATTTTTTAGTCCCCCATAACGCCTAGATCTTCTTTGGTAACGTTCAAGACATTCATAGAATTCTCTTTTCTTGAAATCTGGCCACTTGACCTTGGTAAATACAAATTCGGCATAAGCGTTTTGATAAAGAAGGAAATTCGATAACCTTTCTTCTCCAGAAGTCCTTATCATCAAATCAACATCAGGAAGAGAGGCGGTATATAGATATGAACTAAAAGACTTTTCATTTATGTCTTCTAATTTTACCTTATCTTCCTTGTATAAAGTAGCAATTTGCTTACATGCCCTCACTATTTCGTCTCTTCCACCATAATTTAGACAAACATTAATGACATATTTATTGTTATTTTTTGTTCTTTCAATAGCCTCTAGGCAAACTTTCCTAGTTTGTTCCCTGATCCTAGATAAATCTCCGCTAACGATCAGCCTTACACCTTTAGAATCAATATAATCAATTTCCTTATGGAAGAATTCTTCTAGATAATCCATTAAATGATCTATCTCATCTTGAGGCCTATTCCAATTTTCGGTCGAAAAGGCATAGAAAGACATTACCTTGATGTTTTGCTCCATGCAGGCATCAAATATACCAATAATCCTCTTGCAGGCTTCATGATGGCCGAAATGCCTTGCTAAACCCCTTAGTTTAGCCCACCTGCCATTGCCATCCATGATGAAGGCAACATGATTGAGTGGTTTTTCTAGTTTGAAATTCTTGTAGTCATTAATCATTATCCTAAATTATAAACATAAACTTTATTTAATAAATAAAAATCCCTCCGAAGAGGGATAAAATTTACACAACCTATTAGATTGTCATGATTTCCTTGCTCTTATTGGCAACGATTTCATCAACTTGCTTATTAAACGATTCGACTTCCTTTTGGATTTCTTCCTCAACTCTATCTTTATAATCATCAGACATCGAATCGTCTTCTTTTAATAATGAAAGATAATCTCTTCTGATATTACGGATAGAAACCTTGGCTTCATCACCCATTGCCTTGGCTTTCTTAGCAATATCTTTGCGGAGATCTTCAGTCAAAGCAGGAACAATAATTCTAATTCCATCAGCTTCAACTTGTGGGTTGATTCCTAGATTCGCGGCGGAAATGCCAGCAGCAATAGCCTTTAAGTCTTCTCTAGAATAAGGCTTTACATAAAGTTGTCTTGGTTCAGGCATGGAAATAGAGCAAAGGGATGAGATGTCCATCTTTTCTCCATAATAGTCACACTTGACTCCATTGAGCATGGAAGGATTAGCCCTTCCTGATCTTAATTTTGCTAAGCCAGACGTAAAAGATTCGATAGTCTTTTGCATCTTCTCACTAGCTTCTAATGTATATGCGTCCATAAATTACCTCGCTTATATATTCTACTATTCTTTTGTAATAGTTGTACCTAACTCTTTATCAGTCAAGACCTTCATGAAATTAGACATATCATCCATATTGAATACGCGGATGACAACACCAGTATTCTCAAGCATGGCAACTGCTGTTAAATCCATAACACCAAGTTTCTTTTCGACTATCTCACGGAAAGTTATCTTCTTGATTAATTTGGCGTCTTTATTGACTCTAGGATCAGAATCATAAACCCCATCAACCCCATTTTTGGCCATCAATATGGCATCAGCATTTACTTCTAGTGCCCTTAATGTTGCAGTCGTATCTGTTGTGAAGTAAGGATTGCCTGTACCTCCCGCAAAGATAGTAACCACTCCCCTATCTAAATAGGCAGCAGCTTTCCTTCTAATATAAGGTTCGCATACTTGAGGGACGTTAATTGAAGACATTACCCTGCATTCAATTCCGATTTCTTCTAATGAAGATTGGATGGCCAAGGCATTCATAATGGTTCCTAACATACCCATGTAGTCGGCAGTAGAATGTTCGATTCCAATCTTTTCGGCTAGACGTCCTCTCCAAATGTTGCCGGCTCCGACAACAATGCCAACCTCTGTTTTTGTTTCTAGAGTTTCCTTAACGACCTTGGCAACGCTTTTTAATTTATTAGCATCATAAATAAGCGAATTCTTTGGGTCGGAAAGAGATTCTCCAGAGAGTTTGATAATAACGCGTTTATACATACTTTCCATGAATTTTCTCCGTTCCTTATTATATAGAAATAATACGTAATGGCTAGAAAAAAAGCGTGCCCGTAAGGAACACGCTTAACCTAATTTAATTATTCGGCTTTCTTTTCGATGCCTTCGCCAACGTGATACATGACGAATTTAATCATTTCGACACCGTTTTCCTTTAAGGCTTGGGCAACGGTCTTTGTATCATCATAGACGAATGGTTGTTCTAATAAGCAAGAAGCAGAAAGGACTTTCTTGACTTTGTTCTTGATGATGTTTTCCTTAACAGCTTCTGGCTTGGAGGCTAACTTTTCATCAGTAGCAACTTCATTTCTAGCGATTTCGGTTTCTCTTTCAACTATTTCAGAAGGAACTTCATCCATGGAGAGATAAGTTGGGTTAGCAGAAACAACATTCATGGCAAATCCTTTGTTTAGATCGCCACAATCCTTAGAAAGCAAGACTAAGGCAGCGATTTTGCCTTGTCCGTGACTATATTGTCCGAATACTTGTCCTTCCTTGGCATCGATTACTTCGAAGCGGCGGATAACAAACTTTTCGCCCATGGCAATAGTAGCATCGCCAAATAGGTCTTTCGTTAATTCGGTAGCTTCTTCGACGCTAGCAGGATTATTTTCAAGAATCTTGTGGGTAACATTAGCGACAAATTCGTGGAATTTATCAGAAGATGAAACGAAGTCGGTTTCGCAGTTGACTTCGACAATAGCGGCACGGTTGCACTTGGTGCAGATTTCAATATTGGCTAAGCCTTCAGCAGCGACTCTTCCAGCTTTGGATGCAGCTTTGGCAATACCTTTTTCACGAAGGATATCAATGGCTTTTTCGACATCTCCATCAGCTTCGATAAGGGCTTTCTTGCAATCCATGATACCGGCACCGGTACGGACGTTGAGATCTTTAATTTGAGCAACTGTAACAGCCATTTTTATTCTCCTTCTTTTTTGCTTTCTACTGGAGTTTCTTCTTTTTTGGCGCCTTCGGCTTCAGCTTTCTTAGCAGCATATCTTGCTTTGCGTTCGGCTTGGGCTTTGTTATAGCGTTCTTCCCTGGCTTTTCTTGCAGCTCTAACGGCAGCGCGGTGTTGTTCAGCGGCAACATCGGCTACGTGAACAGCATCATCCATGGTAGCTTCGGCTTCAGTATCGACAGTATAGGCAATTTCGGTTAATCCATCTTCGAAACGAGCTTCAACAGCAGCGTCGGCCAAGACACCAACGATTAATTTGATAGCAGAGGTAGCATCGTTATTGGATGGGATTGGGAAGTCAACAGTATCTGGGTCATCGGAAGTATCACAGATGGCAAATACTGGGATGTTAAGCTTGTGGGCTTCTAGAACAGCATTGTGTTCGACGGTTGGGTCGACTAAGACAATGGCGTTTGGAAGCTTTCTCATTTCCTTGATACCTTCAAGGTTCTTTTGAAGCTTAGCATATTCTTTCTTTAATAAGGCAACTTCCTTCTTTGGGAGTTTGTCCATGGAACCATCGGCCATAGAGGTTTCGAGTTCCTTTAATCTCTTTAAACGTAATTGGATGGTACGGAAGTTAGTTAATGTTCCACCTAACCATCTATTGGTGATGTAGAAGGAGCCGGAACGGACAGCTTCATCGATAACGATTTGTTGAGATTGTGGTTTGGTACCGACAAATAAGACTTTTCCACCGCGTTCGACAATGCTCTTAAGGGCATTATAGGAAGCATTGACTCTTTCGACGGTCTTGGCAAGATCGATAATGTAGATACCATTTCTTGCGCCATAGATGAATTTGCTCATCTTTGGGTTCCATCTTCTGGTTTGATGTCCGAAATGGACACCGGCCTCAAGGCACTTTCTCATAGTAAGAATTGGGGCGTTCTTGTCGTGCATGACTTGGGCCATGACATTTTCGACTTCGGTTGTGGCTGGAGCAGCTTCTTCGACTGCTTCGGTTTTGATTACTTCGTCACTCATCTTTGGTGACCTCCATTTGTTTTTTCCTCCTCCGCTTCTAACAAACGACCACCTATTTCTAGGAACAAGGCTTTGAATTCACGGAGTGTGTATTGGCTAGCAAGAGCCGAGAAAAAGTATACGCTTATACGCATGTACGCACAAGTGAAACTTTTCTAAAGAAAAATTACTTCTTGATGTTTATACCCTTAAAGGCCTTATCGTATTCAAGTTGCAAATCCTTTTGGGTAAGGTGAGTATAGACCTGCGTTGTATTGATTGATTCATGTCCAAGTAGTTCTTGAATTACGCGCAAAGATACGCCCGATTCAAGCAAAATCGTCGCAAAAGTGTGACGTAATTCATGAGGATGAAGGCTTGGGTCACCTACTAATTTAATCGAGCATTCCCTTACGATATATTCAAGTCCACGTATTGTTAAATTGCCGCCGTTGTTATTTAAAAACATCTTGTCGCGCTTAATATTCTTTCCTTTGCTTTTAGCCAATAAAAGAGGCCTGACTTCTTTTAGGTAAACTAAAATTGAATCTTTGCTAGAAGAAGAAAACGGGACATACCTTTGTTTTTTTCCTTTTCCTAAAACCAAAATTGACCTAGAAGAAAAATCAAAATCCGAAACCGACAGATTAACCAATTCGCTAGCCCTGATCCCACTAGAATATAGAAGTTCAATTATGGCCTTGTTCCTTTTTGAAAGAGGGTCATCAAGTTTAGAAAAGGCATTTAAAAGAGAGCTAACATCTTCTTGGTAAAGCCTTTTTGGATACTTAATCTCGCTTTTTGGAGATGAAACAAGCTGAAATTGGTTAAAGGAAACCAAAGAATTCTTAACTAAATAATCAAAGAATCCACGTAAGGATGATAGACGCCTTTGAATAGACCTAGAAGAGATGTTCCTTTTACTTTTTTCTTCGTATATGAATTTCCTTATATCATCTCTACCAAAGTTATCTTTATCAAGATTGTTATCTGAAAGAAAAGTAAAGAAAAGCACGATATCATCATGATAATTTTGTATGGTTTTTGAAGAATATCCTTTTTGGAATGAGAGATAGGAAAGATAGGAATCTAGTCCATCAATCGTTATATTTTTTGTAGTATTCTTGGATTTCATTTATGGCCTTTTGGATTGCTTCTTCTTTATTGTATTTATTTACCATAGGAAGCAAAGCCCAATTTGCATTCATCGGGGCAAAATATTTGCCTTTACAACCTAAAACATATGCCATCAAGGCACCTAAAACCGTGCTTCTTGGAGGGAGTTCAAATTGTTTGCCACTATTTCTAGCATCATAAGAAATAGCAGCTAATAACCCTGAAGCAGCAGATTCAACATACCCTTCTACCCCACTTAATTGACCTGCAATAAATACATTGGATTTATTTTTTAAACTCAGGTCATCATTAAGGGAATTCGGTGAATCAATATAGGAATTCCTATGCATTAATCCATATCTAACAAATTCGGCATTTTCTAATCCGGGAATCAAAGAAAAGACTCTTTTTTGTTCGCTATAGGTAAGGTTAGTTTGAAACCCAACAAGGTTATATAGCTCACCCATGTAGTCATCTTGTCTTAATTGCAAGACTGCGTAAGGTCTATCCCCTTTATTCTTTTCTAGTCCAAAAGGCTTTAAAGGACCATGACGTAATGTTTCCATTCCTCTAGAGGCAATGACTTCAACAGGAAGGCAACCCTCGAAATATTTTGTATCAAATTCATGAAGCAATGCCTTTTGGGCGCCTAGTAATTCTTTTACGAATTGGTAATATTGGTCTTTGGTAAATGGGCAATTTATATACGAAGAATCATCTTGCTCATACCTAGACTTAAAATAACAGATTGAAAAATCGATGCTAGACTTCTTAACGATAGGAGCCGAAGCATCAAAAAATGACAAATTCGATTGACCCACTATATCTTTTAGGCAATCTAACAAGGGTGAAGAAGTAAGCGGACCAGTAGCCAGAATAACATCTTCATTAGGCAAGGAAGTTATCTCTTTATTGACCAAATGAAAATTCGGGAAAGACTTCAATTTGGAATCGATATAGGAGGAAAATTTATCCCTATCAACCCCAAGTGCATTCCCTGAAGGGACTTCAGAAAAAGAAGCGGCTTCCATCATTATTGAACCCATTAAACGGATTTCTTCTTTTAGTAAACCACAGGCATTATCTAATCTTTTGGATTTTAACGAATTAGAGCAGACCAATTCCCCAAGTTTATCGCTATAATGGGCATTATCCTTATATTCTGGACGTGCCTCAAAAAGAGTTACATCATAACCCTTTTTAAGTAAATAGTAGCTAGCCTCGCTTCCGGCAAGACCACCACCAATAATAAAAGCTTTTTTCATTATTTCTTCTTTTCGATCCACTCGTGGTAACGACATTTCGGGAAATTCGTGCAACCTAGAAATTGGGCTCTTTTACCTTGTTTAACAACAAGATGCCCGTCTTTGCAGTGTGGGCATGGTTTTACATAATCTTTCTCAGTATAGACTATCTTTTCAGCCTTTTTGGTAGGCTTGCCATCAATAGAAGCGGTATATTTGCATTTAGGATAAGAAGAACACCCGATGAACTTCTCTCCCTTTCTATTTAATTTGTAAACTAAAGGAGAGCCACATTCAGGGCAATTTTCACCTGTATATTCAACCTTTTGTTCAGCTTCTTCTTTCTTAATATATGTGCAGGAAGGGAAACCAGAACACGCAATAAATTCTTGCCCTTTCTTGTTCTTTTTATAAACAAGAGGTTTGCCACATATTGGGCACATTTCCCCAGTTTCTTTATAATCGTCTTTATACATCTTTACCTTGGCTTCTTCATAAGCCTCGTTAAATGGTTTATAAAAGTTATTCATGGCTTCAAGTAAAGTCTCATTTCCATCCGCCACGTTATCCAAGACAATTTCCATATCTTTTGAATAGGTAGTAGAAACAACGTCAGGGAAATATTTACTTAAAATAGCAACGGTCTTAATACCGTCTTCAGTTGGGCTAAGTACCCCTTTTGTAGAAGCAACATATTTTCTTTTTAATAATGTCTCGATTGTCGTGGCATATGTTGATGGACGTCCAATTCCATTGACTTCCATTGCCTTGACAATACTAGCTTCGGTATAGGCAGGTTCAGGTTTAGTGAATTTCTGTTCTGGATTGACTTTGGAAACCTTTAATTCCTCGCCTTCTTTAACAATAGGGAGACTGCATTCGTCGTCTTCGTCTTCGAATTCACCATAAATGGCTTCGAAACCTTTGAATAATGTAGTTGATCCATTTATAACGAATTCTAGTCCATTGCAGGTAAGATTAATTGTTGTTTTCTCGACCTTTTTAGGAGCCATTAAAGAAGCCATCGCACGGCAATAAATCAAACGGTATAGTTTCGCTTCGTCTGGTGAAACATATTTGGCCACTACTTCAGGAGTCCTATGAGTGCCAGTAGGTCTAATGGCTTCGTGAGCGTCTTGCACGTTCTCGCCATTCTTCTTTTGACGTAAGAAACCTATATATTGATCTCCATATTTTTCTTTAATAAATGGTATAGCGTGTTTAGAAAAGAATTGAGGAGAGATACGGGTAGAGTCGGTTCTCATATAAGTAATCAAACCAACATGCTCGTCATTAATGGTCATACCTTCATATAAGCGTTGGGCAATATCTTGGGTACGTTTATTAGAGAATTTATATTTATTATAGGCAGCCTGTTGCATTGAAGAAGTAGTCAAAGGCAATGGAGGATTGACACTTTTCTCTTCCTTTTTCAAAGAAGAAATCTTTAATGTAGGCGCGATTCTATTTAATATCGCTTCTGCTTCTTCCTTGCTATGGCATTTAAAAGGCTTGCCATCAACTTTAGTCAATATGGCTTTATATTCTTTGCCTTCAATTTCAACTAAGACATCAATTGTCCAATATTCTTCCGGGATAAAAGCATCGATAGCCTTTTGCCTATCAACAATCATCCTTAATGTTGATGATTGAACTCTGCCAGCGGATTTGACACCAGCTTTCTTTTGAAGAAGAGTAGAAACCCTAAAACCAATGATTCTATCTTCCATGCGACGGGTTTCCTGTGCTTTTACGAGCTTCATATCAATAACGCCAGGATTATTAACTGCTTCTTGGATGGCGGGTTTTGTAATTTCATGGAAACATAGACGTGAAGTTGTCTCTACAGGCAAATGTAAAACTTGGGCCAAATGCCAAGAGATTGCTTCTCCTTCCCTATCAGGGTCAGTTGCAAGAATTACTTGTTCAGCAGTTTTTGCCTCACTTATAAGTTTTGAGACAGTAGCCTTCTTAGATGGAGAAATAACCCAGTTAGGTGTAAAGCCATCTTCTATATCGATACCTAGTCCACCTTTCCCTTTTGTGGAAAGATCCCTAATATGACCGGTAGAGGCGACGACTTTGTAATCTGGGCCAAGAATTTGACCAATTGTGTGTGATTTGTACGGAGATTCAACGATAACTAATTTCATAAGCGAGTATGAATATAATAAGGATAAATAGACTTGTCAAAGCCACTTTCTCCCTTTCCTATATATATAAATAATAGGTTATTTATAAATTTAGAAAATTTTTTTCTTTAATGGGACCAAATTAGAGAAGAAACCCAAAACATCCTCACTAGAATTTACTAAGATAGCTCCATCCTGTATAAGCCTATTATTATAAGTGTCTTCAGTGGCCCTAGAAGGCAATACACCAATATCGCACCCTCTATTTAAAGCAAAGGTAACTGATATTAAAGTCCCACTCCTTCTTTGAACTTCTCCCACCAATAAAGAATAAGATAATCCCACCGTGATTCTATTTCTAGCTGGGAAGTTTATTTTACTAGGCCCAACTCCTGGTGGGAATTCTGATAACAAAAGTCCGCAATTGCCGATTTCTTGCTGTAAATCGTAATTTTCTAGTGGGTAACAAGAGTCTAAGGAAGTTCCTAAAACCGCAATGGCTTTGCCATATGGAAGAGCGGATTTTAAAGCAACTGTATCAATTCCTTTAGCTAATCCAGATATTATTCCCACTCCTTTTTTGGCTAAGTCTCCGCAAATTTTACCCACCGTTTCGCTACTATAACTAGAAGGTTCTCTTGAACCTACAACCGAAAGCAGAGGAATAGATCCATTAATAAGCTCTAGATTGCCTTTATAGAAAAGAACAAAAGGCGGCCTAATAGCAGTCCTTAATTGTTGTGGGTATTCTGGATCTAATATCGTTACGTATTTGCAGCCAATAGATTCACTTACTCGTTCTACATCTTCTTCTTCCAAAGGGAGTTTGCTCCTAATGGCGTTATACATTTCATCGAAATTGCCTTTATATTTGACGGCCAAATATAGCATTATCTCTTTTGACTTCATAAATTTCCTCCACTATATATGTAGGAGGCAAAAATATAAAAAGGCTCAAAAAAGAGTAAGTTGCTTTACAAAATATTTCTTAACAGGTGCGTATGTAAATCTATGGATATCTTTAATAGGACCATATTTTTCTATTTCTTCTAGATGAAGTTTCGTCCCATATCCTTTATGGACAGAAAACTTAAAATTAGGATATTGCTTCTCTAGTTCGCACATATAATGGTCCCTACTCACTTTGGCTAAAATCGAAGCTGCAGCAATGTTCTCGCACCTTGCATCTCCTTTAATCAAAGGAATTACTTCTATTGGCAAATCTAGTTTCATAGCATCGGTCAAAATAAGTTGATAAGGAACTTTGATTTGTTCGATAGCACCTTTCATTGCAACTTTTGTAGCTTCATAGATATTTAACTTATCTATTTCTGGGGCAGAAACAAAACATATACCATAGGCAATTGCAACTTTCTTAATCTCGATGAACAATTCTTCTCTACGTTTCTCGCTTACCTGCTTAGAATCGTTTATCAAATTGTTTTTATAGTCTCTAGGCAAAATACAAGCCGCTGCAACAACAGGCCCAGCCAAAGGTCCTCTTCCAGCTTCATCGACTCCTACTATAGAAGTAACTACATCAGAGTAATATTTATCTTGCTCAGTTAGCATTGCTAGGCCTTTCTAAAGACGCTCTCCCTAATAAACCGTCTTTAAATTCTTTAATAAGCAAATAGGCTGCTTTTTCTATTGAATAATCCTTGCCTTCTAATAAGCCTCTTCTAGAAGCGATAGAAAGTAAAATATCATCATTATTAAATTTACTTAAATCGTCAATAGAAAACCTTTCGTTCAATAAATCAGGATAATTGATTCTTAAATAATCCAATAAGGAATAAGATAAATCGACAGTAGGTAAAACGTCTTCTCTCATCGAACCTAGCAAGGCCAATCTAACAGCCTCGTTTTTATCTAGATAATTAATTGGCAAGACACCTGGAGTATCTAGCAAGATAAAGTCAGTATTTAATTTAATCCATTGTTCGGCTCTAGTTATGCCAGCCTTATTTCCAACGTTAGCAATCTTTCTTCCGCCAAGATTGTTTATTAATGTAGACTTGCCAACATTAGGTATCCCGATAATCATGGCTTTGATTGGCTGTGGCTTCATGCCAAAACGTTTCTCTTTTTCTCTTTTGGTTTTTAATAAAGAGGAAGCAGACATTGAAAGGATATTAACAAACTTATCCTTTTTAAGATTACCTGAAATTGAAGGAATGTTATTTTCCTTAAAATAAGAGATCCAAGATGAAGTAACTTCTTGGTCTGCCATATCTGATTTTGATAATAAAATTATCCTAGATTTGCCATTAGCTATTTTATCTAATAGTGGATTGCGTGAAGAAAAAGGAGCCCTAGCATCGACTATTTCTACAATCAAATCTACGACTTTTGCATAGTTTTCAATAATTCTAAGGGCTTTTTGCATGTGCCCAGGAAAGTAATGTACGTTTTGCGCTTTCATGCTTTATATTCCAAACTTATGTAGTCCCAAGGCATCCTTATCTTGTTCAATAAAAACTTTGGTTCCTTAACAATAGTACCATCTTCTTTTTTAACATAGGCAAGTTTTCTCATGCCAGTTAAAACATAAGCCTTTCCTTGAATCATATTATCTTTTAAAGGTCCAACATTACGAGAATCATCGCTATGTGCCCCGATTCTATTATCGCCCATTACAAAATACTCATCGTCTTTTAATTTTGTTTCAATAGTAGTCTTCGTAACGGTACTTCTGCCTTCGATATAATATTTAGTTCCATCAGGAAGATCAGGAAAATCATCAAGGGTATATAAATTAGGAAGGACTTCTGAGGTTCCGTCTTCATGGGTAATAGTTGTCTTTCCCCAAACAGGATTATATGCAGGGTCATTTTCAAATTTGATTGTCTCTCCAGGGAAAGCAATTAGACGTTTTATTTTCAAAGATGCTGATGCATTAAGAGTTGAATATGTCTTATCAGTATAATCAGAAGGATAATAGACAATTACAATATCATATCTATGCAAATCCGCCTTCCAATTTCCTTTTTCCTTGGATTTCGCCCATCCATAATCAACTATATCTCCATCTCCGTTATCACCAATATTCCAAGTCAAAGGAGTATATGAATCAGTTGATTTATTATATCTAAAACCATTTGAATTTAGCGTTGGATACATTGATGCTCCGCTAACATAAAAAGGTTCTCCATATTTGGCAGAAAGATAAACAACATTACTTGAAACAGCCAAGACGGCCAAGAAAATAACCAATAGGATTACATCAATGACAATAACCCACCATTTTGGTTTTTTCTTTAAGGGTTTTATTTCCCCTAGTACTTGATTTTCTAAATAATTATCAGGCATCGCAACAAATTATAATCTTTACTTAATAAAGTAAAAAGAAATATTGCCTATTAAGGCAATTATTTTAAAGTACCTATAAACTGAGTAGCTTCGGCTCCATCAATATTTGCAGCCATCAAAATATTAGAGAACTTAACATCTCCAAAGCTATTTTTATGAGGTCTATTATCAAGCTCTAATAGACATCTAGCATAAAAAGCATCTCCAGCACCTCTAGGATCAACAACATTTAATGGGAGGCAAGTTGCTTCATAACTTCTATCTTTATAATAACAAACGCTTCCCTCCACTCCCTTTGTAATAAATAAAAGTACGCCAGGCTTCAAATATGTTTTTATAAAATTTGCTACCTTTTGGTTTCTTGCTAAAAAGTTATATTCTTCATCATTCATTTTAATGATGTCAAATTCCTTCAAAACTGATAAATAAATGTTCCTGGCTTCTACTTTATTTTTATATAAATCGAGTTTCAAATTGACATCAAAAGAAGAAAAACATTTGTTCTTTTTAATTTGTTTCAAAAAGGAGTTAATAACTACACGTCCCTTCTTGTTTGTTAGCAAAAAGGAACCAAAATGAACAATATCGCCTTGATGGATTGATAATTTTAAATCTTTATCAAATTGATAATCTGCTCCATGATTTCTAATATATTCTGTATGTAATATTCCTTCTTCTTCGTAATTAATCGCAAGGGTAGTATTTGCTTCTTCACTACTAAAAATATGAGTCCCCTTAAATGGGTATGCCTTCGCTTTATCAATCAAGGTCTTGCCAAAATAGTCATTTCCGGTAACTCCATAAAAAGAAGTATCCCCTCCGCTACGAGCAATATTAGCAGAAACAATAAAGCAATCCCCTCCAGGAACTCCTACCATTTCCAAATTGGATTCACCTTCTTTTTTGGTAATATCCAATAAGATCTCTCCAACGCAAATAACCATTACTAACCTCAGCAAGATATAAAACTCAAGTTTTATTCCGTTCATTTATTATTATCCGCTAGTTTGAGAAAATAATAAATCTATTTAACGTTTAATTTTATTAACTAATTTATATTTATCGTTAGGCATACCATTATAAATAAAAATTTGTCAATTTAATTTTTTTAAATTAATGTCAATGAAAAATATTTTTCTTTCGAGGAAAAAGAAAAAACCGCCCCTTTCGAGACGGTCGTCACATGTAAATTTATTAATAGATTAGTCGATGGTTTTGATACGTGCGGCCTTACCAGAAAGCTTGCGCATGTATGTAATCTTATTTCTTCTAACCTTACCTCTTTTGACCACTTCGATTTTGGAAATGGATGGAGAGTTTAATGGGAAGGTGCGTTCGACACCAATACCAGAAGAGATCTTTCTAACGGTGAAAGTTTCGGAAACTCCACCACCGCGTCTAGACATAACGACGCCTTCGAAAGCCTGATTACGTTCCTTCTTGTTTTCGATGATACGAACATAAACCCTGATTGTATCACCAGAAGAGAAAGAAGGTATGTCATGGCGAAGCTGACGGGCAGTAATTTCATTAACGATATTATTGTTCATGAATATTCCTCCTTTAGCTAAGTTTGTTTTCTCCTCAGGTTCATACCCTTGTGACGTTAGGTAGCGGAGCCTGCGTAGCGCTTTAAGCGCGTTGATAATTCTATGCCATATGGTGAGCATAAAGCAAGTAAAACATTCCTATTTATTTATAATAAATATATGGGTTAAGTAAAAATGCTTGACACCTATACCAATGGATAATAGAATACTCCTGCTTAAAAAGTAAAGGAATTAAAAATTATGGTAAAAATCAGATTAACTAGAATCGGACGTCATGATGATCCGGTCTATCGTATCGTCGCCGCTGATTCTCACTATGCTAGAGATGGCAGAATTGTCGAACAAATCGGCACCTATGATCCAAAGCAAGGCGAAGAAAAAGCCCTTGTTAATGAAGAATTAGCCCTCAAATGGTTAAATAACGGAGCTCTTCCAAGCGATTCAGTAAGAGCTATCTTCACAAGAAAAGGCATCATGGCCAAATTCAGCGCAGGCAAAAAGGTAAGTAAATAATGGATAGAGACTACGAAGCATTGCTTCATCCTCTCATCGATCCACTTGTAGAGCATAAAGAATCAATAATGATTCGTACTCTCCCAGGTGAAACAGATAGAGACGTCACCGTCCTTATCGTTGCCGAAGATGAAGACACTGCTCGTCTTATCGGCAAAAAAGGTGCTGTCGCCAACGCACTTAGGGAAATTGTTTCCATCGCTGGCAAAGCAGACAACTCCAACCAACGCATCCATTTGAAGTTTGAAAACTTCGATGATAATAAAGATAGCGGAGAAAGCGAGAAGTAATTCTCGTTTTTTTGGTTAATATGGAAAAAATGTTAATTGGATACATCGGAAAGCCATTCGCCTTAAAAGGAGAAGTAAAGATTATTCCAGAGACTTCTTTTATCGAAGATAGATACATAAAGGGCAGGAAACTCCTTTTAGAAAATCCGAAGACAAAAGAAACATTCGAGGATGAAATCACTTCTGTTAGATTTGGGACGAATTCCACTACAATCACATTAAAAAACCATCCAACAATAGATGATGTAGAATCCCTCTATAGATTTAATATTTATATGGATAAAGCTGAAGCTCCTATGCCAGAAGGAACTTATAGGATTGCTTCTTTATTAGACTGCACCGTTCTAGATAAAGAAGGAAACAAACTAGGCGTAGTCAAAGACGTTTTAACCTATGCTCCGAAATCAATCCTCAGGGTTGGAAGAGAGAAGAAAAAGGATTTCTTCGTGCCTTTTGTAGATGATTATTTGCTTAATATTGATCTAGAGAAGAAAGAGATCACAATTCTAGTCGTGCCGGGAATGTTATGAAAATAAGCATTTTAACCTTATTCCCGGAAATGTTTGAAGGTTTTACATCTAATTCCATCATCAAAAGGGCAATCGGAAAAGGACTTGTAGAAATCGAATTAGTAAATATTCGTGATTTTACAAAAGACAAATATAACCGTACAGATACTCCTCCAGTTGGAGGAGGAGCTGGGCTAGTCCAAAAGGCACAGCCTATTGTTGATGCCTTATCTAGCGTCAAAACACCTACTTCCTATTCGATAATAATGTCTCCTAGAGGCAAAACATATTGCCAAGCAGATGCAAAACGCTTCTCAAAGCTAGACCATCTAATAATAGTCTGTGGCCATTATGAAGGAATCGATGAAAGAGTTAATTCCTATTGCAATGAATCTATATCTATTGGAGATTATATCCTTACAGGTGGAGAAATACCTGCAATGGGAATATCTGACTCCGTTATACGTCTTTTAGATGGGGCCATATCATCTTCATCATTAGAAGATGAATCGTTCAACTCAGATTTATTAGAATATCCTCAATATACTGAACCATATGATTTCAATGGAGAGAAAATTCCTGCCATATTGTATTGCGGGAACCATCAAGCCATTAACAAATGGAGAAGGAAACAGTCCTTATACTTAACTAGAAAGCATCGTCCAGACTTATTTAGCAAGATAGAATTAAGCAAGCAAGATAAGAAATTGCTTGAAGAAATTGATTCTAATATAACTCCTAAATGGGAGATAGATGCAATAGAAAAAGGAAGGAAATTCAAGAAGGAGTAAAATCCTTCTTTTTTATATTTTGTCTTTACAAATGTCTTTACAAATACTATGATTTTCCTATGAACAAAAATGTATTAATTAATATAAGAATAAATAAAGAACTAAAAGATGAATTCCAAAGTATCACTGAAAGAGAAGGTTTTACAATGTCCGAAGTGTTGGAAGCAAGTATGCGTGATATAGTAAAAAGGAACTCAATTCCAATATATATAAAATCAAAGATTAACAAAAAAATAACACCGACTATATCAATTCCTTTCATCAAAAAATGCATTGATGAGGTATTGCAAAATATGGAAAATAAGAAAATCAAATCAATCTCATTGTTCGGTTCTTATTCTAAAGGAACGGCCACCCCATCTAGCGACATTGATTTGTTTTTAGATGTAGACGAAGGTTTTTCATTGTTTGAATTAGCAGATCTTCAAATTGGTCTAGAAAAAATTCTTGGCAAAAAAGTAGATTTAGTCACAAGAAAAGACGACGACTATTTTATTAATGAAATCAAAAGGGATGAAATAAAACTATATGAAAGAAGATCGTGATTTTGTAATTGTATCGCACATCAATGAGCACTACTCAGATTTGAAAAATGATTTGGACACGCTTGATTCTCATGTAATGTTTTCAAACTCAAAAGATAAAAGAAGAGCTATACTTTTTGATTTTCTTCAGATGGGAGAATTGACAAATCAATTGTCGAAATCCTTTTTTAACAATTTTAATAACAATGGAGCCATAAGACTTATAGCAATTAGAAATAGAATCGTACATGGTTATAGCACAATTAGAGACGACCTTATTTTTTCGACTCTAAAGAATGATTTGCCTAAATACATAAATGAGTTAAATGCATTTTCGAGGGATTATTATTTTAAACTACTAAAACAATATCTAGGAAAAGAAATCATAGTCGTAGACAATAAACCACTAAAATTATGTTCGAATTCGGTAAATTTTGTCATAGAAAGCGGACATCTCGATAGTTTTGCAAGATTAAATGGAAAATTTCAAGAAGTCTACATAATCGTGAATCCTATTGTAGAAAGAAAACATTCCTATAAAGTTATTGCAATAATACATTACTGTAATTCTGAAAAAGATAAACTAATAGTTACCAATGACAGCGATCTATTTTTAAGCAAGACCATGGAACAAGAAATAGAAATTCATGAAGGATGTAATTTATATTCAATAATCGAAAACAGTAAAAATTAAATTATGCTTTCGAATTCCCACACCTTCCATAGAAGTTAAAAAGTCCAAATAAAAAGCTGTTAGCCACAATGAAGTGAGGCCCAAATGTTGGACCAACTAACAGCTTTTCAATAATCAAATTAAGAATTAAAAGAAAGTTCCTTCGCTTTTTTCTTTCATCTCTTGGCTAGCAATGTATGGAATACGGGTTGTATACCCAGCTTTAGCAGCAACAATCATCTTGGTTGGCCAAGCAAAGATTTCGGTGTTCCATCTAGCAACGGTATCATTATATAGTTCCCTGGCAGCAGTGATTTCATGTTGTAAGTAACTATTTTGTTGCATGGCATCAGCAATTTCTTTGTGAGCCTTGATATCAGGATAATTTTCAAAAGCAATGTTGATGGAACGGGAAGCTGCATCAAGTTTAGCGCCTAATTCGTTTCTAGCTTCATCGCTGACTGGTCCATTGTTGCCTCTATATTTAGCAACATCGGTAAAGACTGTTTTGTCTAAATCGATAGCCTTGTCTAATAATTGAGCAACGTTTTGAAGAATGGTGACTCTTTGGACTTGATAGTTATCAATTGTCGAAGCATCATGTTGAATCTTCTGTTGAAGAGCTTGGAGATAGCTTCTAGCCTTGATTTTCATAACGGCAAAAACTATTCCAGGGATGATTAATGGGAACCATAAAAACACTTGGAAAAGAGTAGAACGCCAATCGGTCTTGACTTGAACTTTCTTGTCAATAACGTGAACGTCTCTGCCTTCAGTGTTAACTGGATCAAGAGTTTCGTCTAATTCATTAGCCATAAATAGTAACCTCCTATAGATATATAAATTATTACTATCGCAAAATATTATCCCTTATTTGAGGGTGAGAAGGTAGTATGAATTTCATTATCTTTACTAACGTCAATCTCTCCACCCATCAAAGCAAGTAATCCTCTTTCAAAATGGGAGCCTCCAAAGCCAAATAATGATTGTCCAATGTCTTTTAACTTTTGTTTGTAATCAATATTTGTAGAATTGATTTCAGTGACTACAATTGGGGAAACCTTCGTAACTTTATCATATTTAATCCAATGGACTGGAACTGAATGCAATTTGCCATCCCCGCCCATCTTTTGGATATAGTCAACCATCGGGGTAGTCTTAAATGAAGTTGCTAAAATCTTAACTTCATCAGATTTACCAACCTTATTGGAAGTAACTACTTTTAATAACAATGGAAGACTTTCGTCAGCTTCCTCAGGCCTATAGTAAGATTGATCTAAGCTATTAGCCATTACTTCTTGTTCATAAGAAGAGACATTCGAATATATTCCTTCTTCATAGATATATTCTTTTGTTTTATGCATTTGGTAGAGAGGAATAGAAAGTAAAGGAGCCAAATCAAAGAACAAATTCTTGATAAAAGCATCACAATAGGAAACAAATCTTGTTTTCATTTCCTCAAAATCATAACCAGCAAAATTAGCAGGGTCTCCGCTATAATCAAAGCTCTGTGAATGAATAGAAGCAACACTAGTAAGCATCTTGTTCTTAACCATATAGAAATCATCGCCGAATGGCTCAGGATTAGTGATGATATCTAGCATATTTTGCTGGGCAAGAGGAGTAAATAGCAATCTGAATTGGACTTCGTTATCTCTATCCACCGCACCAAAGAAGACATCAAATTCATCATTGCCCATTGGGGTAAATCCGCTTTTTCCTGTCTTTAAGGCTTTTTCTGCTAATTTCATTAATTCTTTAGCTTTCTTAGTAGCGACTTTTCTTCTAGTCTTTTCATCCATCTTGTCGCCTCCGCCTGGTTCCCTAGTAAAGCTAAGGTCAGGTGCAGCTTCGTTTCCATAAATCAAACGAGTTTCATTTGCATAGCATGGGGCTGGATGGACACTAGTTGCAGTAAGGGTTTGGGTATGAGTTGTTGAATAAGACTTGCCATCGCTTCCTCTAGAATATGTGGTCCAGCTAATGACGATGCTACCCGTATAGGTCTTGTTTTCCATCTCACAGGAGAATACTTTCTCAAGGACAAACGGATTTCCTTGAATATTGCCCGAAATTACTCCTAAAGTAGATTCTTTTTGCTCATAGGCTTCTGGGAATCCGAATTTATTGACTAAATAAGCTAATCTAGCAGGAGAAAAAGTAGGATCTAAATCAATAATAGGAGTAGCCTTTTCCATGACTACTAAAGGCATATTCCAATCGAACAAGGCATTCAAAGGCATCATGTCCCCATAACAAATCCTTAATTTGTTCTCGGTATCAGCCTTTAGTCTCTCTAATTCTTCATTAAATTTCTTACTTTCGTTACTAAATTTCTTAAACAAGAAAATAAAACCAATGCCAGCAGCAATCAAAGCTAATCCAATTAGAAGCATAATCCAATTGAAATTGCCAGGAGCCATTGTTAAAAAGGTAAATAGTAGCAATAAGGCGCCAGCAACAAAGAAAAGGGCCATGAATATTGCAGTAACTACCTTTTTGGTATTTGAAGAAGATAGCTCCCCTTCTTTCTTCTTTTGCCTTTCTAGTGCCAAATTATATTCTTTGACATGGATTGCATTGGCGGCAGTATCTACTTCGGACTTGACTTTTAAATCATCAAAAGCCTCAAGGGCTGCTTGATGGTATTTATCCTTAAGTTCCTTGTTATAAAGGTCGCGAGGTTTGAATAATACTTCTTCGGCCATAATTTACTCCTATCTAAACGGAGGGAATCCAGCTTGTCCCTTACCGCTTTTTTGATATTGCTTTAATTGTTTCATCATAAGCTTTGATTGGTCATATTTCCTAATGACACGATTTACGTCGGCATTAGTAAGTCCACATCCTTTGGCAATCCTATTTTTATGGGAATAACGCAATATTTCAGGATGCCTTCTTTCATATGGGGTCATTGAGTTTATGACAGATTCAAATATTTTCATTTCTTTTTCTGCCATATCTTTTTGTTCATCAGTTATTTTCGGCATGCCAGGAATCATCTTGGCAATAGAACCAAGCGAGCCTAATCTCCTGACCATTTTCATTTGCTTAAGCATGTCTTCAAGGGTAAATTCCCCATCCATCATCTTCTTGGCTTCTTTTTCGGCTTCTTTTTCGTCGATATTCTCTTTAGCCTTTTCTACCAAAGTAACAATATCGCCCATCCCAAGAATCCTATCAGCCATTCTTGAAGGATAGAAAATCTCCATATCGGATTTCTTTTCGCCGATACCAGCAAATTTAATTGGTAAACCAGTCAAATATTTAATAGACAAAGCCGCGCCGCCCCTAGCATCGCCATCGAGTTTAGACATAATTAATCCGGTTAATCTAAGAGAGCTATTAAATGCATTAGCAACGTTAACGCTATCTTGCCCAGCAGCAGCATCAACTAAAAGCAATACTTCTTCAGGATGGACTACATGGTTGATTTTCTTTAATTCTTCCATCAATGTCTCATCTATTTGAAGTCGGCCAGCCGTATCTAGAATAAGAACATCCACATGCTCTTCAAGAGCTTTTTCTTTAGCCTTGATTGCTATATCGACTGGATCTTGTATACCTAAGGTAAAGAAAGAACAGCCTACATCATTAGATACTGTCCTTAACTGATCAATAGCGGCAGGACGGTATACGTCAAGGGCGCCAAGCATGACCTTCTTGCCTTCTTTTTGCATTAAATATGCTAATTTGCCGGCAGTTGTAGTCTTACCTGTACCTTGAAGACCTACTAACATGATTGTAGTAAGCCCACCTTTTGTATAATTGATCCCGTTTTGTTCATCTCCTAACAAGGATTCGATTTCATCATGGACAATCTTAACAACCATCTGGGAAGGATTGACTTTGGAATAGACATCTTGACCAATGGCTTTTTCTTTAACATCATTTACGAATGATTTGACAACCTTAAAATTGACGTCAGCTTCTAAAAGAGCAACCCTAATCTCTTTCAGCATCTCGTCCATATTGGCTTCACTTAGCCTGGATTGTCCTCTTAATTTTTTAAATATTTGACCAAAACGGTCAGATAATGATTCAAATGCCATCTTTTATCACCCTTCCTAAAGACTCGAACAGTTTTAACCTAGTCATTTCATCCTCGACCGCCATTATTGAATCAATAGCAGCATTTACATCAAGTCTTTTTTTATATAATCCGAGAATGTCTTCGAAATATTCTAAATTAGAAATGGCTTTATGAATAGAATCAGATACAGCGGATTTAGAAACACCTAATTCATTTGATATCTCAGATAAAGACAAATCAAAACCTAAATAGTTTTCTAGATCCTCTTTTTGTCTAGAACTAAGAAGCCCTCCATATATCTTAAAGAGGGCATATTGCCTTTCTTTTTCCTCGACTAGATTATTTTCCTTCATCTTCATTTCCTAGCAACAGCCCATAAAGGTATTTAGATAAATCGAATTCCTCTAGATCTTCCATTCTTTCGCCTAAACCCATGAAACGGACAGGAACACCTAATTCATCTCTAATAGAAAGGATAATCCCTCCTTTAGAAGTCCCGTCCATCTTAGTAACTACAATTCCAGATAAAGAAGATACTTCCTTAAATGCCTTAGCCTGGATTACCCCATTTTGCCCGGTAGTCGCATCTATTACCAAAAATGTTTCCTGTGGAGCCCCTTCTATTTCTTTGTTTAATACACGGCTAATCTTGCCTAATTCTTGCATTAAGTTTGACTTAGTTTGGATTCTTCCAGCCGTATCTACGATTAATAAATCAATATTCTCGGCTTTGGCACGTCTAGCCCCATCAAAAGCAACAGAAGCCGGATCAGATTCAGGTGCACCAAAAACAATCGGGACGTCTAGTCTAGAAGCCCAAACTTTGAGTTGTTCGACTGCACCAGCCCTAAAAGTATCGGCAGCTACTAGCATTACCTTCTTACCCTTATTTTTATATCTATAGGCTAATTTAGCAATCGTAGTAGTCTTACCGACCCCATTAACACCTTCGACCAATAAAACAGTTGGTTTGGAGGAGAAATTGATTTCATTTTCAATCTCGCTTCCGCTAGTTGCATAATCAACAAACATCAAATCGATAAGGGCTTCATTAATCTTAACTGGCTCGATTAGGTTTTCCTCTTTTGCCTTTTCAAGCAATTCTTCGCAAAGCTTAATAGATAAAGATACCCCTACATCAGCCTCGATTAATATTTCTTCTAATTCCTCAAAATAAGAAGAATCTATCTTTGAATAACGTTTTGAAAGTTCATCTAATCTAGAGGCAAAAGCCTTCCTAGATTTAGCTAGCCCTTTTTCATATGTCTTTGTAGATTCATCTTCTTTTTTAGATGAGAATTTATTCTTTAGAAACGAAAATAGTCCCATAATTACAATCCTTGTTTCGGAAGAGACATCCTAGACAAAGCATCTTTAGCCGCTTCAGTCTCGGCTGCTTTCTTATTATGCCCTTCCCCTTTTCCAATTTGATTACCCTCGAAATAGACAGCTGCGACGAAAACCTTTTCCATCGGAGTCCCTCTTTCTTCAATAATCTTATAAACTACAGATTCCTTATTATCGGCCTGCATGGCTTCCTGAAGATATGATTTAGGATTGATCGTATAATCAATTGTCGCATTCTTTATATCTTCATCGAATATCTTCCTGACAAAATTAAGAGTAAAGTCACATCCCTGGTCTAGATAAAGTGCCCCGATGAAAGACTCAAATACATCTTCTAGCAAAGGAACATTGTTCTTCGCTTCTTTTGAGAAGCTAGGACCTACTTTAATATATTCATTAAGCCCAAGTTTCTTGCAATAATTCGCTTCCGAAGAAGAACGGATGAACTGGGCCTTTAAAATGCTTAGTCTTCCTTGTTCCATCTCTGGATGATAAAGATAGCAAAGCTCGGATACAATCATCCCTACAATGGAATCGCCTAGAAACTCAAGACGTTCATAGTCTTGATGCCTAGTGCCCGCCATTCCATTATAGGAAGAATGGGTAAAGGCAAGGCGATACAATTCCTCGTTTTTTGGCAATATCATGAAACGCCTATATAACGGCATAAATTCTGAACTCATAAGATAAGTATAACAAATTTCTCCTTTCTTTTAGGCAAGAGAAACTAAAGATGTTTCCTTTTTGGCTTTCGTCAATATGTATCTAAAGCCTTCTTCATCTTTATTCCTAAGAATAAAAGAAGCATCTTCCCTAGCTTTTTCAAACATTTTTAAATCTGAAACAATGGAAACAAAATTGAAGCAAGGAAGGCCACTTTGCTTTACTCCAGCTAAAGTTCCAGGCCCTCTTAATCTAAGGTCTTCCTCGGCTATCTTAAATCCATCATTTGAATTTATTAATACGTTTAGTTTCTCTACTTCCTCCGTTTTGGAATTAGCAAGCAAGCAATAAGCTTTCTTGCCATCCCTACCTATCCTACCACGTAATTGATGAAGTGAGGATAAGGAAAAGCTTGTAGGTTCATAAACTATCATTAAAGATGCGTCTTTTACATCGATTCCGACTTCTACAATCGAGGTGGCAGCTAGAATTGGAGTCTCTCCGTTTTTGAATTTATTAATCGCCTCTTCCTTTTCTATTTCACTAAGCTCCCCATGGCATAACCCTACTAAATTAGGGAATAAAGAAGAGAGTCTTTTATATACATCTAGACAAGATGCATTGCCTTCTTTGCTAGATATAGATGGGGCGATTACATAGGCTTTTTTATGGTTTTCCAAAACAAATTTAAGCCCGGATATTAATTTAGGTGAATTTTCATCTACTAAAACAGTTTTGACATCACGTTTAGAAAATGGGAATGTTGAAATAGTAGAAACATCTAAATCGCCATATAAAGTAAGTGCTAGAGTTCTAGGAATTGGAGTCGCACTCATCAAAAGGAGATCGGCTTCATCTCCTTTTGATGCTAATAAACTTCTTTGATTAACCCCAAATTTATGTTGTTCATCAATAATTACAAACCCAAGGTTAGGATAGATAACATCTTTAGAAAACAAAGCATGTGTCCCGATTATTACATCTACTTCATTATTCTTTATTCTTTCTAATAATTCATTTCTTTCTTTTCCTTTAACTGAACCAGTAAGTAACGCTATTTTTATTCCTAAAGGGCTTAAAATAGAGGAAAAATAATCAAAATGCTGTTTTGCTAATGAAGAAGTCGGCGCCATCAGGGCAGTCTGGCTATTTCTTAAACAATTAATATAAGTCGCGATTAGGGCAACTAAAGTCTTTCCAGTCCCGACATCCCCTTGCAATAAGCGATACATCAAATTAGGACCGCACATATCTTTTTCAATAGTCTTCACCGCATTTTCTTGATCTAGAGTCAATTTAAAAGGCAAGGAAGAAATAAAGCTATCTAACTTATTAATATCTATATCCTTGTTCTTGCTTTTCCTTAATGAGGCATTTTCTTCCCTAATCAAAAGGTTATGTAAAGAGAACTCTAGGGCCTCTTCATATTTTAATACCCTTAACCCCTGCCTAATATCTTCATTATTTATAGGGCAATGGACTTTATTCAAGGCTTCTTCTTTTGAAATAAGACGGTACTTACTTCTAAAATAAGCAGGTATTTGATCAAATATCTTGCCTTGTTCTTCTTTTAATGATTTCTTGACTAATGAATTAAATAAATGGGGCGGATAATCGCTAGGCAAAGAATAAACAGGTACAATCCTACTAGATAAAGAAGATACTTTCTTAAAAGAAATCATGTTCATCTTATGACGTTTTTTATCATAGATGCAGGAAAGGATGATTTTATCATCCCCAAAAGTCTCTTTTCCTAAATAAGGGCGATTCCATGCGATGATTTCATAATCTTCATTATCTTCATCGTTATGAAAATAAAACGAAGCATTATTAGAGGAAGAAAACCTGAGTGTCCTTATATTTCCTTCTATTTTCCCTTCTAAAATAACTCTTTGCTTATCAACTAAATTAGTTAATTCTTCTTTAGTAGTCGCAACAAAATATTCGTATTTCCGTGGCAAATGTGAAATAACTCCATAATAAGAATGGATACCCATTTCATAAAGCAAAGAATTTAACTTAGGAGAAGAAGTCAGCTTCATACAACTATTATCTTATAAAAATTTATAAAAAGGTACGACAAAAAGAAGCAAAAGCTTTGCTTTTAAAAAACAGAGATATTTAGCTTCAATTAATCTCTTTTAACGTTTTCGAAAACTTGGTTTGTCATCATCATTTTCCATATGACGCGAATTAGTTTTCTTGTTGTGGCAATTATCGCGACATTTGTTGCCTTGCCTTGTTTGATTTTGGAGTAGTAGTATTCCGAGAAAACCGGAGAATGAATTCTTAGTTTTTGAACACTTAACGAAAGAGCGTATCTCAATATAGGCGAACCTCTTTTTC
This sequence comes from uncultured Caryophanales bacterium, assembly GCA_902464635.1. Lineage (GTDB taxonomy): Bacteria > Bacillota_I > Bacilli_A > RFN20 > CAG-826 > Alloenteromonas. Next base: position 1,268 of record CABQKC010000019.1, on the reverse strand, counting down.
TAATTCTTCCCTTATGATTAATTGTGCCAGATTGATATATTTTCACATCTAGACCAGCGAACTTGATTAGCTTTTCGGGATTGGAAAATCTATTGATGTCACCTATTTCGCCAATAATCATCGCGGCTAAGTTAACACCTATGCCAGGAATAGAAAGGAGAGGCGAATTCAGTTCATCCATCAAAGGACTTAGCATCTCGTTTAGATTATCAATTTCTTCGTCAATCATTCTTACTTGATCAATGAGGTTTCTAACAATTTGTTCATCGACTTCAGTAGAATAGCCAATCGACCTTTTGGCGAGTTCTCTAAGTTGATTAAATCTATTAAAGCTGATTGCCCCTTTCGACATTCTTCTAAGAGTTTCGCCTGTTTCAATCCTCGTCTTTGCCATTTTAGAAGCGGATGTATACTCACTTAAAAGAAATCTAATTGTGGGTGAATCAAACAGGTTCCTCCCCATATTTTTTCTTGTTCCATCCTCGTTTTTCTTAAAGAAAGGGACAAACTCCGGGAATATTTCATCTAAATATCTCAATAGATGGTTATAACAAGCGGTTCTATCTCCAAACAAGAAATATTTAGCTCTTGTGATTTTACGAATCTCTCCAATAAGGTAAGATATCTGCGGGGATGAAGTAAATGGATGAGTTGCGGCGTATTTAGCAATAAGCATCGCATCAAGACTGTCCGTCTTAGCCAAGTTAACTGATTCACTGTCGCGAAACCTGGAGATCAGACTTGGGTTATAAATCTGGACTTGATATCCATTAGAGTTAAGACATCTCACAAGACAATTCATATAGTGTCCTGTGGCCTCCATCCCTATTTTTATTTGCTCTTTTTGGCCGAGCAGGCCTAATTCATTCAAGAGCGAATCAAACCCTTCTCGAGAATTAGAAATATCGAAGCTTTTCTTTCTAATTTCTCCATCTTCACCGATGATAGCAATCGTGTGTTTGAACTTACTAACATCGATTCCAACATAAAAGTCCATATGACCTTCCTTTCTTGCCGTTTAAACCATATCAGCTTATCTTTTCGAATCATCTGTTACCGGAACGTCAAAGCGTTAATCAACCTATTAGCGATTAAAAGAAAAGCCGTATGCCTGAGTATGAAGTCTGACAGTCAAAGCTGTAATATAATTAAGCAGGATAACGGCATATATTGATTATACTGATTAGATAAAAAGAAAATCTAACCAAGTACAGAGAGTATCCGTTTAATTGTGTAAACATTCCTGAATGAAATGAAGGGATGGTTGC
>CABQKC010000018.1 GCA_902464635.1 uncultured Caryophanales bacterium | reverse complement strand
TTTGGCACGCTTATTATAGCACATAGATTTATCCAACATTTGGTTCTCTATCTAGCAATTTTTAAATAACCTTATACCATTAAACCCAATTCTAGTGTTATACTTATCTTCCGTAGGAAGAATTATGATTACAATTAGTTTTCTTGGTTTAGATCAATTTGTCGTAGGCCATTACTCAAAAGACCATACGAAAGCCCTAGCTAGCTTATTCGAGACTAGTGAGGACGACATTAATTTTTATGCACCTAATTCAATGGTTTTCCATAATGGTGCCGAACAAACTAGCTGGAATTTGATAGTCGTTGTAAAAGCCCCAATCAAATTCAAGCCACTGGAAAAGAATGTTGCCAAATACTTATTAGACACCCTTTCTTTATTCTCGATAAATATCGAATTGGAATTCGAATATTATGATTCAAGTTCGCGTTACGAAAAGATAAACAAGGATTATCCTCGTTACATCAAAGAAGAAAACATCAAGGAAGTAGATGTTACCTTCGACCATGATGAAGATGAATGTGAGGACGAGGAATGTTCTTGCCATCATCATGATGAAGATGAGCCAAATCCAGCAGATAGGGCCGATTTAGATTATGATGACCCTAACCAAATCTATCTAGGCAATGCCTTTGAAGGGTTTGAAGAAAAACTAGAAAAAGCAAAGAAAGAGAATAAATAAGCAAGGAGAAAATATGAAACAACTAGATATTGCCTCAATGATTCTAAATGACATCTTGGATAACCATACCCGTTTCCCTGATGCTTTAAAGAAAGTATTCCAATCTTCAGTCGAACTTCGTCCTCTTAGAGGCGATGTTGCCGGACTTATTGGGTGCGAACTTAGACATGATTTGCTTTTTGCTGAATTGCTTAAGGGTATCGATGGATTAGACGAAAAAGATAAACGCATCGTCTCTTTAGGACTTGCTAATGTCTATTTTTACCGTCATTTCTCACTAGAAGAAATCTCTACTGCCGTCAAGGGCAGATTAGGAGAAGAAAAATATAATCTAGTCAGTTCTCTATTTGTAGAAAAAGAGCCTGGCACTGATTTAGTACCTGATTCAGTCGATAAGAAATCGTTGACCTACCTTTCACTTCGTTACAATATTCCTGAATGGGCCTTAAAGATTTTCCATCATTTCAATTATTCGATTTGCTTTAAGTCTGCAAAAAGATATGCCCGTCCATTTGTTACAACCTTACGTCTAAAAGATGAAAGTTTATATGAAGGTTATAAGGCTTCTATTGATTTTGCCGAGACTAAGATTCCATATATCTTTGCCTATAAGGGAAAGACCCCATTAAGGAAGATTGAAGATTTAAAAAATGGCAAATTATTTGAAGAACGCCCTGGAGTAAAAGATATTATTGACCAAACTTTAATCAGTGCTCCATGCGAAGCCCTTTTATATACTGGTAGCCAAAAAACCGGCTTTGAAAAAGAATTAATCCAAACATATAAAAATACCATCGGATTAAATATCGGTACCAAGGATTTAGATGCCAAAGTCGATGTTGTCAGGGAATTAAAGCAATCTGGATTAAAGAATGTAAATCTATATGAAGCCAAAGATCCTTTATCGATGGACGCTGCAATTTCTTCTCAGCAAGATTTAGTTATCTGTTGCCCAGATTCTACTAATTTCGACGCAATTTCCGTCTCTCCTGATTTCTTTATCCAATTCGATAGAGATAGAATGGATGAAATAATGCAAGGGGAGAAAGATGCCCTTGAAGGATGTAGCAAATTTGTGGAAGTCGGTGGCAAACTCGTCTATTGCGTATTTACTCTTTCCGTCAAAGAAGGAAGAGGCACGGTTACATCTTTCTTGAAGAACCATCCTGAATTTGAATTAATCAAAGATAAGCAACACTTCCCATTCGAAGAAGCTGGCTGCACCTATTATTATGCGATTATGGAAAGAAAAGAGGATGAACTAACTTTGTCTACTCCAATAAGCTCTTTGCAACAAACTTCATTAGCCTCTTCTTCCTCCGTTAGCTTTGGTAAATAGAAATGAAAAAGAATCTCCTTGGCTACACATTAGATAGGATGGTAGAGGAGTTCGTTTCATTAGGAGAAAGCAAATATAGAGCCAAACAGGTTTTTTCTTGGATATATAAGAAACGTGTTCTTGATTTTTCCTTAATGAGCGACGTCTCTAAGTCTTTTCGCGCTAAATTAGAAAGCGACTATTGCCTTACTTTGCCTAAAATCCATACTCGTCTAGATTCAAAAGATGGGACTATCAAATTACTTCTAGAAATGGAAGATGGCTCAAAAGTAGAAGCCGTCATGATGCCTTATGATTATGGGTGTCCAATTTGTGTTTCTAGCGAAGTTGGCTGTTCTATGGGCTGTGCTTTCTGCGCTTCTGGATTATTAAAGAAGAAACGCGGGTTAGAAACTTCTGAAATGGTTGGAGAGTTGATGCTTATCAACCAAATATTAGAAGAAAGAGGGGAATCAGTAACCCATATTAATGTCATGGGCACAGGTGAACCTTTCGATAATTTCGATAACGTCATGGATTTTATCCGTATTGCTAATAATCCATTTGGATTAGGGATAGGTGCTAGACATATCACCGTTTCTACTTGTGGCCTTCCAAAAGGGATAATTGAATATGGCAAATTAGGGATACAAACCAATTTGGCCTTATCTTTGCATGCTCCAAATGATGAAATAAGAAATAAGATCATGCCTATTTCTAAAGCCTATGATTTGGATACGGTATTTAAGGCCTTAGAAGAATATTATGCGACTAGTGGAAGGCGTATAACTCTAGAATATATCATGTTAAAAGGACTAAATGATTCTAGGGAAAATGCAAAAGAATTAGCGGCCTTAATCCATAAATACAAGGTTTTATGTTATGTAAACTTAATCCCATATAACGAAGTAAAGGAAATGCCTTTTAGGCGTAGCGAGATGACTACTTGCCGTAATTTTGTCACTACCTTGATGCAAAATGGGATTAACGCGACTATAAGGAAAGAATTCGGTGGAGATATAGATGCAGCCTGTGGCCAACTTAGGGTCAAGGTTGAGAAGAATAGGGGATAGAAGAATGAAACGCTACAAGGGAGTCTATGCTTTTAAAACTGATATTGGCAGGGTCAGGATCTCTAATGAAGACCAAGCCCTAGTTTTAACTAATTCCCTTGGTGAAGTCTTACTTGCCGTCTGCGATGGGATGGGTGGCCAAAATAAGGGGGACTGCGCTTCTAAATTAGCTATTGGCTACCTTCGTGATGCCTTTTTGGAAAAGAAGACGTCTTTCTCTTCTTTCTTGAACAAAAGGTGGCTAGCTAAGGCAATTAAAGGTGCGAATGCCTTAGTATTTAAAGAAGCTTCTAGCAATCCTAGATATAAAGATATGGGTACTACCATGGTCACCGTTCTTTTAAGCGGAGACAAGATGTATCTAGGCAATGTTGGCGATTCTAGATGTTATAGCTTGTATAACGGCAAACTTAATTTATTAAGTGAAGACCAGACTTATGTAGATTATCTATATAGGACTGGAAAGATTAGCAAGGAAGCAACTGCCTCTAGGGAAGATAGGCATGTATTGATGAATGCCTTGGGAGTTTTCCCTTCAGCTTCTTTCGATTTAAAAGTATCTATGTATAATGGCGAATCCATCCTTCTTTGTAGCGATGGTCTCTATAATAATCTCCCAGATATCGAGATTAGGGCTATCATGTCTACAAATGACTCTCCTAGTGAGAAAGTCGATTCTTTTATTAATGAGGCTAATGGTAATGGGGGTAGCGATAATATAGCAGTCGCCTATTGGGAGGCCTTGAATAATGATTAAAATCGGGGACAAGATAGACGATAGATATAGAATTGTTTCCCGTATTGCAACCGGAGGTATGGCAGACGTCTATGAGGCCAATGACCTTATTTCGCGTCGCATTGTCTCTATCAAGGTTATGAAAGAGGAACTTTTAAAAGATCCTATAAATTTGGCTAGATTCAATAATGAAACGGCTTCTGCTGCAAGTTTAAATCACCCAAATATCGTCAAAGTATATGGAAGAGGGATAATCGAGGGCAGGCCATATATGGCTAATGAATATGTTAAAGGCCAAACCTTGCGTGATAAGCTTAATTTCTCATTGTCCCTGCCTCTATCTGATGCCTGCGAAGTCATGCTTCAATTAACTTCAGCGATTGATTATGTCCATAAACACGGGATAATTCATCGCGATATAAAGCCAGATAATCTTTTCTATATGTCAGATGGAACGATTAAGATTAGCGATTTTGGTATTGCTACTCCAATCGGAACTAGATTTAATGGAGATTCCATACAAGGAACAATTTATTATTGCGCCCCAGAAGTATTGACTGGTGAACCGGCCTCAATTGCTAATGACATATATTCGATGGGAATAGTATTTTTTGAAACCTTAACTGGACAGGTCCCTTTTGATGGGGCTAGTTTAGAAGATGTTGCATTAAAGCAAATAAAGAAACGTTTCCCTGAACCATCTAAGATAATCCCAACTATCCCAAAGCAAATCGACAAGATAATAATTACCGCTTGCAGGAAACGTCCAGAAGAAAGATATCCTACAGCAGAGGCGATGCATCAAGCTTTGGTAAATGCGATTTCCGATAAAGATAATTTCTCTGAAAGAAAGGGTATCCTATCTAGGATATTTGGTTTCAAATGAGTATTGTTTCTCCTTCAATTCTTTCTGCTTCTTTTTCTTCTATTCATGAAGAAGTAAATAAAATGGCTCTTAATGGGGCTAAGTTTATTCATCTAGATGTAATGGATGGCAAATTTGTCCCTAATACAACTTTCGATGCTTCTTTATTGGACAAGATTAAAGATATTGATATTGTTAAAGATACCCATTTGATGGTGGTCTCTCCTTTTAAGGAAATTAAAGAATTCGCCAAGGCGGGATCAAATATAATCACAATCCATGTCGAGGCCTTTTCTAGCAACGAAGAAGTCTTGAAGGCGATAGAATTAATCAAATCGCTTAATGTAAAGCCGGGAATTTCGCTTAAACCAAACACTAGAGTAGAAGATGTAGTTCCATTTTTACCCTTAGTTGGTTTAGTTTTAGTAATGTCAGTTGAACCAGGGAAAGGCGGACAGAAATTCATGCCTAATTCCCTAGAGAAGATTTCTTTCTTTGATGAATATAGAAAGAAAAACAATCTAGATTACCTAATCGAAGTCGATGGGGGAATAAATCTAGAAACTGCTAAACTATGTGTAGATAAAGGGGTTGACGTCCTTGTTGCAGGATCATATCTATATGGACATGATGATTATAAAGAAAGGTTAAAAGGGTTAATTGAATTATGATAGGTATAATCTTATTTGCTTCCTTCCTTGTATTACTATTTGGTTTTTTTATCTTTTACATGGTTACAGGATGCCTCTCTTATAAAAATAGGTATAAGAAGAATTATGATTATCTTTCTTGCTTCCCATTTGAAATGAGCGATAGCGATGACAAAAATAGCCACATTAATAAATTTGCCTGTATAGGTCTAGCAATTATAGTTGCTGGAAGTAGTTTTTTCCTTATTTATCTAAACCCAACTTTCTCTTCTTTGAATTCATTAGGAATCGTAATTGGAATAATAACTTTATTTACAATGGCTTCTTTTGTTGGACTAAATTATATCCCTGCCTATGTATTTAAATACCATTTGATATTATCAGTTGTATTCTTTTCCTTATCGGCCTTGCTTGATATTGTAATCGGGCTAACTTTCTTTAATTTATATTCATATTTATCAATGAATAAACTAGCAATGACTTTGGCTATAATTTGTCTAGTTATTGCCTTAATCAAAGGATTGATCCTAGTCAATCCAAAATTATCTAAATGGACTGAACTCCAATCTTCAGTCGGAAGCGATGGGGTAGTTACTTCTAGCCGCCCACGTCCGTTCATCTTGGCCTTCTCTGAATGGCTTACTTTATTCCTAGATATATTATCCTTATTAGTATATATAATAGGATTATTGATATTTAGCCTAGAAATCGCCTAAATAGGTAAAGAAAAAAAGACGTGTTTTCACGTCCCTTTAACTTCTAGCAAATAATCGAATTATTTGGCTGCTTTTTCTTGGGCCTTGATAGTCTTGTTTAAGGTACGATAAGCTCTAGCAGACATCCTGACTTCGACCATCTTTCCGTCAACGTTGACTTTGTATTTTTGTAAATTGACATTCCAACGACGACGGGTGGCTCTTAGTGAGTGACTACGAGCATTTCCGCTGACTGGGCCTTTTCCTGTTACTGGGCAAACTCTAGACATAGTAAATACCTCTTTGCGGGTTACGCGTATGGAAATATAGCACAGGCTAGGGGTAAGTGCAAACTTTATTTAATAATAAAGTGAAATATCTAGCCCCTTAGACCTTTTTTTAGGATATAAACCAAATGCAATCCAAAAACGAAACTAAAACAAATAAATAAATTACGGAAATGAAAGATGATAATATACTCAATTAATTTTATAGTTCAATTGGAAAAACTCTACTTTAGATGTCTAAAACTATTCTTTCTGAATATTAGGTAATTAAGGTTAAAATTGTTTAGATTTTTAGTGCCTTTTTCTAACATTTTTCATATAATGAATTTGTATTAATAAGGAGCTCCTATGGGCATAAAAATTGCTGCTATGATTTTAGCTGGTGGCAAAGGAACTAGGTTAAAAGCTTTGACAAGAAAAACTGCTAAACCTGCTGTTTCCTATGGCGCCAAATATCGTATTATCGACTTTCCTCTTTCAAATTGTGCCAATTCCAACATCAACCATGTTGGGGTTTTGACTCAGTATGAATCTAGTGATCTTAATTCCTATATCGGAAATGGCAAAAACTGGGGTTTAAACGGGGTAAATTCGCTTACTGCCGTCTTAACTCCAAAGCAAACCGAAGAAGGCTCTTCCTGGTATAAAGGAACTGCCGATGCCATCTATCAAAATATAGATTGGCTTGATTCGATTGCCCCTGAATATGTCTTGATTCTTTCTGGAGACCATATCTATTCGACTACTTATGATGAAATGCTTAAACTCCATGAAGAAAAAAAGGCTGACTGTACGATTTCAGTTATCGAAGTACCTATTGAAGAAGCTTCCAGGTTTGGAATTCTTGAAACTGATAATGAAAGCAATATAACTGCCTTCAAGGAAAAACCAAAAGTACCTAAGTCAAATCTTGCTTCCATGGGCATCTATATCTTTAATTACAAGATACTTAGAAGCATGCTAGTCGAAGATGCGAAAAACGAAAATAGCGACCATGACTTTGGCAAGAATATCATCCCAACCATGCTAGAGAAGGGAAAGAAACTTGTCGCCTATACTTTTAAAGGATATTGGAAGGATGTAGGTACTATTTCTTCCTTACACCAAGCCAATATGGACCTTCTTTTAAGTGGAGACCCTTCTATAAATTTATTCTCGGTACAAGCTAATCAAAGGATTTATTCAGAAGATACACACGCTACCCCTCAATATATCGGCAGCAAGGCTGTTGTTAAGGATTGTTTAATCAACCAAGGCGCGACAATCCTAGGTGAAGTTGACCATTGTGTCATCTCTAGCCAAGTCGAAGTCGAAGAAGGTGCCAAGGTTGTTAATTCTGTCTTGATGCAAGGAGTTAGCATCAAAAAAGGCGCTGTTGTTGAAAATGCCATCATTGGCCCAAATAGTGAAGTCGAAGAAAACGAACAGTTAAATGTCGGAAACAAGGATATTGCCTTGTATGCAAGAGGTTAATTTTATGAATGATGTAATTGGTATTGTAAATTTTCACTCTTCCCCAGAGATTCCTCAGTTAACTGATTCCCGTCCTTTGGGATCGACTTCCTTCTTAGGTAGATATGCCTGCTGCGACTTTGCGATGTCTAATATTACTAATTCAGGTATTTCTACGATGGGAATATTAGTTAAAGACCATCAAAGATCCATCCTTAAGCATCTAGGCAGCATGGATGCTTGGACAACCAATACTAAAATTGGTCAGCAAATTATCATGTATAACGAGCCAGGGCACCTTTATCCTTCATCTAATACAGATATTAATAACATCAAGGAAAATGACTGGGTCTTATATGATTCAAGTGCTTCCTATATTGTTGTTGTTCCAGCCCACGTTATTACTAATATCGATTTAAGACCGATAATAAAAGAACATATCCAAAGGAAAGAAAAGATTACCGTCGTTGCTACTAAAGTCAAAAATGCCGAAGATGAATTCTTGACTTCAAAAGTACTTTCAGTCGATAAGAATGGCTATGTGCAGGAAGCTATTGAAAATGTTGGCATCACTGGAGAGGCTATTGTCTCAATGGAAATGTATGTCATCAATAGAACTGTTCTAGCAGATATGATTCATCGTTATGCTAGACGTAATCTTACTTTGGATTTAAAGACTCTTATCTATATCGTTACTAGGGAAGATGGATTCAAGGCCCATGTATATATGCATGATGGATATGCTAGATGCATCGATTCATTTAAGCATTACATGGATTATTCTTTCGAATTATTTTCCAAAGATATCTCCAAACAATTGTTCAAGAAAGATTGGCCAATTTATACTTTGACTCACGATACGCCACCAGCCTTATATGGCAAGGATGCAAAAGTATCTAATTCCTTTATTTCTAATGGTAGCTTAATCGAGGGGACTGTCATAAATTCCATCATTGCACGTAATGTAAAAGTTGCCAAAGGTGCTGTTGTTAAGGATTCTATTGTCTTCTCTTCAACTATGATTGGGGATAAGGCCCATATCGAAAATGCCCTTATCGATAAATATTCTATTATTACCCGTTCCCATATTGTCTCTGGTGATAAAAACGAGCCACATTATGTAGCTCAAGGATCTATTATATGAAAATTGCATTTGTCTCAAGTGAATCAAATCCCTTTTCCAAAACCGGTGGATTAGGTGATGTTGTTTATTCTTTATCAAAAGAACTTTCTTCTAAGGAAGATGTTTCGGTTTTCCTCCCCTTTTATGAATCAACTTCTAATAAGGATTATAAATTCAAGCAAGTTGCATCTTTCTATACAAAGATGAGCTGGAGAAACCAACAAACCGACATCTATTACTATAAATTAAATAATGTCAATTTCTATTTCCTTGCCAATTCATATTATTTCACTAGGCATAACCTATATGGATATGGAGACGACGGGGAACGTTTTGCTTTCTTTAGCCTTGCCGTTATAGAGACTATAAAGCAATTGAATCTCCATTTCGATATCATTCATTGCAATGATTGGCAAACTGGAATGATTCCTTGCTTGGTCAAGAAAAAAGACCCATTCCATCCTAATTTTTCCTATACTAAATTCATCTTTACCATCCATAACCCAATGTTTATGGGTTTAATTGATAGATATTTCCTAAATGATTTCTATTCCTTGAGCGATGATTTATTTGATTCAGGCGAACTTCGTTTTGAAGGAATGGTTTCTACTTTCAAGGCCGGCATTGTCTATAGCGATAAAATTACTACCGTATCTCCAACACATGCTCTTGAATTATTAGATCCATCATCGACATTTGGCTTATCTTATATCTTAGCTTTAAGAAAAGATGATTTTGTCGGGATTTGCAATGGCATTGACGAAAATGAATTCAATCCAAAAGAAGATCCTAATATTGCTAAAAAGTATTCAATCAAAGACGTTACTAGCGGCAAGAAAGAATGCAAGAAGGCAATGTTTGGTAAATGCCTGCTCGAATATAAAGATGTTCCTTGCTATGGACTAGTTTCTAGATTGACTTCCCAAAAAGGAATCGAATTAGTCTTAGCTGAGGCAAGAAAAATCTTAAATAACGGAGGGGCTTTCTTTGCTCTTGGTTCAGGCGAATATGCCTATGAACAAGCTTTGGAAGACTTAAGAAGAGATTATCCAGATAGAGTTGGAATCTATATTGGCTATAATGCCAAATTTGCCCATTATATCTATGCTGGATGCGATTTCTTCCTCATGCCTTCTTTATTTGAACCATGTGGGATTGGACAGATGATTGCCTTAAAATACGGCACTCTTCCAATTGCTAGAAGAACGGGCGGCTTAGCGGACACTATTGTTGATTATAACGATTCTAACCTAGATAAAGCCGATGGATTCCTCTTTAATGACTTTGATATCGGTGGACTTGATTACGGAGTCTATAAGGCTAGTCTAGTCTATAATGACAAAGCAAAACTAAGAAAACTTAGAAGCAATGCCATGAAAGCAGACCATTCATGGAATAAATCTAGTTTGCAATATCTAGAACTATATAACCAAGCCCTAAATAAATAATTATTTAGCCTGCCCTTTTATCTATTTAATTTTTAATCAGTTAGTCTATAATTTGCCTTATGAGTTACGATTATAAAAATATTGAACAAAAATGGGCAAAATACTGGGATGATAACAATACCTTTTATTGCGACACCCATGATTTTTCTAAGCCCAAATATTATGTATTAGACATGTTCCCATATCCATCAGGACAAGGACTACATGTCGGACATCCTGAAGGATATACTGCAACAGATATTGTCTGCAGGATGAAAAGAATGCAAGGATATAATGTCCTTCATCCAATGGGATGGGATGCTTTTGGCCTTCCAGCCGAACAATTTGCTATTAAAAACAATGTCCATCCTGAAGAATTTACCAGGAAGAACATTGCTAATTTCAAACGTCAAATCAAAGCCCTTGGGTTCTCTTATGATTGGAGTAAGGAAATTGCTACAATCGATGAAGACTATTACAAATGGACCCAATGGATCTTTATCCAATTGTTTAAGCATGACTTGGCTTATGTTGCTGATATTCCAGTCAATTATTGCCCTGAATTAGGAACTGTCTTGGCTAACGAAGAAGTCGTTAACGGAGTTTCTGAAAGAGGAGGCTATCCAGTTATTAGGATGCCTATGAGGCAATGGGTACTTCGCATTACTAAATATGCCGATAAACTAGAGAAAGATTTAACTTTACTAGATTGGCCAAAGTCTACTCTAGAAATGCAAAAGAACTGGATTGGCAAAAGCGAAGGTGTTTCTATTACTTTCAAGATTAATGGAAGAGATGAAAGCTTTGAAGTATTTACTACTAGAGTTGATACTTTATTTGGTTGCACTTATTGTTGCTTAGCCCCTGAACATCCTTTAGTCGCTAAATTAACCTCTGCTTCTCAATTGGAAGCCGTTAATAAATATGTAGAAGAATCTAAGCGTAAATCAGATTTAACTAGGACTTCTACTTCTAAAGACAAGACCGGTGTCTATCTTGGATTTGATGCGATTAATCCAATAAATGGGAAAGTAATTCCAGTTTATTGTGCAGATTATGTCTTGGGTTCATATGGCTCTGGAGCCGTTATGGCTGTTCCTAGCCATGATTCCAGGGATTATGAATTTGCTAAAAAACATAATCTAGAAATAATCCAAGTTGTCGAAGGTGATATCTCTACTTCTGCTTATGAAGGAGATGGAAAACATATCAATTCTAGCTTTGCCGATGGATTAAATATTGCGGATGCCAAAGTCGCAATAACTAAGAAATTAGAAGAAATCGGTGCTGGGAAAAGAGTCATCAATTACAAATTGCGTGACTGGATTTTCTCTAGGCAAAGATATTGGGGAGAACCAATCCCTGTTGTTAAGCTTAATGATGGAACCGAATTCCCTCTTCCAGAAGATCAGCTCCCATTAGTACTTCCTGAATTAGATGATTATAAACCTACAAAAGACGGCAAACCTCCATTATCTAAAGCACCTTCTAGCTGGCTAAATTACATTGCTCCAGATGGAAGAAAAGGTGTTAGGGAAACTAATACAATGCCTCAATGGGCGGGTTCTTGCTGGTATTACATCCGTTATATAGATCCACATAATAACAATGCGATTGGCGATAAGAGATTATTAGACCATTGGCTTCCTGTTGATTTATATGTCGGCGGAGCTGAACATGCCGTATTGCATTTGCTTTATGCTAGATTCTGGCATAAATTCCTTTATGACATTGGCGTTGTATCCTCTAAGGAACCATTTAAGAAATTATTCCATCAAGGCATGATTTTAGGTTCAAACGGGGAAAAGATGTCTAAATCTAGGGGGAATGTCGTTAATCCAGATGAGATAGTCAATAATTATGGCGCTGATTCACTTCGTTTATTCGAGATGTTTGCAGGTCCATTAGAAGAGGCAAAACCTTGGTCTACTACCGGGATTGAAGGTAGCAAGAGATTTATAGAAAGAGTATTTAGATTAGTTGATGATCCTACTTTCTTTGAAAAGATTTCTTCTACAAATTCCCATGAATTGGACTTTGAATTTGCTTCCATGGCTAAAAAAGTCAGCGCAGACTTTGAGGCTTTGGCCTTCAATACTGCTATTTCTGCTATGATGGTATTTATCAATGCTGTCTATAAAGCTAAATCTATATATAAGGACTATATTGAAGGGTTTGTTAAGATGTTCTCTTGCATTTGCCCTTACATAGGAGAAGAAATGTGGCAAAAACTTGGCCATGATTCAACGTTGGCTTATGAACCTTGGCCGACTTACGATGAAGCTAATCTAATCAAAAACACGATGAAGATGGCCATCTCGGTTAATGGAAAAACTAGAGATGTCATGGAATTCGATGTTGATATTAACCAAGATGATGCCCTTGCTATGGTAAAAGCCAATCCAAAGATTGCTCAATATATCGACGGCAAGGAAATCAAAAAGATCATCTTTGTCAAAGGTAGAATTTGTAACATAGTAGTTTAATCTACATCAAATTTATAAGCCCTTGCTGCTGTGAAGTGAGACCCTCCTGCTGTTTGTCCAACATTTGGGCCTCACTTCATTGCAAGGGCTTTTTTAGATAGTCTATCTAGAGTAAAATGAACCCATGAGAAATAATATTATTGTACATTCGATTGACTCTAATCGTATTAAAAAAGACCATTTTCTAGCCTGTGTAGAGATTCCTGCCGGCTGCAAGAACAAATATGAGCTTGACGAAGATAGCGGTTACCTAATGTTGGATAGGATACTTTTTACATCAACTCACTACCCACATAATTATGGATTCATCCCTAAAACCTGGGGTCTAGATGACGACCCATTAGATGTCATGATTGTTACTAGCGAGCCTATAGTTCCTATGGCTTTAGTAAGATGTCATCCAGTGGGAATGCTAAATATGAAAGACTCTGGTTTTGTCGATGAAAAAATAATTGCTGTCTGCGATAATGATCCTTTTTATGCCCAGATAAAACAAATCCACGAACTACCAAATCACCTTCTAGATGAAATCCGTCACTTCTTTAAAGTATATAAACAATTAGAGAATGGAAAGCCTACTGAAATTGGTGGGTTTGAAAATAGGGAAGTTGCTGAAGAGGCGATAGAAAAAGCTATTGCTAGATATAAAGATAAGTTTGAGAAGTAAATACTCTCTTATAAATAATCTTAGAAGTCTTGCTTAAAATGCAGGGCTTTTTTTGATTATTATATTATGAACAAAATGATTTTATCAAAAATAATATTATTAAAATATTGAAAGATGTTTACTTAAATATTTATATAAAAATAGTTCAATAAAAAATATTAAAATAGTACAACAAATTAATTTGTGATAAACTATATTCGATGAAAAACTTTGCTAGAATAATTTCCAATCAAATTAAAGATTCGATTTCTGCCTCCTCCATTGTTTTGCTTACTGGATTCAAAGGTAGTGGGAAGTCATTTTTAGGTGGTAAATTTTCATCCTCTTCTATTAGCTTTTCTTCTTCTAACAACAAGGAATATTTATATACCGCAGATGCAAAACCACTTAATTTACTTCTAGGAGATTATCCAAGATTAATAGATGGGATTGAAGTTAAGGAAAAGATGCTTGATGCTTGTGTTTTATTTTCGTCAACAAAAAATGATGGAAAATTCATCTTAACTTCTTCTAAGAAAATAAGTTCATCTTCTAATCTTGCTTCTTTTTCAACATTTTTTGTTTATCCGATGTCTTTATATGAATCAAAGGAATCTAATGGGAATGTTTCTTTGTCTTCACTTTTTGATAGGAAAAAAATCGAGCCAACTAAATTAATTTCTACCCTTAGTTTAGAACAGCTTATTTTTTCTACTTGTAGGGGAGGGTTTCCGAAGTCTTTAGAAGTTATTGACAAAGAAGAAAAACTAAAAGTAGCGAAATCTTATTTAACCAAATCTTTGAAATCTGAATTAAGTTTAGCGTCTTCAAACAAAAGAGATTACTCAACAGCTCTTTCGATAGTCAAATCATATTCAAAGAATTTGTTCTCTTTTGAAAAGAACACTTTCCTTTTAGAATCCGCAAAGAAAGAAAAGCCATTATCTAAAACCACTTATTACGCCTATAAAAAGGCTCTAGAAGAAATTTTCTTGCTCAATGAGATAAAACCTTGGAATCTGTCTTTAAGAAGCAAGGGAGTTGTTATTTCGGCTTCTAAGAGATGCTTGATTGATCCTAGTTTAGCTATTGCTGCGTTAAATCTTAAGCCTGTTGATTTCAAAACTAGCCTATTAAGATTTTCATATTTATTTAAAAACCTAGTTGCTAGGGATCTTTTAGTCTATTCGCAGAAACTTGGTGGTAAACTTTATTACTACTCCGATAGATATGGGCTCGATGTTGATTTGGTTCTTGAACTTAACGATGGTAGATATGCTTTGATTAATGTCGAGTTAGGCTCATTTGATATTGATGCCTCTTCAAGACGGCTAGACAAGTTAGAGGAGTTAATTCTTTCTTACAACAAAGAAAACAAAAAATACCCTTTGATGGAACCTACACTCAAATTAATAATTACCGCCTCTCCTCGTGGAAGTGTTAGAGAAGATGGAGCGGTAGTTGTTCCTATAGGCTGTTTGAAGGATTAGTTTTATTGACAAAATATAGAAATACTAGTTTGCTTTAATATTAATTTGTAAACTAATAAAATTATTAAATTTAAAATAATGTCAATTTTAATAATTCTAATGGGTGTTTAATTATTAATACTTTATAATCATTCTAGGTGAAAGTTATGGACAATATAGAAAACAATATTTCAAATATATTTATCGAGACAAAAAATTATTTTAATTCTAACGAAACTAAGTCGCTTGATTTTAGACTTGCCCAATTAAAGAAGCTTTATAAAGCCATTAAGGATAATGAAAAAGAAATTGCAGAAGCCCTTCATGAAGATTTAGGAAAATCTTATCAAGAAGCCTATATGTGCGAGATTGGGCTAGTCTATCAAGAGATTTCCTACATGATTAAACATTTGAAGAAGTGGAGCAAGCCAAAAAACAAGTTTGCAGGATTGGCGGCATTCCCTTCTAAAGCAAGAGTTTATCATGAGCCAGTTGGTAAAGTATTGATCATGTCTCCATGGAATTATCCATTCCTTTTAACCGTCCAACCTTTAGTAGGGGCGATTGGAGGAGGCAACGTTGCAATCATTAGACCTTCTAGCCAAGCAAAAGCTACTGCCAAGATTATTGAAAAGATTACTAGTTCTACATTCCCTAAAAATTATGTTTATACCTTTTTAGGAAGTAGAGAAGAAGTAGACTTATTACTTGAAATGCCGTTTGATTTGATTTTCTTTACCGGTTCTCCAAATATCGGAAAGATGGTCATGGCTAAAGCTAGCAAGAATTTGACTCCAGTCGTTTTAGAACTAGGAGGAAAATCTCCTTGCATAATTACTAAAAACGCAGATTTAGATATTGCTGCTAAACGTTTGGTATTTGGCAAGACGATCAACGCAGGCCAAACTTGTGTAGCACCTGATTATGTCTTAATTGATGAATCTCTTAAAGATGAATTTATCAAGAAGGTGAAGGAGCAAATCTCCTTGCAATTCCCTAACGGAATGATAGAAAGCAATGAATATCCTAAGATTATTTCTTCTAGCAAAAAGGAACGTCTAGTCAAACTAATCGAACAAGAAAAGGTTATTTTAGGCGGCAAATCAAATGATAGCAAAATCGAATTGACTTTAACTGATTCGACATTTGACTCAGAAGTTATGAAAGATGAAATATTTGGACCTATCTTACCTATAATTACTTATAGCTCACTTGAAGACACGGTCCAATACCTAAAGACTCTTCCAACTCCTTTAGCACTTTATTTATATAGCTTCAATAAAAAAGAGATTGAATACGTTATGTCTAACCTTAGCTTTGGTGGTGGGGCGATTAATGATTGCTTGATGCACTTGTCTAGCCATGCGCTTTGCTTCGGTGGCAAGGGCAATTCAGGCATGGGGCAATACCATGGCAAGTATTCTTTTGATACCTTCACATATAAAAAAGGAGTCCTAATTTCTTCTAAAGGAGATATGAAAGTCAAATATCATCCTTATAGCAAGAAAGGACTTAACTTTATCAAGAAAGTACTTAAGTAATTATTTATTAGATAAAAAGATTCCTAATTGATCGATTATCTCTTTATCGGTTTCTTTTGTATCGTCATTAAACCACCATTTTATGATTTGGACTAAGCATCCTGTATAGGCATTTGTTAAGAAATCGATATTCCCAGTTATAAGAGAAAGAGCTTTCAATTGGGTTATTTTTTCCTTTATTGCTTCGCTTAATTCAGCAGTAAAAATATTCTCTAACAATAAAAAGGAAGTGGAAATTGCATTGTTTTTAACTAATTTTCTATATTTATCGAATACATGGAAACATCTTCCTGCCAAAGTTTGAATGAAGAACGTGATATCAGTTATGTTTTCCATATTATAGGAAAAGAATTCGACTCTAGTACGATATGCCATAAAAGCAAATAAATCATATTTATCATTGAAGTGCTGATAGAATGTTGCTCTTCTGACGTTAGCCTTTTTGCAAACTTCGTTTACGGTAATGTTTTCAATTGGCTTAGTTTCCATCAGGTGGAACAATGCTTCTGATAAAGCGTTATTTGTTTTGACAATTCTCTGATCCATAAAAAATTTAGACACTTGTTAGGGTTTGTCCATTGCCCGAACTTCAATACTGATTATAGTAGCAAATGCCTTTTGAGAGTAAACTAAATTTAAAGAAGGAGGAGGGAGAATGGAAAACGAGGACATAATAATTATTGATTCACTTACTAAGGATTATGGACAAGGCAGGGGCATTTTCAATGTTTCTTTCTCTGTTCATAAAGGCGAATGCTTTGGCTTTTTAGGCCCAAACGGGGCTGGAAAGTCTACTACCATACGCCATCTTATGGGCTTTTCAAAACCTGATTCAGGAAAGGCAACTATCAATGGCATTGAAGCTTATAAGAATTTAAGTGGCGCAATGGCATCCACTTCATATTTAATGGGAGAAGTTGCCCTTCCAAAATTACTTACTGGGAAGCAATTCCTTGATGAGATGGCATCTTTAAAAGGAGTGACCGATTTTTCTTTAAGAGATTATTTAGTTGATTATTTCGGGCTAGATTTATCAATGCTTTGTAAGGATATGTCTACTGGAGGAAAAAGAAAACTTGCAGTCGTATCTTGCTTTATGTCTGATCCAGATGTCATTGTTATGGATGAACCTTCTTCTGGACTTGATCCAGAGATGCAACAACGTTTCCTTTCTTTAATCGAAGAAGAAAAGAAAAGAGGAAAGACAATGCTATTATCTTCCCATATATTCTCCGAAGTAGATTCTTGCTGCGATAGGATTGCAATTATTAAAGACGGTTCAATTGTTTCTTTGTTTGATTCGGCATCATTGAAACACAAAGAAAATAAGACATATAAGATTCGTTTTGCTTCTAAAGATGAATATGACTCTTTCATTAAGAAGAAGAGCCAAAAATGGAAGATTGTTGATAAAACAAATAAAGAGCATCAAGTCGTCGTGGTCATTAATGAAAAAGATTCTTTGTCTTTAATTAAGGAAATGGCCAAATTCAAGGTTAAGGATTTAGCTGAGATAAAAGAAACCCTAGAAGATTACTTCATGTCATTTTATAAGGAGGATAGGTCATATGTCGGACTTAACTAAAAAAGAAGATATAATTGCCGTCAAGACCGTCTCTTTGACAAAAGACTATGGCCAAGATAGAGGTGACTTCGACTTGAACCTAGAGATTAAGCAAGGCGAATGCTTTGGATTAGTTGGAGAAAACGGGGCAGGCAAAACTACTTTCTTACGTTTATTGATGGGATTTGTAAAACCTTCATCAGGAGAAGCTTATATATATGGTCATGATACATATAAGGAAGCTTCTATTGTTAAGAATTACGTTGGCTATGTTCCTGGCGAGATTAATTTCCCAGAAGCCAAGACAGGATTAGAATTCCTAACTACATTTGGGGCAAAACGTGGGGTTACTAATTTTGATAAAGCCACTTCAATCATCAAAAGACTCCAACTTGATGCAAGGGCATATCCAAAACGTATGTCAAAAGGGATGAAGCAGAAATTAGCTATTGTTTCAGCCTTGATGCTAGATTCCCCATTGATCTTATTAGATGAGCCAACAACTGGCCTAGATCCTTTAATGAGAGATGAACTACTAAATCTAGTTTTAGAAGAAAAACAAGCGGGACGTACCATCATTATGTCATCGAATTCGGTTGAAGAACTCGAAAGAGTATGCGATCGAGTAATGCATATTTCAAAAGGCAAATGCATCAACATTGCAAATGTAAATGACATTGCTAATTGTCCTTTTAGGGATTATAAAATCGAATTCCAAGACAAGACTGATTATAAAGAATTTGCCAAAAGGAAAAACATTATTAGGAAGCAAGAACAATATAATCAAGTTACAATAAGGGTAGATAAAAAAGATATCAACAAACTTCTAGAAGAACTTGAACATACAAAACTCAAATTCTTCTCGGAAGTCAAATACGATTTGAAACGTTATTTTGAGGAGGTTGCATAAAATGGAAAAGGAAAATCAAAATCTAAATTTGCCAACTATCACCACGAATAAGAAAAGGAGTGGTATTTTCTCAACAGCTATTTTCAAGGAAGAATTAAAAAGCAACTGGCTTTATTCTCTTATTGTCGGCTTAGGCAATGCATTGATAATCATCCTTATCGTATCAATCATGTCTACATTAAATATCAATGCAACCAAAGATGCCTTGTCTTCTTTATTTGATTCAGCATCAGAAGAAACTACCTTAAAGACTTCATCCGTATCTTTATATGCTTTATATACTTCTTCAGCCGAAGGATATCTTCAAATCGATGATGGATTAGGCCAAATCGAATCTTTTGTCGATACCGCTAATAAAGAAATTACTTCCTCTGAAACTTCAACTGGAATGGGAGCGTTAAATACTGCTTATAATCTATCCTATAGAATTACAGTAGGGGATGAAGCCGCTAAAAAGGCGGCCGGGATAAAATCTGCTACAACAGCTTATAACACTGCTTTAAATACCATGGAAAAAGGTTTCAAGAAGGATTTAGTTTCTTGCATTCTTCCGAATTATGTTTCTTTCTATTCCGAAAAAGGATATGGAAATTCTAATTTTGATTATAAATGGGGATTACTTGAATCGGTCAATCCTTCAGTAAATACCTTATTAGACATGCCTAATTCGCTTGGAGATAAAGTTCCAGCTAAATTCACTTATGGAGACTTAATTTCCTTATATGGATTAGAAAAAGATGAAGTGCTAGATGCTATTAATGTTGCTGTTACTAATTTAGAGAATTGTTATGGCTTTGATTCTAATGGCAAGATAACTCCTACTTTGACTTTTGAACAGGCTAAGTTCGAGACGGCTCTAGAACTTCTTCCAACTTTTGCTTCTTCTAGTGAAAAGAAGATGGCTAGCGATATCTGCGAAGATGTAAAAGAAGCCTATAACGTTGATAAAGATGCCTTCTTGGCAAATAAAAACATTGAATTAGGCAAAGTATTAAAACCAGCCATTACTAAAGAAGCCAAGAAGACTATGGAAGATTTAGCCTATTATGATTACCTTCCATCTTTTGCAGTCGAATGGGTTACTAATGATTTAGGCTATCCTATTACTTATAAAGAAACTGGTGATCTAAATGAAGATGGAACTCCAGTTGTAAAAGAAATTAAGCTTACTTCCTATAAGCCTGAATTATTTATAAAAGTAACCGGAGGAATGCCTAGTGATTCTTCTTTAGCCCAAAAGATGCATAAGGATATCTTGACTGGAGTCCCTTATAGCGAACAGCAAATCGCTGAGGCTAAAGAAAAAGCCAAACCAAGTCTAGATGAAGCCTATACTAGACTTGACAAATTCCTTGATGATTTCATCGCGAATAAAGATAAATATACTAACGAAGACGGTATTGATATCAATGCTATAGAAAATAGGGTAATCGATGAAGTAGTCGTGGAAGCCAAGTCTTTAATACTTGAAGAATATAACAAGAAATACAACACTTCCTATAAGAATGTTGAAGACATTCCTTCATCTTCTACATCGATGTCAGGGAAGACCTTAACTAACTCAATTTATGCATATGGGTCAAGCGGAATTGCTTCTTATAGGTCTTTACTTAGACTTGGAGAAGAAAGAGGATATAACTCAAATGAATCGATGGTATTCGCTACTTCTGTTTCTGGATTAGGTATCATTGATCAACTTCCAACTGCAGTTAAGGATTCCCTTACAGAAATGGGTGAGATGAATACTTATGGTATATTCGTCGGAGTCGTCTCATTTGGATTAGCCTGTGTCTTGTTGCCTTTAGTTTATACGATTGTATTAAGCTCTAATCTAGTCGCTTCTAAAGTAGAGAATGGTTCGCTTGCCTTTACTTTGACTACTCCGATTAAACGTAAGACATTTGTATTTACCGAAGCCATATACCTAGTTTTGACTGAAATATTCCTTGGATTATGTTTATATCTAGGTGCCCTTGTTAGTAGGCAAATAGGTATAGCAGTAGGTGGAGGAGACCTAATTCAATCATTATCAGTCCACGATATTACTTTATATGCCTTAGGTTCCTGCGTGCTTATGATTGGGATTTCTGGAATTTGCTTCTTAGCTTCTTGCTTCTTTAATAAGAGCGGGAAAGCCATTGGAACTGGTGGCGGTATTAATATTTCCTTCTTCATTTGTTCAATCCTTGGCTTATTCGGAACCAGTGCTATTCCAGGAACAGTAAGAATAACTACGATGAATTACTTCAATTACGTAACTATATTATCTTTATATGACGGGCTTGCTGTTATGGATGGAGATCCAATATATTGGTTTAAATTAATTGCCCTCATCGGTATCGCGTTAATTACTTATGGAACAGGTATATATTATTTCGACCATAAGGACTTGCCTCTATAAGTTTTTAGGAATATTTAATTAATAAAATTATTACTAGCGTATAATAACCCTCGTTTTACTTAAAGGAGGGTTATTTCTTTATGTTAAGAATTATCGTTGATTCTTCTTCCTCAATTACTCAAGAAGAAGCTAAACAATTAGGGATAGATATATTGCCACTTAGAGTCTGCTATAAGGGCATTGAATATAGGGATGGAGTCGATATTGACTCTAGAAAATTATATGAACTTATGGAAGAAAAAGGTGCATTCTCCTTCCCGAAGACATCTTTACCATATATGAATGTTGCCTCGGAAATGGTTGAGAATTATACAAAAAACGGGGATCAAGTATTGCTAATTACTATCTCTAGTAAACTATCTTCTACCTTTTCTGCCTTGACTGCCATGTTTGCATCTAATAGCAATGTAGTTGTCTATGATTCTAAAAGTGCAGTAGGGGGAATTAGGTTATTAGCATTAGAAGCAATAAAGAACAAAGATAAAGATGTACACGAAATAGTCAAGATCCTAGATGATTTATCTTCAAGAGTTGTAATTATTGCCGTTCCTGAAACCCTAGATTATTTGCTTAGGGGAGGAAGATTGAAAAGAAGTGCTTGGATGATTGGAAAAATATTGAAGATTATCCCAGTTATTACTTTTAATGATGGAGCCTTATTATCTTTAACAAAAGTTAGGGGAAAGATGAAAGGAATGTCTTATATCTGCGATTACGTGAATAAATATAAGGTAGATGTTAGATATCCAGTTATAGGTTCTTATACTAGAGACAAAGAAAACCTAGATAGACTAGGAAAAATGTTATTAGAGACTAATGGAATCAATTTGAATATCGAAGAAGATATGTCTGCTTCGATTGCTGCCCATTGGGGTCCTGGAGCATTTGGGGTTGTCTATATAAAAACTAAATAGATTTAGCAAATTCATATAAAGCGATGCTAGCGGCATTATCTAGATTAAGCGAATCTACTTTTGAACTAATCTTGATTAAAACTGGCTCGCCTTCATTTAAATAAGAATCATCTAATCCGGTAGCTTCATTTCCAAGAATAATGCTATATGGGTTAGATATTTTTATATTTCCAAGGGTATTTTTGGCCTTTAACATGAATGGGTAGAAGTGATGATTTGAATATAGTTTTTTATATTCTTCAAAGCTAGGGAATATAGTTAGATTAATTGAAAATATTGAACCCATGGATGCTCTAATGGTCTTTGGGTCATATGGGTCGGCACACGGAGATATTAAAGCAACGTTATTAATATTGAAAGCCAAGCAAGAACGAAGAATCGTACCTAGATTACCCATGTTAGAAGGATTGACTAAGATTAGATGTGGGGCATCTTTTTCTAATGAATTAAACCTTTTCCTAAATTCAGCAATAACCATGCAGTTATCTTTGTTCGCGATATCTTTAAATATCTTGGCGTTGTTTTCTATCAATGGAATCTTTGAGTTTTTAGCTAAGGATACTAATTTAAAATAAGTCTCTTTTCTTTCTAATGATGGAGAAATATAGATCTTAATAATATCTTCTTTCCTATTTTCTAGTAGATAAAAGGCTAATGTTATTCCTGGGGCAAACGAGGTGTCATCTTTTTTACTATATTTAATCATGGATTAATTAAAAACTTTTTGAGCCGTTTTGTTAAGTGGCTGGCTACATATTTATATGGACAATATTCAAAATTTTATAAAAGTAGGCCGAATTTCTTCTAAGGTTGAAAAAAATCTAAACATTACGTTGACAAGCAACCCCTTCTATTTTTCTAAACGAAGGTTTTCTAGATACCTTAGCTAGTAAGAGACCTAATAGTTATCCTAATGACATAATTGAGATAACTAATCTAGTCAAGAAGCCTAATTTTGTTTTCTATTTAAGGGAAAATAAGGAACTCGTGTATGCAAAAACCTATATTTTAGACCATGTTCCGTACTTTCTTTTGCTTTATGTTTCTAGAAGTGGAAAACCTAAAAGATGGTATGGAAAAATGTTTAAGTGCATGCCATTGTCTAACTGTAGCTATTTATTTAATAATTATGACTCGACTAGGATCTCCTAAACTAATATCTAGTTTTGTTGCATAATTAGTTTATGAAAAAGGGAAGACTAATTATTTATGTAGTTATCGAGGTAATTATCTCTTCTTTTATTCTTTATACATCTACCTATACCCAACAACACAATATCAACGAAGGTGGGGAAGTGGCTAATTTTATCAATAGGATATTCTTTGCTAACCAACTTAACGATTTTGAACTTAAGACAATGGTAGCGCTAGGTGCAAAAATATTAGGCCATTTCGGTTTATTCATGCTAGATGGATTGTTTGGTTTCATGATTTGGAAAGAATTTAAAAGCAACAAAGCTACATTACTATTTCTTATCTATGCTTTAGTTCTATCTAGTCTAGGTGAATTTATCCAATTATTCTCATTAGAAAGAAGTGCGACTATCCATGATGTGATTGTCGATTTCTCAGGTTACGTATTTATATTTATTTGTTACTTAGTTAACAAAAGAAGAACCTTATTCGTCTTTTCTAAATAAATAGGAATATTTTCCTGATAAAAGGTTATTTATCAACATCATTATTAGATTAAAGGCATAAAGAATTAAGAAAGCAGCAAACACATATGCTAGATAATATGGATTTTTTGGATTTAAAAAATCATAAGGATATGTTTGGCTTCCATATAATAAATCATTTGGCCAGATATATGCTCTAAGCATGACAAATACCAAGTAGAATAAGGGATATATCATACTGAAGAAAGCGTTATACCATCTAACGCTACCCTTTTCATCAAAAAAGAGGAAGTCACATAAAGGAATTATTATAAGGCCTAAATTAAATAACAAACCTGGAATTGAATAGGCTACTTCATGCTCCCTAATTGTAACTGCAAAGTAAATTATCCCAGATACTAAGGCGTAAGAAATGCAAGGTAACGCTACCTTCATGTTAATTCCAGCAGGAATTCCTTTAATCCCATGTCTTAAGTCAATTGAATTAGAAATAATCTCGATAAATAAAATCAAAAGGAAAAGTAAACATGATTGGACATTGAAATAAATTAAGGCTTCTGAAGGAGAACCAATCTGAAGAAAATAGAAAATAATTGCTACCAGAAGCAATATAAATCCAATCGTTCTTCCTATCAATGATATTAATCTATTTTTTACTACAAACATTGTTACCCATTTCCTTCGACTAGGATATTATAATGCTATTATGAAAATTTCACTCACATTAATTGATGATCAATATCCAAAAGGCGGTACGGCCCATAAAAGAATAATAGCCAGGGCTATATTATTTGATGAAAAAGGTAACATTTGTTTACATACAGTTTCTAGAGATGATGCATTTGGCAAACAAACTTATTTTGAGACCCCTGGAGGAGGAATCGAAAAGAAAGAAACTCTAGTTGAAGGTCTTCTTAGGGAAATAAAAGAAGAAGTGGGTTGTAAGGCTGAAATATTAGAAGAATTAGGAGTTGTAAAAGATTCCTATAACTTGATTTCTAGAAGCAATGAAAACCATTATTTCCTTGCAAAAGTTATTTCTTTTGGACAAAACCATCTTGTTTCTAGTGGAGATTTGCTTATAAAGGAAACTAAGTTTTACTCTTCTGAAGAAGCGATTAAATTAATGGAAAGCCAAGAAGACTCTGGAGTTTCTATATTAGTTAAAAGAAGGGAACTTCCATTTCTTAAACTAGGAAAATCTAGAATTGGTTACTATTTGAACAAAAAAGAGTTGAAGTAGAGCCGTTAACTGAGTATATTATTCTAGCCGTGGCGCGATTGGTGAAACGGTGAACACATCCGGCTGTGAACCGGACATGAACGGGTTCGACTCCCGTATCGCGCCCCAGACTTGTAAGATTGAACCATGAAAATTGGTTCTTTTTTATTCCTTTTCCAGTTTTGCAAATTCTGAACGTAAAAAAACCTAACTTTTTGCGATTTACCTTAAATTTATTTGATTATAAGCGGTTTTTTGTAAGCGAATACATTAAACGGTAAGCATAAATTTTATCCCGTTTAGTGATACACTGACATTTACCGTGCCCAATCACAAAAATAACAAAATTCTTGACTTTCCCGGGGGGGGGTAAAATTTTATCAATAGGAGGACAAGATCATGAGCAATTATGTTACCAATACAAGTGACAAGAGCAAGAAAAAAGCACTAAAGTTTTGTGCAGCTGGAGGATGGTTCGGATTGCATCAATATTATGTTGGTAATATTGGTAAAGGGATACTTTATACCTTAACATTCGGACTTTTCATATTTGGATGGATTAGTGATTTAATCAAGATTGCTACCGGTTCATTTAAAGATAATGTTGGTGCCCCATTAAGAGAAAATTAATCGCTTTTCTACAAATAATTGATATGAAATGATGCACCATAGTTTGTTGCGATTACGTTAAGTGTGCGGTATTAGGTAATAGGTAAAACTATAATAATTTAGTTCATAGGGCGTAAAACCTTGTGGGCTTTTTTGATTCTAAAAGGATATAATTTGCAAAATTAAGCTAAAAAAATTACCGGTTGAAAGATATATAGATTTTGCAATAAAACTATTTAGGTACTGCTAGGTTTGTTTTTATTTTCAATTATTGATAATAAATATAAGCTTATTTATACATTAGTTGTTTCATTCAAACCTTAAACATGTTTTCTTCATATTTTAAAGAATCTTAAGTTTTTATCCCACAAGTAGTTGGACATGTTTTAATACTCCATATAATATAGATTGAGTTACGGATGTAAAGAAATGTTGCTGTTTTCGTTGCCTTTATTTAAGTCAGAGCAAGAACGTTCGGCAATAAAATTCAAGTGGTCACCACAACGTTCAAGATTACCGACTAAGTTAATAAAAACATTAGAACTTTGAGGTTTACATTCACCTCTTTCTAACCTTTTTAAATGGGCATTTACCATATCGGTTCTTTGCTTATCAATTGCATCTTCAATAGACCTTGCTTTGTTTAATCTTTCTAGGTCAGGATGATCTAGAACTAGGGTAGTCTGCGCGAACATGGCATTGATGTTTTTTTGCATTTCTTGCAGGTCACTCATGACGGCAGGGGAGAAAACCAGATTCTCTTCGATTTCATGACGTGTATAGGAAATGATATTATCTGCAACTTCAGTTAATCTAACAATATCTGCTATATCTAGTTGCATCCTTGATATCCTTTTTTGGGAATCAGGGCTTACACCTTTACCAGCAATTTCAACAATGAATGCACCTAATTCTTTTGACATTTTAAGTACACGGGTCTCTTCTTTATTGATTTTTTCTTCAATTTGCTTCTTATCCATAAAGGCTTGTAAGGATGTATTTAGATCATCTAAAGCAGCCTTAGCCATGATGTGATAATAAGAGATGGCTTGGGTAAGTGCTAATTCAGGAGTAGTAAGGAAGCGAGGATCAAGTAAGTCGGATTCTGTTTTCTTCCCCTTTTCAGGAATTATCTTAGTAGCTAAGAACACTAGTCCTTTGGTAAATGGAAGGAACAAGATGGTACATACTAAGTTAAAGAATGTGTGGAACATCGCAATTTGAGTAGCAGGATTATTTGGGAACCAGCGTTCAAATGTAAGCTTCATCGCATCTTTCCAGCATATTAAGATGATAAAGAAAATCAAACTACCAAATACATTAAACAAAAGATGGATTATAGAAGCCCTTTTGCCATTTGTAGTAGAGCCTATCGCAGATAATAAAGCAGTGGAACATGAGCCAATATTTGAACCTAATATTAAATATAGGACTCCATTTCCCTCTCCTCCAATGACTGCTCCTGCCATAGCCATTGCTAAAACTATAGAAGTAACTGCGCTAGAAGATTGAGCCAAAGCAGTTAAGACAATACCAATCAAAAGTAATAAAAATGGATTGGTTAAAGAAGTTAATGCATTCTTTAGATTCTGGTCATTTAAGAATATTGACTGCATATTGCTAGTCATTGTCTCTAGCCCAAGAAACAATAGACCTAGACCAGTAACCATATCGCCAACTAAAGCAAATTTAGGGAATTTTTTTCCTAGGAATAAGCGTAATAAAACACCTACTAGGGTTAACGAAATTATTATTTCAGTCAAAGGGAAGGAAGAGGAAGTGAGTCCACCTAATGCAACAATTTGGGCCGTAATGGTAGTGCCGATATTTGCACCCATTATATATGTAGCAGCCTGGACTAAACTCATTACTCCAGCATTTACAAAACCTACAACCATGATGGTAGTGGCTCCACTAGATTGCATAATCATGGTAGCCAAAGTCCCTATTCCAACTCCTGCAAATTTAGATTTGGCAGTCTTGGCAAATAATTTCTTTAGTCCACCTGTAGCGAGTTTTTCTGTTGAACATTGAAGCATGTTCATCCCAACAAATAAAGCACCGAGTCCACCAATCATTAATAAAATAGGTATCCATATTGGGGTAGCTTCGGAGTCGACCAGTAGTCTTATCACGTTTTTCATGTGTTGTTCCTTTACCGATTAATACATAATAGGCAAAACAAAGGTGTTTAGTCCACCTAGTTTTAACTAAACTGTAAAGAAAGCGCTAACAAAATGTAAATAATGAGACTATAAATTTAAGCCTATTAATTATTTTAAGGGTTCAACCCATTGCCTTATAAATGAATTTTGTTTATAAAGAATGTAGCAAGAATTTTATCTAAATCAACATTACTTTATTTAGATATATAAATAGGAGGAACCTTATGAGACAAGACTTAAAAGATAGATATGGTCGAAGGATTGGCTATATTGAAGATAGAGGAACTAGAAAAGAAATCTTTGACCAATATGGCCGTAAACTTGGCTATTATGATGGAAGATATACATTTGACCGTTATGGAAGAAAAGTAGGCGAAGGTGATTTACTATCTTCTTTATTACCAAGATTTTAAAAATAAAACGACAAAATTAGCTCCTTAGATTGTTTTATTTATTGAGATGGAAAAGATTAATGGTTTTGTTTTAAGGCGACTATGTTCGACTTCGAAAAAGAAGGTGAACGACTCTTTTAATCTCATCTTTAATAAATATCGTTATCTAGTCTATTATGTTTCTTTCGACATAATAAAAAACGAAGAGGAAGCAAAAGACATAGTTAATGAGACATTCTTGAAGATGTATGAAAGAAGAACATCTTTTGCTAAAGAGAGCAAATTAAAATACTTCTTACTAGCAACTGCTAAAAATCTATCTATCAACCGCCTTAAAGCCAATAAATACCATCTCCCTTATTCCGATGATATAGAAGGAGAAAAAGAAGAGGTAGGTGTATCGATTTACCTAGAGAAATTCAAGGAAGTTCTAGACGAAAAAGAATACCAATATATAGTCTTGCACTTGCTTTATGATTTTTCTTTTAAAGAAATTGCCAAAGCCAATGAGCTTACTACTTCTCAAGTATCTTCTAAATATAGACGCGGGATAAAGAAACTACGTGATTTCTATGGAGGTGATTTCAATGAGAATTAAAAAACAATTCAAAGAAGATTTCGAGAATGCAAATAAAGTTGATTTGGATTTTGATTTAGATCAATTAGAAGATAACACTAGGATGACTCTATTCAAGAATAAGTCCACCAGAAATTGGATACTTAAAGGATGTTCTATTTTTGCTGTTTGCTTGCTATTAGTAGGGTTTTGCTTTCAGGTTGGATTATTAAAAATCAAAGTTAGTGCTAAATTCTATAAAAACAAATATTCAGTAAGCGAAATTTATATAGCTGAATCTAATTCTTTCAAGAAACTAAATAACGTTATTTATCCTAGTGGCGAATATCCTACTAAATCTGAAATTAGCAAAGAAGAAGTAGAGGCGTATAACAATTTTTCATCGTCGACTTATCAATCGATTTTAGAAACATCAAATAATATAAATATGTCTTATTCGATAGCAGGCCTATATTCTTTGATGAACGAAATGGGATGCGGAACATCTAAAGAAGATTTAAGAAATCGTTTCGATAATCTTCTAGGCCTAGATAAGAATGGTAGAACATCTTTTTATGAGAAATTAATAAAAGCCAATTCCTTTGGAAAGGAGAATTCAACTATCCAAGTCAAGAATGCTGCTTTCTTAGATAATAAGTATGAATACTCTGCTGAATTTGTTGATGATTTAACTAAGTTATATTGTGAGGCTTACCAACTTGATTTCGATTCAGATAGAAAAAAGGTCTTTCAATGGGTTGATCAAGCTTTAAAAACCTCTAATTATATAGATGATAGGTTTTTGGAAATCGATAAAGAGACTATGCTATTTTTATTCTCGACCTTCTATTTCAAAAATGATTGGTATATCAAATATAGCAGCGATAAGAACATCAAAGATAATTTCTATCTCAATGGTAACGATAAAGTTCAAACTACTTTTATGAAACATTCATATTTAACTGATTGTTATTATGATTATGGAAATTATCTCTCTGTAACTGATTATTATACTGATAAAGTAGCTTCGGTTACTTATCTAGTCCCAAAGAAAGTAGAAGATAATATTTATGAGCTGACAAAAGGAAAAAATATTTTTGTAGACGAAGAGAAAAGCAAGGTAGTTAATTCAAATCCAAAAGAATCCATAATGGTTAAATTAACAACCCCTAAATTTTCATTTAAGAACGATATTGATTTGAAATCATCTTTAGTGAATTTGGGGTTTGAAGATGCTTTTGATAGGAACATCAATTCGTTTGATAAAGTCACAAAAGAAAACCCAACAAAAAAATATAATGTCTATCTTCAAAACATTAAGCAAAGGAATGAGATTGATTTTAACGAAAATGGGACTGTAGTCAGAAGTTTAACAACTGCAAGTTTTGGTGCTGGAAGCGCCGGAAGCATGGAAATGAATACGGTTGAAGTTAAATTGAATCAACCTTTTATTTACATTATAAAAGACATCAATGGGTCACCTATTTTTGTTGGACACGTTGATAACCCGAAAGGATAATGGGGTCTAGTTTTCTTGCTCTTTAGTCCCTTTTAACTAATTTATTCGCATTATCAAGAATATAGCCTAATTCAGTTATCCCATTTATATCGGTTTGGTAAACTTTCTTAAGCAAACTCGAATGGATTATTTTCATAGCAGTTTCGTACTCTTTTTCATTTAAAGAATCCAAAAGCAAGCAACCCGTATGTCCTTTATTTTCATTTAGATAGGAAAATGTCTTATCAGGAAGATTCCATAATTCTTCTGTTTTTATAATAAATACGTTCGTGGTTTTATTTTTGTTTACTAAATTATAAGATCCATCTTCTTTCTTACAAACTATATTCGAGACAAAGCTAGTAAAATCTAATGCTTCCGTTTTTAAATACAAGACATCAAAGACAACATAACGCAGATGCTCGATCGAGAATAAAGTCTTTTGGATAGGCAATAGATCTTCTTGCTCATCTTTATACCTTAATGATGCGACTGAAGAAGAGAATTCATCCAAAGAAATTTTTTGGTTATTATCAAGTCTAGTAATTTCAATAGATGCATAATGCAAATCATCATGCTGAACAAAACTAAGCTTATAACCTAGAAGGTACATTTTTGTCGGATATGTATATATTGGGTTAATGTTTTTCTTTTTTTCTTCTGGCTTCATCAATATCCATTCTATCTTTCCTCTTTGGTTTTCTTCTTCGTTTATGGATAGCGAATCGCGATTAGACAAAGAATAAGAAGTGGATATGGAATAAGTTAGATTTAGTGACATTCCGATAAAGGAAAGAATTTCGTTTTTCTCAAAAGCCCTATTCAAGAAATCTTCTAGATGCCCATAGGTGTAGCAGTGCTTTCTTTTCGTGTCTAATGGATAAGTTTCTTTATTCTTTCCATCATAGAGATTTACTTTACCCTTGCTAGTTAATTGGAAGGCAAAGTAGTAGGTGTTATTTCTTTCATATTTAAGGTAAATCATTTCATATAGCAAGGATAATATCCCATCATTTTCATCCCCGTTATCGATATGAACTACGAATAGATGGATGTTATCGTCATTTTCTTTGGCGATTCTTTTCCCATATTTCATAACGCTAGAACGGTCATGGATATTTATCTGGGTATTAGAGATATTGAATAGATGTATGTAATTTGAAATAGATTCATCAACAAAAGGTTCTTCGCCGATATTTGAGACAAATTCAAAAGAAGGGATAACATCATCAAAAAGTTGATATGAAGTTGCCATTTTCTCAAATAGATTTACTATAGCTTTTTGATTGGATATTAGATGGACTTTTATGGAAGGGACTTTCTTATAATTCTTTATGTTGCCAATCCATTCTTTGCTTTCTTCATAGAAATGATACAAAGGATAATCTAGAACAAACTTTTCAGCGATGACATCATCAAAAGACAATGTTCTTATTACTCCAAAACTTCTGGTCCCAAATCTATATGATTTTTCAAATTCACCAGTATGTTTTAGCAAGACTACATTAAGGTGTTCGTTAAGTTTGGCCTTTTCTAAAGGAGCTGCCAATTTTTGGATTTTATCAATATCAAAAGGCTTGCTATCTTTTAAGCAAGTCTCTATCTCTTTGCTATATTGAATGTATTCTTTATTGAAGCAACGTCTAATTCTATTTAAGGCTAATATGCCTAGATGGATGTTATCTTCTTCTTTTGAATATAATGACAAGATAGTTATCTTTCTTCCTTTACGTAATAATCTACGGTTAATAAAAGTTGATAGATATTTTTCGCTTAACGAAGCAAGACGGAAATCAATATTAGCTTTTTCAAAGGCACTTTTGAATTCACTTGCGTTTGAATAAATCATAGAAGTCTTATCTAAGATTACTATGACATTATCGCCTTTTTTCTTTAATTGCTTGGCGATTTGCAACGAAAGTGGGTTATTTTCGTCTGTAAATATAATTACGTCTGGACCAGAAATTAAATTCTTTGCCCTTGGAATGAAGTTTTTGATGAACAACGTGATTGTTGACATAGCAACAAGGACAACGCAAGATAAGGAGTGGATTACATAAATGATTATGAAATATAAGTCTCCTCCATTTTTAGTTAAGACAAATGAACGTATATAATCCGATTTGATTTGGAAGACAAATAAGGTTAAGGCATCCGCGATACCCCCAGAAATAAATTGCAGCCAGTTGCTGCCATCTTGATATGGAAGTCTAGTTTCTGGGTTATAGTATTTGCCAAACCCACACATATAGAAACCAAATATGAACAAGACAATCATGTAGAATAACTTGTTCTTCTTGTATTTCCTTACAAACAAATTGAAGAAGAAAGAAAACCAGCAGAACAAGATTCCTGCTACGGCAATTGAAGCCGATAAAATTTCATTAATTGAATAATCCATTCTTACACTCCCTAAAATTTATGCTCTTTCTCTAAACATCCAGGTGAAACTTCTAATAATTCGTTTTTCTTTGCCTTGATATGTTTGTTGCAACAAGGAAAATAGAAGCCATTTTCATCTATTATAACCCTATCTTTATCATGGCAAAGGCAAAGGCTATTCTTTTCATTTCCATCATGAAATATGCGGAAACAGTTTTTACATATCTTGATGTTATCTACTTTTTTATTATCCTTCATGATGACTGTATTGATCGTATTGAAAAAGGTAGCCATCGATGATGCATCTTGATAAAGGGCGATTTCGCCGGAATTATCTTTATATAGCGGTAGACTCTCTATTACCCTTTTTGTTTCTGGAGATACTAGAAAATAAGGTAATGGTTTTCTTCCTTTTCTAGTTTCTAGATATATACGTCTTTCTTCATTTACAAAATGCCTATTCTCGTTTTCCATTGTTAATGAGACGCCTAAAAATAAAGTTGCTTCTTTTAAAGCGCGTTCAATTTCTTCGTCGAAAGTATCTTTTTTCCTAGTCAATAAAGATTCTGGGCAAAAGAAAGTATGGATACCTAATAGATTTTCTAGAACCTCATATAATTTCTTCGCGTGGTAATATTCTTTGGTAAATATTAGTTCCTCGGCATCTTCTTTTTCTAGTCGAGGAAAAGAAATGAATATTTGGTAAGGTTTATTCATCTTTTATATACCTCCTATATTCTTCGCTGAAGATTTTTATAAAGCGGATTGTTCCACATTTATTGTTATCGTAACCATAATAATATCCATTCAATATATGCCTAGAAAGAAAATCATCTATTTCCGCTTTTAATAACACTATTCCTTTAACAGAGGTTAAGACTTTGTCCGGCTCATATTCATAATAGAAGTAGATGGTATTACCTTTTATATCTATTGTAGAGGAGACCGAATGACATAAAGGTGAATCCGTATAGCTTATTGCCCTTCCTTGCAAAGAAAGTTCGTTACCTTCGCGCTTAATTTTTACCAGTCTATAAGAAGCGGGGGTATTGCTAAGCTGGCTATGAGGACTTGGAGTAGAAAGATATAAATAATGTCCGCATAGCAAATCTTTGATCTCTTCTTTTTCATTCACTTCTTTAATGCAATCTTTTTCTAGTTGTTTTCTTCTTCCAATTAAGAAAAACCTAGTATTTGTCTGTCCATAATTAGAAGCACTTTCATCTTGGAAACGTATTAAATCAGGATAATCAGAAACTGAGGCATTTCCTAATGCTAATGATTTTTCATTTGGATGTTTGCTTATATAATCCAAGGCTTCGGTAGTGGATGCTTTTTTCCTCATTGCAGCAAAAGGGATAGATTCATTTATAAACATTGAACATTGCCTTAATGTTGGCAAATTCCCATATACGGATTCAATATCATATCCTTTTATGCCTTCATTATCTTTATGTATGTAGCTATATAAGACTATTTTGGATTTATAGGTATCAAATAATTCAATTGGTACTTCTTCATTTAGTAATAAATCCCTTACCTGCGGGACTAAACCGCAGTCATCATTAGCAAAAGGGACAAAGGCATAATCGGCTTCATGGAATAAGAAAGCTTCTTTTATTTCATCCATGTTTTTACCTGCGATTAATTGAATTCGATAATTTTCATCTTCAAATAATTCGCAGGGCTTGATTTCTTTCATTGATTGGCTTGATGAATATAAATATTTTTTCAACGCTAAATAGGTATTGCTTTTACCGAAGCCAAAATAAATTAGCCTAATTTCCTTCATGACAATATTGCCCTTACTTATTTTCCTTATTTATGGTATAAAACAAAGACCTTTATTGCAATGTTAAAGGCTTGTTTTTTGCTATATAAACGTTATTTTCATGTTTTTAGGATAATTTATTTTATTTAGATTCATGTCGAATAATATAATTTTTTCCGCACATGAAGTTATCTTGGAGATACCTATATGAATAAAAAGCTAAAAGTAGCAGCGGTTACTTTATCTTCGTTTTTGTTATTTGGTTCTATATTTACTTTGGCTCAAAACCTATATAGAGAATACAAAACAGGAGATTACATTAAAGAAGAAGATGCTTATTTTGGTAAGAAAATCACTGATCCAACTGGATTAATAAAGGCATCTAAATATATTGTTCCTAGTGATGGAGAATATTCAAAACAAAAGACCCGTTCATTAGGCACATCATTAATTGGCAATATCGAAAGTGTCTGGAATAGCTATACAGGAAAAGGTACTACTATTGCTGTTATTGATGATGGATTCGATTATAAACATCCTGAATATGTTAGAAGTGATGGCACAAGCGCTATATCCAAAGATAGTCGTTATTATTATTCTAATTCTGATGGTACTGCTTATTATTACAAGACTTATTCTACTGATCCAACTTGCATTGCCGAAGATTGGGAAAAAGTAGATACAAATAAGTATGCCTGGGCAACTCATGGAACGAATACTTCTACAACAGCAGCTGCCCCTCTAAACGACGTAGGTGGAGTTGGAATTGCTCCTGATGCAGATATTTTGGCTTTGAAAATAGATATGAGTTTTGCTGCCATTGAAGGCGCCATTGATTATGCAATCAGCCAAAAAGTCGATGTTATTAATATGTCTTTAGGCGCATATGCCGAGAACTTCGCTGATGGTTGGGGAGATTCTCAAGAAGGTGATAGTTCGGTTGCCACTTATTTGGAAGAAATTTGTAAAAAAGCATATAACGCTGGAATTATTGTTGTAGCAGCAGCTGGAAATGAATCTACTTATCATAAATCTTACCCAGCATGTAATAGCAATGTAATCGGAGTCGGTGCTATAGGAGACTATGATAATAAAGGCAACGCCAATAAACTTGCTGAATTTACTAATTATGTCGATCCTAGCCAAACTGGTGAGGTCAATGTCGATATTTTGGCTCCTGGATATGTTTACACCGCCACCCAATCGGGGACTAAAAATTCCATAACCCATATATATGAAGATACACAGGGTACTTCCTTTTCTAGTCCAATAGTTGCAGGTGCCGCTTGTTTATGGAAACAAAAATATCCAAACGGAACGCCATCTCAATTCCTAAATCAACTCCAAAGTACTGCTGATGATATCGGCACATATAAAAACAAAATGATTCCGCTAAATAGCTGGGATAGTTCTCTTAGTGATGTTGGCCCATCTAACATCACTAGCGGAAGACTGAATGTTGCTAATTTAATGGAAATAGATGAACCATTTGTATCTATTCAGCAAACTTCGATTAATCTTGCAGTTAATGAAAAAGTTAAGATTAAGTTAGAAACTGCTAATGGAACCATTACGTATGCATCATCCAATGCTGATGTTGCTAAAGTTGACGCAAATGGATCAATAGAAGGTGTTAGTGAAGGCAATGCAAATATCATTGTCACGGCGACTAAAAACGGGAAAATAGCTACAGCCAACGTTTCTGTTAAAGTTTCTCCATTCATTGCTACATCATCTTTAAGTGTTGATCCTAACTCAGCCAATCTGACGGTTGGCGATACTTATGATATGGAGAAAACGGTAAAGGCTACTCCTAGTGATGCCTCTAGGCTTTTCTTATTCGAAAGCCAAGATGATAAAGTTGCTAGCGTAGATATTGATACTGGTTTAGTTACTGCTATTGGTGAAGGAACTACGACAATTGATGTTATTGCTCCTTATGGCGAGGGTAGTGCGTCCTTGTTAGTAACGGTAGAAGCTCCAATAACTCCAACTTCTTGGGATAAAGTAACTACTCAAGCAGATTTAACTGATGGTGATTATTTAATT
This sequence comes from uncultured Caryophanales bacterium, assembly GCA_902464635.1. Lineage (GTDB taxonomy): Bacteria > Bacillota_I > Bacilli_A > RFN20 > CAG-826 > Alloenteromonas. The sequence goes on along the minus strand of CABQKC010000018.1, from coordinate 2,148 downwards.
GTATGTGAAGACCAAAATGTTGCCCTTAACGGCGGTGCCGACAATTTAAATACCACAAATACTTTATCCGTAAGCGTTTCTAACAGTAAGATCACTTATAATAAAGATACTGAAGCCGCTAAATTTACCATTGAATCATATTCCGGTGGATATAGTATCAAATCAGCTAGCGGCAAATACATTTCAGGAACATCTGGATCGAATGCGTTAAATTCTAATACGTCTGCACAGAAAAATACAATTACCGTTTCTAATGGTGATGCGGATATCGTTTCAAATACCTCACATTTAAGATTTAATTCTGGCAATAATATATTTAGATATTACAAATCTACTACCTATACCAGCCAAGAAGCCGTTCAATTATACAAGGCTTCATCTACTGGTAGTGGTTCAACTGCTCCAACAGTAGGTAGCGTAACCATTACTCCAAATTCGTTATCTTTAGATATCTATTCAAATCCTAGTGCTCAATTAAAGGCAACTGTAAATGGAACTAATTCTCCAGATCAAAGCGTTACTTGGTCAAGCAAGAATAGTTCTATTGCGACAGTTACTAGTGATGGATTAGTAAAAGCAATTAGCAAAGGAACAACCGTTATAAGTGCCACTTCAAAAGTAGATCCTAGCAAGACTGGAACATGCTCTATTACTGCAATTGATTCGACTCCTGTAGTTAAAAACTTATCTTCGATTACCATTTCAAATCAAATAACTTCCTTAAAAGTAGGGGACGAGTTCTCCTTTGGAGGCAAAGTAATTGCTACATATAGCGATTCTTCTACTTCCGAGGTAACTGCTTCTTGTTCATTTAGTGGATACAATATGTCAAAGGAAGGAACTTATACTGTAGTAGTTTCTTATACATATAACGGAGTTACTAAAACTTCTTCTTATCAATTAAGCGTCACTAACGGAACTAGCCAAGAAATAAATACGGGTACTTTCACTCTTGACTGGGGAACTGCTAGTGGGGAAGCCGGAACATATTCCAACTTTACAGGTACCAGTGGCAACGTAAAAGGTTTGTTTGATTTTGATTCTTTGAAAAATAACGCTGCAAGCGTTCCTGCTTATAATTCAAATAACGATGAATTAAGGCTTTATTATGGCAGTGGAAATGGATGCAGTATCAAGATCACCCCAACCAAGGGGATTGTAATTACCGGGTTCGTAATGACTACATCAACTTCTCCAAGCGTTAATTATTTTGTTAATGGTGGGACTGCTGTATCAGTTACTTCTTCTAATAATAAATACAGCGCTACTAATCTAGACGCTTCTACGTCACTAGAAATAAAAAATGTAAATAAGACTAACACTCAGCTAAGAATTAAAACTATTGAACTCACCTATAAAACGGTTACTGCAGATAATACTCTAACAAATGTTAACTTAACATGTGATAAAACCTTCCATCCAGGTGAAAGCATTACAAAACCTGACATTAAGATGACCCTAGTTTATTCTAGTGGCAAAACCATTGAAACCACTGGATTTAGCTTCACTGATTATATGTTTACTTATGATGATGCTTTAAGTGGTGGAACTGTCTCCAAGAAGCAATTCAATATTACTTATGAAGGAAAACAATATAACCTAGATGTCAATGTTTCTAGAATCGCGTTCGATGAAACTCTTAAATCAGTTTCTAATGTTGCTAATTTCATCATGTATGAAGATAATGCAAATCAATGCACGTCTAAGCTAGATTTAGCAATTTCTTACCTTAATAAACTTTCTAGCGATGAAAAGAATACCTTCTCGATTTCTACTGATTATGTAATTTATACTGCTAGAAATAGATTAGAAGCTTGGGCAAGGCATGAAGGAAAAACATTATCTTTTGTTGATAATGCTTTTGTAGCATCTTCTTTAAGAAACCAGCCTTCATTTAATAAGAATAATGAAGTAATCGTGATTGCTATATTAGGCTTAGCATCAGTGTTAGCAGTAGCAACTGGAATAGTCTTGTTAAAACGAAAGAAAGAACATTAATAAAAACCATCAAATCAATAAAACATGCGACCCATGTATTAAAAAAGGCCGCATTTTTATTTCGCGGCCTAAGGAGGAAAAACAAATATTCGATTGTGAGCTAGAAAGATTTGCGTTCTATAAAACCGCCCATTGAGCCTCTATGCTTTG